>DIUC01000023.1:28511-143570 GCA_002435785.1 Saprospiraceae bacterium UBA6168 | reverse complement strand
TAGGCCGGCACCGTGATGACGGCTTCCGTTACTTCTGTGCCAAGAAAATCCTCGGCGGTTTTCTTCATTTTTTGAAGCACCATCGCCGATACCTCTTGCGGCGTGTAGAGCCTTCCGTCAATATCCACCCGAATGGTGTCATTGTCGCCCTTCACCACCTTATAAGTGGTATGCGCCAACTCCTTGGAGATTTCGGAGTAACGGTGCCCCATGAAGCGCTTGATGGAAGCCACCGTGCGCTTGGGGTTGGTGATGGCCTGGCGCTTGGCGGGGTCGCCCACCTTGCGCTCTCCGTTGTCGAGGAAGCCGATGATGGACGGGGTCGTCCTCCTGCCTTCGTCGTTGGCGATGACCACCGGCTCGTTGCCTTCCATCACTGCAACGCAAGAGTTGGTTGTTCCTAAGTCAATTCCTATTATTTTACCCATTGAGATTTTATTTTATTTTTTAGTTCAAAAATGGTTTGCTCTTCATGGCCAATCAATACACATGCCAGCCGGGGTTGACTGACTTTTTGTTCGTTATTTGGAAAAAACTGGTGAGAAATGGCAGAAAATGGGCGAGGTAGGGGTGACAAAACGGCAGGGGGTATCAAAGGGAATGACCCGGCGGGTGGAGTCGGCTTTCTTTTAACACAGCTCTTAAGTTGATTACCTTCTCTCGATTCATGTTCAACGCAATTACGGTCGCCCTTCCAATTGGCGTCAATCCTATTATCCTCAACATATCGTCGCTCCAACAAAAATGTTCTTTCCAAGCGTCCATTCTTGGATTGTACAATGACACTTTTTGCTGGGTCTCTGGGTCAATGGCATGGGTCTTCGTCAATTTATGGCCATTACATCCCTGGCAGGCAAGTGCCAGGTTCTCCGATATGCTCTTTCCATTCTTGGCCAAAGGAATGATATGCTCCATTTGGAACTCACTGGTGGTATGTAGGCCTGAACTCATGCAATATTCGCAGCAGTTATTGGCACGATAAAACACCATCAAGCGGATAGCCCTGGAAATATGGTGCTCAGACATTGGGAGCTTGGGAGATGTTGAAAAACCTGAGCACTTCTTTTTCGGGCATTTGCCTCAGGGCTGACAATTCCTGCAAAGCACGGGCCCGCTGAAGGTTTAGGTCATCAATTAGGTCAATTATTGCCAAAAGTTCTTCCGATTCCGATTCCGTTATTTGTCCGCTTGTGTTTTGCTGTCTCAAGTATTCGAGCCTTGCTTGAACGTCCGGTGAGAGCCGTTTTTGGATTTTGGCTATCAAGTCCAATTCCTTTTGGGTTGGGCTAATTTTCTGCCGCTTCGAATGCAGCAACTTGACCTTTTTGACAAAATCATTCAATTCCGTTATACTCAATTGCTTCACGCCATCCAGCAACTCGCTTGGCGTGACCGTGCTTTTGATTTGAACACTTGAATTTTCCATTTTTTGAATTTTGCTCGTTTTGCTGTTGGAAGGACAAAGCTAAAGTCAAAATAAAACAACATCAACTACAAATTCTTGCCATCATAGCTTGATAGGAGTTTTTTTACACCATTTGAAATTGAAATTTCACCGTTCAATATTGCTGCTTCAATTTTTGGCAAATAATTTTTTATCGCTGGATTTTCATATAACCTACTCAACAATTCATCTTGCAGCCTAAGCCTGAACCATCCTATCATCATTTCCTTACGGTTCTCCAAAAACCACCCATTCCCCCTCACAACCTCCTGATAATCAGCCAACAACTCCCAAATCTCCGCCAACCCCTCCCCCGTCTGCGAGGAGCAGGTGACCGCCTGTGGTTGCCAGCCGCTTTCTTTTGCTGGGAAGAGGTGAAGTGCTTGGGCATAATCCCTGCGAGCGGATTTGGCCAGTTCGATGCGGTCGCCATCGGCCTTGTTGATGGCAATCAGGTCGGACATTTCCACGATGCCCCGCTTGATGCCCTGCAACTCGTCGCCAGCGCCGGGCATGAGCAGCAGCAGGAAAAAATCCACCATGCCCGCCACCGCCGTCTCGCTCTGCCCCACCCCAACCGTTTCGATGAAGATGGTGTCGAAGCCCGCCGCCTCGCACAGCAGCATGGACTCGTGGGTGCAATTGGTGACGCCGCCAAGTGACCTACCCGCCGGGCTTGGCCGGATGAAGGCATTTGGCTCGACGCTCAGGCGCTCCATGCGGGTCTTGTCGCCGAGGATGCTGCCGCCGCTGATTTGGCTGCTGGGGTCAATGGCCAATACCGCCAACTTTCGGCCATGCTCCCGCACCACTTTGCTGCCAAGCGCCTCAATGAAGCTGCTCTTCCCCACGCCCGGTGGGCCAGTGATGCCCATCCGAAATGATTTGCCGGAATGCGGGAGGCATTTTTCCAGCACCTGTTGCGCCAGTTCCCGGTGTTCTGGTCGGTTGCTCTCCACCAAGGTGATGGCACGGCCCAGCACCACCCGGTCGCCCCGTAGGATGCCATCTGCGTAGTCGTTGACCGACCAGTTTTTGCCCGATATGCTCGTTGATTTGCTCAAACTAAAGGTTAAATTGGTTTAACGTTTCGCCTTGCCGCTTTTTAACAGTTTTTGCAAATGGTTGAAAATGAGCGGTTTGCAAAAAAACGCCGCATTTAACATTTACTCAAAAAGGATAGTATTCGGTTAAAGTAGGCATAAACGCTCCATGCCACCGATACCGACTATTGCACAAAGGTATGCCACGCAGTTTCTTTGCCGCAGTGAACAGGAATTCATTTTTTCATTTAGCCCCATTGCCAGTTGTTAAAAGTGTGGCACTTGCAGATGAGCGAATTTATTTGGACGTTTGCAAGTCCATACTCCTTTTTTCCAAAACAACTTATTGTTCACCTAAAATCCTAACTTTTATGAAAAAGCAAGTAATCCTTACTTCTCTGACCCTGTTGATTTCACTTTGGTTTTGCACGGAGGGGAAATCACAGCAAGTGCCTCGACTGCAAGAATTCGTTTTGAGCTTGGATGCCTTTGAAGGCCTGCATTATCGAAATGCCTACTACAAACTTCAGTTTAAAAACAAAGAAAACAAATACTGGCGGGCGAGGCTAGGGCATTATAGCGACCTACTGATTAGGGACAACAGCACACTATTCCTGAGCCAAAACCAAGTGTCAGTTGGCCTTGGGTTTGAAGGGAGACTACCACTGATAAGGAAGTCGCAACTCGTTCTTGGGGTTGAGCCATTTGGCATAATTGACAGGTCCAGGCAGCAGGTCTTGAACAAGCACTTGGCATCGTCAAATTGGGCTGCCGGGGTCGGTTTTCCGATAGGAATTATTTTCAACACTTCCGCTGAATGGTTCGTGAGCGTGGAAGCCCTCCCAATGGTCAGTTTCCAGCAGACCATCAAAGATGATTTCGGGATTTACAATGGTGGCGGCAGCACCATCAATTCAGGTTTCAACAGCTATGCAATTGGTTTTGGCTATCGAATACCCACCAAGCGGATTTAGGCAACAAATAATCTAAAGCAAAGCAAACTACGCTCTCTTTTTTAAAACCACAAATACTTGAAATTTAGTGGGCAGCAGCCCTTGGCAAACGAACCAAAAAAGCGCAGAGATGTGCTATGCAATTCCTTTGCCCGCAGTGTACAGGAATTCATTTTTTCATTTGACCCAATTGCCCATCACTGAACATGTAGCGCTTGCGGATGAGTGATTTTTTTAGAGCTTACAAGTCCACACTACTTTTTACCAAGGCTTATTGTTTACCTAAAATCCTTTTCAACATGAAAAACCCTCTTTTACTGCTCAGTTTTTTCACACTCTTTATTGGAACCACAAAGGCTCAGGATTTTGTGCGGAAGCAGGAATTTCAATTGAGCTTGGACATGCAACATGGAATACGAGCATTAAATGCCTATTACAAGCTCAATTTCAAGTCGAACCAAGATAAATTCTGGCGTGCAAAAATTGGGGTTGCGAGCGACGATTACTATCAGCGGAGTAAAGATTTAATCTATAATACTTCAAAAAACATCGCTGCAATTGGTGTGGAAAAGCGGATACCACCGACTAAAAATTCGCAATTATTTGGAGGAGTGGAAATTTACGGTGTTAGAGAAACCATACGAGGGCACATTCCTGATTCTCTGGTATTTGTAATTCCAAAAACAGAAATATTGGAGTTAGGCATTGGGGTTCCTGTGGGTATTGTTTTTAACAAAACTTCTAAATGGTATGTTGGCCTTGAGTTGGTGCCCAGTCTTTACTACCGAACAACTACCAAAGACGATTTTAAATTAAGCCCAAATCCGGGCAAAAGTTGGGGTTATACTATCAATGGTTTCGCACTCTGCTTTGGCTATCGAATACCCACCAAGCGGATTTAGGCAACAAAAAATCTAAAGCAAAGCAAACCACGCTCTCTTTTTTTAAAACCAAAAACGCTCGAAACATAGCGGGCAGCAGCCCCAGGTAAACGAACCCGGTGTTACTTCGACTCTTCGCTGCTGCTTTGCTATTTTTCTTTTGGAGCAAGTCCATCGCTCATTTTTTCACTTTCCACAGCATTGCTGTTCGGTCATCGCTGCACGAAACCAGTCCAATTGGGAGCCAAAGCACCTTGTTCACCGAGTTGAAATGGCCGCCGTCCCTGCCACCTTCCAGCACTTTTTCCAGTTCAAAATTTTCAGCATTCCAAATCTTTATCGTCTTGTCACGGCTGCCGGTGGCAAAATGGCGACCGTCCGGGCTGAATACGATGCTATTGATGGTGAACCAATGCGCTGGCTGCGAGCTGATTTGCTTGAAGTCATCACTCAGTTCCCAGACCTTCAAATGTGCATCCCGGCCACCGCTCAACAGCTTTTTGCCATCGGGCGAATAGCGTAATGAAAAGACGGAACTGCCGTGGGCTGGCCGGATGGTATGGCGAAGCTCGAGGGTCGTGGCATCCAAAAAGTAGATGGCCCCATCGCTGCCACCGACGGCAAGCTCTTGGCGCATTTCACAGTAGTCAATGCACCTAAGTGCTTGATTGGCAAGCTGATAGCTTTCGGTGGGGCGCATTTCGGCGATTGACCAGCGGCTAAGTTTTCCATCGCCACCCGCAGAAAAAACATGGTCTCCAACCGCCCTGATGTCGTACACGCCACGTTGGTGGTGGGCGATGTTTTTGGTGGCCGTCGGGTCGTTCAGGTCAATCCAATGTACGCCACCGTCCATGTTGCCAGCCACTATCTTTTGCACATTTTTCAGCAAACAAAGCGAAAAAACCTGCACTTCCACTTTTGCCAAGAGCTTGCCCAAATCAGGGGCGGCCAAGTCCCACAGCACGACCCAGCCGTCACCAGCGCCAGTGAGCACGTGTTGCTCGTCGGTGCCTGCGATGAGTGCGAAAATGGCAGCATTGTGGCCAGTGAGTTGGGCGGTTTTGGTGACTTGCATTGGCGGTGTGGTAGTGGTTTGCGTTATTTGTGAAACAAACCAGTTTGTGGCCACCCAATTAATTGGGCAGGCCCGTTCACAAAGCATGACCTGCCCAATAAATTGGGCGGCCATAAGGGGCAAATGTCAAACAATTCATGGGGCTTTTGGTAAAAAAATCGTTGGAAGGTGGTGCAGTAATGGGTATCTGGCGAATGGAAGAGCCGGAGGCTTTTTTTATGCAAGCCCTTGATTTGCAGTTGGTTGAACAAGAAGAACTCACCAAACTGAAAGGTCGCCGCCGATTGGAGTGGCTGGCCAGCAGGTACTTGGTGCACGAAATGCTGCTTTCATCAGGCTATGAGGACCGGGTGCCCGTGCTGAAGGATGAGTTTGGTAAACCGCATATTTGGGGCACGCCATTCCACCTTTCGTTCAGCCACTCGCACGAGTTAGTTGCTGTCATTTTGGCAAATGCGCCGACCGGCATTGACATCCAGCGAATCGTCCCGAAAATCGAGGTGCTGGCGCACAAGTTCTTGAGCGCAGAAGAATTGGGGAGCTTGAAGCCCGAAACCCGGCTGGAGCACCTACATTTTTATTGGGGCGCAAAAGAAGCGCTTTACAAGGCGCACGGTCGGCGGCAATTGGATTTTCGGGAGCATATTTTTATCCAACCATTTGGTTATCAGCCAATAGGAAAAACTGCTGGAAAAATTGACAAGGACGAGAGGCAATGGGCCTTTGATGTTTTTTTTGAAAAAATGGAAGATTACGTGCTGGTTTGGTGCCTGTAGATGGTGGCCACTCAATTTATTGGGTAGGCCGATTTTTACCAATGTGCCCCACGGTCAGCCCAATAAATTGGCCGACCACAATCATCGCACATGGTGTACCTGTTCTGCCGTCAAAATCGGCATCCTTCGGAAACGCAGGAAAAGCTGCACGGTGGCCAAAACGTCTTTTTCGCAGTAGAGCGAAATTCGGTCAATGTCCTGTTCCTCCCAATACACCCGTCCCACGTCCCTGCCGTCAATATCGTCCTTTGGCGAGGGAAATCCGAGCACGGCGGCAAGGAGTTTTAGGGAGGTATAAGCCTTGTAGTCACCGAATTTCCATAGCTCCATCGTATCGAGGAGGTAGGCAATGTCCCAAGGTTTTTTGCCGCTGACCTGAAGCAGTGCCGGAAACTCCAACTGGTTGATTACCAGCCTCCTGCAAATATAGGGGATGTCAAATTCCTTGATGTTGTGGCCACATAGATAGTGCTTCTTGGGGTCTTTGTAGTGCTGGTTGAGCAAGCCACAAAAGTCCTTTAGCAACTGTTTTTCGTCGAGGTGGGAGAAGGATTTCAGGCGCACCTTCAGCGTTTGGTCGGCATCCCTGACGACTATACCGACGGAGATGCAGATGATTTTGCCAAACTCCGCATAAATGGCCGCTTTGTCTTGGTAGGCTTGTTCAATTTCCTCGCCGGAAGCCTCTCTTCTCAGCACACTTTTGGACTTGATGGCCCACAGCTCTTGGAACGTTTCGTCCAAGTCATCGTAAGAGGGCTGAGCAGAGACACATTCTACGTCAAGGAAAAGGATATTTGCGATGTCAATGGATTCAATCATTACTTGCTTTTTTCGTTGCGGCGAAGGTAGGTATTTAGAAGAAATCCTTTGGGGTCAAATGGATGGGCATTTGTGCTAACTTTGCGGGAAATCGGGATTAAAAATTGGTTTTTCCAACGACCTTAGTCCAAGCCAACAAATTGATTACCAGCAGCTTGACCACACTATTTTCAAAAACGCTATTAAAATCGGTATAAAACTATGGCAACAAATAATTCCTCTCAACAACGGCTCCTGATTATTGCAGGCATCGTCATCGTCACCCTTTTGGTCACGAATGGGGCGCTGCTCTGCAACAAGTACAAGCAGGATTCTCAGATGGACACGCATTCCACCAAATTGGCGGAAGCCGACAAACTGAAAATCGAACTTGAGAAACAATACCAAGAGGCCCTGTCGGAACTGGAGGAAATGCGTGGCAGCAACGAAGAATTGAACGCCATCATTGACCAGCAAAAAGAAGAGCTAAAGCAGCAAAAAAACAAGATTGAGGGGCTGCTCCGCAATGGGAACGAAAATGGCAGGGCAATGGCCGAAATGAAAAACATGCGCAGCCAAGTGGCAGGTTACGTCGCCGAAATTGACCGGATGAAGGCCGAAATTGACAACCTGAAAGGGGAACGTGACCTACTTTCCGAACGAACCCGCAACCTGAGTGCAACCTTGGACAGTGCCAACGTTCGCAGCAGCCTCCTCGAAGGAGAAAAATCAGCCTTGTCGGCTGAAAAACAACAACTTGCTGACGATAAGACGAAACTAACGGAGAAGGTAAACCTTGCCTCCGTCATCAAAATTGACAAAGTGGACGTGACCCCACTCAAGGAGCGCAACAGTGGCAAAACCGTCAAGAAAAAATACGCCAAAAACGTAGACCAACTCAAAGTCTGCATCCGCACCACTGAAAACAAAATCGCCAAGCCCGGCCCGGAAGCATTTTACATCCGCATCCTCAACCCTGTTGGGGAAACAATGGCCATTGACGAGCTGGGTGCCGGTACGTTTTTCAGCAAAGAAACCGGTGAGGAAATACGCTACACCTACATGAAGGAGTACGACTACAACCAGGATGTCACGGACATTTGCTTCACTTGGGACCCTAATCTCGGCGCATTTAACAAAGGTAAATACACGGTTGAGGTCTATAACAAAGGCCATTTGGCTGGCACTGGCAAATTTGACCTAAAGTAGTAGGAGGCCCAACTTTTCAACCGTTTCGAGTTTCAAGGGTTTCAGCAGGGTTATCTTAAAAACCACAACCTTGAAATTTTTTGACAACATGAAGAAAGATTTTGTGAACCCCATTGATGAAAAGAACGTGACGGCATCGCCACATAATTTGCCCTACGCCCATACGGTGGGGGGCGCCGTCATCAAGCCCATTGACAGGGGCAAAGTGACGGGATTGGCAGTAGCCGCCATGTATGAGCAGACGGACATGCAGCTTGCCCAGATTCGCAAACAGGTGGAACTATTGGCTTCGCAAGCGCAGGAAATTCAAAAAAGGGTGGAGATTTCGGAGCGCATTTACAAGGTAGGCATGAATTTCAAACCGCTCATCAGCCATGTTTACCACCTTTACACCCGGCCTGACGGCAGCGAGTTCCTCTCAATGGTAGCCCCGGAGGAATGGGGACGCTCCTCCAAAGCGGCCTTCCAAGCCACGGTAAAGCTGCTAGCCGACCATACTTGGGACATCATTGCTACCAAATAATGGATGATTGAAGGATAGGGAGTGCCAGATTCGGTGTTCCAAACTTCCTATCGGTCAGTCAAGGATTCATTATTCACAATTTACATTGCCATGCTGACCATTTTGTATCCTTTCCTATTCCTTTTTCAGTCGCTAATAAGCACTGCACCTAACTTTGTTTGGGTTTCGGCTACCTCGCACGATTTCGGTGACTTAAAGCTCAATGTACCCTCTCCCCATGAATTCGTTTTCAAGAATACCGGGGACGCTCCTTTGCTGGTGGACAATGTCCGCTCCGTCTGCGGCTGCACCGCCACCGAATGGACGGAAACGCCCATCCTGCCTGGGGAAGAAGGCTTCGTGAAAGTGGTGTTCGATGCCCGAAAACAAGGGTATTTTTATAAAAAAGTCACGGTGTACTTCAACCACCAAAAAAAGGGCGAGAAGCTCTACGTGGAGGGCTTCGTCGAATGATGGGTTGAATTAGTCATTACTTTCCAATTGGCAGCTTGTATTTTGGGTTATCTTTGCCGCCCGTAACAAGCGCCTGAGCGCCTTTTTTCTCAATTATCTTTTTACCCTTTCCTTTCAATTTATGGAAATTCTGATTTTCCTGATTATCACCTATATCCTGTTCAGCATCACGATGATGAAGCTGTTTGAAAAAGCAGGCGTTGACGGCAAAAAAGCACTGATTCCCGGCGTAAATTTCGTTGAAATGTGCAAGCTGGTCGGCCAAAAGCCCAGCCATGCGCTTTGGCTGCTTTTCCCAATCGTCAATTTGTTCATCTACGTCGGACTGTGCGTGGACATGGTGCGCTCCTTCGGAAAATACAAGTTCGTGCATTCGGCCTTGGCGGTGATTTTTGCGCCAGCCATCTTTTATTCCATTGGAAAAAACAAGGACGACAAGTACCTCGGCCCTACCTTGGAGGCAGAAAAGGAGTACCGGAACAAAATATTGGAGGCACAAAAAAGCAACAACACCCGGGAACTCCAGAAGCTGAACCGCCAGAACCCCTACGCCAAAAACCCAGCCCGTGAGTGGACCGAGGCCATTGTTTTTGCAGTGTTTGCGGCTGCTTTCATCCGCATGTTCCTCATCGAAGCCTACGTGATACCCACCTCCTCGATGGAGGGTTCGTTGAAGGTCGGCGACTTCTTGTTCGTGAGCAAAGCGCACTACGGCATACGTACCCCGAAGACTGTGCTGATGTTCCCGTTGCTGCACAACCGCTTGCCGTTCGTGGACGCCGAAAGCTACATCTCCAAGCCGAACCTGCCGTTCTACCGGCTCCCCGCCATCAATGAGGTGGAACGGTACGACCCCGTCGTTTTCAATTATCCCGAAGGAGACAGCGTTTATGTTTTCCCCGAACGGACTTGGACCATACACGACTACCGCAGGGGTGCTGGTGGCGACCCCCAGCAGATGCAGCGTTTCCTGCAAATCAAGACCGGAAACGCCGACTTGGTGGTGCGCCCCATTGACAAAAAAGACCACTATATAAAGCGGTGCATCGGTATGCCGGGGGACAGCCTCAAGGTGGTTGACCGACAGGTGGTCATCAACGGCGCTCCCGCACAGAACCCAAAGCACATGCAATTCCTGTACACGGTGGTTTCTCCGACTGGTCCACTGAACAGGGAAAAATTGGATGAAATTGGCGTCAATACCCAAGAGGCGTACATCAATGAGGGAATCTATTTTCTCGACAATGAGCAAGCTGAGAAAATAAAAGCGATGGACCCGGCCATAAAAGTTGATTTTTACCCAATGGATAAACTCGGTGGCAATAAGTACTTCCCGCACGACCCCGTCAACTTTGGCAATTGGACCAACGACAACTACGGCCCCGTTTATATCCCGAAAAATGGAGCTACCGTCGCCATCAACCCACAGAGCATTGCGTTGTACAAAAGGGTGATTGGCGTTTATGAAGGCAATAAATTGGAGCAGAAGGATGGCAAAATCTTCATCAATGGCCAAGAAGCCACCAGCTACACCTTCAAGATGAACTACTATTGGATGATGGGCGACAACCGCCACAACTCCGAGGACAGCCGGGTATGGGGCTTCGTGCCGGAAGACCATATCGTGGGCAAGCCGCTGTTCATTTGGTTTTCCACGAAAAATGGCAGCATAGGAAATGGCATCAACTGGAGCAGGCTTTTTTCTGGTGCAAACAAGATGTGACACTTCGTTAACGCAAGCCAAATCCAACGAAAACCCTGCAACATCCTTGCAGGGTTTTCGTTTTTTTGGCGCATTTGATGCCACTGTGTAATTTTGGGAAAAATATTCTCTTCCTGATTACCCAAACTAAAATTAGTCCATAAATGAAGCATTTTCTCACTTTTCTAATCGCATTTTTTACCGCCTTCCCCCTCCTTTTTTCTCAAAAACCTGGCTTTCAAATAAAGGTCAAAATAGAGGGGTACCAGCAGAAGGAAGCCTACCTTGGCTACTATTTCGGCGACAAGCAATACTTAAAGGATACCGCTTATGCGGAACCGGATGGTCGGTTTTACTTTGAAGGGAACGAAAAGTTGACTGGAGGCATGTACCTTATTGTCCTGCCACCCGACAACCAGTTTATCCAACTGCTGATTGACGACGACAACCAATGGTTCAGCTTGGAGACCAAAATATCCGACTTAAGCGGCAACGTGAAAATCACCGGGTCGGAGGATAACAAGCGCTTTTACGACTATTTGAAATTCATAACCGACCGCCGACCAAAGGCGGACGACCTCAAAAAGCAATTGGAAGAAGCCAAGGACGACGAAAAGAAAAAAGTCAAAATCGAGGAGAAGATAAAGGTGCTCGACGACGAAGTTATGGCACACCAAAAAAACATCGTCGCCCAATTTCCAAAATCAATGACCGCCTTGGTCATCAAGGCCAATATGCCGCTCGACCCTCCCAAGTTTGAGGGGGAGCAAAAGGACAAGGACCTCCAAGCCTTTTATTGGATGCGCTCGCACTGGTTCGACAACCTTGACCTTGCCGACCCCAAGTTGGTCCGTACCCCTTTCTTGTTCCCAAAAGTTGAGCATTTCATCAACAAGATGACGGTGCAGCACCCCGATTCCCTCATCCTCGCCGTTGACAAGGTACTTGGAAAGATGCGGACAGCCGAGGACAATTTCAAGTTCTACCTTATCCATTTCCTGAACCAGTTTGCCAAGTCCAACATCGTGGGCATGGATGCCGTCTATGTCCATATCGCCCATAAATACTACAAAACCGGTCTCGCACCTTGGACCGAAGAGGAGCAGTTGAAAAAAATCATCGAAAATGCAGACAAGCTCGCCCCACTGCTCATTGGCAAGGTGACGCCCAACATCGAGATGCTGACCCATAAAAATGAGAAAATCTGGCTCCACGATTTTCAGTCGCCCCTCACCGTGCTGTTCTTCTGGGACCCAGACTGCGGCCACTGTAAGAAATCCATGCCGGAGATGGTGAAATTTGCCAAGGATTACAAAGACAAAGGCGTGGCGGTTTTCGCCATTTGCACTTCCCTTGCCACCCGTGACGATGCTGGAAATCTCTCCATGAAAGAAGTGGACAAATGCTGGACGACCATTGCCGAAAAGGAGATGGACGTGTTCTTCAACGCCGTGGACCCCTACCACCGCAGCCGCTACAAAACGCTGTACGACATCAAGACCACCCCGCAAGTTTATGTGCTAGACAAGGACAAGACCATCCTCTCCAAGCGCATCGGGGCCGAGCAATTGCCAGAGGTAATTGACCACATCTTGCAGGCCAAGCGGGAAAAAACGGGAGGTTAAGTAGTCAGGAATTGGCACAAAAAAGCCGGGCAGCGAGTTTCGCTGTCCGGCTTTTTTGTTGTAAAAAACTGAAAATCAATATTTTACACATTACAATATCAATTTATAAAATTGGCATTATATTAGATATAAACTACAATAGTCACAACTCCGACTAAACGTAACAAGAGAAACCACACACCCAAGACAACAGTCAAAATAGCAATCTGCCCAGACTCCGATTTAATAGCCTGCGCTGGCACGTCCAGCCACAGGACTGTCATTTTATTCACTGTATTATAATCCAAATCAATGATGAATTTTACATTTCCCAAAAGCAGGTGGCAATTAAAACCAACCCTGCCCATTGACCCCAGCGGTCAAAACGATTCTCGTCCTTTACTCAACCGCACAAGGTTATTCCCCCTACTTGCACTTTTCCTGTTCTCCATCAAAATGGTGGCCCAAAACGACACGCCCTGCGAATGCTCGCAGCGCTGGACGGAGGGGGCTGCTTGGAACGTCAACGGCACGGTCAATGAAAACCCGCCCCCTAACAATGCGCCAAACGGTATCATTAGGTGCTCCAGTACTCCTGATATTCAATCCAATATTGTGGCGCAGTTTGGCTGTACCTATAATCCTGCCGCATTCCCAATCACGGTAATGAACTGTATTGACCCCATAACGGGTCTGCCAGTTGACACGCCAAACAACCCAATAGCGGGAAGGGAAATCATTTTCATCAATTTTGACGTTCGTCCCAACGTGGGCACTTTTCAAATTCAAATCAATGAAGACCCCATGTTGGACGACCTTGGATGGGCACTATACTATTCTGCAAACCCGACGACGGGAACTGGGGCTGCTCCGCAATACCAAAGCGGTGATTGCAACAACCTCATCTTTTACCATTGTGGCCAAGCAACCGCAAACAATTGGATTACCCTCTTCACGCCCAATTTTGACCAAGCCACCAACTTTTACCTGGCTATTTGGGACCAAGATGACGACATAGACCTTGGAGTAACAAGTTTTCAAGCGAGAAATGGCTGCGGAAATGGTGACTTGTACTGCGTACTGGAAACCGGCACCCCCATGGCAACTTGCAGCCCTGGCGGAACATACACTTTGAACATCCCAATTTTTGGGCAAAATGGCAACTACATTGGTACCGACCCCAATGCGCTCAATTCGCCCTCAGCAGCGGTCTGCCTGACAAATGAAGGTGACGGAGGCCCGACCATGGGAATAATCTCGTTGACTTACCCTTATGGCACCTCCTACAATGTTGATATTGCAATAGAAACTGGAGGGCCATGCCCTGACCCCTTGTTGCCAACGGCATGTTCAGCGAACATTTCAGGGGCAGCCCCAGATTGTTGCACGGTTCCGCCTACTTGCATCATTTCGGGGCCTGCAAATGCTTGCCCGAACCAAGCAGGTATCCTTTTCAGTGGACCAGCAGGCATGGATTCTTATACTTGGACAATCATGGGAAACGGCACCATTGTCGGTTCCTCGACTAGCCAATCCGTGACGGTCAACGCCGCTGGCGTTTGTGGCGGCGGATTTACGCTCTCACTGGAGGTGTCCCTATTCACTTGTGTCAATCAATGTATGTTTGACGTAACAGTGACGGACCCAACGCCACCGACCGTGACGTGTCCCGCATCCGTGAGCTTGCCGTCTTGCCCACCCAATTTGACCGCAAGTTTTAATACCTGGATTGCAGGTTTCTCGGCAATTGATAATTGTGGGCCGCCTGCCACCACTGGGCTTGCCGGTGCAATGCCGCCCAGCATTTGCGGAGGCAGTACAACCGTCAATTTCACAGCGACTGACGACTGCAACAATACGGCAGCTTGCTCCTCAACCTTTAGCGTTGCGCCAGCGCCAATTGTTTCATTAAACTGCCCGAACAACGTAATAGAGGCGGCCTGTCAAACACAAGCTGCCATCAACAATAAATACTTTGATTGGCTGAGCGATGCCACATTTTCAGGTGGGTGCAATTCGGTTTTGACCAACGATAACGTTGGGCCGCCATCTGCTTGCGGAGGCACGGCAACTATCACATTTACCGTAACCAATAATTGTGAGCCGGCTGTTACTTGCATCAGAACCTTCACGGTGAACCCTGCCCCAGCGGTGATCCTGACTTGTCCGCTAAACACCGTGGAAGCTGCCTGCCAGTCCCAAGACAGCATTGATGTCAAGTACGCAGCATGGCTGGCAACGGCCGCTGCAAGTGGCGGTTGCGGCGGTATTTTGACCAACAACGGCACAGATGCACCTCCTGCCTGTGGAGGCTCAAGAACGGTGACGTTCACTTATACCAGCACTTGTTCCCCATTTACGACCACTTGCGAGGCCACCTTTACCGTTAGCGCCCCGGCGAACGTAGTGTTGACATGCCCGGCCAACCAAACGGAGGCCTCCTGCCAAACGCAAGCTGCTATTGACGCAGCATACAATGCTTGGTTGGCCTCCGTCACCGCCAACGGCGGTTGCAATGGTACTTTGACCAACAACAGTTCGGGGCCACCTCCCGCTTGCGGAGGGACAAGGACGGTAACCTTTACCTATACAAGTACCTGTGCGCCCCTAACCACTACATGTTCAGCAACATTTACGGTAAATGCAGCACCAGCACCAACCTCCATTAACTGCCCAGTTAACCAAACAGAGGTTGCCTGCCAGACCCAAGGAGCCATCAATGCAAAATATGCAGCTTGGCTGGCTACGGCAACTGCCAGCGGCGGATGCAATGGCACTTTAATCAACAACGGTACTGGTGCCCCAGACGTATGCACGGGGGGGACATCCACCGTGACGTTCACCTATACCAGCAGTTGCGCACCGTTTGTTACCACTTGTCAAGCAACATTCACCGTTGCTCCACCAGCACCGTTGGTGCTCAATTGTCCTGTGAACCAAACAGAAGCCGCTTGTCAGACACAGGCGGCCATCAATGCCAAGTACAATACTTGGCTGGCCTCCGTTACTGGCAGTGGTGGTTGCACCGGCACGTTTATCAATGATAGCACGGGTGCTCCCGACGTTTGCACGGGTGGCACCTCAGCGGTGACTTTTACCTATTTCAGCAGTTGTGCGCCATTTTCCATTTCATGCACTGCCTTTTTCACGGTCATGCCTCCGCCACCTGTGGTGTTAAATTGTCCGGCGAACGTGACCGAGGCAGCCTGTCAAACGCAGGCGGTCATTGACGCCAAATTTGTAGCTTGGCTCGCCACTGCCACTGCCAGCGGTGGGTGCATTGGAGCGCTTTCCAACAACGGCACAGGTGCCCCAGACGTTTGCACGGGCGGCACTTCAACGGTCACTTTCACCTACAACAGCAGTTGCGCACCATTGGCAACAAACTGCACGGCGACCTTCACCGTAGCTGCACCAGCTACCGTGACGCTGAGTTGCCCTGCCAACGTTACGGAAGCAGCCTGCCAGACACAGGCGGCCATTGACGCCAAATATGCAGCTTGGCTGGCCACCGTTTCCGCCAGTGGCGGCTGCAACGGGGCGATTTCCAACAACGGCACGGGCGCACCAGACGTCTGCACGGGTGGCACTTCAACGGTCACCTTCACCTATACCAACAGTTGCGCACCGTTCACCACGACCTGTATGGCCACCTTCACGGTGGATGCACCACTTGGCGTGGTGCTGATTTGCCCAATGGACGCAACCGAAGGCCCATGCCAGTCCCAAGCAGCCATTAATGCAAAATATGCCGCTTGGTTGGCCACCGTTTCTGTGGTCAACCCCTGTCTGGGTGTTTTGACCAACAACAGCACGGGTGCGCCTTTGGCCTGTGGTGGTTCAACAACCGTGACGTTCACTTATACCAGTAGTTGTCTTCCGCAAACAACCACTTGCCAGGCAACTTTTACGGTCACTGCGCCTCCAACTGTTACCCTGACTTGTCCAGTGAATACCGCTTTCCCATCCTGTCAAACGCAAGCGGATGTGGACAATGCCTATTCGGCATGGTTGGCAACTGTATCTGCCGACGGCGGCTGCAATGGAACATTGAGCCACAATGGAGGCAGTGCGCCGCCTGCATGTGGTGGCTCAAAAACGGTGACGTTCATTTATTCAAACAGTTGCACCCCGCTCACCACCGCCTGCCAAGCGACCTTCACCGTCACTGCACCGCCAGCACCATCCATCTCCTGTCCCGTCAACATGATAGCAGCGGCATGCCAAACCCAAGCAGCCGTGGATGCTGCGTATGCCGCTTGGTTGGCTACGGCGTCGGCAGCAGGTGGGTGCAATGGGGTTTTGACCAACAACAGCATGGGTGCGCCACCAGCATGTGGCGGCACAAGGACGGTGACATTCACCTACACGAGCAGTTGTGCGCCATTGACCACGACCTGCCAAGCAACGTTTACGGTGGAAGCCGCTCCTGGCGTGACACTAAATTGCGCAGCAAATGAGACCGTGGCTGCTTGCCAAACGCAGGCAGCCGTGGATGCTGCTTTCGCAAATTGGCTGGCGGGCGTAACTGCTTCTGGTGGCTGCAACGGCGTCTTGACCAACAACAACATGGGCGCTCCCGATGCCTGCGGCGGCTCGACGACCGTGACTTTCACTTATACCAGCCAATGTGCGCCATTCACGACCACTTGCCAAGCCATATTTACGGTTACGGCAGCTCCCAACGTGACACTCACTTGCCCAGCAAACACAACGGTTAACGCTTGCCAAACGCAAGCGGAGGTTGATGCTGCTTTCGCAAATTGGTTGGCCACGGCAACAACAGTAGGCGGCTGTGACGGTCTTTTGACCAACACCAATACAGGGGCACCATCCGCTTGTGGCGGCTCCACGACGGTGACTTTTAACTATGCGAGCAGTTGCCCAGCGCTTTCTACTTCGTGCCAAGCCACGTTTACCGTGACGGCGGCACCACCAGTAGTTTTGAACTGCCCGGATGATTTTATTATGCCACCATCCTCAACCCAAGCGCAAATTGACGCAGCTTACAATGCATGGTTGGCTTCCGCCAATGCGAGCGGCGGTTGCGGCATATTGACCAACAACAGCACGGGTGCGCCCAGCGTATGCGGAGGCAGCACTACCGTGACCTTCACTTACGATAGCACTTGTCCACTCGTCGCTTCCACCAGTTGTACCCGAACATTTACGGTGTTGGCGGTGCCTCCGGGCATTCGGATTGCCAAATACTTCGCTGGCATCAGCTTTGCGACCAGTGGCATACCGGGAAATTTTGATGTAATCACGGAACTCATTGTCGAAAACATGGGAAGCACGAACCTCAACGGTTTGAGCATTATTGACAACCTAAGCTCTCCTACCAATCTTGGAAGTGCATTTGTGGCCATCACGCAAACACCTCAAATCGTACCCGTGGGGGCACTTGGCGCAGTTACCAACGCAAGCACCAATCCTTTGGTGAATGCAGCCTACAATGGAAGTGGCGACCTCTTGGCTGGTGGAGGGCTTTTGATGCCGGGCCAGCGCATCGTGTTGCGGTTCCGCTTTGAAGTGAATCCAGATGCACCGGGTGCGCCCGTTGTCTTAAAGAATCAAGCGGAGGTATTCGGAACTGTGGCCAATTGCTTTGCTCCGTTTGTGGTCAGCGACCTTTCCGACGCAGGCCCTAACCCCTTGACGAGCAACGCTGGCTGGATTGGCGACAGCGGCGGCTCTGACGACCCCACCCTGCTCACCAACTGCTGGAGCTTGCTGAACACCAGTATTTCTTGCAATGACTTGGTGCAGGTTTCGCTCAACCAAAACTGCGAAATCGGCCTTACGCCGAACATGATTTTGGAGGGAGAGTTCCCGCTTTGCTCCAACCCAAACACCTTGCCGCTCGGTACTTACTACCAAGTCTTCATGGTGACGGATGCCTGGGGCGCACCAGTGCCAGACCTGAACCCCGCCACTCCCAACGTACACGAAATCAGTGGCAGCTATATTGGCCAATACTTGACCGTCAAAGTCATGGACAAGGTTTATAAAAATGCTTGCTGGGGCCAGATTTTCATTGAGGACAAAATGGCGCCCGTGTTCAATTGTCCAAGCACTCCGTTGGAGATTGCTTGCACCTCGAACTTGGCGAACGTGCCGCCACCAGTTGCCATTGACAACTGTGACCCAAACCCGGTCATCACCCTCGTTGGGCAGCAGACCATTGACAACAACATCTGCGACGATGGCATTTACAGGGTTCGCAGGACGTACAAAGCCACTGACAATCAAGGGAATATGAGCATAACGAATTGTGTGCAAAACATCGACGTGGTGCGCCCTCCGGTTGACTTCCCGGACGACATCACTTGGAGTTGTACGCAATACAATGCGCATCCGAATATCATCAACCCAACGGCATTGCACCCAACCATTGTGGACGTGGACCCGCTGGAAGAGGGCATTGACGTAAGTCCAACGCTCCCAGCCACCACCCTTTCCAATACTGGCTCCGGTGTGGTGAACGTGAGCGTCAGCACCATTTGTGGCTACAACGTGCTGCATTCTGACCAAGTGTTGGCGGTATGCGGCACCAGCTTCAAAATCTTGCGCACTTGGACGGTGATTGATTGGTGCAATGGCACCATTATTACCACCGGTGTGGGAGGAGAAGACAATGTACAGGTCATCAAGATTGCGGACAAGGTAGGCCCGACCATCACACGGACGCCATTTAGCGTGAGCGTAAATGTGCCAGCGGCACACCCTGCGCCCTGCCGCTCCACCGGCCTGCTCTTGCCGCCGACCATCAGCGACAACTGCAACGCCGTGACCGTCCAAATACTGACCTCCGTGGGCGAGGCCATCTACCTGAACGGGATGGACGGCACCAACGGCGGTACCATACCTGCTCCGGGACTGTCCATTGGGACCCACCCAGTGACCTATATCGCCACGGATGCCTGCGGCAATTCGACGAGCATCACCGTGCCGGTAACGGTGGTGGACAACACAACGCCGACTGCGGTTTGTGTCGGCTTCACGGAAGTTGACTTGCCGTCTGGTGCAAACCCAACGGCCACCGTCTTGGCAAGCGTCTTCAATACAGGCAGCACGGACAACTGCTGCATCCACCATTTCGAGGTTCGGCGCATGACAGATTTGTGCAACGACGGCCACGACGACACGGTTTTTGGCCCGTCGGTGGTGTTCTGCTGCGAGGACGTGGCCAATAGCCCCATCATGGTGGTATTCCGGGTATTCGATTGTTTTGGCAACTTCAACGACTGCATGGTGGAGGTGAACGTGAACGACAAGCAGCCGCCAGTGCTGGCCACTTGCCCGCCAAACCAGCGGATTACCTGTGACTTTTTTGTAAACAATTTTGAGGCGCAGCTCGCTTCCCTCGGCAACAACCAACCTGCCAAAAGCCAGTTGCTGGACGCCAATTTTGGCCAACCCGTGTTTACCGACAACTGCACCAGCATCACCGTGACCCGCACTTTTGCGAGCAATATTACGCAGTGCAAAGAAGGTACTTTGACGAGGACATGGAAGGCCGCAGATGCGCAAGGGCAAGAATCCGGCCTTTGCACCCAAACCATCTTCGTGGACCATGTTTCGGATTTTGTGGTGTCGTTCCCAGCGGACATCACCGTGAACTGTGGGCAATCGGTGCCGGATTTTGGGGAGCCGACTGTATTCTTTAGCAGTTGTGAGATGATAGCGGTATCCTTCGAGGACAGCCCGTTCACGGTAGTGCCAGATGCCTGCTACAAAATCGTGCGGACTTGGGAGGTCATCAACTGGTGCGTTCAAGGTGCCATTAAGGACCAAGAAGTGGTCGAAGTGCCGGAGAGCCAGCTCGGCCTGCCTTTCCCACAGTGCGACCTCGATGGTGACGGCGATTGCGACAGCAGGACTTTCCGGGACAGTTGGACGGCCACGCAAAAGCCAAATGCAACCAATGCCAATGACCAATTCGGCCCGGACACCGACCCTGATTCCGACCCATGGGATGGTGTCATCATTTACCAACAGACCATCAAAGTCATTGACACGGTTAACCCAGTGTTCGTGAGCTGCGACATACCAGATGTTTGCATACAGGATAGCACTGGTTGCGCAGCGACCTTTACCATTCCAATGCCGACAGTATTGGATTGCAGCGGGCAGTTGACGATTACGGCATTCACGCCGGGACTTGGGGCGGGTTTTGGGCCGTTCACATCAGGGCCGGGCATATTTACCACGACCTTCACAGCAAACGATGGCTGCAACAATGCAACCATTTGCTCTGCGTCCTTTGAGGTCGAGGACTGCAAAGCACCGAATGTGGCTTGCGTGACTGGGCTGATTGTTGGGATAATGAACACGCTCCCGCCAATGGTCACGGTAAATGCGAGCCAATTGGATGCAGGCACGACGGACAACTGCGCTGCCATCATCGCCATCTCCTTCTCACCGGATGTGAACGACACTACGAAGTTGTACGAATGCCAGGACGTGGGGTTGGATACGGTGGAGATTTGGTTCACGGATGATTCGGGTACGCAAGCTTTTTGCACCACTACCATAGACGTTCAAGCCAATATGGGCCAATGCCCAGAGGACACATTAGTAGTGGTGAACCTCGGCGGCCAGATTTTGAACGAAAACAATGCCCCGGTCGGTGGTGTGACGGTGAGCATAAGTGGTCAAAATGCTCCTTCCTCGACTTCTGCAACGGGTGCGTTCTTCTTCTCCAACATACCAGTTGGACAAGACATCACGGTGGTGCCGAGCAAGGACAACAACCCCCTGGCAGGCGTTACGACCTACGATTTGGTGCTGATGAGCAAGCATATTTTGAACATCGAACTACTGAACTCGCCCTACAAGCTGATTGCTGCGGACGTGAACAACTCCAAAACCATCACCACCTTTGACTTGGTAGAAATCCGAAAATTGATACTCCATATCAACAGCGATTTCCCAAGCAACACGGCGTGGCGGTTTGTGGACAAAGGGTATGTGTTCCCAGTGCCGACGAATCCTTGGTTCGAGGTTTTCCCGGAAATCATCAACATCAACGACATACCAGCCTCCACCCTCCATGCGGACTTTGTGGCGGTGAAGATTGGTGACGTGAACACCTCTTACAGCTTCAATGACGAAGGGAACGAGGAGCGGAGCAGTGGCACGATGGCATTTGAAACACAAAATCAAAGGCTCTTGGCTGGGCAAACCTACTCCTTAACCTTCCGTGCGATAGTCCATGAGGTGGACGGCTACCAGTTCACCCTCGACTTTGACCAAAGCATGTTGGAGTTCGTGGAAATCGGGGAAGGCGAGGCGACAGCAGCGAACTTTGGTTTCACCAAAATGGACGAAGGAGCCATCATCGCCAGTTGGAACCAACATGGGGAGCGCCAAGTGGAATTGCCGGATTTCACGATGGTTTTCCGGGCAAAGAAGCCAGTGACCCTGGCAGATGCGCTCTGGTTGAGCGACCGTTTTGCCCGCTCCGAGGCATACAGCCAGGGTGGCGAGCTACTTGACCTTCGGTTGCAATTTACTGAAAACGAGGCGGTTGCAGGTTTTGAACTGTTCCAGAACAAGCCCAACCCGTTCAACAAGGAAACCATCATCGGGTTCCGGTTGCCGGAAGCGGCAAATGCGCAGTTGACTATCACCGACGCCACCGGAAGGGTGCTGAAGGTGATGAACGGCCAATACCAAAAGGGCTACAACGAAGTCCGAATATCCCGTGAGGAGTTGGGAATAAGCGCTGGTATTCTGTACTACCGCTTGGCTGCGGGTTCGGACACGGCGACCAAAATGATGTTGCTCACGGATTAAAACAAGTTTGATTTTTTGGGAAAAGAAGGCATGAAACGCAGAAAAAAAGGAGCGAAAAACTTCTGACTGCTGTTTCATGCCTTTTTTCTTTGGAAAAAAGTCGTGTTGCAAGGTGCGGACCTGCAATGGAATTCAATTTAAAAAAACACCAATACTACAATTACCTACCAAGTTTCAAAATCAGTTTGGAGAAATTAAACAACAAGTGTACCTTCGCACTTGACTATACTCACCAATACCGATTTAACACAATCAATATAGCGTACAAGAATGATTTTATTGCATTCTTGTCCACCATTCATCTACCAGAATCGCATTCCGAGCCAATTGTAGAAACACTAAATTTTACTTGACAGATTGAACATTCGTAAAAATTTGGTTTTAAGGTTTTGACAATTCGTTTTTTGGCGTTTTTTGATTTAGCTGGCTCATTCCACTCGAAACATTTACTGACAATTGCTTTTATCTCCGGGCTTGACACTCGGCTAACTTTTTATAATTATTACCAAAATTTGCAAACTATGAATCCAATTCAACACCTGAGAACTTCTCTCTTGGGTTTTTCCCACTTTTTATTTGTGGCATTGGCTTGCCTGCTTCCAACGCTAATTGGAGCACAAGTCAGCGTTTCCATTTCGGGCATCAGCCCTACTTGCAACGCCTATACCAATGGGGCCGTTACCGCTAACGCAACTGGCGGTGTTACACCTTACACTTACCTCTGGAGCAACGGTGCCAACAGCAACGTCCTTCAAAGCATCGGCGCAGGCAGCTATGGAGTAACCGTGACAGATGCCAACGGCGCACAAGCCAACGCATCCTTTAACCTCACCCAGCCCAACGCAGTAGCCGTGAACATTTCCACAGGTAACCCTTGCACAGGTGGCGGCAACGCCACCGCCAATGCAACGGGCGGCACAGGCGGATACAACTACCTCTGGGACACTGGTGCTACCACGGCAAGCGTTTCCGGCCTTTCCAATGGGCTACATTGCGTGACGGTAACGGATGCCAATGGCTGCCAAGCCGTTAACTGCGCCAACATTTCCAGTGCATTGAACATCACCATGCTGGTACAGGGCCTTGCCTGCTTCAACTTCTGCGATGCCAGCGTTGAGGCAATCGTGACGGGCGGCACCCCACCCTACACCTACGCATGGAACAATGGTGCGACAGGCTCGGTAAACGAGAACCTTGGGCCAGGCACTTACAGCGTGACGGTGACAGATGTAAACGGTTGCACCATCACGGGCACCAGCACGGTGGGCAACCCCGGCCAAATCAACGTCAACGTGACCGTGGTAAACCCAGCATGTGGTGCTGGAAACCCCACTGGCACTGCCACTGTGGCTCCATCAGGTGGAACAGCACCCTACACCGTACTTTGGAGCAACGGCTCTACCCAAACTACGGTTAGTGGTTTGTTGCCCGGTAGCTACTCCGTGACAGTAACGGACTTCCTCGGCTGCACCAATACGGCAGTTGCGGTTTTGGTGCCACAATCCAGCATTTTCCTGAATGCCAATGCGACGCCAGCCTCACCTTGTGGCAACCCCACTGGCTCTGCCACCGTGGTAGCCTCTGGCGGAGTAGCTCCATACACCTATCTTTGGAACAACGGCAGTACCACTGCAACCATCTCTGGACTTGCCCCCGGCAATTACAGCGTCATCGTGACCGATGCGCAAGGTTGCGGAGCGACTGCCCAAACCACCGTTGGCGGCATACCCGGCATTGACCTCCACATCATGGGCGTCAGCAGCGGCTGCGCCGCAAATGGCTCGGCTTCCGCAATGGTGACACCGGGCACGGGTACTGCACCATTTAGCTACCTCTGGAACACGGGCGCTACCACCTCCGTCCTCAACAACCTGACGGCAGGTAACTATTCTGTTACCGTTACCGATGCTAATGGTTGCACCGCAGTTGACCAAGTGACAGTATCTGGTTCATCTGCTATTTCCGTAACGGCAACAGGTACAGCAGCAAACTGCTTCAACACCAGCACGGGAAGCGCTACCGCCACAGCTTCTGGTGCTACTGGAACCATCACCTATTTGTGGAGCAATGGCAGCACCAACCAGACCATCGGCAACCTGGCCACGGGCACTTATTTTGTGACCGTCACTTCCCAAACATCGGGTTGTACCGCTTTCACCAGCGCATTCGTTGGCCAACCGACGCAGGTTTCCGTTTCGGTGACGAGCGTAAATGGCAATTGCAACACGCTGGGTTCGGCTACTGCGGTAGCTTCCGGGGGCACACCCGGCTACACCTTCGCTTGGAGCAATGGCGGCACAACTGCCACCATTTCCAACCTTAACACTGGTGCATTTGCCGTGACGGCAACCGATTCAAAGGGCTGTGCCGTCATGGGCATGACCTCCGTGAACAATGGTTCCAGTGTCCTCAACGTTAGCATCACCATCGTGACTCCCATCACCATCGTTGGTGGCGCCACAGGTTCACTTGCTACGGTGGTGAGTGGTGGTACTGCGCCTTACACTTATCAGTGGAACACTGGCGCAAACAGTGCAAACATCTCTGGCTTGCCTGCCGGCACTTATACCGTGAACGTGACATCTGCTGATGGTTGCAATGGTACCGCTACCGTAACTTTGGTTGACCCTCCTTGTGTCAACGTGACAGACCCAGGCGAAATTTGCTGCAACCAAACGCTTTGTGGCCCAGGCAACGACCCAGCCCCCATCCTTTCTATTTCACCAGCGACTGGTGGCACTGGCCAACTTCAGTACCTTTGGATGTACTCCACCATTCCTGGCCCTTTCGACCAGAATCTATGGACCGCCATCCCGACTGCTACTGGCCCAAGCTACGACCCAGGCCCGCTTAGTGAGACTACCTATTTTGTGCGCTGCACAAGAAGGGTTCCATGTGAATGGCTGGAATCCAATCAAATCGTCATCACGATTGATGATGAGGCAGTCGCTGAAATCAATGGTAATGACTTTTTCTGTGTAGGCGACCAAGGCACCTTCTCAGCTACCAGCAACGGCGCAGGCGCACAATACTTTTGGGATTTTGGCCCTTGGGCTTCACCGCAGACTTCCTTTAGCCAGAACCCAACGGTTACTTGGCTGCAGGCAGGTGTTGTTTATATTAAGTTGACTGTGACCAGAAACGGCTGTACTTCCGTGGATGAATTGGGCGTGGCAATCTCCAACAGCCCCATCTTTTGCGGCAACGCCATCGTCATCAATGTGAACAACATGCAGAACGCTGTAATGGTAGAGTGGGAAACCCCTCAAGTACCTGGCGACCATGAGTTTGTGGTACAGCGCTCGAACGACGGTACGAACTTCGTGAACCTGGCTACCGTACCACAGGCGCAAGAACAAGGCATGAACGCCTACTCCTTTGCTGATTATTTCCCGAAAAAAGGAAATGCTTTTTATCGGGTAGAAATCCTGTCGGGTGGCGAGCACGTGAAGTATTCCAACCAGCAACTCGTTCAGCGGTTTGACTCAAAGGAGAATTTCATGGCCTATCCGAACCCAATCAGCGACGTGCTGACCATCGAATCGAAAGGGACGGTAGAAACGGACATCACGGTGGAGGTGCTGAACCTTCAAGGCAAATTGGTGGAAACCATTTTGATTGATGCTGCTACGCTGAACAAATCGGTCAACTTTGGCCATTTGCAAAGCGGCACTTACCTCCTGCGCCTGAAGTATAACAATGGCGTGCGTGAGGTCATCAAGTTCGTGAAATCTTAAAAACTGCTTTTTTTTCCAATTAACCATGCGCAGCGGGCCGCACCTTCAAGGTGTGGCCCGTTGGCTTTTTAAGGAGTTTCTAAGTTTAAATTGAAACAGTTGGAGAACCTTCCCGTTGAGTTTTTCTTAGTTTTGCACCGAATTTTTTCAAACGAAAACCTACCTGTTGACGAACACCTGGACTAATCTGACAAGACATTTCACTTAACAATCTAATGATGAAAAATTTGTTCTTCGCATTGGTGCTGCTTTCGGGCATCAGTTTCTTTGGTTGCAAGTCTGTGAACCCCGATTGGAAAACCGAAACCGAAAACGCCGATTTCCTGCACAATACCATGCAAACCATCACGGATGTCATCGTCCATGATATTTTCTCCCCTCCCGTTGCGAGCCGAATTTACTCCTACTCCAGCATTGCCGCTTATGAAGCGATGGTGCCGGGCAATCCCAGCTACCAGTCCCTCGCCGGACAGCTCACTGGGCTAGAACCCACCCCTCAACCCGAGGCTGGAAAAGAATACTGCTATTCACTTGCTGGCGCAAAAGCGATGGTCGTTGTTGGCAAAAAACTGATTTTTTCAGAGGAAAAAATAGACGCCTACGAGGCCAACATGTTGGCCGATTACAAAAAAATCAACATGCCCGAAGACGTGTACAAGCGCTCGCTTGCCTACGGCGAGGCAGTAGCAGCACATATTCTGGCATGGGCAGACAAGGACAACTACAAGCAGACCCGTACCTTCCCCAAGTACACCATCAACGATGAGCCTCGCCGCTGGAAGCCGACCCCGCCAGATTACATGGACGCCATTGAGCCGCACTGGAACAAAATCCGCCCATTCGTGCTTGATTCTGCACAGCAGTTCAAGCCGGTGCCACCAACGCCGTTCAACATGACCGACAAAAAAAGCCAGTTCTACAAGGACGCCATGGAGGTTTACGAAGCCCTGAAAACTCCGGATGCAGAAAAGAATGAGCGGGTTTCCATCGCTCAATTTTGGGATTGCAACCCTTATGTGTCGCACCACAAAGGGCACGTCATGTTTGCAACAAAAAAAATAACGCCAGGTGGTCACTGGGTAGGCATCACAAAAACGGCCTGCAAGAAAGCAAAAGCCGACCTCATGAAGTCCGCACAAGCGTACACGCTATGTTCCATCGCCCTTATTGACGGGTTCATTTCCTGTTGGGACGAGAAATACCGCAGCGAAGTAGTCCGCCCCGAAACGGTCATACAGGCATATATTGACCCTGACTGGACGCCGCTTCTACAAACACCACCATTCCCTGAATACACCAGCGGGCACAGTGTGATTTCCGCCTCCGCTCAAACAGCCCTCACCTCCGTTTTCGGTGACAATTTCGCATTCACCGATTCCACGGAGGTTGCCTATGGGTTGCCAGTTCGGGACTTCAAATCGTTCAGACATGCAGCCGACGAGGCAGCCATGAGCCGACTATATGGTGGCATCCACTATTCCGCCGCCTGCAAAGTAGGGGTAGAACAGGGCCTGAAAGTGGGAGAATTGGTGACAACCAAAATAAAAATGTTGAAGTAGTAAATCACTGTCACTTCCTTTCGTCTTTTTCAGAAAAAAAACTTTCCGTGACTTGGTTGCGGAAAGTTTTTTTCTTTGCGAAACACCGAACACAAGTTTCATGGATTTTTCAAAAAAAATCGGCCTCTTCCTTTCCCCTGCCCTGTTCCTGTTGATGTTGGCAATGCCTCCTCAGTTCGGTTTGAAAGCAGACGCATGGCAAGTTCTGGGCATGGCCACCCTCATGCTTGGCTGGTGGGTGACGGAGGCGGTGCCGCTTCCCGTGACCTCGCTGGTACCGCTGGTGGTCTTGCCGCTTTTTGGGGTCAGCCAGCCAAAGGAGGTGGCCCCGTTTTACGGCGACCCGATAGTTTTCCTGTTCCTCGGTGGGTTCATGCTGGCATTGGCCATGGAAAAATGGAACCTGCACCGCCGAATTGCCCTGACCATTGTGAGCCTGACGGGAACCAATGCCAACGGCATCGTGCTGGGTTTTATGATAGCGACTGCCGTGATGAGCATGTGGATTAGCAACACGGCCACTACTATTATGATGTTGCCCATTGCCCTGTCGGTGATTGCATTGCTGACAGAAAGTCGCATTGCAGCCGATAATCCCGATAAGGCGATTGGCATGGCCAATTTCTCCAAAACCATCATGCTGGGCATTGCTTATGCGGCCAGCTTGGGCGGCATGGCCACGCTCATAGGCACCCCGCCCAATGTAGTCTTCAAAGCGTACATGCTGAAAAACGGCTTTGAAGTCAACTTTTTCCAATGGATGCTGGTGGGCGTGCCGCTCATGGTCTTGCTGGTTATACTGACCTATATTGTCAATGTGAAAATCATATTCCCCAATCGGCTGGGCAAATTTGAGGGGGCAAAGGAGTTGATTGACGGGGAACTGAAGGCGCTCGGCAAACCCAGCAAAGCCGAAAAAAGAGTCTTCTGGCTCTTCATGGCCACGGTCGCACTCTGGATTTCGAGCGGGTTCATCAATAAGGCGATCCCGGGACTAAAACTGACCGACGAGATGGTGGCCATAGCAGCCGCCATTGCCCTTTTCCTCATACCCGTTGACTTCAAAAATGGCCGCTTCCTGCTCGATTGGGGCAGCACCTCCAAACTACCTTGGGGCATACTGCTGCTCTTTGGTGGCGGCCTCGCCCTCGCTGATGCCCTGTACAAGACGGGCCTGATTGACTTGATTGGCGGCCTGTTTCACGGCAACCAAATCAACAGGGTGCTGTTCGTGCTAGCGCTCACGGCGGCCACGGTGCTGCTATCCGAGGCGATGTCAAACGTGGCGCTGGTGGTGGTGTTCCTGCCAGTGGTAAGTGGCATTGCTCAAGCGGTAGGCATCGAACCGATGCTCCTCGCCGTGCCGATGACCTTGGCGGCAAGCTGTGGCTTCATGCTGCCAATGGCCACGCCGCCCAATGCCATTGTGTTTGGCAGCGGCCACTTGAAGGTGGCCGACATGGTGAAATCTGGTTTTTGGTTGGATATTTTGTCTATCCTGGTTATTGCGCTTTTTGCGGAGACTATCGTGCTTTGGATTTTTTAGGGACGAGGGATTTTTCACAGCACATTAACAGGGGCTTGGCGAACAAATGGGCCTAACTGGCCTTTTTACTTTAAACAATCTTTTCAATATGAAAGCTATCCTCTTTTCCATTCTTTCCATCGCAGCCATTTCGCTTTCATTCAAAGCGGATGCAGGCAATATCACCGAAAAATTCAAAGTCTATGGCAACTGCACCATGTGCAAGGAGCGCATTGAAAAGGCGCTAATGGTGAAGGGCGTGAAGTACGCCTACTGGGACATCGAGACTAAGATGGCGACCGTCAAATTCAATCCAGAAGTAGTTACGCTTGACCAATTGCACCGCCACGCCGCAGGCGTGGGCCATGACACCGACCTCGTGAAAGCAGATGATAAGGTTTATGAAAACCTGCATGGTTGCTGCAAGTACGAGCGCCCTGATGCAAAAAATTAGGAAATTGGTAATCGAAGATTCACGCCAGTAATTTGAGAAAAT
The DNA here is from genome assembly GCA_002435785.1 of Saprospiraceae bacterium UBA6168. Classification (GTDB taxonomy): domain Bacteria; phylum Bacteroidota; class Bacteroidia; order Chitinophagales; family Saprospiraceae; genus UBA6168. The sequence continues at coordinate 113,985 of DIUC01000023.1, read as the reverse complement.
AGGACCGAACGTCGGCAGGATTCATGAATCCTGCCGACGTTTTTATTTTTCGCTCAAACCTTGCCGTTGACCAACGCCCCCACCACGCAGGAGGAAAGCGTAGCCTTCAACCCTTCCCGGCTGCCATAAAAATGATGGTGTAGCGGGCAGTGGGGGCACTTGGCACTACGGGTTGAATGCTGTTTTTTTTTATTTGGCAAAACAACGTTTTTTGGTCACTTAACGGCTGCGGGAAGTCCAAAAACCATCTTTTTGCAAAAAAGGACGACCAACCGTGCCAAAAGACGTTATGGTCATAAAAAACGACCTACACATGGTAAAAAATCTCCTACACATCGAAAAAAACGACCTACACATCGTGGCAAGGGATGTGCCATCGGTGGAGGAGGATGTGTAGGTCAATTTGAAGGATGCGTCGGCTTTTGGCACCGATGGCCAGCCGCTTTGAAAGGGGATGCGCATCCTCGTTCAGGCGATGGCCATTCCTTTATTATGGACCCACATTCGTCCGTGACCACCCTAACATCTTTTTGCACGACCATAACGTCTTTCGACACGAATGGTCGTTCTTTTTCACGAATGGTGGTTCTTTTTGGCGGGTTGGGCACGTTTTTTCTGGCGAGATGTAGGAGGTTGGTCTGGCGATGAACTTCTTTTTGGACGAGGTTGCGTTCTATTTGATGGGGTTGTGGGTCCTTTGCGGTGGTGGGTGGTTGGGGGAATCGGATACGATACGGAATTCAAATCAAATCCTACCGACGTTTTTATTTTGCGCTCAACACCTGGCCATTGACCAACGCCCCCACCACGCAGGAGGAAAGCGTAGCCTTCAACCCCTCCCGGCTACCATAAAAATGATGGTGCAGCGGGCAAGGATGTTCGTTCGTACAATTTGGCAAACCGAGGATACACGTGCTCAATGTGCTCTTCCCATCCATGCACTCCACAATATCAAGCAGGGTTACTTCCGCATTGTCCTCGCCGAGGTAAAATCCACCGTTGGGGCCTTTCACACTGCTGATGAGGTTGTGGCGGGAGAGCTGCTGCAAAATCTTGGCAAGGAACTGCTGGGGCACGTGGAGCGCATCGGCTATTTCCTTAACGCCTGTGTTTTTGTCGCTGGCTTGGTTTTCAGCCAAAAAAATAACGGCCCTGATGGCGTATTGACAACTCTTTGTAAACATATTCTCACCACTGATTAGATTAAGCATGGCTTTGGGAAAACATTCAACGTCCCACAAAAGATGGCGCAAAATTCACAAAAAAAAAGATAAAACCATCTTTTTTATCGCACTGATAAATATCAGCTATTGCATTGACAATGGTCATCAGCAAAGCCAAAGGAGCGGGCAAACTTTGCAGCATTGAATAAAGGATAAAAACATCTGAAATTCACTACTTACATCAAAGCAAATAATTCAAAATTGGTTGATTATGAAAAATTCAGTGCTAAAACTCCTTGCGTTGTTGCTCCTATTTGCATGGGCGGGCTGCTCTTCTGACACGCCCGAAACCACTGCAACCGATGGACCAAAACCAAAATCCATGCTGGCTGAAGAGGCAGACCCCTTGACCAACAAGGGCATCGGGCCAGTTACATCTGTTGAAATGTCGGCAGCAGTTGACCAAGCAATGGCCGACAAGGGTAAGGTCGTTTATGAAAAAATGTGCATGGCCTGCCACAAACCCACCGAGAAGTTCATCGGGCCAGCCCCCAAGGGCATCCTTGACCGCCGTTCGCCAGAGTGGGTAATGAACATGATACTGAACCCGGAACAAATGGTGAAGGAAGATCCCATCGCAAAGAAACTGCTCATGGAATTCAACGGCTCACCAATGGCCAACCAAAACCTCACCCAGGACGAGGCTCGGCAAGTGCTGGAGTATTTTAGGACGCTTTAATTAATTGAGAATTGAAAATGGAGAATTACTCGTGCTACACTCATTCTCCATTTTCAAATTTTAATTCACAATTCTATCCGATATGAAAAATCAATCAAACCAGCTTTCCAAATTATTACTTGGCAGTTTGGCAGCACTTGTGCTCCTACTGTCGAGCTGCGGCAAAGCCAACCAAGGGTCGGCATCCGGCGCACTTAGCGGCAACGCCGCCTCCAAAGTCTATGTGGCCCCCGGCCAATACGACGAATTTTACGCATTTATGTCCGGCGGTTTTAGCGGACAGATTGCTGCCTATGGCCTACCATCTGGACGGTTGTTGAAAGTCATACCAGTATTCTCCGTTGACCCAGAAAAAGGCTATGGCTTCAACGAGGAAACCAAGCCATTGTTGAACACCTCGCATGGCTTCATCCCTTGGGACGATGCCCACCACCCTGCCCTCTCGCAGACCAACGGCGAGACGGACGGTCGCTGGATCTTCATCAACGGCAACAACACGCCGAGGCTCGCCCGTATTGACCTGACCACTTTTGAGACGGCGGAAATCCTCGAAATCCCGAATTCTGGTGGCAACCACTCCTCCCCCTATTTGACACAAAACACGGAGTACGTGGTGGCTGGCACCCGTTTTAGCGTACCCATTCCACAGAAGGACGTGGCGATTTCAAGCTATGCCGAGAACTTCAAGGGGGCGCTTTCCTTCGTAAAAGTGGAGCCAAATACTGGCCGCATGAACATCGAGTTCCAAGTGCTCATGCCCGCCCTCAACTTCGACCTTGCAAGCAGCGGCAAAGGCCCATCACACGGCTGGACCTTCTTCACCAGCTACAACTCCGAGATGAAAAACTCGCTGCTGGAGGTGAATGCTTCACAAAACGACAAGGACTTCGTGGCCGCCGTCAATTGGAAAAAGGCCGAGGAGTACCTGAAAGCGGGCAAGGCCAAGGATTTCCCCGCCAACTACATGCACAACGTCTATAGCGACGAGACCCACATGGCTACTTCCACCGCTATGAAATCCGTGAAGGTGCTGATTCCGAGCGAGTGCCCAGGCCTCGTGTATTTGCTCCCAACGCCCAAATCGCCGCACGGCGTAGACGTTGACCCAACGGGCGAGTACATCGTTTGCTCCGGCAAGCTTTCCGCCGACATCACGGCGCATTCATTTCCAAAAATGCTGAAAGCAATCGAGGACAAAGCTTTTGACGGCGAGGTAGGTGGTGTGCCTATCCTAAAGTTTGAGTCGGTGCTGGGTGGCACGGTTAAAGAGCCTGGCCTTGGGCCGCTCCACACCGAGTTTGACGGCAAGGGCAATGCTTATACGAGTTTCTTTATTTCCTCTGAAATCGTGAAGTGGAAAGTGGGCACTTGGGAGGTCATTGACCGCCAACCAACTTACTACTCCATCGGCCACCTGATGGTGCCGGGCGGCAACTCGATGAAACCAGAGGGCAAATACGTCGTGGCCTTGAACAAAATCACCAAGGACCGCTATCTGCCAACAGGGCCAGAGTTGACCCAAAGCGCACAGCTTTATTCTATAGATGGTGACAAAATGGAGCTGCTGCTCGACTTCCCGACCATCGGTGAGCCGCACTATGCGCAGGGTATTTCGGCGAGCAAGATTAAACCTAAGTCCAAGCAGTTCTTTAAGCTCAGCGAGAACAAGCACCCCTACGTGACGCCGACCGAAAAAGACGCCAAAGTGGTGCGAGAGGGCAACGTGGTACGCGTCTATATGACCACCATCCGTAGCCACTTTATGCCTGATAATATCGAAGGAATCAGGGTGGGCGACAAGGTTTATTTCCACGTGACCAACCTCGAACAGGACTTCGACGTGCCGCATGGATTCGCCGTGATGGGTGCTAACAACGCCGAGCTGCTCATCATGCCCGGCCAGACGGAAACGCTGCTTTGGGAACCCAAGTCAGTGGGGGTTATCCCGATGTATTGCACAGACTTTTGCTCTGCGCTTCACCAAGAAATGCAGGGTTATATCAGGGTTTCACCTGCTGGCTCGGCCACTGCGCTCAGGTGGTGGCTGGGGGATGAGAAACCGGTGCAATAACAGGGATGAGGGAGGAGGAATGAGGGATGATAGCACCTCTCATTCCTCATCCCTCACTCCTCATCCCTTATAACATGAAATCTTTACCAAAAATATTGTTCTTTATTGCTGCTGCCCTCATGCTCACGCTGTTTGTATTTCCAATGTGGCAGATTACGCTCATTGCTCCGCAATATCCACAGGGCGTGACGATGTATATCTGGATTAATAAAATCACCGGCAGCGAGGAGGGCACTTTGCAGAACATCAATATATTGAACCATTATGTGGGCATGAAATATATTGAGCCGGATTCCATCCCTGAGTTGAAATACTTTCCCATCGTGGTGGCAGCCATGTCGCTTTTGGGCATGGCATTGGCATTCACTGGGCGTTGGAAATGGTGGATGGGATGGCTTATTCTGGGACTAATTGGCTGTGGATTAGGGCTTTATGACTTTTACCTCTGGGAATACGACTATGGCCATAACCTCAGCCCAACCGCTCCCATCAAAATACCCGGCATGGCTTATCAACCGCCACTAATTGGGAATAAAATGTTGCTGAATTTCATGGCTAAATCATGGCCATATATTGGTGGATGGTTTATTGGCGGCACATTTATCCTTGGTGGTATAGCTGTTTGGCTGCAAAAAAGAAATACACCTATCGCATGAAAAACTGGATTTTAATAACATTGATTTTCGGGCTATTTACGGCCTGCACCCCCGCTGCTGAGCCAGTTATTTTTGGCGAAGATATGTGCGCCCACTGCAAAATGACCATTGTTGACGAACCATTTGCAGCCGAGTTGGTGACACAAAAGGGAAAGGTCTTCAAGTTCGACGCCATTGAGTGCATGATGCAGTTTTTACAAAAAAAACAGTCAGACAACATGGCCCTGATGCTGGTGCGGGATTATGAAAACCCCAAGGAATGGCAGGATGCCACCCAATGCAACTACCTGATTTCCAAAGAGTTGCCAAGCCCGATGGGCGCTGGTCTCTCCGCTTGGCTCTTCAAGGAAAATGCCACTGCCATGCAAGCTCAAAAGGGCGGCGAACTTTACGATTGGGCGGGTTTGAAGCAGCAATTTCAATAAGGGATAAGGAATGAGGAATGAGGGATGACGTGACAGTGGCATCCTTCCTCCCTCATTCCTCACCCCTCATTCCTCAGACCATGTTTAGATGGATTTTTATAAGCACATTAATCCTCGCAGGGCAAGCTGTTATTTTGGCTAATACCTTTCGAGTTTGCAAGGCTTGCCCTGCCTTTTCCATCAAGGAAGCCATAAAAGTTGCAAAGTCATGCGACACGATTTATGTTGAATCGGGCATCTACACCGAAGGCAATATCGTCATTGACAAGGAGTTGACGTTGATTGGCATTGGAAGGCCTATACTTGATGGCGAGGGCAAAACCGAAATCATCACCATCGCCGCCAACCACGTCCATTTCGAGGGGTTCGTGATTCGCAACGTCGGCATCAGCTACTCACAAGACCGGGCAGGCATCCGGGTTAAAGAGGCCAGCGATTTTTACGTCAAGAACAACCGGGTGGAAAACGCATTCTTTGGCATTTATCTCCAAAAGTCAAGGAACGGGACCATCGAAGGCAACGAGATGGTCGGCGAGGCGAAGGATGAGGTGAGCAGCGGCAACGCCATCCACCTTTGGTACTGTGACAACGTGCTGATTATCAACAACATAACATACGGGCACCGGGACGGCATTTACCTGGAATTTGTCAATTTCAGCACCGTCCAAGGCAACCATAGCGAGCGGAACGTGCGCTACGGACTTCACTTTATGTTTTCCAACGATGATGTTTACCGAGGCAACACCTTCCTCGACAACGGGGCTGGCGTGGCGGTCATGTACTCCCGCAGGATTGGGATGTTCAGCAATGTTTTCCAAAAAAATTGGGGACCAGCCGCCTATGGGCTTTTGCTAAAAGAAATCCATGACAGCAATATAGAAGGCAACACCTTTCAGGAAAACACAGTCGGCATCTTCGCCGAGACCTCCAACCGCATTGTTTACACCAAAAACAATTTCATCCAAAATGGTTGGGCGCTCAAAATCTCCGGTGGCTGCCAGCAAAACAACCTGTTGGCCAATAACTTCCTCGGCAACAGCTTCGACCTGGCGGTGCATTCCGCTGGCACCGACAACCTGTTCGACGGCAACTTTTGGAGCGATTATGCAGGCTATGATTTGGACAAAAATGGCATCGGCGACGTACCGCACCGCCCCATGAAGCTGTTCAGCTATGTGGTCAGCAATACGCCCGAAAGCCTTGTATTGCTCCGAAGTTTGTTTGTGGATATTTTGAATTTTTCCGAAAAAGTTAGTCCTATTTTCACACCCGAAAATGTAGTGGACAATAAGCCGCTTTTGAAAAAATTTACGATTTACGACTGACGATTTACGCAGTCTCTGCGCCCTCAATCGTCAGTCGTAAATCGTAAATCGTAAATACCAGCAAGCCGTGATTTCGATACACCTTTTACAAAAGTCTTTCGGCAAAAACCACGTGCTGAAGGGCGTGGACCTGACATTCGACCAGCCTGGCATTGTGGCCGTGCTGGGGCCGAACGGCTCTGGCAAGACGACCATCATCAAGTCCATCCTCGGCATGGTGTTGCCTGACGAGGGCACCATCAAGGTGCAAGGCGAGGACATAAAGGGCAAATGGCTGTACCGCAACCAAATCGCCTACCTCCCGCAAATCGCCCGCTTCCCCGAGAACCTGACCGTGGCCGAACTCCTGCGCATGGTGAAGGACTTGAACACCGGAAAGACCCACGACGAGGAACTGATTAAACTGTTCGGCCTCGAAACCTTCCTCGACAAGCGCCTCGGCAACCTCTCCGGCGGCACCCGCCAAAAAGTGAACCTTGTGCTAACTTTCATGTACGACTGCCCCATCATCATCATGGACGAACCAACCGCTGGGCTTGACCCCATATCGCTCGTCCGGCTCAAGGAACTCATTCACAATCAGCGACTTATCGGCAAAACCATCCTCATCACCACCCACGTGATGAGCCTCGTGGAGGAGCTGGCCGACGAGGTAGTGTTCCTGCTGGAAGGGCATATCCACTTCCGGGGCAGCCTGAAAAAATTGGAGGAAATGACGGGCGAGGCAAATGTGGAGAAGGCCACTGCAAAGCTGCTACAACCACCGAGTTAAAGGGATTGGAAAGCCTGAGGAACGAGGGATTTCTAAGCCCTTCAACGACCAACCACTTGGGCTTAGAAATCCCTTCGGGCTTTCCAATACCTCGCTAAAAATACAACCATGCTAAAAATTCTAAAATACAGCTTCTACGACCTCATCCGAAGCAGGTGGACGTACAGCTATGGCGGGTTTTACCTGCTGTTTACGCTCTCCCTGCTTTGGTTGAGCAACGACTTGTCTAAAGTCGTCATCAGTCTGATGAACGTGGTGCTGCTGCTCTGCCCGCTCATCGCCACCATGTTCGGGGTGATGTACTATTACAATTCGAGGGAGTTCACAGAGCTTTTGCTGGCGCAACCGGTGCGGCGCACAAGCATTTTCTTGGGACAATATTTGGGCGTAGCAAGCTCATTGTCGGCGAGTTGGGTGATTGGTGTGGGACTACCATTTGCGCTGTACGGCGTGTTCGGCTCGGACCAGGCGGGAAATTTTGCCATGCTGCTGTTCGTGGGGGTGGTGCTGTCTTTTGTATTCAGCGCCATTGCCTTTTACATTGCCTTGAAAAACGAAAATCGCATCAAGGGCTTTGGCTTGGCCATACTTGCTTGGCTGTTTTTTGCCGTCATTTACGACGGGCTGTTGCTGCTCTCGCTCTCCTTGCTCACCGAATACCCGCTGGAAAAGTTCTCGCTCATCGCCTCCCTACTCAATCCTATTGACCTTTCCCGCATCCTGATTTTGCTAAAACTCGATGTGTCGGCACTGATGGGCTTTACAGGTGCCGTTTTCCGTAAATTCTTGGGGACGGGGTTCGGGATGTCCATCGCTTTTGGTGTACTGCTGCTGTGGGTGGTACTGCCAGTTTTTTGTATAAAACGGGTGGCGGGGAAGAAGGATTTTTGAGGCCAACTTAGGAGCAAAGACAGGTGGCTCAAAACATTTTTTTATGGGTTTCACTATTTTTCAATATAGTTTGATTTGAGCGCAACCATATAAATAATAGTGAAAAAAAAGGCGTCAATAAAGGTCCTTTGCCTGCGCAAAAACTACATCCAAACTTATTATATTCAGTGAAAAAACTCCCCAATATGCCAGAGTATCCCCGATGGGTCGTGCAAAAAACATTCCCTGCCCCAATCATATTCTTTAATGGGCATAAGCCTGACTTCCTCATACTTGGCCATTAGGTTTAACGCCTGCAATTCCTCCCAAAAACGGCCTACATCCTCCACCTCCATAAATATCATGGTGTTGTCTATCCAGTCTTTGACGTAGGCATCTTGCAGGTAAAAACTGATTCCCTGCATTTTGAACACGGACATATTGGTCGACAAGACGGTTTCCTCAAAACCCAGGTCACGGTAAAAACGCCTTGATAGTTCAAAGTCTTTGGCGCCGATGAAGGGGCGGATGGATATGGGTTGTTGCTTTTTCATGGTTCAAAACTGAACAAGATTTTTGTCTGCTTGAGTTAGCATGGCGCTTATTGCAAAATCGTGCCCATGAATTGGTGGGCCTGCAAGTTGATTGATACTTCCTTTGGCTCCATCCTACTTGAGTTGTGGGAATTCATCCATTATTTCGTGGAAACGGGCCATGGCATCGTAGCCATAAACGGGCAGCACGAACGTCTTCCATTTTGGGTAAATCTTCCCGTGCTTGAAGCCTGTTTTCTCCAAAAGCGAGGAAATATAAACCTTTTCCTCCTCACTATTGGCAACAAACCTGATTTCGTAGCCCTTTTTATAGACTTGGCTACCTTCCTCAAAACGAGCTTCGTTCGGTTGCCGGAGGTAGCCGTTGCGGTGGTAGAACTGCACCAATTCCATTTTGTAGCGTTGCTCCTTTGTCACTTTCGTCGAATTTAATCTGGTTGATTGATTCAAAAATCCTTTTGCAATATTAAGGGTTTCGTTCTCAACCTCGGTTAAAAAATCCTGCTCCAACCTTGAAAAAAAACGTTTTCCCAAGCAGCCCGCTTGGAATCCCTGAAAATTGGTGGGTGATGAAAACATCTTACCGAGCACAACTTCCTCGAAAAAACCCCTTCCAATTGGTTTTCTCTCGTTACTTTGCTACCCAAACCAATCACGCATGGAAAACGAAACGCCAATCCAACACTGTCGAAACTGCGATTTTCCGCTTCCGGAAACGGCAAATTTTTGTCCAAATTGCAGCCAGAAGAACCACGACGGCAGGCTCACCTTTCGGAAGTTGGTGGCCGAGACGATGTCTACCGTTTTGAACATTGACAATCAAACTTACAGCACGCTCAAGGCATTGGCCATCCCAGGCAAGCTTACCACTGATTACTTTGCCGGCAAGCATATCCGCTATTACCGCCCCATCCGGTTGTTCTTTTTCACGGGTGCGCTGCTCATCGCCATGATATCCATCCGGGTAGGCAGTGGCCCATCTCAAATCATGCCCCAATCGTACAAGGAAGTTCAGACGCTACACCAAAAACACAAATTCTACCTACAGCTCGACTCCCTCAAGAAATCCACGGCTGCTACGCTCCACAACCGCAGTGCCCTTGCCGCCCTTGACACACTGATGGCCAAATTAGACAGCAGCTACATGACTTCCGAGCACGATAGCCTAAGTTTTGCAAGGTCGTTTTACCATGATTCACAGGATACCATTTACCATGAAGGGGCGGTCAACTTATCATTAAAAGAAGCGAAAACCATCAACATCGCCGTGGACGACCTCGATAACATGTCGGAGGATAGTCTATTGCAGACCTACGGCATCACTTCATTTTGGCAAAAGTTGTTGGTGCGGCAGCAGATAAAGCTGCATAAAAAAGGCGACAATTTTATATTCTACTTGCTCGGCAATACGCTCTGGATGATGCTCTTTATGATGCCCATGTTGGCCTTGGTGCTGAAACTGTTATATATCCGACGGCACTACCTATATTTTGAGCACTTGATATTCTCGTTCCATGCCCATTCCTTTCAGTTCCTGCTTTTTACGTTTGTGTTGCTATTCAGGAATTGGTTGGGCGACGCCCTTGGCCCCCTATTTGGCTTTGCGAGCTTGGCTGCGCTATTATATACTTTGCTCGCCTTAAAACGCTTTTACCGACAAGGTTGGATTAAAACCATTGTTAAATACATCATTATCAGCATGTTGTATTTATTCATTTTCATAATGGCCATTTTGGGCTTGGCTCTGACAAGTTTTGCATTGTTTTGAATTAGGAATAGGGTTAAGCGACAGTACACGCCACGGTCGTCGCCCCTTTTGTCATTGCGCAGCAACCTGTCCACGCAATAAGCGAAGTTTTGCCGAAGGCGAAGCATCATTAACGGAGTGATGCCCCAATGGCCTTCGCTCATGACCAAAACGGCGATAACCGAGGCTTCCCTCATTGCATGGACGGGTTGCTGCGCAATGACAAAAGCGACAATGACTTTCACAAAAAAGCCCCATCGGCAGTACAACTTGCCAATGAGGCTTTTAGAGGATTTGAGAGAATGAGGGTTTGAGGAAGTGGACATCCTCAAACCCTCAAATCCCCAATCACTCAAATGCTCTCAAAACCAACTCCGCCTGCTGCTTGTCGTGCTGCTTCTTGAAACCAACAGCGGGTGATGCGGCTGTTTCCCGTGAAACGAGTTCCATCGTGCGCTTGCCGTTGAACTGGAAAAGCAGGTACATCCACGAGCCCATGTTGGCTGGTTCTTCCTGTACCCACCGGACTTTGGCGTTTTTGTACTTCGCAAAAATGGCGTCCAACTGTTTCTCTGGCAGCGGGTAAAGTTGTTCGAGGCGAACAATGGCCACGTCTTCCCGTTTGTCCGTGCGCTTTTTGTCGAGCAAGTCGTAATAGACCTTGCCGGAACAGAGCAGCAGCGTTTTTACCTTCGCCGGCTTTGACGACGGGTCGTCCATTACCTCCAGAAAACGAGTGCCCGTGTGGAAATCCTTCAGTTCAGACACCACTTCCGGGTGTCGCAGCCCACTCTTTGGCGACATCAACACCAATGGCTTGCGGAACGGGCGCACCAATTGGCGGCGCAGCAAGTGGAAGAGGTTGGCGGGGGTGGTTACGTTGGCCACTGTCACGTTGTTTCTGGCGCAACCTTGCAGGAAACGCTCCATGCGGGCGCTGCTGTGCTCAGGGCCCTGGCCTTCGTAACCGTGCGGCAGGTACATGCAGAGGCCGCTCATCCGCTGCCATTTCCGCTCGGCGGAAAGTATGAACTGGTCCACCATCGTCTGCGCACCGTTGAAGAAGTCGCCGAATTGCGCCTCCCAAATCACCAGCGCATCGGGTCGGGCCAAGGTGTAACCATACTCAAACCCCAGCACTGCGTACTCGCTCAACAGCGAATTGAAAATGCGGAACTTGCCTTGGTTTTTGTCCAAACCATCCAATCGGTTGTATTCACGGCCTGTTGCCACCTCGGTTAGAACGGCGTGGCGATGGGAGAACGTGCCCCGCTTCACATCCTGACCGCTGAGGCGGACGTCGTTGCCTTCCAGCAATAGCGAGCCGTAGGCACTAAGCTCGCCGAGCGCCCAGTCCAATTTGCCGCTTTCCCACATCGCCTTCGATGATTTCAGGATTCGGTCTATCTTGTTTACCGCATTGAACTCCTTTGGGTATTGGTGCAGGTGCTTCAATATCTTGTCAAGCACCTTGCTGTCAATACCCGTCTCTGGCGAAGACTCAAAGTCTTCGGGAGTGGTCACTTTTCTCAGCGACTTCCAAGCCAACTCGGTCTCCTGGTATTGGTAGGGCAGCTTGTTTTGCTTCATGTGGTCGAGGCGTGCTTGGAGCGAATTCCAGAACTCTTTTTCCATTTGCTCCGCAATTTCCTTGTGCACGTCTCCTCGCCCGATTAGACGCTGGCTGTAGATTTCACGGGGGTCATTGTGTACGTTGATGAGGTCGTAGAGCGCAGGCTGCGTGAACTTCGGGTCGTCGCCCTCGTTGTGGCCATGTTTGCGGTAGCAAACCATGTCAATGAACACGTCGGCGTTGTATTTTTGGCGGTATTCCATCGCCAATTTGCAACAGAAAACAACGGCCTCCGGATCGTCCCCATTTACATGAAAAACGGGCGCCTGTACCGTGGCGGCCACGCTGGTGCAATAGGTCGAGGAGCGGGCGTCCTCCCAGTTGGTGGTGAAGCCAATTTGGTTGTTGATGACAAAATGGACGGTGCCGCCCGTTGCGTAGCCATCCAACAAGCTCATTTGGATGCACTCATAGATGATGCCCTGCCCGGCCACCGCTGCGTCGCCGTGAATCAGGACGGGCAAAATCCGGTCGTATTCGCTGGCATAAAGCACGTCGGCCTTGGCCCTTGCGAAGCCTTCCACCACGGGGTTCACGGCTTCGAGGTGCGAGGGGTTTGGCACGAGCTTGAGGTAGGCTTGCTTGCCATGCGGCGTGGTCACTTGGGAGGAGAAGCCGAGGTGGTACTTCACGTCACCGTCGCCAAAGCTGGTGTCTTCGGGCATTTCGCCCTCAAACTCCGTGAAAATTTGCTCGTAGGTTTTGCCCATGATGTTGGCCAGTACATTGAGCCTGCCCCGGTGCGCCATGCCGAACACCACTTCCTCCACGCCTGCATCGGCAGCCGAAGTGATGATGGCGTCGAGGGCTGCGATGGTCGTCTCACCGCCTTCCAGCGAGAAGCGCTTTTGACCGATGAATTTTTTGTGCAAAAACTGCTCGAAAATCGTAGCGCCATTGAGTTTTTCGAGGATTCGTTTCTTCTCCTCAAGCGTCAGGCCCCATTGGTTTTCCACCGTTTGGGCCTCGATGCAATCCCGCAGCCAGCGGCGCTTGGTCCGGTCTTGTATATGGTGGTACTCGAATCCGATATTGCCGCAGTACATTTTTTCAAGCTTCGCAATGATTTGGCGGAGCGTTGAGCCGTCTGGCAGTCCGACTTCCTTAGAGGCCAAACAGGGTTTATCCAAGCTTGCCTCCGTCAGGCCAAAGTCGGCAAGGTCGAGGAAGGGCAACCTGTTTTTGCGAGGTTTGAGCGGGTTGGTGGTGGATTTGAGGTGGCCCCGGTTGCGGTAGGCGATGATTAGCGCTACTACCCGCAGTTCGTCGTGGTCGCTGATGTCGGGCAGGTGGGCTGCGCCATTGGAACTGGCGGCAGGAGCGGCATTGCCGTTTGAGCCGTAATCAAAACCCTTGAAAAACAGCCTCCAGCCTTGCTCCACTGCTTCGGGATTGTCCAAGTATTGCTCGTAGAGCGAGTCAATAAAGGATGGGTGGGCGTTGGCAATAAATGAATAGTCCGTCATTTGATGGTAGTTTGAATTTTAGAGGGAAACGCCCAAACTGGGTGGAGGTTTCCAAAACGGGCGCTAATATCGGCATGTTGGTTGAGAGTTGGATAGAATGTTTGAGGTGGTTTTCAAATTGATAAAAAAAAGGGTGGAGGGCCTATGGTTGTAATATTAAGCATTAGAGAAAAAACAGAAAGCTTGCTGTATAAAGTAAAAATTAGGACATTTGGCTTTCAGCTAACTTGTCTTTTCACCAATCAAATTATTCAAATGAAAAAATCAATCCTCCTGTTCGTCCTCTGCGGCTTGCTCACCAACTGCACCCAACCAGTACAACAGCCAGCACAACCACCTACCGTTGATTTCGAAAAAGAAAAAGCGGCCATCCAAGCCGTCATCGCCAAGGAAACGGAATCGTACTACAAGCAGGATTTTGAAGCGTGGAAGAGCACCTACCTCCAATCGCCCGCTTTTCGCAAGTTCGGCTATTGGGAGGGGTTCTCCGAAAAAGTCACCGCCAACATCGGCTTTGAGTCGCTGAGGGAAGAGAAGAAAAAGCAGTTCGATGCCAATGAGACGCTTTGGAAAGGCTCAACCGAGGAGCGTTCCAACGAAAATTTCCGAATCAGCCACGACATGGCGTGGTACACTTTTGAGCAAAATTCCTTTGAAAAGGACACTCGGAAGTTCCTCGGCAAGTCGCTCGAAACCCGCATCCTCGAAAAGGAAAATGGGGAGTGGAAGATTGCGTACTTGGGGTATCATTACTATCCGGCAGCGGGGGAGTAGTAGCGGAAATTGATGTGCACTTGTGAACTGGCCGGTGACAATTGGCTCAATTGGTCACAAGTAAGTTGAAGCATGACACAGGACTTCTGGTGACAAAAACATTCAATTCATCTTGAACATCTGAAAGCAGTGGCACGTTACCCATACGAATTGAACCATATTGCTAACCAAAAAAATGTAACATCATGACAGACAACAGCTTTCATCCAACGCCGACCAATCCACTGCCGGATGAGGATCAAAACCGCAACAATCCGTTGAATCCAGCGGGTAACGACCCAAATTTTACTGACCGAGAAAGAAAAGGCAATGCGCCTTCTACGGTAAACCCACTGCCTGATACCGCCCCTTATCGCCGTCAGCCCGGCGACCAACAATCAGACATTGACCCGGGTCATACCAATGATGACAAGAACCCCGATTCACGGGACCCCCTACCTGACACCGACCCGTACCGTCGTCGGCCCAGCACCGAACCTGAATTCACAGACGAAGAACTGGCAGACGATAGGGGTGGAAACATGGATCCCACCAACCCATTGCCGGACGAACTCCCTAATATCCCAGGGCAAACCAATACGCTGCTTTAATGGGATTGGAACTGATTTACTGAGTGGTTTTATAATGGTTTAATAGCCATTTATAAACAGCCATACCATAGATAATTTAGAAAAATGACTGGGTGATGATTCGCCCGGTCGTTTTTTTTGTTAAGAGTAGTCTTTACAGACTATATAAACGGTATCACGGATAATCAATAAAGCAATACAGGGAGTTCATATTGCCGGCTTCCATCTTGGGGGCTTGACTCAAAAATAATTAGCATCAGGGTAGAATTCTCGCGGTCTTTTTTCACATCCACCGTGAATTGGAAATTGCCCCATTCCGGTGCGCCGGCATCCGTCATTTCATGTCCTTTTTTCAGTTCCATGTGCCCATCCTCCACTACCCAACTAAAGCTTGCCTCGAAGATTTGGCCCTTTCCCTTAATCAAAAAACTGTGCTCGCCTGTTTTCTGCACCGTTACTTCTTTGAAGCGTTCGTTGGCATACACCGGGCTTTCCGGTGCGGTGGCAGTTGTGTCTTCGACCTCTACTTCCTTTGCGTTGGCTGGCTGAACGTTCACGGTATCTTGGCTGGCCGCAGTTTCGGAGGTAGTCTTACCGTCGTTGCCGCAGGCTGACAATAGGATGGCAAACAAAAAAATACGATACTTCATGGTTTTGCTGTTTGATGTAGTTAAATGTCGGCGTGACTTTCGAATCACACCGACACTGCGCATTTGTGTTCTTTCAATTACTTAATCCTTCAACTTCACCGAATCTTTCTCCACCTCTGTCCACTCCACTAACTTCGAAGAATAATAGTTAATCCCCATCGCCTCGAATCGTTCCTTCTGTCTGCCCAGACGAACCTTGTATTCATCCCAGTTTCGGTTGGCGTTGGACGACCAGCCGATTTCCGCATAGCCAGGGAGCCGGGGGAAGACCATATACTCGATGTCGTCCATGGTGACAATTGTTTCTGTCCACAGGGGCGCTTCCACGCCGAGGATGTTTTCTTTTGTGATGCCTGGCACGAGCGTGGCGGGGTCCCAAATATAGGCGCTGTCGAGTTCAATATAGGCGGCCCAGTGCAGACCGAGGCGGGTGGTAGAATCGTATTGCATGTCGAGGTAGGCTTTGTTGGCCGGGGACATGACGAGCTTGGCGTCTTTGCTCACCGCCAGTTTGGCAAAATCGGCATTGGCCCAAAGCTGCACGACATCCTGGGCATCGAGGTTGGCCTGTGCGGTTTCATCCCAACCGGCCATGCGTTTACCATGAGATTTCACGATGTCCTTCACCTTGTTGACGAAGAGCAGGTAATCCGCTTTTTTTGTGGCGTGTGATTCGTCGCCGCCGACGTGGATGTACGGCCCCGGCGTAAGCCCCGCCAGTTCCCGCACGACGTCGTCTATGAATTTGTAGGTGATTTCTTTGTTTACGCAAAGAGTGCTGAAGCCTACCTCTGTACCGGTGTACAGTTCGGGGGCCTTGCCGTTGCAGTTCAGTTCGGGATAAGAAGCAAGTGCTGCATTGGTATGGCCGGGCATGTCAATTTCGGGGATGATGGTGATGTAGCGGGCCTGGGCATATTTCACGAGGTCGGTGTATTGCTCCTGCGTGTAGAAGCCGCCTTTACCGCCGCCGACTTGTGTGCTGCCACCGTGCGTCGTCAGGTTCGGCCACGACTTGATTTCGATGCGCCAGCCCTGGTCGTCGGAGAGGTGCAGGTGCAGCACGTTCATTTTATAAGCGGCAATTAACTCGATGAACCGCTTCACGTCTTCTACCCCGAAGAAGTGGCGTGAAACATCAAGCATGGAACCCCGGTGGACGTATGCCGGATAATCCAGGATGGTGCCCGTCGCTATTATCCAGGCTGCTTCCTGCCTGTCCGAGCTTTCCACCTTGGCGGGCAATGCCTGCCGGATGGTTTGGATGCCCCGAAACAAGCCTGCCGGGCGGTGAGCCGTCAAAGTCACGAGGTCTTCGGTGACGGTCAGCTCGTAGCCTTCCTCCCCCAGCGTATCGCTGTCGGAAAGGGTCAGGAAAATATTCCCGGCTTTGGGCGCTTGGGTGGTGGATTTTACCGCCAGCCCCAAGCCGGTGGATGGGTTGAGCTTGTCGGCTAAGTATTGGCCGATTTGTTGTAGTTCTTCGGATTCCCCCTGCACGTAAATATCCGTCTTGTCCGACAGCTCGAACGAGCTCCCTGTAGCCGTGACCGAAACGGGTTGGGGTATGAAGCTGACTTTTGAAAGGTCGGCAGGCGTCCTCGGCTTTTCTGGTTCGCAGGAAACCAAAGACCCCAGGACGAAAATAAGGAAGAATACCTTGAATAAATTGGTGCGTTTTGATTGTAACATTTGTTAATTGTTTTGAAGGGCTAAGGTGGAAAATTTTACACGAAATTACGCCTACTGTAATTGTTTTTGTGAAAATCAGGCTTGTGCGTGTTGTAGTTGATTTGTGATGGTAAGTACAGGACTAATCCGTTTTCATCCGCCTAATCCGCTTAATTCGTGGTGTGGTCCTGCGTGGGGTTGGGGTGGGAGCGAGAACGCAAGCTATGCTGCGCTAAACTTGCTCGAATTAGGGGTAAGTGCAGTCTCAAGGTAGAGTTTGTCATGTCTCAAGGTGAGGTATGTGCAGTCTCGGAGTTGGTTCCGAGATGTCTCATGGTCAGGTATGAGACGTCTCATAGTCAGGTATGAGATGTCTCTGAGTCAACTATGTGCAGTCTCGGAGTTAGTTCCGTGCAGTCTCAAACTTGACTATTGTAACTACACAATGAAAGGTTTGTGCAGGCATTTTTGTGAGGTAAAGTGAAATTAGCTGGGGTTTGGGACGAATCTGGTTTCATCTGTTGAATCAGTTCAATCTGTTGTGAAACCCTGTGTGGGGAGAACGTAAGTTACGCTATGATTAACTTGCTTGAACTGGTATTTCCAATCCATAAATCATTCACTGTTTTCTTTAATAAAATTTTCCCATCTTTCACATTCGTTCGAATCATAGAGCCTTTTTACTAATTCTGGATTCATCCATATACAATCTGCATAGTGGCAAAAAACATCTTCATACTCATCATATTTACAATTATTAACCTTGAATTTCGCCAATCGCTTATAAGTATTGGGAAGGCCCATGTTATCTACAAAGCTAATATAGGTATACTTGTTTTCACAATAATTTCCAGCGATACAATTTGCAGCTATCATTAGCTCGGCGCAATCTGTAAAATCATACTGGTCAACTAGGAAAATAACGTCGTTAGTTAAACTGTCAATGGTTTGTCCCTTAATAAGCAAGCAACAATTCTCAACGCACCAGTCGCATTTTTCGAAATAGGTAGCTGTATCAATTGTTCCTTTAATTTGAATAGTTGGAGCTGGTATATTTATCAAAATAGCGCTTTTGAATATCTTTTCAATCTTTTCTATTTTTTCCTCCTTGGGTATATTTCTGTTATCAACTACATCAAAATGTAAATACCCCATACTGTTGAAAATAACATAAAAAAAAGCAGCTTTGTCACCATCAAACCCCATTGATTTTGAAATTCTATAGGTTGGTCCTTCGATTAAAGTATCCTTGATGGTCATATTTTTGGTGGTATTAAAGTTGTTTCTAAACATAATCTCCTTTTTGTAAAAAGATATTTGCTCATGGAAAATTTCTACTACAACACTGTCACTCATCAAAAACTTCTTTTTAAATAAAATCGAATTGTATGTTGCATCAACCTGAACTTTAAAAGGTTTGCCTAAATCAATCACAATCGTACTACTGAGCGTTTTACAACAACTGTAGAGTCTGCCACCATCGAAAATGGTTAACGTATCAAGATATTGAGGGTTTTCGTAATTTGGTGGTTGTTTATCTTCGTTTTTACAAGCAATCACACTGAGGCTAAAGAGAAGGGGAAGAAGTAGTTTTACCATTTTAGGTACATATATTAGTAAGCAAATTATTGTCGAGCTTTTACCAACTTGGCAAAAACCGCCCCGTCCAGCTCTCCTTCACCAAATCCTCCTGCTTTACCGAAGTTCGATGGTCATCCAAATTAGGGCAAGTTGTTTGCCCTATAATTTCTATAAACCATAAATGATGCAGTTGATGCGCCAGCAATCAAAAGCCATAACATGAAGTACCTTCCTTGAAAAGGGTTTTCAGACAAGAAATTTGTCATGGAAAGCAGAAGCCCGAGTGAACTCAAAAGCCAGAAACCAAAAACGATTAGCAGCGTCTTTTTAGTTGGGTTTTTCACCCAGTTGTCAGTGATTTGCATGTTTTAAGAATATTAAAGCGTGAAAGAATGAGCGAAAATAACACCGTGATTCGAAATTCTACTTCATGTTTAATTTTTCTTTCAAAAACTTCCCCGTCCAACTCCCCTCCACCTTCACCAAATCCTCCGGCGTCCCTTGAAAAACGAGGTTCCCTCCATCTTTCCCGCCATCCGGCCCAAGGTCAATGACCCAATCGGCAGATTTGATGACCTCCATGTTGTGCTCCACGACCAGCACCGAATGGCCGTTTTCCACGAGGGCGTTTAGGGCACCCAGCAGCGTGCGGATGTCGTGGAAGTGCAGGCCCGTCGTCGGCTCGTCGAAGATGAACAGGAGCGGGTTCTTGGCGCTGCCGCCTTGCAGGAAGCTGGCCAGCTTCACCCGCTGTGCCTCGCCGCCGGAGAGCGTGCTGCTGCTTTGTCCAAGCTGCACATAGCCGAGGCCCACGTCGTTCAGCGGCTTTATCTTGGTGATGATTTCCTTGTTGCCAGCGAAGAAATCGAGCGACTCCTCCACGCTCAAGCTAAGTATTTCGAAGATGTTCTTGCCCTTGTACTGCACGTCCAACAGTTCCGGCTTGAAGCGCTTGCCCTTGCAGTCCTCACATTCCAGCCGCACGTCGGCGAGGAACTGCATCTCGATGACTTGCTCGCCTTCGCCTTGGCAGGTTTCGCAACGGCCACCTTCCACATTGAAGCTGAAATGTCCCGGCTTGTAGCCCCTGATTTTGCTCAGTTGTTGCGCAGCCATCAAATTGCGGATGGCGTCGTAAGCCTTTACATAAGTCACCGGGTTGCTCCGGCTCGACTTCCCGATGGGGCTTTGGTTCACCATTTCCACCTGCGTCAGCGACTTGAGGTCGCCGCTGAGTTCACTGTGCTGGCCGGGCGCTTTGGCCGTCGGTTCGTCGTAGTGCTTTTTCAGGGCCGGGTAGAGGATGTCCTTGATGAGCGTCGTCTTGCCGCTGCCCGATACGCCGCTCACCACCGTCAGGGTGTTCAGCGGGATTTTAATGTCAATGTTCTTCAGGTTGTGCTGGCGGCAGCCCCGGAGGTGCAGCCATTTCACGGCCTTCCTTCTCAGCTTCGGAACGGGGATGGTCATGCGCCCGCTCATGTATTTTGTGGTCAAACTCTCCGAGGCGTCCTTGTAAATGTCCTCGTAAGGCCCAGCAAAGACCAGTTCCCCGCCGTGGATGCCCGCCGCCGGCCCAATGTCCACGAGGTAGTCCGCCGCCTTGATGACGTCCTCCTCGTGCTCCACCACCACGACCGTATTGCCGAGGTCACGCAGTTCCTTTAGCACTTCCACCAAGCGGCCCGTGTCCCGTGGGTGCAGGCCCACGCTGGGTTCGTCGAGAATGTACATGGAGGCCGTGAGGTTGCTGCCGAGGGTTCTCGTGAGGTTGATACGCTGTGTTTCGCCGCCGCTCAACGTTGCTGATAAACGGTTGATGGTCAAATATTTTAGCCCCACATCGCACATGAAGCGGAGGCGGTTTTTTATCTCCAGAAGTAGCCTTGCGGCTATCTTCCTTTCATGTTCGGTCAAGCCTCCCCCAGCCCCTCCAAAGGAGGGGAGTTGGCCCGTGGAAACATCCACGGTTTTAGAACCTTGGCCAACCAACGCCTTCACTCCCCCCTTTCGGGGGGGCAGGGGGGGGCTAACCTTCGGGGAGGGCAGGGTGGGGCTTGGGCTAATCATTTCAAACCACGCCAACAATTCATCCACTGGCATTTCCACCAAATCGGTGATGGGCTTGCCAGCTACTCGCACGTAGGTCGCTTCTGGGCGAAGCCTGCCGCCGCCGCAGGTCGTGCAGACGGTGCGGCCACGGTAACGGGCCAACATTACCCGGTTTTGTATTTTATAAAGGTTGGCCTCCAGTTCCTTGAAAAAGGCGTTGATGCCCTCAAAGTATTGGTTGCCTGTATAAATCAGCCGCTGCTTTTCCTTGGGCAAGTCTTGCCAAGGCTGGTGGACGGGAAAATCGAATTTGTGCGCTACTCGCAGGAAGTCCTTCAACAACTCGCCATACTTCTCGCCCACCCAACAGGCGATGGCTCCTTCGTAAACACTCTTGCGGGGGTCGGGCACTACCTTTTCCTCCGAAATGCCCATGATGCGGCTGAACCCCTCGCAGGTCGGACATGCGCCGAAGGGGTTGTTGAAGTTGAACAACTGCGGCGTGGGGTCGAGGAACTCCATGCCATCCAATTCAAACCTCGTATTGAAATTTACGATTGACGATTTACGATTTACGTCAGCGTCTGCTAAAATTTCAATGATGGCCTCGCCCTCGGATTCATAAAGGGCGGTCTGGACGGAGTCGCCGATTTGCTTGCGGATGTCCTCGTCGTCGGGTGTCACCACGAAGCGGTCAACGAGGATGCGGATGTCCTCGTCCCGGTATTCGTTCAGCGTTTTTTTGAGGTCGAACTCGTCAGATTCGATGATGTCCTGTATTTGGCGAAGCTCGCCCTCCCAGAAAACACGGGAGTAGCCTTTTTGCAAAAGCAAGTTGAGTTCTTGCGCCAGCGTCCTGTCTTGATACTTCACGGGCAGCGGGATGAAGAGCTGCACCCTTGTTCCTGCTGGTTGTTTTTCGATGAAATCCACCACGTCCGTCACGCTGTGGCGCTTCACCTCTTCGCCGCTGATGGGGGAGAATGTGCGGCCTGCACGAGCGTACAGCAGGCGCAAGTAATCGTAGATTTCGGTGAGCGTCCCCACCGTCGAGCGGGCGTTGCTGGTGCTGGTCTTCTGCTCAATGGCAATGGCTGGACAAATGCCCTTGATGTAGTCCACATCCGGCTTTTTCATGCGACCGAGGAACTGCCGGGCATAGCTGCTAAGGCTCTCCACGTAGCGCCTTTGGCCTTCAGCAAACAGCGTGTCCATCGTGATGCTGGACTTGCCGCTGCCGCTGACGCCCGTCACGACGATGAGCTTGTTCTTCGGAAGGTCGAGGTCAATGTTCTTCAGGTTGTTGGCACGGGCGCCCTTGATGAAGATGGTGTTGCGAATGTTAGGTGGATTGACAATTGACGATTGACGATTGACGATTGGGGTGGCGTCGGTGGTGTTGGACATTTATGCTCTTTTGTTATTGTTGAAAAAAGGCGTGGGTTGAGCGTTATTTACTCATTCCATCATTCATTCCTTTTCTCTTGCAAGCCTGGGTGCTGGTTAAACACAATCCGCAAAATTAGGTTTTTAGTGGGTGCTTCAAAAAGAATATTTGAATGCTGATTGTATCCAAGAAGAGAAAGTATCAAGGCTTATCCCCGCCGGGGCGCACTTTCTTGAGTTCTTCGTACATTATTCTGGCTTTCTCGTCGCCCTTTTCGGCAAGGTCCTTTAGATGGAAGAACTGAATGTCAGCGGCGGCAACCAGGCGGTCCTCTACTTCCTTGTACTTTTGTTGGGTAACGTTGTACATGATTTGATTATAAAACAACATGCGGGCGTAAAACTCAAGTTCGCTGTAATGGGAAGGGGTCTTGCCGGTATCAAGAAAAACGCCGAGGTCTATTTCCCAGTCGCTGGTCAGAAAGTAACCACCGGCTTCATCTTCGAGGAAGCGCTCCTGTTCCTTCAAAATCTCCTCCCGGTGTTCGGTCAGGGTTGGCAAGATTTCCTTCAAACGTACAGTGAGTTTTTCTAATTCAGCAGTAACGACCGCCTGGTCTCTCGTGTCCCGGCTCAAAATCATTTCAAGATTCATTGGAAAATAGGTTGAGTGAAAATATAGGCGAAGATAATTTAAAATTGAAAATTGAGAATTGAGATTGTTGGAAATCGGAGAGGCGTGGAGGCTGAGCGACAGTTCTTAGCGCTGCAAATGCGGCTTGGCTGAATGCTTGCGGGAACTGTGATTTTTTGGAAGCGTTGGAATAACTGGTTGGGGAACATCCTAACTAACGTAGGCACTATAGTTCTTGCAAGTATGCAACTTGCAAGAACTGAGGCAGTTTAATCTAAGGGTTTATCCAAGCCCTGGCGCAGGATTTTTAGTTCTTCATAAACTTTTTTGGCCTCCTCGTTGCCCTGCTCGGCAAGGTCCTTCACATGGAAGAAAAAATAGTCGGCTGCGGAAACTAACCGCTCCTCCAATTCCAAGAGCCTCTTTCTAATAACCCCTTGCATGATTTGGGAATAAAACAGTATGCGGGCATAAAACTCCAGCTCGCTGTAATGAGAAGGGGTGTTGCCAGTGTCCAAAAAAACGCCGAGGTCTATTTCCCAGTCGGTGGTCAGAAAGTAACCACCGGCCTCGTCTTCAAGGTAGCGCTCCTGTTCCTTCAAAATCTCCTCCCGGCGTTCGGCCAGGGTCGGCAAGATTTCTGTTACTCGAACGGTTAGTTTTTCAAATTCGGCTTTCCAGACCTCAAAGGCTCTCGTGTCCCGGCTCATTATCATGTCAAGATTCATTGGAAAATAGGTTGAGTGAAAAAAAAGTAAATGTAAAAAAAGCCTGGTAAATGGTGGCAAGAGGAAAAGTGATCCATTTAGTCAATTAACGAAACTACGCCCATCCTAAAGTCGGATGCGGCCAACAACCTGAATTTCATACAGACAAAAAACAGTTGATTTTCACTGAACTGCCGACTATTGGATGGCACAAAAAGGGCCTCCGCATCACTTGAATCCAATATTTTCTTCCGGTCCAACTTGCCTTCGGAATCCAGCTTTGTCATCACGGCAGTACAATCCTTGAAACTGCTGATGTATTTTGGTTTTGAACCAATGGGCTTTTTCAGATTGTCCGCATCATCATTGTAGAAGAAATAAACATCGTCCTTATTTACCAATGTGGTAAAATACTCAAACGTAGGCGTCGAAAATTTCTGGCGTTTGGGTATTAGGGTGGTATTGTTGATTTCTCCGGTTTTACCAATATTAAAGGCTATAATATCCTTGCTATAATACACATACCTCGTATCCCATGTTTTGGAAGATGCATTATAGTATGTCCTTGTTTCCACGAAGTTCTCTTCAGCCGTCACGAGCGTACTGCCGTCGGCCCTAAACAAAATGTCCTTGAATTTAAAGCTTGCGTCTATGCCGTCTTCGCCTTCGTTATCCTTTGAGGTATTATCTTCTCCCAATATTTCTATTTCCTTCGACGAAAAACCATGCTTTTTTACTGCCAGCACGCTACCATCCGTCGGGGACATCCGCATATAGAAAATGCCGGACGTAGAGCCTTTGAGGGTATTGGCAAAAAAGCCGATAGCTACCAGTTCGCCGACCTGATTAGTGGCAATCGTGGAGCCTTTGATGAATGATTCGCCCAATTTCAGGGCATATTGGGCAGGCTCCGGTTTAGCCTTGGAAAAATGGTATATTTCCATGTGATATCCGGCGGCTTTTCCTTTTTTGCCCTTCTTGCTTTCTTTCGCCTTATCGCTATCATATATTTTGGCCAACATAAACACGTCGCCGTCGGCAGTTAATACCCATTCTTTTACTTCCACCTGCTCCTCCGTCTTGTCCAATTTGACTTTCCTGTCCCAAAGGGTCTGAAAGTTATTGTCCACCACGCTCAGGTATATTTCCAGTTTATCTTCGTCCCGGTTTTTGTCGGATACGGCGGTGAACAACACCTTGCTGGTATCGGCAGAAGTTATCCATTCGGCATCAGGCTCGTCCCTTCTGCCTTCGTAGGGGAAATTGGCTATTTGTGAGGCCTTTCCCATTTTCCCATCAAATGATATAGGCGCAAGGTGATATTTCAGGTAATCATCTTTTTTACTCCGTTCCGATACAAGCCATGCCAAACCGCCCTTTAAATATTTAATACCTAAAGTAGTCGTATTTTCCTTGCTCGATTTGAATTCCTTGCTATAAACAAGCCCGAACTTTGAATCAAATTTTTCAAGGATGACCGTGGCCTGCTTCCCTGAGCCATATTCATTGAAATAAACATAATGGCTGGATGCGTCGGAGTATAAATGCCCTTTGAAAATCTTCCGTTTGGGCAGTTTGAACTCTGGACTTAACTGCACGGAGGCTTTTTGTGCAAACAAGGCCTCCATTGGCAAAAAAAGCAGCAAGGAAGCGCAAACGAACAATAATCGTATCATGGCAGATTTAAATTTGTTATCAATTACGTGAACCATATCGCTGCAAAAATAGGCAGGATGTCTGTTTCACAAAGCAAACCCAGCCATTTATCGTGTTTGTTTCACAAAAAATTATCAAAAACAAGCATTTTCTAATCGTTGTTGGCTAAAATCAAGCTAATTTTGCCCCAAGTCGCAGCAGCGTGAAAACTGAATTTAATCAAAAAGGCGCTCCCCCACCCTCCAGTTTTTCACGCAAAACTGTTGTGCATACAGTAATTATGTCCGCTTTTAACAAAATCGTATATCCAATGAATATCAAATTCGCCATTGCTTGCCTCCTATTCTTATGTGCATCATTCCCGCTTTCAGCTCAAAAGGAGAAGCAAGGAAAAGACATCCAAATCATTGAATTTGGGGAAGAAGACCAAACAGCAACCCGGAAACCACAAAACCATAATGGCCTCATTGTCAAGACGAACCCAATTTCGTTCGTCTTTGGTGCCCAATGGGTAGAGGCAGAAAAGGAAATAAACGATTACCTCAGCCTTCAGGCCGGTATAGGCGCCCGGTTCAAGTCGTTGGTTGGGTATTCCTACACCAGCTTGTTTGACGAATTAAATGGTAGCGATGATGCTTGCAACAGCACAGTTTGGAGCGACGACATCTGCGATGAATACACTGACTACACCTATCGGGAATCAAAAGTGGGGCCGTTGCTGTACTTTTCGCCCCGGTTGTTTTTTGAAAGCGGCGGCTTTGACGGCGGGTACATCGCCCCAGTGCTGAGGTACTCAAAAGCCAAGTACAAGGTGCAGCAAGTGGACGAAACCGCCACTTCCGAGGTCAGGTTGCCCAATGTTTGGCAAAAAGAAAACGAACGGGATATAGACCTCGTCATCCACTTTGGCTATCAAAGACTGCACCCCAAGCTCACCTCGGAAATATTCTTTGGCATCGGCGCCAGGTTCAATAAATCAACCCGGCAAGACCTCGGTCGAAATGACTTGGGCTTCTACCAAAACGGCGTTCGCAATTTTCAGCGTACTATCCTGCGCATAGAATCCGGCATCAGGTTGGGCTTCCAGTTGTAGTAAACGATGAATTGGCAATTGTTGGAAATCGGAGATGCGTGGAGGCTGGGGTACAGTTCTTACTGCTGCAAGTGTTGCTTTGCTGAATGCTTGCGGGGACTGGGCTTTTTTGGAAGGCTTGGAAGAATTGTGCGGTAAGTTTTTTTTGCAAATTCCAAAGGTGCTAACACTAAAGCTAAAATTAGAGGGAAATCAATCTGCCATTTTTAGCATTTTCCATGTTTGCACAAAAAAAAATTTGAAAAAGCTACTTCTGACAGTAACTTTGGCAAACAATTCGGTCTAAAACTCAATAACCATGTGCAAACTCAAAATTCTATCCGCCTTCATTTTTTGTTGCCTGTTTACAACTGCGCTACCTGCCCAAATCATTTATGAGGATTTCGAAGGAATTCCCTTGCTAACAAATGCAATAAACATACCTTCCGGTGATTGGACACAATGGGATTTGCAAAGTATAAGTAATCCTAACTATTTAGAGGGCTTGATAACGGATGAAGAAGCTGCAAATGGAGAGCAGTCATTCCTTATTACTGATTCTGACAATATTATTCTAAAATTAGGCAATAAGTCATCTGGTGTTTACACCTTAGAATGGAATATGTTTGTAAAAGTTAGTGATGAAGCTGAAGCAGCCTATTTTAACTTTCAAAAAAATGAAACCCCTGGCATAGAATGGGGTGCTCAGCTTTTTTTCTACAATGATGGCATTGGAATAATAGATGCTTTTACCGAAAATATTTATTTCGGTTTTAATTTAGAAACTTGGTTTAAGGTGACGCATATTATTGATTTAGATGCTGATTTGATTACCATGTATATTGACGATATTGAAATAGGCAACTGGCCAGTAAGTAGCAATTTCGGCCCAATTGGTAATGTTGGGTTGAAAATACTGGGTGGAATTAATTTCAATTCACTCAACTACCACTCAAAATTCTATTTAGATGATGTAGTTTTTCTAAAAGGCAATGTTTATCAATCGCTCATTAAGGGTAAAATGCGAAATGACGAAGACAAGGATTGTCAGGTTGTAGGGACGGAAAGCGGATTAAAAGACTTCAATATAAGGTTTCAAGGCTCAAATGGGGCTTTTATTACGCCAACTGATGCAAATGGCGAATACTATTGGTTTGCCCCGCTTGGAGATTATTCAGTGAGTGTCATTCCCCCAATAAATTATTGGGAAATCTGCTCGCATATAAATCAAATTCAAGTAACAAACTTTGAAGATACTACTATAATTGATTTCGCTGCTAGGTCAGTCGTTGATTGCCCTGCAATGATGGTTGACATAACTGCTGCGTTTTTACGAAGATGTTTTTCTAATACACTATACATTCATTATTGCAATGGTGGCAGCATTGCTGCAAACCCTGTTACTATTATAGTTGAACTCGATCCATTATTTGTATATCAAAGTTCTTCTGTTCCGTTTAGTAGTCAAAACGGTAATGTGCTTATATTTGACCTCGGACAGGTCGCTGCCCAAGAATGTGGGGATTTTAATATTCAAGTCATGTTAGATTGCCAAGCCACCCTTGGTCAGGAGCATTGCTACTCCGCCCAAATTTTCCCGGATACGCTATGTAACGGTGCCAGGCCTATTCAATCCTTCACGACTGAATGTCAAAACAACATTGGTAGCTTCGACCCAAACGATAAAAAGGTATTCCCGAAAGGAGTTGGTGAGGAATTTACAATACTTCCCAATCAACCACTGAAATATCAAATCCGCTTTCAAAACACGGGTACTGATACCGCTTTTTCGGTCGTTATCGTTGACACAATTTCCCCAATGCTTGACCTTACGTCGCTCAGAATGGGCGCTTCAAGTCATCCTTTTTCATGGACTATAGAAAAAAGCGTTTTGAGACTACGGTTTGAGAACATTCTTTTGCCGGATAGTACTACCAATGAGGCCGGTTCTCACGGCTTTGTCAATTTCTTTCTGAATCAAATACCTGACTTGCCCAATGGTACTTTACTTGAAAACAATGCGGCTATTTACTTTGATTTTAATGAGCCAGTTTTGACGAATACCATTTGGAATACGGTGGATGAAAATGTAGCGGCAAAGGAGATTCAGCCTAGTTTCATAACTTTTGACATTTACCCCAACCCCGCAAAAAAATCGGTTTCTATTATCCTGAAATCGAAAGTTCCATTAAGAAATACTACCATTGAATTATTCAACTCCAATGGCAAGTCCCTTTATTCGACGACATTTAATAGCCCCCCATCAATTCTTGAATTACCAAACCTTGTAAGTGGGATATATTGGCTCAGAATGATGGATGGCACTGGCGGCATTGGAATAAAGAAGTTTATAGTTATGAATTAAATCCCATTATTCGACATTTAATGAGGTTTGGAAACAAAGCCCCCATCGCACCCAAACCCACCCTCAAAAATCAAAGCCCCCCTTCCACCAAAACCCCATTTTTTTTCACCCTCTCCCCCAAATCCCACGTCACACCCCACCCCCCTCACTCCCCCAAAACCCATCGCTTGCAATACCCAAACCACGCTTCTTGGAGGACTCCTTGAAGAAGCTGGCGCACTCCAGAAAAAATCTGGAAGACTCAAGGAAGTAGCTTGCGCACTCCAGAAAAAAGCTGGAATACGCCAGGTAGAGGCTGGAATACGCCAGGTAGAAGCTGGAGGCCGGAAGGAATGATGGGGCCAGGGCCATTTAGGGGCAGGAAGGCCAATAAATGCTGTGTTTTTGGATTTTTGAGGGGGTGACAGTAAATTTTTTTTCACAGGAATTGGGATTTTACACATTAGTATTGGTGATGAAAAATTTTAGGGTGTTTTGAAAAAAAAATGTCACAAATTTGGGCTTGCCTATTGACAATTATTTTTCAAGAATATAAATTTGTGTCAATAAATAAAAAATTGAAGGTTTCAACGTGCTGCCATAAGCTCCTTGGAACCAGCCGCTAAACTCCATTGCCATGTCTTTACTTCGTGATTACAACGACTACGGTGCACAAAGATTGAACGACTTTACAGACGGGGTTGTTACGGGCCTGGGCAATGCCTTCTTTTCTACCCTTGCTGCTGCCTTGGCCATATTGACCACGCTGAACACGGCGCTGGCGAACAGCATCTTGCCAAGGAACCAACGCACCAAGAATACCAATAAAATAATGGCCGACAATATGTCGCTGGTCGTAAAGAAGCTGGATGAAATACGCCCTATGGCCGACGCTTTATGCAACGGTGATGAGGCAAAGGAAGACTTGAGCGGCTTCACACCAAGCAAGCGGGGGCGGACGACTCGCACACATATTGCAGCCGCTGAATTGGTAAGTGCAGTACCCACGGGTATTGCGGGCCAATTGTTGCTCACCTTGAAGGCTACCATACCTGGCAATACAGGCTATGAAGTGCATTGCGTGCATGGTGGTACCGACGTTATTAAAGGCGTATTTAAGGTAAGGCGCCGCAGCAAGCAAATATTGGCTACTGGCTTTCCATCTTTAACGAAGGTCGAAGTATATTTGATAACATTGAGCACCAATAATGTGCGCAGTTCGCCTTCCAATTCTATAGGTAATGTTGCTGCGTCGTGATATGCAGATGGGGGGTGCTAAATGTTCCAATTTACGGCGTCACCCTCCCATACTTCAAATGCACCACCTTCGCCCTTCCTTTTTCTGACACTGACCGCATCTTAGTAGCTAACTGCGGCCATCCCTCAATCCCAAACCGACTCCGGGCATCTCCCTAACACCTCCACAAAATCCGCATCCTGCCGGAACTTGTCCATATCCGGGTCATACTTCAGCACCCTCGGATATCGAAAGCCATTCTTATATGCAAGTTCTATCCAGTTTAATGTCCCTTCTTTATTGCCCATACGGGCGTTCATGCGGGCGAGGGTGTAGCAGAGGCTGCCATCGTCATATTCCCTTTCCAGCCCATTTGCTTGTTCATAAAAATCAATGGCCTTGGCTGTTTCGCCTTGGAGTTGGTGCAGCTTCCCAGTAAGTTCGGGCAAGCCGGGAATGGGTTCGGGATGGATGTCCCAAGCTTTGTCCAACAACGCCTTTGCCTCATTAAACCTGCCGGAACGCATGTATAGGTCGGCCAATTGCAAGCGGCTTGCGGTGTGCAGGTCGTTGGAGTCCCGCAAGCTTTCCAGCAGGGCCAGCGCCTCAGCGTATCGGAACAACAATAGGTAGGCCGTGGCAAGTTCGTATTTTGCCGTAGGCAAGGTAGGCGCCAGCCGGACGGATTGCTCCAAATGGGCGATGGCTTTGGGTATGTCGTTTTGCCATCTTTCATCCGTTTCGTTGAGGTAGGGTTGCTCGCCATATTCCAAATAATACTTGCCGACCCGGGCATGGATAAAAGCATTCGCAGGATAGGTGCTGTCTATTTTCACCAACTCCTTCATGGTCCACACGCCCAAAGCATGGCCGGCATGATGGTACTGATAGTTGGCCTGTCGGTACAGCCAGTCGGGGTTGTTTGGAAAAAGCTGGACCATGGAATAATAAAACATGGAGAGTTCACCCCTTGCCGGTTTCCTATCAATTTCGAAGAATTTCCAGAGCAACAATTCTTGTTCTGGGTAGCGTCCTTGTCCGTTCATCAGCTTGCTGAGCGACAGGTAGGCTGTTCGCAACACGTCCTCGTTCTTACTTTGGTTGATGAACTTGCGATAAATCGCCTCCTCCTCCACTGGCCGTTGCCAGTCCCTGTAAACTTCGGCCAAGAAAAACGGCATGAACTCCACCTCCGGGCGCAGTCTCACCAACCGCCCGAAATACAGTTCGGCTTCTTCGTACCGCCTTTGGTCATAACATATTTTGCCGAGGTAATAAAACACTTCGAGGTGGTTGGGGGCCAACCGCATGGCTTGCCGGAAGAACGGCTCCGCCTTATCGGGTTGTTCCTGTTCAAAATACGCCTTGCCCGTCATAAAAAACTCCTCCGCCGTCTTCGGCTTTTTGTGGACGACGCCTGGCCCCGAGAGGCTTGGGTACTCGAAATCGGGATAAATATTAAACTCCGGGGAAGCTACCACCGTGAACCGTTTCAATGGCGCCACCGTCCCCTGTTTGCGAAGCTCCATCTCCAGGAATTGCCAGTCGGCCTCTTTGTAGCGGGCCGTTTCGATCTGCAAATAGGCCCGCCGCTCGAAGGGCAGGTAGTGCGGGTCGTTCAGGGAGCGAGCCTTGCGGTACAATGTTTCGGCCTTCAACAGGTCGTGCTGTTTTTCCGCCAAATAACCAAGGTTGACGTAAGTTCCAAAATAATCCGGTTGCAGTGCCTGTGCCCTTTTTCCGTACTCCTCGGACTTCGCAAAATCCCCTGTTTCTAGGAGCAGGGCGCACAGGTTGGCTAATGGCAGCGCCCAGTTTGGGGCAAGTTCGGCAGCGGTCTCAAAATGCGACTTCGCCGCTTTCAAGTCCTTTTGCATCCAATGTAGCAGGCCCAGTTCGTTATGGATGTAGGCGGCTTTGTCGTCCAATGCCAGCGCCTTTTTTTGTTTTTCCAGCGCCTCCGGTATCTTAGACATGTGGTCTTCGGACATCAGGCTGGCCAAGCGGGTGCAGACGCCGTCAAAGTAATAATACTTCACCTCCACCTTTCGGTAGAGCAGGTGGCTTTTTGGCAACAACTGCATGGCTGCCCGGAGCATCAGCGGGTATTGAACGTATTTTTCCGCTTGGTCGGCGTAGTGGCGTTTATCGAGTTCCCGTGCGTCGCCACGCAAGTAGTCGCTGATGACCTCCTGCACTTGGTCGTGCAGCCGTGCGGCCAGCAGTTGTTGGAGTTGCTGGCGCAATGGGGCATCGTTCTCCGCCCGTTCAATCGCACTCAAAAAAGCAGATTTGGCGTCCTTCGACACTTCGTTTGCCCCGTTTTCATCCTCAACGGTTCTTATTTTTTGGGTAAAAAAGCGCAGCAAAACCGCTGGGTCTGCGGCTTCCACGGCGATTTTAAAGCTGGGGTCTTCAGTCAGTTTTCCCAAATCAACGGCCTGTGTAAACTGGATGAGCGCATCGTCCTTGCCGGGGCTGGGAGCGCCAGGAGATTTTTCTACCACGCCCTTGCCACTTGCGCCAGCAGGCGAGGCCATTGCAAGGCCCATCTCTTGGGAGGCTTCGGCCAACATATCTGGGCGCACCTCCGCCAATTCGAAAGTCTCGTCGCCCACGAATACGGGGTTTTGGCGAGCCGTGATTGCGGGGTCGCTCAGCGCCTTGTCCATGTTGGTTTTGATGTACTCCCGCAGTTCGTCGAAGGTCACCACGTTGTCGGGGAAGCTGCCCTTGTCGGCCAAGCCTTTCAGCCCATTCACCAAATAAAAGGAAAAAAGTCCCCGGCCCTCACCCCACAGTTCGCTTTCAAGCGACTTCTGGTCGGGCTTGCAGGAGAGGATGCGCACCTCGTTTTCCACCTGTTTTTCGAGCTGTTCGGCGGTGAGCTGGGGCCCTGCGGTCGCCAGTTTGCCAGAGCGGCAGGCGTCGAGGATGACGACGACTTTGGCCTCGTTTCCCACAGAAAGTGTCTTTACGATTTCGTCGAGCTCCTCCACCCGCACGGCGTTGTTGCGGAAGTTGTTGGCAGGGGTATCGTACACCAGTAGGTAGCCCCGCTGCCACAGGGTGCGGCGCTCCACGTCGCCGTGGCCGCTGAAATAGATGATGACCTTGTCGCCTTTTTTGGTTTCTTTTATCAGCCAGTCGAGGGCATTGTCTATGGCACCGAGGGTGGCTTCCTGATTGGTCATGCGCCAGATGTTCACGTCTGGCAGGGCGCCGCCCGCCTCAGATTGCAGGTAGCTAGCGAAGATTTCCGCATCCCTGTTTGCGAAGCGCAAGTCGCCGATGCCGTCGTCCTTGTAATCGGAAATGCCAATGATGAGGGCACGGGTCTCGTTGCCCTCCCCTACCCGCAGGGGTTGTGCGCCGTCGTCTGTACCAGTGCGAGGGGTGATTTGCGCCAGCAGGAAATGGCTGAAAAGGCAAAGGGTAAGCAGTAGAATGTTTCTCATCTTGAAGTTTTGTAGGAAGAATTTTTAGGGCTTCTTTTCACTGACAAAACTCGTTAATTGGAAGGGAATTCGAGCAATTATTTAGCACTCAATGCTTTATCACCTTCGCCATCTCCTCCACCTTCCCGTCGTTGGTCACTTTTATGATGATGCCGTCCTTGTCCGAGGTCAAAAAGTAGCCGCTGTTGGTGCTGACGAGGTTGTAAAAAAACGACCGGTCGAGCGATTCCGTCAGTTCCAGCAGGTCAATGTCCCCGGCCATTTTGTTCTTGAACCGGATGATGGTCAGCACGTTGCCCCGGTTGTTTCCGAAGGAAAACGTCTCCGTGCCGGCTTCGGTTAAGTGTCGAACGAGGTCGCCTTTTTCATTCAAGACTAATGGTTCGAGCTGGCTCATCCGCCCCATTTTCATGCCCTTCATCAGGGTTGTGAACTGTGCTGGAAACTGGAACTCATGCTCCGGCAAGGTGATGGCTATCCTGCCCTGAACCACATCAAGGTTGTAGCGGGCGGCCACGGCCACGGGCTGGCTCTTGGATATTTGCAAATGGTAGAAACCCGCTTCTGCATTACGTTTGTCGTTCGACAACGCACGGAGAATGGCCTCCATCAGCTTGAATTTATCGGCTTCGGCCTTGCTTTTTGAAGCAGTTTTTTGGAGTTTCTTTTTTTGAAAATAGGCCAGTGCCTCCTGTTGTTTTTGCTGCAAGGCAAGGGCGCACACATAGTTCAGCTTGGCGGTCAGGTAGTTCTCGTCCAATAAAATGGCCTGCATGAAATGTTTGGCTGCCTTGTTCAGCAGTTGCATCCTGACCAACTTTTCCTGCAAGGAAAGCTCCTGAGGCCCCCTTGCCTTGTCTATCTTCTTGAGCTGCGTGGCAGCGTCAACTTCGATGGGGAAAACGAAGCGGTCGGTCTGCGGCTGGTAATATTCCAGGGCTTGGAAGAGGTACATCACGCCGAGGTTGTTGAACATCTCCCGGCCCTGGTAGTATTGCAGGATGTACTCGTAGTTGGTGGCGGCCAGGTCATAGTAGCCTGCGGCCAACAGGTAGCTGCTCGTTTCGTAGAGGTCAATCAGTTGGTCAGTGATGTCGAGCACCTCCTTGGCCGACTGGCTGCGCTCTTCGAGGCTGGGGTAGCCACGGAGGGTGCGGCCAGTGAGGCCGTAGGCATCGTAGAGCTTCGGCAGCAGCGTCGGCACCACGTCGGAAAGCCGGTAGCCCGCCAAAAAAGCAGTGAACACGCCGTTGATGTCAGCCGTTTTTTCCGTCCGAGTATCCACCTTGTAGGTCTGGTCGTAGCTGAGGAAGTTGGTGCCCGACTTGGTTTTCGACACCTCCTTCTGAAAAGCATGTGACAGCTCGTGGCCAAGCACAAATGCCAGTGCTTTGCTGGAGTCCTTGCCCATCGAGCGGCAGAGTTGGTAGGTCTTTTCGTCCAGCACGATGGTGTTGCGGGCGGGGTAATAGGCGGCCACTTTCTTGTTCTCCTTGGACATTTCGAGGCTTGGCTTTTTCACCCCAAACTGCCCAGCGGCTAAATAGAGCTTGTCCAATATTTGCTGCGCAATGGGCGGCGTTGCGGCGGCGTAGGGGGAAGCGGTCGCCCTGCCCATTGCGCCAGCAAAGGCCAAGGCGACGGCCAAAGCAGTTTTGACTATATGCATAGCAATGGTGGTGAAAGTAGTGGTGAAAAATGTTTGGAAAACGAGCGGCCCCTCAATGCCCAATCAGGTGCAGAATCCCTTTGGCCGATTGCTGGTCTTTGCTTTCGGGGTTGCTGGCCAGTTGGGTGAAGATTTCCTCGGCCTTGGCAAAGCCGCCGTCCACCTTGAAGTAGCAGAGGCCGAGGTACCACATCGCATCGAGCTTGAAGGGCGAGGTTTCGGACACCGTGATAGGTTCCAGCACTTCGATGGCCCGTGCGTACCGGGAGTCGTTGAGGTGCGACATGCCGAGGTAAAACTGCGCCGTGTCGTTGGTGGGGTGGTACACCAGAAAGGTGTCGAGCGCCACACAGGCATCCTTGTACTGGCCTTTGTTGTACAGCACGAGGGCTTCCCGGAGGCTGTCCTGGGTGTCCATCGAATCCACCATGCCGCTGTTGGCGAGTGCATCCGCAATGGCGGTGGACTTGGCGGTTTCCGGCTTGAAGTTGTCGGCGAAAAGCTGGTCGGCATTCGGAGTAGCAGGCCCTTGGCGGAAGAAACCCCACCAAACTAAGCCGAAAAGTACCACAGCCGCAGCTGCGATGGAAAGCATCTTTTTCATGATAAAGCTATTTGATGATGATGACAATGAAATGATTTTTCCTTTTTTAAAAAATTGCTGGCCCGCTAAGCGCTCATCGGTGTTGGCGATGACTTTTTTCAGTGCTTCGTCACCAACCAATGTTAGGCCCAACAGCAGTTTCTCCTCAGTTTTTACGGCTTCCGCCAACTCACCGTTGTTGCTCATTTCCTGCTCAAACTCGACCTTTTCGGCATCGTTCATCCTCCCGGCAAGGTATCGGTGGATTCGTTCTATGTAAGCGTTATTTTCCATGCGCTATAGGTTTTTGAAAATGTCCGTGGCCTTGACTAACTTGCGCAGGTACTCTAAGCACCGGAATTTTTTGACTTTGACAAATGCCTCGGTGTACCCCGTCAATCCTGCGATTTGCGCATGGGAAAGCCCTTGGTAAAACGAGTATATAATGACGGAGCGGCAGTCCTCCTCCAATTGGCCCAGCTTATCGTCCATCATGGTCAGCATGGCGTCCTTTTCGGTGGGCGACATGCCAGTTTCGGCACTTTCTTTTTCTCCAAAAAAGCTGAACTGCTGCTGGTCCATGCTGATTTCCACGGTGGCCTTGCCTGCTTTCTTGAGGTATAGGTTGCGGGCGATGGCATATATATAAGTGCTGGCCTTGCTGGTCAGCACAAACTCAGGTTCCCGCAGCTTTTTCACGAAGACGAACAGCGCCTCCTGAAAAACATCCCGTGCATCCTCCGTGCCCCCATTGAACTTGAAGACCATGTCCTCCACCATTCGGAAGTAGCGGCTGTACAATTCCTCGAAAGCCTTGGGCGACCCCTTGCGAAGTTCGGCCAGGTAAGCACCGTCAATAGTAATCTCTTGCATAAAAAGTGATTAGGCGTTTTAGCAAACGCTCAAAGTTAAAAAGCCCCGGCACACTTTTCTGCCGGGGACTTCCTTATGATTAGTTATGCAAAGAAAAACTCGGAAAAACCTGCTAAATCCAGAGAAACTGTTCAAAACGATATTAATGATGCTTCATTTGGCAATTTATTTGGAACGCATGGCGACCATTGCTGCCGATGTGTGGAGCAACATGCCCGCCGCATAGGTGCTGGATGGTACAAACAAGGCACCGTTCACCTCCATTTCGCCAGAACCATATCGCTCAAGCGTCGTGATGACGGATAGCGAACCTTTTTTTGCTATTTCGAGCGCAGCGCCCGACTCCAGGATAAGTGCGTTTACTTCCAACCCACCGTCCTTGATGGTTGGATAAACCCCCGAACCGCTGGAAACATCGGGGATGATGACGTTTTGGAAAGCATCGGGCACCCGGTTGGCGCTCCAGTTCTTGGCGCAGCTCCAATTGGCCTCCTGTCCGGGCGTGCCGCCCTTCCAGCTATTGATTTTTTGCGCTTCGCAAAAAGGGACGTTTACCAATAAGAAAAAGCAAAAAGCAGCGAAGAAAAATGCGTTCGTTTTCATGACATCGAGATTGAAAAGTGATAAAATTGAATCGTTTTATGACCATCAATACCGGGTATCACGAATGGTTATCAGTGGAGGGAATATTTTTTTTGCGCTTTGAAAAAAACAAGTGTTTGCAAAAGGATTGGAAAGCCCGATAGGGATTTCTAAGCCTGAACTGCCGGGCTAATCAACTACCGGGCTTTCCAATCTCTTCGAGCTTAGAAATCCCTTCTGACCAATATTGCCCAGCATCCGGCTATTCCGTATCCAACCGTTGTGGGTAATCCTTCCAAGTTTCGTCATTCCGAACCACCAACTTGTATTTGAAGCCGCCCGCAATGGCTTTTTGCAGCCATTTCCATGCTTGGTCTTTGTTGCCGGCCCAAGCATACAGGCGAGCGATGGTGAAATAGATTTCGGCTGGGTTGTTGACGGATTTGGAGGCAAGTACCTTGTCGTAGAACCCGATGGCGGTTTTGGGTTGGCCTCGGAGCAGGTCCAATTTCCCACGCAGTTCGTTCAATCCAACCACTTCTTCCAGCCTGATTTTTTCGGCAGTGATGAGCAAGCTGTCCGCTTCGTCGTAGCGGTTGGAAAGCATGTACAAATCCGCAAGGTGGAGGCGGCGTTCAA
Organism: Saprospiraceae bacterium UBA6168; assembly: GCA_002435785.1. Taxonomy (GTDB): domain Bacteria; phylum Bacteroidota; class Bacteroidia; order Chitinophagales; family Saprospiraceae; genus UBA6168. Next base: position 76,427 of record DIUC01000023.1, on the reverse strand, counting down.
AGTCAATCTGGCCGCTGTTCAGCATATCTTCCAAGACGGTGATTTCTTGGTCAAACGCCAATTGCTGGTGGTAGATGCGAGCAAGGTCAAGCTTGGGGGAACTCAAGCCCGGCAGGTGCCGAATGGCCGCATAAAAATGCGAAATGGCAATGCTATCCTCGCTGGCATTGTAGCCGATTCTTGCGTGCATATATCCCGAACCCTCCCACAAGGAATCCTTTTGGAGAATTTGCCGATAAATGCCGCAGGCCCATGTACTATTATTTTGGCTTTCATAAAAGTTCGCCTGCTTGCTCAGCCAATCGAGGTTTCCGGGATGCTGTTGAACCATTTTTTCATAAAAATCAAGGCGGTTGACCGAGGGGTTTGCGCCGAACAGCGCCTCATATTCTATCATCAATTGCTCTTGTTCCCAATAGCGCTCCTGCCTTTCCGCCAATTGTATCAGCCTTATGAAAGCATCGCTTCTCAAATTCACGAGCGTGTCCTTGACGTTGATAAGACTTCTGTATATCGCTTCTTCCTCCACCCAACGACCCTGTTTTTGATAAACATCAGCATACAGCAGCTTCAGCGCTGGCTCTTTGGGCCGCATCTTCATCAATCTTTCAATACATAGCGCTGCTTCCTCATAGCGGCCCTGCGCAAGTAGGGTCTGCCCTAATAGTTCATATACCTTCGGATGCTTGGGTTCAAGTTCCACCACCTTGCGCAGGCTCATTTCCGCTTCGGCATAATTGCCCAATTTAAAATAAGCCTCCCCATTGTTCATCCATTCCTTCACGGTCTTGGGGTTGGCATGGAGGGGATAATCAACAACGCTGATGGGCAGCGGCCTATCCCAAACTATAGTTTGGGTCGCAGCCGTTGTAAAATCCATGGTAGGAGCTGAGGGAACATTGGCAAACAAACTGTCAGCGATTTGGAAATTCCTTTCCGCCTCGACGTAGCGGGTGGTCGCAAGGCATACCTCACCAAATTTCTGGTAGGCCAAAAAATGGGCTTTGTTCCGTTCAATGGCCTTTTTGTACATGGTTTCGGCTCGGAGATAGTCCTTTTTGTTTAGCGCTATTTTGCCCAAAGTGGTATAAGACGCATAGTAGTCCGGTTGCAGTTCAGCGGCTTTGTTGGCACTGGCGGCTGCCTGTTCCGGTTTATTTTGCGCACTGTAAACGATGCTCAAATTGGCAGGTGGCAACGCCCAGCCCGGAGCAAGCTCGGCAGCGCTGACAAAATGCTTTTCGGCATTTTCGAGGTCATTGGACATCAAGTAAATAAGCCCCATTTCATTGTGAACATAGGATGCTTTCCCGTCAAGGGCAAGTGCCTTTTCTTGGTGGGTCAATGGGTCGTCGTTCGGGTCAGTAGGGATATGCCCCAACTGCTTGTTCAGCCTTGCATATACGCCATTGCAATAGTGGTAATTCACCTCCAATTGACGGTATAGCACCTGGTCTGGCTCAATCATCAACATGATTGCCTTCATCAACCTTGGATATTTACCGAACTCGCCAATTTTGTTTTTCAACTGACGCAGGGCAAGTTCTTCAAGGTCGCCGCTCAGGTAGCGGTTGATGCCAGCTTGCACCTGGTTGTGCAGTTCTATGGCTATGAAATTGGACAATTGGGTGCTTGCCTCCATGTCTTTTTCCCCACTCTGCGCCAATTGGTTAAAGGCAGCTTCCCCCGCTTTCAGTTCCGGCGAATCGGCGGTAAAACTGGCGTTTCTGTGCGATAGGATATATTGAAGCAAGTCCTCCTTGCTTTCCAGCGCCCTATTAAAATCATCGCTGGCAGCCAACTGGCTTAAATCCAACGCTTTCAGATAAGCAGCAATGGCTCGGTCCTCCATAAGCTGCTCGTCGTCGGCAACCGAAGTGCCTTTGCCGACCCCGCTGGAGGTTGCGACCATGGCCATACCCGTATGTTCATCCTGCTGGTTTTTGAGCGATTCCTGCAAGGCAAGCAAGGAAGGCTCGTCCACCCTCGCCAACTCGAACGTTTCATCCTCGCCCACAAAAACCGGGGTTTGCCGATGGCTATAATTCCCATCCGCCAGCGCTTTTTTTATGTTCGCCGTCAGGTATTCTTTCAGTTCTTCCAAGGTGACGACCCCATCGCCTTGCGCATCTGCCAAGCCCGTTAGTCCGTTCACGAGGTAGTAGGAAAACAGCCCCCTACCCTGCCCCCAAGCCGTATCTTCCAATGACAGTTGGTCGGCCTTGCAGGAAAGCAGGCGCACCTCGTTCTCTTTCTGCTTGCCCCGGAGTTCAGGGCTGAGGGTCGGGCCTACATTGGCGATAGTCCCCGACCGACAGGCGTCCAGGATGAATATCACCTTGGCCTCTTTCACCGATGACAAGAACTTGGCGTCTTCGTCCAAATCCTCAATCCTTATGGAATTGTTTTTCAGGTTGTTCGGCGGCGAGTTGGAAGCCAACAAAAAGCCGTGCTCCGCAATCGGGTTGGTTTCCACTTTTCCATGCCCCGAAAAATAGAAAATGGCCATGTCGCCTTTCTTGGTTTCATCTTTTAGCCATTTCATGGCAATGCCAATGGAGGCAATGGTGGCCATATCATTGGTGAGCAACTTGATATGGTTTTCCGGCAAGTTCCCGCCTGCCTTGGAACGCAAGTAGTCGTAAAAAACCTCGGCATCCCGGTCCGCAAACCGGAGGTCTTCGTTGCCTGCGTTATCGTATTGGGAAATGCCGATGACCACCGCACGGGCCACTCCGTTGCCCTCCCCGATTGACAGAGTCGGGTTCGTCTGAGAATGTACGGTAATGCTTGAAAACAGGAGGAAGGCAAAAAGCAATCGCTTCATTGAATAAGGGTTTTTCATGTTAGAGACGTGTTTAATGATAAAAAGAAGATATTGGCAAACCTAATGGATTTGGGTTAAAAATGCTGCTCCTATTGGCATCAGAAAGGAAATGCGTCCGACAAAAAGGGCTTTTCTTGGAAAAAAATGTACAACTATGCCATAATTAGAGCAAGCCCAATACCTTCTTCGAGTTTCGGCTGGGCCGCAGGCGTTCCTCATCGAGGGTTTCCCCAATGACTACTTGGGGTATTGGGGAGCTGATGATGGGGGAAGGTGAACAAGAAATAACGGGCACCTTCCCTGTTGCCCCCTTCAGCGCATTGGAACTCTTGTCGCATACTTTTACTTGTAAAAAAATAAAGCCACGGCAACCGTAGAAATCGAAAAGCTCATTCATCAATTGGAGCCAAAATACTTGCAGGAATTGATCAACTACCTCGACTACCTGCTTTTTGTACAACAAAAACAGTCAGGCGCAATCGGCAAGGCTGAAAATGAGCCAGCCGTTGAGGTGAAACCGGAAACCGAAAAGCAGGTGGAGGAAGACATACCGGAGCGGCTGAGGATAGCCCGGCAGTTTGCCAGGGATGCTCCTCACCCACATTTCCCGACCTTCAAATATGATGTCAAAGCAGCTTGTCAGGGCGAAGGCATCTTGCTATTGCAGACAGTGACCGATTTTGAGGGGTTCAGGTCTTCGCTTGGGTAGGAACCTCCGCCTACCGCACCTGCCTATACACGCACCACCGCAGCAATTTATGCCCTTCGAACTGGAAAATAACGCCGCCGCCGCCACCTGTCTGGTCATCATATTTGTAGCGCAAAAAAGTGCCGTGGCCGAGGCTCATACGGGCAGATGGCTCTCCATATTTTTCCAGAACAGACTGGAAGCTGTCGCCGACTTTAGCGCCTTTGGCCGATGGTAGGTCGTAGCCGGGGGCCGTGAAATGCAAAAAAGTGTTCTTTTTGATTTTGTTGCTGCCAGTGCCGGTGGTGGATGCATTGGCCAGCACCTTGGATTGGTCGTAGTTCTTTGCGAGCAAGGTGATTTTGTAATCGTCCAAGGCAGTTATATCGGCTTTTTTGTTGTCGGCATTGAGCTTGATGGTGTTGAATGGGGTGTTTTCAATCACCTCGTTGGTGATGTTGGCACCCCTTGCCAAGCGGACCTCGGCTTTTGTTTTCCGCAGGACATGGCGGTTGGTCTGTGCCACCAAATGCTGCGGGTCCAAGGCGAGCGCCGCATCAAAATGGCGCTCAGCACCAATGGAGTCTTTTTTCAAGGCGCTCAAAATGCCCATCAACACCAGTGCATCGCCATGTGTGCTTTGCAGGGCAGGGTCGTCCTTGGCCAGCCGAACGGCACGGTTGGCAGCGATTTGGGCATCCTCCCATTCCATTTTGCTGAACTCAGTTTGTGACACGCCAAGCAGTGCATGTGCGCAGCCCTCATTGAGGTAGGCGATGGGATAAAAGGCGTCGAGCTGGCGGGCTTTTTCAAAAAAATCAATGGCCGCAAGGAGCTTTTCCTCCCGCTGCTCCTTTTTCGAATCGCCCCTTGAACCCAGTCGGGACTTGACGTCAAGTTCAACCGGATAGGAATATTCGTTTTGCAGCGGGGTGAAAAGCTTCATGGCCGACAGGGTGGACAACACGCCGAGGTTGTTGTAAATCTCTCGGCTCTGGAAATCTTCCAGCACCTTATAGTAATATTCCAGGGCATCGTCGTACTCCTCCATGGCCACGAGAAAATTGGCCATTTCGAAAAGTTCCAGCAGGTTTTTTAGCTTTTCTTCCGATTGCTTCGCAATGTTCTTCCGCTCCTCTTTTTTGGGGTAATTGGACAGTTTTTCATCGCTGAGGTTGTACTGTTCATACACCTTATCCAAGAACTTGGGCATGATACCAAATGTGGTAAAACCTGCTTGGTAGGCCAAAAACCCACCAAGGTAGTCTGCTTGGATTTCGTCGTCCTTCATGTTGTCCTTCACTTCCCCGCCGAGGCCAAAACCCTTAAACTCGCTGGCGAAATACTCCTCCCAATCGTGCTTTTCGTAGCAATGCACCAGTTCGTGGGCGAGCAGCACGGCCAGTGCGTTCAGCGAATCCTTGCCAAAACTGACGCAGATGTCGTAGCCTTTTTCTTCGAGCAAAATCAGGCCGGTCTTTGGGTACGCCGCCGCCACGCCGCTGCCGGATTCCTTGACAAAATGCAGGTAAGGCCGCCGGGAACGGAAGTCGCCCTTGGCATTTTTGAGCCGCTTGAACACGTCCATGACGACCTTGGCCTTGTAGGAATCGGCTAATGCTGGTTCAGTTGTGAAGTCGGCAATGCCATACAAGTTTGTTTCTTTCGTTGCAGTACTTTCCCGGAGCGGATTATCAGTACACTTAGTGATAACCAATGCTGTTTTTGGTAAATAATAGAAGCTGAGGCAGCAGGCGGCGATGATTAAAGTTGCTAACTTCATAAAGGTCTTATTTTGTGAAATGGCGGATATAAAGTTGCTCATACCGAAGTTCGGTTTAAAGTTAATACGGAGTTGGGTGTGTAAGGCATCATCAAAAGTCAAAATAATTTTCGGTTGATTACAAAATGAAGCCTAATTTTACGAGAATAAAATGAACTGCCACAATTCCGGCTTTTCAAATTTTACCATGATGAAAATATTCAGTTTCCTCTTTTCCTTTTTTGTTACTGCCACCCTTATTGCGCAGCAAACCAAAGGGGCTGGTGCGCTGCCCTTGGAGGCATCGGACGGTGGCAAGACTTGGGCGCTGGTGGTTGGCGTGTCCGATTACCAAGATGACCATATCCCAGATTTGAAATATGCCCACCGGGACGCCTCGGAGTTCGTAGCTTATTTAAAATCCAAGTCTGGCGGCCAGTTAAAGGACGAGCAAATTAAAGTGCTGACGAATGATAAAGCCACTCATGCCCAGATTTATGGGGGCCTCGATTGGCTGTTGGAAGTCACCAAACCGAACGACCAGGTGCTGATTTACTTCTCCGGTCATGGCGACGTAGAGACCAAAACCCTGCGGCAACAAGGATACCTGCTGGCCTACGACACCCCCCCCTCCAATTACCGCATCGGCGGGGTGCGCCTGGAAGACCTCAATGAATACCTCGAAACATTCGTGCAAAAGAACCAGTGCAGAATCGTGCTCATCACGGATGCTTGCCGCTCCGGGAACCTTGCCGGAGGACGGGAGGGCGTCCTGTCCACGGCCAGCGCAATGGCTGCCATTTTTCAGAACCAAATCAAAATCATGTCCTGCCAACCCAATGAACTTTCGCTCGAAGGCGAGCAGTGGGGCGGCGGGCGTGGAGCTTTCTCCTTCCACCTGATTGATGGGCTTACAGGCATGGCGGACGGCAATAGCGACCAAAAAGTGACCCTGTTTGAACTGGATCGCTACTTGATGGAAACAGTGCCCACCGAAACCGACCAGAAGCAGTTCCCAAACACGACCGGCAACAAGGGTACCCAACTCAGTGCTGTGGACCCCGACGAATTGGCCGTCCTCAAAGAAACGCGGAAAGCGGCCAATCAGCTACATAAGATAGCTCCAAAGGGATTTGAAGCGGTGTTACTTGCCAATGCGGACACCTCGGTTCAACAACTTTACGCTGAATTTTTGGCTGCCGTGGATGTCCATTACTTCTTGCCCTCCGACCAAAAAGCCGACCGCCAGCCCGGTCGCTCGGCGAGCGAGCTGTACGATAGGTTGAAGGATGAACCCGCTTTGGAACCGATGCGCCATGTAATGAAGCGGAACTTCGCCGTGGCACTTCAGGAAGAATCGCAACAAGCCATTAATGCCTACCTCCGTGCCGACCCGGAGGAGCTGGCCGCTCGTTGGAACGAGGATATTGACCGGTACAAAAACAACCCGGTATATATTGCAAAAGCCGCATCATTGCTGGGTAAGTCGCATGTTTTGTACCCGCAGTTACTGGCCAAGCAGTATTATTTTGAAGGGTTGACAAAGCGGTTGGAAGGGGTAAAAACAAAGAATGCCTCCCTGTTTGAAGAGGCATTGACATTAGAAAATAAGGCACTCGAATATGACCCTGACGCTGCTTATGTTTACAATGAGATTGGGTTGATTTATGATGAAATCAGAAAACCTTATCAGGTCGGCAACCAAGAAAAAAACTCGGAACTGTTTCAAAAGCAGATCGATAATTATGAGATGGCAATGGAGTTGGCACCGAAGTGGGTTATGCCATATTTCAATGCCGCTGGGACATTTAAAGAATGGAGGCGTTTGGAAGATGCGGAGCGAATGGGGCTTAAAGCAATTGAGGTAGATTCAAATTTTGTGGATGCCTATCATGTTTTAGGGTATGTATTTTATCTTTTGGAGCAATATGAAATGGGAATTAAAGTAAATGAAAAGTTGGTAAAATTGCGCCCAGATGTTGACACTTACTTTAATCTTGCTTGCCTTAATTCGCTGCAAAACCATCCTTCCAGCGCAATTTTATGGCTCGAAAAAGCAATCCAAAACGGATACAAGTATGAGGATATCAATAGCGATGGCGACCTTGACAATGTTCGGAACATCAAGGAATATGAAATGTTGATGCAGCAATATTTTCCTGAAAAGAAATGAGGTAAAATAGTTGATTCCATTGGCTTCAAAAGCAAACTGCCCCGTCAACTATATCGCTAACGGGGCAGTTTGATTTAACCAAGGTTCATGCGAACATGTGATGATTTACTTCCCCACCCTATCCAAAAACGCAGCATATAGCTGTTTTGGCAAGGCATTATTGGTATCCATGCTTATAGCTTTTTGATACCTTTCACCTGCCAAAGAATTGAACTGCATGGATTCCAGTTCCATGGCTTCCATCAATAATTTTTTAACAGCACTGCTGCTCATGTATTCTTTGTCCTTCATCAATGGCTCCAATGCCTTTTCGGCTTCATTTTGCGAAACAAAGGATATGTTCACCACTTTGGATGCCGTTTTATTGTCATTGGCAAGCGCCACTTGGACATAATAGAGTTGGCCAGTTTTGACTGCCAATTGGGTAGGGTCAAAGTTGAAGGAAGCGCCCGAAGTTGTGGCGGATAACACGGGTGCATCTTTGGCATTTTCATACACGATTAGCTTGTAAATGGAGCCAGCTTTCAGTGGCGTCCAACTGAACATGGTTGGTTGAAGTGAGACTTTGCCACCGGTGGGAATAGTGAAAAGGAGCGAATCCCTGTCACCCCATCCTTTTCGAATCTTTGAAGTATCTGTAGCATACCCCTTCGCCGAAAACGCCATTTTTGCAAACCTTGAAACTTCTCCCCTCGACGCCACCTCTTTTGCCAGCGCAGCCATTTGGTAAGTTCCTTTTTTGGCGATAGGCAACGAGCGGTCACCACAAGCTAAGGAGAACGATGCCTTGTTGGCCACCACGACGGTTGCATCCTCCGGTAAAACAGTGCCAGCGGTAACGGGCTTGGCAGTCGTGCTGCCTTTTTCAAGGTAAGTTACCTTTCCGTTCACCTCTGAAACCACGCAACTGCTGGATTCATCGAGGTCAATGGATTGTGAAAAGGAGTGATTGGTGGAGATGGCTACAATTAGAATAATAGCCACCATTTGTGCATGAATCGTTTTCATTACAAAATTATTTAAACGGTGAATAGATAGGTTCTTGTGAAGATTTGATTGTGTTACTGGAAGCTTTGGAGCGAAGAAAGGCAAATCTATAATTTATCTCAAGAAAACAGGGTTTCCAAAAAATCGAGGGAGTAACGGGGCTTGTATTTAAAAGCCAATACCACGTTACTCCATTACGAAGTACATGTCCACAGCCCCCTTCCCCTTGGCCTCGATTTTACCCCTAAAGGTGCAGGCAAAATCCCCCTTCACCAGCTCGTAGGTCGAGCCGGATATGTTGATGCGCCCACCCTCACTGGACTGCTCCATCCGCGCGGCGATGTTCACGGTATCGCCCCAGATGTCGTAGGCGTACTTCTTTATCCCGACAATGCCCGCCACCACAGGCCCCGTGTGTATGCCAACCCGTGCATGGAAGGCAGGTTTGCCTTTTTCGGCTTGCCCTTGGTTGAATTCCTGCAAAAACGCCAACATCCTTTGGGCTGCATTTACCACCCTTTTGGCATCCGCTGTGGCACTACCCTCCCCCGGTGGCTGGTTTCCACTCATTGAAAGCCCACCCGCACAGATATAGCAGTCGCCAACTGTCTTAATTTTTTCCAAGCCGCACTCCGTGATAATACGGTCATAAGCCTCAAAGCAGGTGCTCAGGTAGTCCACCAATTCCTCCGGGCCAAGCTCCTCTGCAATGTTGGTGAAGCCCTGAAAATCACAAAACAACACAGTGACCTGCTCATGGCGACGGGTGTCAGAATGCCCGTATTGCTTGAGTTCCTGCGCCGTTTCGGCAGGCAGGATGTTGTGCAACAAGGCATCGGAACGCTGAATCTCTGCGCCCATGATTTCGTTGTCGTGCTCCAGCTTTTTGACCTTGTTTCGCCAAAAAAACAAGCCCGCCCCACCAGCGGGGAACAGCAGGGCAATGAGCGCCCGCAACCACGCAGCTTGCCACCAAGCTTCCGTGGAGGCGATGACAAGTGAGCATTTGAGCACGTCGCCGCTCTCGATTTGGAAACTGAACTTGCCAGGATTGTCCAGCACGGAGGTCATCACCGCAGCGGCTGCCTGCTGGTACTTGGAGTCGGGGTCTTTGGCCAAGGCTGAAAAAAGGCCGAGCGCCCGCATCTGGTCCAAACTGGAAGCCGCCAGGGCGGCGTACCACCTGGCATCGTCCTGAAGGTCAAAGCCCTTGAGTTCAGAGAGTGGCGACAGGGTTTTAAGCGCTTTCTCAGGGGCATTCCTATAAAGATAAGTCATGCCAAAGTAGAACCTTGCCGTCTTGTCGTCCGGGTAGGCGGCGAGGTAGGATTCCAGCGACTGTTGCGCTCCAGCGTAGTCGGCAGCGCCATAGAGGTCGAGGGCCATAGCAAGGCTGTCCTGCTGGCTTTGCGGCGTTCCGGCAAAGCCAAAAACCTTGATTTCGTCCAAGAGGGCGGCCAGCTTTTCCTGCTCCGGCAGAAACTGCTCGGACAACAGCGTGCGTGGCAGTGCCGGCTTACTGAAAAAGTAAAAGACAAGCCCAACCAGCACCAGTCCGATGGCAGCGATATGCCCATACTTTAATAGGTTTTGTTTCATGTGCGCAAAGTTAGTGCTTGTTTATTCGGAATTGATGGTGGGGTTATCAGCAAGGGCAAAAACCATTTTTAACTTATCGCATTTTGTTGTTCCAATGAACGGTACTTCCACCTAAATTATGCCACCCAAATATTTTGAAATCACCATCATCGCACCTCGCCATTGACTTCGGCGCCAAGCTCGCCGGAACCACTGTCGTTTGCTCTGCAAAAAACGGCCACCTGCACCTCCTTCAAAGCGCCAAAAAGCAGGACGCCGACGCTTGGCTTCGCAACATTATTGCGGAGCAAAACCCAAGCGCCGTCTATATGGACGCACCGCTCAGTTTGCCGGGGGTTTACCAGGGCGAGGGCGACAATTTCCATTATCGCCAGTGCGACCGACTGTTAGGGGCCATGTCGCCCATGTTCCTCGGTGGGCTGACGGCTCGGGCAATGCAAGTCCGGGCAGCTTTTCCTTTGATTCCTTTTTATGAAATCTATCCCGCACAGCTCGTGCGGATCGCATTTCAGGGCGATGTTTTTTACAAAAAAGACCTTTCTGCGTTTTTGGTAAAAAAGGCGGAAAAGCTGCCGTTCCCATTTGCGAAGCAGCCTGAAAACTGGCACCAAGTGGATGCCGCCTTGGCGTGGTTGTCGGGCTGGCGGCATGGCCGGGGCGAGGCTTTGCCGTTTGGAGAGGAGGGAGAGGGGTTGATTTGGGTCTAACGTTTGCTGATTTTATTATTGGAAATGGCCCGCTGCCTGTCGCATTTGTGCCTGCCTTCGGCGAAGTCCCGCTTCGCAACATGCTTCGTCGCCCGGCCTTGCACCCGCTGCCGCCACATGCGAAAACTGGAGGCCTTCATCTCCCGCCGCATCAGTTCGATGACCGCCTGTTCGTTCACGCCGAACTGTGCCTCGATGGCGTCAAAGGGGGTGCGGTCTTCCCAGGCCATGCCGATGATGCGGTCAATGTCATCTTCGTTTAGTTCTATGCTCATAATCAATCAGTTGCGTTTGAAAATACGGTACACCACGCCCAGTCCCAATAGCACCATGCCAATGATGGCTGCCATTTCCACCATGCCATCATCCGTGCCGAAATCGGCCATTCGCTTGGAGTAAATCCCGAAAAGCGCCCAAATAAGCACACCGGCATAGCCAAAATCCCGTCGAAAAAACAACGCAATTAGCCCCAAGGTAACGGCAGCGGCAATGGTGATGACCGTCCATAGTTGCGGCCCGCCCGGCTCTCCGTCCCAGCCCAAATGGGTGAGCAGTATGCTGACATTGGCGATGGTGGCCACCGTGACCCAGCCAAGATAGATGCTGAAAGGCAGGTTCACTAACCAGCGTTCAGCGGGGAATGCCGCCGCCCGGCCAATGTCGAGCCGCAGGTAAATGACCAGCAAACTGCCCAGCAAGGCCAGCATCACGAGCATGGAAAGCTCTATTTGCAAATGGTGGAAAGCGAACAGCCAGCCGATGTTGGCGGCACACGACAGCACGAACAACCAACCTATCTTTTGCATAAAAACAGGCCGCTCCTTGGCAAAAAACCGGGCTTGGTAAATGACAAACCCCAGCAACAGCAAGTAAATCAGGCCCCAAATGCTGAAAGTGAACCCCGCCGGGGTGAACAGCGTGGGGAACATATCGGAGACCCCGCCTGGCGTTCGTCCGGCGATGGGCAGGGCGTTGGCGAGGTAGTTCACCACCAGCACGGCGGCCAACGATAGGATGTTTGCGAGGACAAGCAGTGGAGATTTAGTTGGCATGACGATTCAATTAATTGCTACAAACATAATCTGCTTTAATCGGTTTTGAATTTTCATTTTCAAAATTGCCGACTGTTCAATGAAAAAAGCTGATTTGCCAACCAAAACCTGTCCGGTATGCAACCGCCCCTTCGGTTGGCGCAAGAAATGGGAAGGCTGTTGGGAAGCCGTAAAGTTTTGCAGCGAAAAGTGCCGGAGGAATAAGCCTGACGTTTCAGTGGCAACACCCACGGCTGCTCAAAAACCTACTAAAAATGATTGAAGGGAAAGGACTTTTCAGGCATTGACAGGTGGAATTGCAACGCTTCCTTACTTCTCTTTTTCTACTTCCACAGGTACCAAACCCGGGGGCACAACTGGCCTCACCACCACCGACTTCGCCACCAACAAATCCTCCACGGACTGCGGGCGCCGCTCCATCTGCCAACTGAACCCAGCCATTTTCAAACCCTCGTGGTCGGCCTTCTTCATGGGAAAAAGCGTGGCTTTTGGCTGGGTGTAAAACTTGATGCCCTCCACCTCGTTGTTCCCAAACAAAATCAACATCTCGCTACACACGGTCTTGTTCACGCCGATGTACGCCTTGTCGTCGTCGAGGGCGTAATAGACCGACTCGGCATTGCCCTCCACCCGCACCCGCCGCAGCTCGCTGCTGTCGAACATGGCGATGCTGTTCTTGCCCTTGATTTGGTTGAAAAAGAACTCGTCCGGTGAGTTGACGATGAAGCTGTTCTGCCGCATGAATATCTGGTCAATCTTGTCGTTGGCCAATTGGATGTTCACCGTGTCGGCGGTGAACTGCGAGGTGTCCGACCAGATGATGGGCGCCGTGAACAGCCGGAACATTGAGTCCACGGTACTGTAAGAAAGGGAATCGCAGAGGGCTTGCAGGTTGCTCTTGAAGATGCGTACATCGTGGAAGGCGAGGATGATGCGGTCGTCTTCTGATTGCGGACTGCGGATTGCGGATTGCGGATTGGGCGCAACGGTTGAGTCCAATAGAACGGAATCTTTCGGGGCAATTGGGGGTGTTTGCAGGCTGTCCGTTTCCGAAGGTATCTCAAAAAGTTTTTGCGGGATGGCGGGTTCGGGCTGCTTTGTCGGGGGCTTGCCCGGTTGGGCATTGGGCTTTTGTGGGATTGAGGTTGCGGGCGTTTCGGCTTGGGAAATTGTGTCGGGGGCAGCGGATTGCAGGGTATCCACAGCAGGGGCATTGGCAAGCTTATCGGGTTGCAGCGACATCAGCGTATCGGCGCTGATGTAGAGCGAATCGCCGTCAATGACCTTTATCAAAAGGGGCCTGCCGTGTTTGCCGCCGCTTGCCTTGAGGTAGTTGCGCTGCTTGCTGTGCTCCGCAAACTCAGCGACCACCGTCAGCTTTTCCGTCGTGTCCTGCCAGATGACGTTTCCTTGCGCTATGCCAAGCTCCCGCTCCTTGTCGTAGTCCACCCGGTCGGCTTCGAGCACTTGGGTGCCATCCACGATGTGCGAGCGGCCACGGGTGGCATAAGTGCCTTTTTTGGAGTCATAGGTCACCGTGTCGCCGGTGATGATGCGCTTGTCGTCCCGCACGAACGCATTTCCTTGAAGGATGGTCACGCCTGTTTTTTCATTGTAAATGATGCGGTCGGCAGTGGCATTGGTGGTGCTGTCCTGAAAATGGGCGTCGCCGGCCAAGATGATTTCCTCCTTATTGCCGTCGTATTCCATGCGCTTGGCCCATGCTTTTTGGTCGTTCTTGAGGTACTGCGGGTTCTTGTTAAAAATGCCCTTTCGGTTCGGGATGTCGTAGTTGCCGCTTTCGGTGTAAATGCGGGCCGTGTCCTGGATGATGAGCGTAGGGGCCAAGAAGGTGACGATTTTAGAGCGGGCATTGAACTTCAAAGTGTCCGTCCGAAGGGTGAAATCGGGGCTTTCCACCACCACGTTTTCCCTGAAAAAAACATCGTCGTTGTTGGTGTGGTAGTATCCTTTTTTGCTGGTCAAAAAAGTAGAATCGTCGGTGAGCGTGGCCCCGGTGAGGTAGGTGGCGATTTTGGTGTTGGCATTGTACGTAAGGTGGTCGGTAAAGAGCTTTTGGTTGCCCCTGACCAAGGAAACGTTCACGTACAGGTCGGCGATTTTGGTGTCGGCCCGGTACAGCGCTGAATCGGAGAAGATGGTGGTGGAGTCGCCCTGTTGGAGGATGAAATTGCCCTTGGCAATCACTCGCTTGCTGTTGAGGATGTTGGCGCTGTCGCAAAAAAGGTAAACATCGTCCTGGTTGAGTTCCACGTTGCCCGTCAGGCGCTTTAGCGTGTCAATGCCGATGAGGCTGTAGTTGAACTCGTCGGAAAAGAGGATGTTGATGAAATCGCTGCCCGAGGTTGGCTGCGTTGGCGGCACGGTCGGCTTGCCCTTTTGGCCGAAGGCCGAAAAAGCGAAAAACAGGCAAACCACGAAGATAAGACTAAGCCGCATGAATTAGTTTTTAGTCAAAACGCCATTCGAAGTGCCAAGTGTTCGCTGTTTGTTTTTTCGTAACAACCAACATCAAACCCACACCTCTCCTTTTCCGATGGCCTTTAGCTTCGCAATGGTGGCCGCTGGGTCCGGCGAATTGAAGACGCTGCTCCCGGCCACCAGCACATTTGCGCCAGCTTTCAGTATCTCCTCGGCGTTTTGCAGCCCTACCCCACCGTCAATCTCAATGAGCGTGTTGGTGTTCTTTTCGATAATCATGTCCTTGAGTTGCCGGATTTTCGGGATGGTGTTGTAGATGAACTTTTGGCCACCAAAGCCGGGGTTCACGCTCATCAGCAGCACCAGGTCAAGGTCTTCCAGCACATCGGCCAACAGGCTGACGGGGGTGTGCGGGTTCAGGGCCACGCCCGCTTTTGCGCCTGTTTCCTTGATTTGCTGGATGGTGCGGTGGAGGTGCGGACAAGCCTCGTAGTGGACGGTAATCACGTCCGCCCCAGCCTTTCGGAACTCGCCGATGTACTTTTCCGGCTCCAAAATCATGAGGTGTACGTCGAGGGGCTTCTCGGCCATTTTCTTCATAAACTCCACGATGAACATGCCGAAGCTGATGTTGGGCACGAAGCGACCGTCCATCACGTCCACATGGTACCAGTCCGCTTCGCTGCGGTTGACCATGTCGAAGTCGGCTTGTAGGTTGGAATAGTTGGCGGAAAGGACGGAAGGGGCAATGAGATGTTTCATAAAAAGTCAATAGCAATTAGGCGGCAAAGGTAGCAGGATGCCATTGCAAAGCGATACGCTAAAAGACTTTTATCGGGAAAATTAGCCCTTGGCAACGTTTCCGACCACCCACATCTGGTCGAGGCTCGGGGATTGGCTGCCACCCTTCGGCTCAAGGGTCACGGCGAAAGCCTGTGGGTTTTCGATGAACTGGCCATCAATTTTTATCAGTGAATCAGCGGGAGCGACCTCAAAAATCCCCATGTCGGTGGGCTTGCCATTTACGATGGCCCACAGTTGGAACTGCTTGTCGGCGGCTGGTTGTGGCAGTTTGCCCAGATCGAGGTAGGTCGTCTTTTTGACGTTGTTCCAATAAACCACCGCATAAGCGTCGCCGCCGAGCGGTGTGGCCTTCATTTGCACGGGCTTGGTGGCCCAGTGGCGTATGGCGATGAACTGTTCTTTGACCTCGTTGGCCTTGGCCTTTTCCGCTTCGCAATCCTTGCGCACCTGCTCCATTTGATACTGCGCAGCTTTTACTTGTACGTCGGCCCGCTCTGCTTGTTGCCAAAAAAGGAAGACGGCCACGCAAGCGCCTAGCAATGCTGCGCCCAAGACCCAAGTGGCAATGGAGGCGATACCTGGTTCACGGGGCGCACGAGGTTCGTAGCTCCGCATCGGTGGGGCAATTTGCTCACTGTTCTGGCTACCTTTTGGACGGCCTACTGGCGCACCGTCCAATCGCTGCATTACCTTTTCCTTCAAACCCGCCGGGGGCTGGACACCGTGTGCACCCACATAACTATCCAATACCTTTCGGATATTGTCAAGCTCTTGCTGAACCTCCGGGTGCTGCTCGGCCATGGCCTCCACCTCCCGAACGTCGTCGGGGGAAGCCAAGCCGTGGACGTACAGCTCCAAAATTCCAGATGTGATATATGCTTGAAGGTTCATTTTATAAAGTTGCGGTTTGCCAGTTGGCTAACCAAATACTTTTCTCAACTCTTTGATAGCCAATCGCAAACGGGTCTTCACCGTTCCAATTGGGATGTTCATCTCTTGTTCTATTTCCGATTGTGTATAACCCTGAAAATAGGCCAAGTCAATGACTTTCCGATGCTTTTCGTCCAGCTTGTTCACGATTTCCCGAAGGCCGATGGCATCTACGTTGGTCATGGCTGGATGCGATTCTCGATATACGACAAACTCGAACTGTTCGGTTTTCTGCCGGTTTTTAAACTCGCTGGTCCGGGTAGCATCAATGGCGCTGTTCCTTGCGATATTGAGCGCCCAAGTGTAGAACCTTCCCTTGTTCTCGTCATAGCTGCCGATGTTCCTGTAAATTTTCAAAAAGACATCCTGCACCACCTCTTCTGCTACTTCTGGCGATTGCACGATGCGAAGCACAACCCCATACAGCGCAGCGCCGTAACGGTCATACACTGTTCCGATAGCGTTCTTGTCGCCTTCTTTCAGTGCAGCTATGATTTCTGTTTCTTGTATCAATGTGAGGTTTTTTCTAAAGCGGTGGCAAAATTAGGAAAGTAATCTAAAAAAAACGAAATGGTTTGAGGCCATTGAAACCAGAATGTCTCAATCGCCTGATAGCTTAATGGTTCAAGGCTAAATTTGTTTTGGGGATTTGGGGAAGCTGTTGCAGTTTCCAGAAATAATTAGCCCGCACAGTTCCCAAAAAAACCTTGATTTTTTAACCAAAACTTTCCGCTGCCTCCATCGGTTTCTTGATTTTCCGCTCAACTTTTTTGTTCGTTTGGCAAAAAAAATCCCATCTCAAAAATCTGCCCTCGACCGATAGAACGTATATCCGAAAAAAAATTCAAGATGAAAAAAAACAACACCCGTTTATCCTTCCGAATATTCATGGCATTAGCGGCATTCGTGCTCTTCGCCTTTTCATCCCAAGCCCACAACGGCACCATCAAGGGCATGGTGCTGGATGCCCAAACAAGGACCGGCCTACCCGGTGCCAACATCCGCATCAACTCAACCCCCGCCAAGGCCACCTACACTGATGAGCTTGGCATTTTCAGCTTCGTTGACCTGCCCTCCGGCGAGTTTACCATCAATATCAGCTATATAGGTTTTGGCGACACCGCCATTGTGGTCAGAGTAAAAGACAGTGAAACTACCACCCTTAAAATCAGCCTCTCGCCCCGTGACATCAACTTGCCGGACGTGCAAATCACCACCGATGCCACGGCCAACCTCCAGACCATCAGCGCCCTTGACATACAGACTCGGCCCGTCAACAACTCGCAGGACATCCTGCGCATCGTGCCGGGCCTCGTCATTGCGCAGCACGCTGGCGGCGGCAAGGCCGAGCAGATTTTCCTGCGGGGCTTCGACATTGACCACGGTACCGACATCCGCATCACGGCAGACGGTATGCCCGTCAACATGGTGTCGCATGCCCACGGCCAAGGCTATGCCGACCTGCATTTCCTCATCCCGGAACTGGTTCGGGGCGTTGATTTTGCCAAGGGCAACTACGATGCCCGTGCGGGCGACTTCGCCACGGCGGGCAACGTGAACTTCAACACGCCCACCGCACTCAGCCAAAGCATGGTGAAATTGGAGGCCGGCCAATTCGACACCTACCGGGGCGTGGTGGCGCTCGACCTGTTGGGCGATGCGGCAAAGGCCCGCAACCAAAACGCTTGGTTGGCCTCGGAATACTCGTTCAGCAACAGCTATTTCGACAGTCCGCAAAACTTCACCCGCTTCAACCTGATGGGCAAATATTCCGGCCTCATCGGTGAGAACCAAAGCGTAACTGCGTCATTTTCAACCTTTAGGAGCCAATGGAACCACTCCGGGCAGATACCGCTCCGGGCCATTTCCGACGGCAGCATCACCCGTTTCGGGGCAATTGACGACACGGAGGGCGGCGAGACGAGCCGCTCAAACCTGAACCTTGTTTTCATGAAAAACTTGGGCAACCGCACCTTTGTAAAGAACCAGATTTACTTCGTAAAATACGATTTCGAGCTGTTCTCCAATTTCACCTTCTTCCTCGAAGACCCTATCAACGGCGACCAAATCCGCCAGAAGGAAAGCCGCAACATCATCGGATACAATGGCTCTTGGAACAAGGAGGCGACCATCGGCGGCAAGCGCCTGACCACCGAGGCGGGCTTGCAGCTCCGCTTCGACGAAGTGGACGGAGTGGAACTCAGCCGCACCAAAAACCGCCGGGAAACCTTGGAGAACCTCGCCCTCGGCGATGTACGGGAGGGCAACGCTGGTCTCTATGTGAACTCGACGCTCGAACTTACCCGCCGCTGGAAACTGAACGCCGGGCTGCGTTATGACCAGTTTTATTTCAGCTACGTAAATGCACTGGACAGCTTTTACCAGCACCAAACGCAGATGAAGGGCACGGTTTCACCGAAACTGAACCTGTACTTTGATGCGAACGAGGCAGTGCGACTGTATGCCAACAGCGGCATCGGGTTTCACTCCAACGATGCGAGGGTGGTGGTTGCGCAACAGGGTCAGCAGATATTGCCGAAGGCTTATGGCATAGAGGCGGGCATCCTGTTCAAGCCTGTGCCAAGCCTACTTTTGAATGCGTCCATTTGGCGCTTGGACCTGGAGCAGGAGTTCGTGTATGTCGGAGATGCGGGCGTGGTGGAGCCGAGCGGCAAGACGCAGCGGGAAGGCGTTGACTTCAGCGCCCGCTGGCAGTTGGCCCGGTGGCTTTATGCCGATGTGGACCTGAACCTGACCAAGCCCCGTGCTAAGGGCGAACCCAGGGGCGAAAATTATATCCCCCTCGCCCCCACCGCCACCAGCATCGGCGGCCTGACGGCGCAGGCGAAGAACGGCCTCTACGGCAGCCTCCGCTACCGCTACATCGGCGACCGCCCCGCCAACGAGGACAATAGCACCGTGGCCGAGGGCCAGTTCGTGGTGGATGCGCTGGTGGGACTGAAAAAAAGGAATTATGAAATCACCTTATCGGTGCAAAACCTGCTGAACGAGGCGTACAACGATGCGCAGTTTGATACCGAGAGCCGCTTGCAGAACGAGCCACAATCGGTGACGGAGCTGCACTTCACGCCGGGGGCACCGTTCTTTGTGAAGGGGAGCGTGAGCTATTTCTTTTGAAACTCTATTAGTACCTGCGTCGCTTAAAAAACGTGGCGTGGACAGTTCCCTTCGGGAATGACAGGGGGAAATGCCGCGCTTCTATAATTAGCTGTAGGTGCGGCACATTGATGTTCCCCAACTTCCGAAAGGTTGGACAAGCACGGCACTTCCCCTTGTCATTCCCGAAGGGAAACTGTGCTCGTTATGCGGGCAAACGGCGCTTCCCTTATGGCGTGGACGGATTGCTTCTCAACGACAAATTGCTTAGGATTACTAAACCTTGGAGGTCTGTCCATTACCCACAGAATAAAGGTGCGGCGCACCGGAATATTTGTAGCTTTGACATGAACCCCATTTTTGAGGTGCAGCGCACCGGAATATGTATCCGAATATGGTCGGTGCGCTGCGCCTCTAAATTGTTTCGGTTGTTATCTACAAATATCACCGGTGCTACGCACCTGATTGTCAACGAGTTATTCTATGGGTAATCAACAGAGCTTGGAGGTTTAGTAATCCTTTCATCCAGCGCACAAGGCCAACCATGAAGACGCACGACCCCTACCCTTAATTTCATCCTGTAACCATTCCGTTTACTTCCTTTTTCATCCTAAACACCCGCCAGCACCACACCACTGCACCAAAAAACGGCAGCGTCGCCACCGCAATCCTCCAATTTTTCCCAACCACACCTACAATTAGCAGCACCAGTACTAGCAAACCCATCATCGCCATGCCTGAAAAGACCATCCACCGCTTGGGCTTGGGCAGGAAGACGGAAATGAGTACCAGCAACTGCCCCAAAAACGGCAGCAACACAAGCGGGTGCGAAAAGGCATTGGCCTTCTCTGATTTTTCAAAAAGCAACTGGTAGGCCACTTCATAGACGAAGGCCGATTGGTCGGACCACTCAAAGTAGCAGAACAGGAAGGAGGTGAACAGCCAGATAAGGGCAAGTCGTTGCATGGCGGAGCAGGTTTGTCCCGCAAAATTACGCCGCTTTTTTACTGTGGAGGAACAAAAAAATGGTTGATTTACCTCAAGCTCAAGGCAGTGGGTAGTTCCCCTCAGAGCGGTTTTTGGAGGTCAAAATCCTGAAAAAAACATACCCCATCAATGCAGTACCTGCGATGTTGGAAACGACCATGATGGTCAAAACGGAATCATTCATTGCGTTATATTTAGAATTTCAGAAAAACCAAGTTGCTATGGCGACCTGAGTCTATAACGACAGCCAAGCCCCAAAATGGTTCAAGGATTGCGGCCATGTTTTTAAGGGCCATGAATTGAAGTCAATACCCCATTTTTGCGGCTGAATCAAAAACCCGAAAATGAATGGTTGACTACAACCCGAAATCTTGGTGGAAGCTCATCTTCATGTTCCACCGCAGCGACACCTTCAGGATACTATTTCCGGCCATGCTGGGCGTAGCCGCCTACACGGCTTTGGTGGCATACTTGGAGGAGGATGTTTTTCACGCCCAGTTCAAAAACTCCACCATTGTCCACAGCATGGTGGGCTTCGTGCTGTCCATGCTGCTGGTGTTCCGCACCAACACCGCTTACGAACGATGGTGGGAAGGCCGCCGGATTTGGGGCAGCATCATCAACAATTCAAGGAACTTGGCACTAAAATTAAGCGTGATGGTCGAAGACCCCGTTACCCGCCAGCGGTTCCGGGCGCTCATCTCCAACCAAGTGATGGCCATGAAATGGCACTTGCGCAAAGGGTTCAACATGGATGATTTTGAAGATACCGACCGCTATAAAATCGCAGATTTTCAACAGAAAGGGCATATCCCCAATGCCGTCATGCAGGCCATCTACAAAGAGGTAGAAGAATTGCAACGCACAAAAAGGATTTCTGGTGAACAACTCCTTTATCTCAACACGGAACTTCAATCCTTCACCGACCATATCGGCGCATGCGAGCGCATCCAAAAAACGCCGATACCCTATTCTTACAGCATATTTTTAAAGAAAGTCATTTTCCTCTACATCTTCACCATGCCCATCGGGTTCGTGGCGGAGTTTGGTTACTGGTCCACCGTCATCATCCCGTTGGTGTTCTACATTTTTGCGAGCATAGAGGTGCTTGCCGAGGAAATCGAAGACCCATTTGGAAAAGACACCAACGACCTGCCGCTGAACCGGATGAGCAACACCGTGCGGGATAACCTAAAGGAAATACTGGGGGAAGCCTGACCCCAGTCCTGCCGAACCCCAGTTCGGCATTAGCCTCGCTGCCGAATTGGGGTTCGGCGATACTTGTCCAACCACATTTTTTGAGGGATTCCAAAAATAATCTCGTTCCAAAAAATCCACCCACAACTTTCACTCGTAAGTACCTGCATCAAACGAGCGATAAGCCCCCGCTTCCCTTTTCCCGAAAACTGCCCACCGGCCTTACCGCTGGTTCCATTCAAAAAATAAAGCTCAAACAACAGGCCACCAAGTTGCACCGGGGCACGGACATGCCCTGGCATCGCTTTGTCCCTGAAATATATTTCGCCCTTGCGTTCCCCGCATTGGCTGTTAAGTTATTGCCCCAAACTTCCAAACCATTGAGTCATCTCAAACCATCATTTTTTTAAATCACTTTTTTATGAAAACATTCGTTTCAAAAATCCTCACTGTGGCGCTCTGCCTTTGGGGGATGGCGGCCTCGGCCTCCAGCCACCGGGAAGCACCACTGATTGCCAACGACCCGTTGGCAGACAACACGGACGTTTACGCTTTCGTAAGCCCCGACAACCCGAACATGGTGACCATCATCGCCAATTACATCCCGACGGAGCTACCGCACGGGGGGCCAAACTACTACACGTTTGGCGAGAACATCCGCTACGAAATCCACATTGACAACAACGCCGCCATCGTCGGCGACGAGGTTACCTACCGCTTCACCTTTTCACGGGTAAACGAAGACCCTACCACCTTCTTCAACATCCGGCTCGGTGCCCGCAACCTCCGCACAACCTATACTTGCGAGCGCAGCATGGACGGCGGCAACACCTGGGTGACCATCGTATCCGGCGGCGAAGTGCCACCACCGAACATCGGCCCCCGCTCCATCAACGGCCCGGTCGGCCTGAACACCACCTACGACCAACTCATCGCTGATGCCATCGAGTCGGCGACGACGGGCGAACGCATCTTCTGCGGCCCAGCCGATGACCCCTTCTTCGTGGACCTCGGCGGCGTGTTCGACCTCGGCAACCTGCCCCGCCAAAACGGCACAAGCCGTGACGGCCTCGGCGAGTACAACGTGCACACCATTGCCATCCAAGTACCTATTTCTACGCTCCGCAAAGCAGGTGCCGCTGCCACGCCAGCTAACATCCTCGATGGCGACTATGTCATCGGCGTATGGGCCAGCGCCAGCCGCCGTGCCATGCGCACCCTCAGCACCACTGGCAACGAGCCTACCGATGCTGGCGCATGGGTACAAGTGAGCCGCCTCGGTATGCCGTTGACCAACGAGGTCGTCATCCCGATTGGCTTCAAGGACTATTGGAACTCCCTCACGCCTTACCAAGAACTGGCCGACACACAATTGGACGGCTTCTTCTACAACCCAGAACTGGCGCTTTACATGGACAACTCACAGTTTGGTGGCGCCGTTCCGGCAATGGCCAAACTGCGCATCCAACGCAATTCGCTCGGCGCATTTGACTTTGGTTTTGGTAAAAATGGCCTTCACAGCCTAAAGGGAAGTGCCGCCGTTGCTGGTACGGCTTTGGACGATGCCATCTTCGGCACCCTGCTGCTGCCTGGCCCCGGGAAGGCCCGGTCGGTTGACCTCTGGCCAATATTCCATACCGGCGTACCCAACTTCCCGCCCTACCAACTCGCCACCGGAAAAGCGGGCAACCCATTGGCCGCAGGCAAGCCCTTCATCAACAACTTCTTGCCAAACGGTGGCGATATGCTCCGCCTCAACATGGCCACCCCGCCCACGCCCCGCAACAGTCCCGAGTTCAGCTCCTTGGGCATCGTGCAGGCAGCAGTGCTTGGCCTGACCGACCCCGCCTACAATGCCGACGCCAGCCTTCAGTTCATCCCGAACATGGACGGCTTCCCCAATGGCCGCCGCTTGGAGGACGACGTGACCCGCATTGAGTTGCAAGCTGTGGCAGGTGTTGCATTGGCAGCCATCGGCCTTTGGTACGATGATTATGTGCCCGGCGGCAGCCCCGTTACAACACAATTGGTGAACGTGCTCAGCTACTCCACGGGCGTGGACAACAACGACAAAATATTCAAGACCAGTTTCCCTTATGTGGCTACGCCTTGGATGGGCACGGAGACCGGGGAGTAAGTTGGCAGTTGGCAGGTCTTGTCCCGACCACTCGGGATGGCAGTCAGCATTTCTGCTAAACTTGTCAACCCCAACAATTCAACATTTCAACAATACAACAATTCAACAATGAAATCTATTATAAAATCCTTTTTCCTGCTGTTGGCAATGGGCATTTTCAGCCTGAACGCCACGGCCTCCAGCCACCGGGAAGCACCGCTCATAGCGAGTGACCCGCTGGCCGACAACGTTGACGTATATGCCTTCCGCAGCCCGGAACGGCCACAGAACATTGTCCTCATCGCTACCTACAACCCACTGCAAGTGCCGCACGGTGGCCCAAACTACTACCAGTTTGGCGAGAATATCCGTTACGAAATCCATATTGACAATGATGCGAACAAACCGGGCGATGAAATCACCTATCGGTTTACGTTCAAAATCAAGAATCAAGACCCAACGACGTTCTTCAACATCCGCTTGGGCAAACAGAACCTGTACACCACTTATACGCTGGAGAAAAGCACCAACGGTGGTAATTCTTGGGTGAAAATCGTTGATAACGTGGCCGTGCCGCCCCCAAACATCGGTACCCGCAGCATCAATGGCCCGGTCGGTTTGAACACCACTTATGATGCGTTGATGAACAAGGCCATCCGGCAATCCGCCACTGGCGAACGGGTCTTCGTGGGCCCCGTTGATGACCCATTTTTCGTGGACCTCGGCGGCGTGTTCGACCTCGGCGACCTTCCCCGCCAGAACGGCGACCCACGTGACGGCCTTAAGTGCTTGAATACCAGCGCCATCGCCATTGAAGTGCCGATTGCCTTTTTGCGCAAAGCGGGTGCGCCGGTTGCACCAACGAGCATCCTCGACGACCGCTTCATCATTGGCGTATGGGCAAGTGCCAGCCGCCAACAAATCCGCACGTTGTCGCCCGGCGGGCAGGCGTTCTCTGGCAACTGGGTACAGGTGAGCCGCCTTGGTATGCCTTTGACCAACGAAGCCGTGATTCCAATTGGCTACAAGGACTACTGGAACTCCCTGACGCCTTACCAAGAACTGGCCGACACGCAGTTGGATGGCTTCTTCTACAACCCAGAACTGGCACTGTACATGGATGATGACCAATTTGGCGGTGCAGTCCCAGGCTTTGCGCCATTGCGCATCCAACGCAACTCGCTCGGTGCTTTTGACTTCGGCAATGGCCAAGACGGCCTCCACAGCTTGAAGGGCACTGCTGCCGTAGCTGGCACTGCATTGGACGATGCCATATTTGGCACGCTGTTGCTGCCTGGCCCTGGAAAGCCTCGGTCGGTTGACCTTTGGCCGATTTTCCATACAGGTGTGCCAAATGTCCCGCCCTACCAATTGGCGACCGGGAAGAACGGCAACCCATTGGCCGCAGGCAAGCCATTTATCAACAACTTCATGCCCAATGGCGGGGACATGCTTCGGCTCAACATGGCGGTGAACCCGACCCCGCGCAACCACCCGAAGTTCAGTTCCCTCGGCCTTGTGCAGGCCGCCGTGCTTGGCCTCACCGACCCAGCGTACAACAACACCGCCAACATGCAGTGGATTCCAAACATGGATGGCTTCCCGAATGGCAGGCGCTTGGAAGACGACGTGACCCGGATAGAGCTGCAAGCCGTATCTGGCGTGGTGCTGGCGGCCATCGGCCTTTGGTACGATGACTATGTGGCTGGCGGAAGCCCGGTCACGCAGGACTTACTGGGCGTGCTGACCTATACCACTGGCGTGGAAAAGAACGATGCTCCATTTACCAAAAAGTTCCCGTTCATGGCCAAGCCTTGGGCCGGTGACAGCGATTGCAGCGGCACCATTGCCGGGCCTGCCCAAAATGCCACCATCCCCGGCGGCATTGGCATAAAAACGCCTGATATTGCTGGAACGCAGGTAATGATGGCCAACTTCCCCAACCCGTTTACCACCCAAACAACGGTGCATTACGAAGTGGCCGAAGCTGGCAACATCAGCATCCAAGTGATAGATATGAGCGGCAAAGTGGTCAGTACCCTCGTGAACGAGCGGATGGACAAAGGCCAATATGCTGTTCAATTGGATGCCAACAACCTACCCGCTGGTATCTATTTTGCGAAAGCAAAAAATGCCAAAGGAGAGGTCATGGAAGTATTGAAAATGGTTAAAAATTAGGGGTGAATGGTAATTGGTAGTTGGTGAATGGTGATTGGGGAGTTCCGTGGATCTTCCCTGTTACCAATCACCAGTTACCATTTACCAATCACCTTTACCAATCACCAATAACTAACACATCCGTTTATGAAAAACAAAATCATCTCCGTTGGCCTTATGGCCTATTTGATGGTGAGCATTATGGCTTGCCAAAACAACCGACCAAATACCAATTTAAAAGCAGGGATGGGCATTATTGAAAACATACCCGAACTGCTGGACCGCAACGAAAAACTGCAATATGGCAAAGAATGGGAAACCGTGCAAAACGCTTATGGAAAGGAGCGAAAAGCATTGATGGACAACCCAAAAGCCAAAGAACCTTGGCTGAACCTTGCGGAGGTTTTCATTCAAGAGGCAAGGGTGACGGGCGAGCATCCGCATTATTACCCAGCGGCTTTGCAGTGCTTGGAGGCGTTGCTGGCGCAACCTTTTGATGAAAAAGACCTGAAAGAAAAAGACCTGAAATTCAGGGCATTGAGCGCCAAGGCTGGCGTAGAGATGAGCTTGCACGAGTTCGCCAAAGCACTGGAAACAGGCGAGGCAGCCGTGGCCATAAACCCACTGAATTCAGGCATCTACGGCGTACTGACCGATGCAAACGTGGAGCTTGGCAACTATGCCAAGGCCGTCGAAATGGCGGACAAGATGGTGAGCATCAAGCCCGATTTGCGAAGCTATAGCCGGGTTTCTTACCTGCGGGAAATTCATGGCGACGTGCCAGGCGCCATCGAGGCCATGACCATGGCAGTGACGGCGGGCTATCCCGGCCACGACAACACCTCATGGGCCATGGTAACATTGGGCAACCTTTACATACAATATGGCAAATTGGACGAGGCCGAGCAGGTTTTTAAAAGCACTCTCGAAAACCGCCCGGAATATCCCTTTGCACTTGGTGGGCTTGCCGCCGTGGCAATCATGCGGAAAAACTATAAGGAGGCAGAGCGCCTATTAAACCAGGCTGCTGCCATCGTGCCGGAAGTGGGCTTTTTTGAACAATTGGCGACGGTATATAAAGAAACTGGCCGCACCAACGAATATGGCAAAACCATGCAGGAAGTCATTGAAATGATGGAGGACGACCAAGCGCACGGCCATAACATGGACTTGGGATTTGCGCATGTATATTCCAACCTTATGGACAACCAGCCAAAGGCATTGGAATATGCACTGAAAGAATACAATGCCCGACCTGAAAATATTGACGTTAACGGCACATTGGCCAATATCTACGCCAAAATGGGTGAAAACGAAAAAGCCAAAATACACCGTAACAAGGCGCTGCGCACGGGGTCGAAAAACCCGGAGTTGCTGGCGCTGACCCAATAACCACGGATTTTAAACGGGTGTTAGGAGGGGACAGGCCATCGTGCTTGGCCCCTCTGATTTTTACGGTGTTGGCTATTGGCCAAAGCTAACAGCCAATGGCCAACGGCCCTACCGCACCCCGTGCATCTTCTTACGAATGATTGGTGTAAAAACAATCGCCACCACGGCCACTGCGAGGGAAATCCCCGTCAGCACCCAGAAGAAGTAGCTGATGCCTTTTTCGTCAGCAATCTTGTCCACGTTTTCACCGAACTTCGCTGCCCCCTTCATGCCGATGGCCACTGCCAAGTACCATATACCGAACATCACCCCAATCATGCGGGCAGGCACGAGCTTGCTCACATACGACAGGCCCACGGGGGAGATGCACAGCTCGCCCATCGTGTGGAACAGATAGACCAATATCAACCAGACCATGCTCACCGATGCCGTTTTTGCGCCCGGCTCAATGCTGCTGGCGCCGAACGCCACACAGGCCATGCCCAAGGCCAAGAGGGTCATGCCAACGGCGTATTTGACGTTGGCGGGTGGGTTGTACTTGCTCTCCCACCACTTGGAGAACAGCGGAGCGAGGCTGATGATGAACAAAGAGTTGAGGGTGGAGAACCACGAGGCCGGTACTTCCAGCGTTTCCTCGGCCATTTGGCTTTTCAGCATCCAAAAGGCGATGCCCCAAATGATGACAAAGCTGGTGCCGAGGATGATGTTCGCCACAGCGTATTTCTTAAAGGTTTGCTGGAACAGTTTAAACAACACCCACGTGATGATGCCCAATGGCACGACCGTCATCAAGGCGTTCACGATTTTGAAAGTAGTGCCAGCGCCGCCTTCCAGCACCCGATTGGTGTAGTCACGGGCGAAGATGGTCAGCGTACCGGGCGATTGCTCGAAAATGGCCCAAAAGAAGATGACCAAAAACGCAAAAAAGGTCACGGCAATCATCCGGTCACGGGTCACGGCAGAGTACTTGGTCAGCCTATACACCAACAACCCAACGAACAGGGTCAAGGCCAGCAATATGGTGAAATTGTTGCCGGACAGGCCCAGCACGTTGAAATCGAAGACATTGATGGCACCGCTGGAAATAATCTTTGCCGGCTCGAAGATTATCCACATTAGCCCCAAAAATATCATCACTGCAATCAGCACCAATTGAACCGGGGTAAACGGGTTCAGCTTTTCCTCGCCCATCGCCTGCCTGTCCAATTCCAAGGCTGCTGCGTCTTTTTTTACAGGCTTCAAACCGATATTGCCGAAGATGTTTTGCGCCAGCCAAAACTGCAAAAGGCCAAAGAACATAAATATGCCAGCGAGGCCAAAACCCCAGCTCCAGCCTACTTTTTCGCCCAAATAACCGCACAGTAATATGCCAAAAAATGCGCCCGCATTTACCCCCATATAGAATATGGTATATGCGCCATCTTTTTTTTGGGGATGTTCCTTATACATTTCGGATATAATGGACACCATATTGGGCTTAAAAAAACCATTGCCAAATACCAACGCCCCCAACCCCAAATAGATGGAAACTTGCGTCTCCACGGCCATGAGGCCATGCCCCAGTGTCATCAACAATGCGCCAATCACGACTGCCCAGCGGTAGCCGATTTTTTTGTCGGCAAAATAGCCGCCCATCATCGTGGAAAGATAGACCAGCCCGACATAGGAGCCAAATAGCGCCATCGCCTGTTCCCGGGTCCATTCCCAGCCGCCGTCGAGGAGGGTAGAGGTGAGGAACATCACCAGCAAAGCCCTCATCCCGTAGAAGGAGAAGCGTTCCCACATTTCGGTGAAAAATAGGACGAACAATCCGGCGGGGTGGCCAATGACTTTGTTTTCAAAAAAATGGTCGGTGCTGTTTGTTGGTGTACCTTGGCTCATATTTGCGTTTTACTTGATTTTGGTTGAAAAAATTGAAAAAACCTGCCTGCTGAAAAGGCAATTGGGCAAAAGTAACACGCCGCCCCACATTTTCGCTTTTCACCAACATCTTTTCGGTGGCTTCCCCAATGCCCGACGACAGGGACGCTGCCCAAAACTTTCCGGGCAAACGCCTACCTTCGCTGCTCAAACCCAATTGAATGAGCTATACGCCGCCAGCCATCAGAAAAGTGAACGTCGTGCGCTACGTGACGCCCCTCCGGGAAGGCGGCTCGCTGCCAGCCATCGTGGAGGCGGACGACGATTTTCTGTACGTCGCCAAGTTCAGGGGGGCTGGGCAGGGTACCAAGGCGCTCATTGCCGACCTCATCGGCGCAGAACTGGCCCGTGCGGCTGGCCTGAAAGTGCCTGAGTTGGTGCTCGTGGAATTGGACGAAGCATTTGGAAGAACCGAGCCGGACGAGGAAATCCAGGACTTGCTGAAAGGCAGCACCGGCACCAACCTCGGCGTGCATTACCTCTCCGGCGCCATCAGTTTTGACCCAGTGGTGAACAAAGCCGACGCCATGCTCGCCTCCAAAATCGTTTGGTTGGATGCACTGTTGACCAATGTGGACCGCACCGCAAAGAACACCAACATGCTGGTATGGAACCGGGAACTTTGGATGATTGACTTCGGAGCCTGTCTGTATTTCCACCATAGTTGGGACAATTGGGAGCAATTGGCCATGTCACCATTTACCAACGTCAAATCACATGTGCTGTTGGCGCAGGCCAGCCAATTGGACGAAGCGGACAAGCTACTGGCTGCCGTGGTGACCCCCGAACTGCTGAACGCCATCCTCCGCAGCATACCCGACGACTGGCTGAAGGGGCACGGCTCCCCGGACGAAATGCGGCGGGTCTATCACGAATTTATAACCCGGCGCATCGCCGCCTCCAGCATATTTCTAAAAGAAGCCCAAGATGCAAGCGCGAAACTTATTTGAATATGCGGTCATCCGAATCATGCCCCGGGTGGAGCGGGAGGAGTTCATCAACGTGGGCGTGGTTTTGCTTTGCAAAAAACGGAACTTCCTGCAAGCGCTTTATGAACTGAACCCGGAACGGCTCAAGGCCATTTGCCCCGGTTGCGATGTGGAGGAATTGGCGGCCCATTTGGAAGCTTTTGCCCGCATTGCCGCAGGCGAACCAGGAGCAGGCCCCATCGCCCAGTTGGATGCTGCGGGGCGTTTTCGCTGGCTCACCGCACAGCGCAGCACGGTGCTCCAGCCCTCGAAAGTACACCCTGGCCTCTGCGACGACCCCATTCAAATGCTGGAGCGGTTGTTTCGGGAGATGGTGTTGTGACGAAAAAATCGGCCATAGGCCGGCTCCTCCCTGTTGAATGTCCAATCCTGAACACGTGCGTTTTCGACAAAAAAAAAAGAGCGACCTGAAGTCGCCCTGAAAATTGAATTAGTATGAAAAAACTGCTCTTAATGTCTTTTGGTGCGTTTGAACAAAGCAATACGCGAAAAACTGTGCCATTTTGTTAGAAGCTCTTTTCAAACATGGCTTTTTGTGCTAAATCCTGTGTTTCGATTTCTTTGAAGAAACCCTCCAAATATTCTATAATCAACTGCCGAGACGCTACGTCCAGCAAAGTGAAATCATTGACGATGCTTATCAACTTTGCCTTTTTTGTGCGGAAGTAGCTGAGTGTGGCGTAGAGTTCCTGGGCAGAAGTCGAATGCCCCATGAACACCCGCTCCCCTACCCGCTTTTGCCCCACATCTACATTTGGGCGGGCATAGGGTGCGCCCACGATGCCCGCAAAGTCAAAGTCGTAAGGCACGGGAATTAGGCCACCTTCCTTTTTTTGCAGCAATTCTGTGTTACGGAGCATCTCCACGTTCCAATCGGTGTTGCCTATCATGTACTGGAAAACCGAGGCGATTTTTTCGTGCGAGGGGCTTAATTGTTCGGCTTTGGTGCCCATCGCTTTGGAAACCACCCCATTGGTGCGCCAACTGAGTTCTTCCTCGTCTTCTATCAGAAAGCCATATCGGGTCAAACGATAGGCTGGGTTGTTTTTGTCGAGATAATTAATCTTGGCCAACTGCACCCGGAAACTGTTGGGTGTCATTTCGTTGTACAGCTTGTACGCCAAATACTCCCTTAGCACCAGCCCTTTTGACACGTCCTTGTCGTCAACGCAGTGCGTCACCAATTTCAGCTCGTTCATGTCGCTCATTCCTGCCGCTTCGAGGGCTTTCTTGTCAAACTTGAGCTTGAGCGGTGGGAAATCACAGGTCATCCTGCGGAATTTGCCCCTTGGCTTCACCTTTGCAAAGAAATTGTGGGAAACGCCTTTTTCATCTATATAGCTGAAATCGGCGGGTTGGTATTCCACTTTTTTTCGCTTTTGCAAAAGCGAATCGAGCTCCGTCACGATGGTCAGTTCTACTACACTCTGATGGTTCATCAACGTAAGTAGGCTCTGGTCGCTATGCGGCTTGTAGCCAGTCAGGTCATCCTCCATCAAGCTTGTAGCAGCACAAGAATTGAACGAAACCAAAGCAAGAATGGCAAGCAATACGAAATTTGTTTTTACGAATCGGGTTCTCATAATCAAAAAAGGTTTTATACCATTCAGCTTCAAGCGCCAATATTCTTTCTATCTTCCCAAGTAGGTTCAAATCCTTAGACCAACATTCAATTTTTTTCGCTGGAATAACTGTTAAACCTAATTTACCTATTCTAATCAAATACCTTTCCATTGAAGGCTTTTAGTGTCTTTTCAACACAAACTTCGGCAAAATAGTTTTACCACGCAATAGGCAATAATGTTTTGTGTAAAAAAAGCCAGTGCGCCCAAACAGAACAAAAAGCTGAATCCAAGCAATTCATCAAAACCCATTCAGCACATTTTACAGACCATAAAAATCAAATAAGGCTGTATGCTGGGATGCAGTGGCAGGTTAAGGAATGGTTAATTTTTGACATTGGAGTGCCTTCATGGCAGGAATCGGGAGGGGCCAAGTGCTTCAAAAAAGCTCAGTCGTGTGTCTTTCAGTAGGCAAAATGCCGAAAAGTAGAAAGGATGTTCGCAGGACCGTGAACCTATTTTCTTAGGAACTTCAACAAGAAATATACTCCCACCCCGAGCACCAAAATCAGCAGCCCAGGCACTGCCTGTTCTGGTCTTTCGAGCAGGGTGTTGACGGCAAAGGCTGCCGAAATGAGCACAAAAATGGCAGGCACCACGGGATAGCCCCATGCTCGGACAGGACGCTCGGCAGCAGGCAATTTTTTGCGAAAAACATAAATAGCTGCTCCTGCCAAGCCCATGAAGGCAATGTCCATAAAAGTGACAAACGTGATGATTTTGTCAAAAAGCCCCTGAAAAAACAGCAGCACCGCCAGCGCCCAAGCCACTTGGACGAGCATGGCCACCACAGGCGTCCGCCAGCGGGGATGCACCCAAGCGAGCTGTTTGAAAAAAATGCCGTCCTCCGCCATCGCATAATAGATGCGTGGCGCCGACATGGTGTAGATACTAATGGTGCCAAAAATGGACAGCGCTATGGCGACGGCCACTGCCTTACCGCCCCAGGGGGCAAGCGTGGCAATGGCATCCCCGGCCACCGTGCGGGTACTGGCGATGGCTTCCAGCGGAAGCAACAGCATATAGGCCAAGTTCACAAGCATGTACATGCCCGTGACGATGAGCACCCCCAGAAACATGGCCCGTGGCACCGTGCGGGGAGCATCCAGCGCCTCACCTGCCACATAAGAGGCATGGTGCCAGCCTCCCACCGAAAACAAAACACCAATCAGACCGGTGAGCATGGCGGTAGCCAAGTTGGGAGGCAGGTTCTCTCCCAATGAAAAATCCAATGGCACTTTTGCTGAATCGAAAAAAACGAACCCGGCCACGATTATAGCCGCAATGGCCAACAACTTGAGGGTCGTGAAAAAATTCGACAAGCCTTGACTAACATTGACCCCGAAGATGTTAATCCCCGTGAGCACCAACATCGTGATGGCGGCAATGCCCGTTTTTGCGCCCTCGCTCATGCCCGGCACGAAAATTTTCAGGTATTCGGCAAATGCGGCACAAAGCCCCGCCAGCGCCCCGGTGTTTATCACCAACAAAATCACCCAGCCATAGAGGAACCCGGCCAACTCGCCATAGGCTTCTTTCAAGTAAACATAGACCCCGCCCGACTTCGGGAACATCCCGCCCAACTCGCTAAAGGTGAGCGCACCCGTGAGCGCAATGACACCACCCAATGCCCAAACTGCAAGCACAAGCACGGCATTCGGCACAGCACTGACTATCTGCCCAGGCGTAGCAAAGATGCCAGAACCGATGCAGGAGCCGACCGCAATCATCGTGAGGCCGTACAGGGTAAGTTTTTTTTGAAGCATTGGGTAATTTGTTATTGTTGTCAAATTGCTGGATTGTTGTGACCTTCGGCCTTTCGCAACAAATAACCTGCTTTTTATGAAAAAACTGCTGCTTTTCTTGTTTTTATTAATCTTGGTCGTTGGTGCGTTTTTCTTTTTTCGGGGAAACCGGTCGGGAGGAAGCCCTGCCACCGTTTGGGAACAAACCACCGATGTGAAGTTGGAAGCAACGCAACTTTACGCTGATTTCATGCAGGATGAAACGGGGGCAAACGAGAAATACCTGAACAAAATATTGGAAGTGACGGGTGTTGTTTCAACCGTGCAAAATGGTCGGGGAGGTACTTCGGTGTTGTTGCGTACCAGCGACCCTGCTCATGGTGTGCGCTGCCGCTTCGACCAAAAACCGGGGCAAAGTGAACGTAAATATGAGGTGGGGGAAAGCGTCCAGTTTAAATGCGTGTGCAGCGGCTTCGTGGAAGATGTAGAGATGGTGCAATGTGTAGAGAGATAGCAGGCTCATTACATTCCTAAGTCTAAAATAACGGCGGGATTTCCCCGGCAGCAATTGGAATTTTTTGAATGAGGGCGGGGGTTTTTCATAAGTTTTGAGAAGCGAACGGGGACTACGTGGAGTACCTTGAGCACTCAACTTTTTTTCGGTTTTTCCCAAAAATTCCCCCCCATAGAATTTACACTTGCATACCGCTCCTGTGTATCTTACGGGAGCTGCATGCAAGTGTAAATTGCTCCCGGCATTTTGCCAGAAGCACTATGCAACTGCATATTGTATGGGAAATTTTGTCAGAAGGAGTATGAAGGTGTTTGTGGGAGCTGTGGTTTTGTTTGGCAGATATTGCAGATGTAAATTGTAGTGGAAGGGGTTTTTGAGGGTTTGCGTAACTATTAATGATTTCTCACGCAAACAACAACCGGTACAATTCCTCAATCTTCCCAATCGTCTTAATCTCGATTTTATAGCGTTTAGTGTCCAACCCCTTTGTATTGTATTTTGAGATAAACATCTGCTTGAAGCCCAGCCTATCCGCCTCCTGTATGCGCTGGTCAATACGGCTGACGGCCCGGATTTCCCCGCTCAATCCTACCTCCCCAGCAAAGCAGGTGTCCTTTGTCACCGCCACATCTTGCAACGAAGAAATGAGTGCCGCAACAATGGCGAGGTCAATGCCGGGGTCTTCCACCCGGATGCCCCCTGCGAGGTTCAGGAACACGTCGTTTTGCGAGAAAGGAAACCCACCCCGCTTTTCCAACACGGCCAGCAACATGCTCAGGCGGCGAATTTCGAAGCCAGTGGCCGTTCGCTGCGGCGTACCAAAAACCGCCGTGCTGACCAATGCCTGTGTCTCGATGAGCATGGCCCTCATGCCCTCCATCGTGGCGGCGACGCTGCTGCCACTGAGTTCTTCCTCTGTTTGCGAAAGCAGCAATTCCGAAGGGTTGGAAACCTCCCGAAGTCCACTTTCCTGCATTTCGTAAATGCCCAGTTCGTCGGTGGAGCCGAAGCGGTTCTTCAACGTGCGCAGTATGCGGTAAGTGTAGTTGCGGTCGCCCTCGAACTGCAGCACCACGTCCACAATGTGTTCGAGGAGCTTAGGCCCGGCGATGGAGCCGTCCTTGGTGATATGGCCGATGAGGAAGACGGGGATGTTCGTTTCTTTTGCGAAGCGCTGCAAGTCGCCCGCACACTCCCGCACCTGCGAGATGCTGCCGGGCGTGCTGTCAATATGCGCAGAGCTGAGGGTTTGGATAGAGTCAATAATGATGAGGTCGGGCGCCAAGGCTTGGGCATGGTTGAGTATCTTGGCGGTGTTGGTTTCCGTGAGCAGGTAGCAGTCCGAGACTTGGCCACCGAGCCGGTCGGCCCGCATCTTTATTTGCTCCTCGCTTTCCTCGCCACTCACATAAAGTATCTTGGCCTTGATGCGCAGCGCCAACTGCATCATCAGCGTGGACTTCCCGATGCCCGGCTGCCCACCAATCAGCACCAGCGAGCCGCTCACGATGCCTCCGCCGAGCACCCGGTTGAGTTCTTTGTCAATGGTTTCGAGGCGGTGGGTGTTGCCGGTTTGCACATCGGGCAAGGCTATCGGCTGTGGGTCACGGCCACCATTGCCAGCGCCTTTCCAGAGTTTGCTCCGCTCCTCTGGGGCAGTTTCTTTCATCACGACTTCTTCGACGATGGTGTTCCATTCGTTGCAGCTTTGGCAACGGCCCATCCATTTCGGCGAGGTGGCTCCGCAATTGGAGCAAACGAATATTTTTTTGAGTTTTGACAAAATATTGGTGTTTGGTTGAAATGCTTAAATCTCATGTCCTCGGATTTCTTCCGTTCACGTACCAAAATTATGCTTTCAGCAACTCCCACCGATACCATGCAATCAGGTATCCGTTTTTTTTACTTAGCATTTTTTTCAAATTCCCTTATCAGTTCCTCCGGCGATTTGCCCAAGTTGTTCAACAAAAACTGGGCATCGTCCGCAAACTCGTCGTTCGGGTATTTTTTCAAGAAGGCTTCGTAGGCCGTTTTTGCCTCGTCCATTTTCTTCAAATCATTGTCAAGCGTAAACGCCGTCATGAACATGGCAGCAGCGGCCTCCTTGTTATTGGGGTAGTCCTGCTCGATTTTCCCAAAGATTTCAAGGGCTTTGTCGAATTGTCGGAGTAGCCGAGCCGTTTCGCCTGCCTTGGACAGGTATCTGACGGAAAGGCTATCCTTCGGAAAGGCTTCTGCATAACCCACGAGGGCGTTCTGGAGGGCCTCTACCTGGTCGGGCGCTGGCTGAGCGGCCTCGCCGACGGCTTTCTGCAAAGACTTTATGTTCTCTGCCAAGTCGTTCTTGTCGGGGCCAGATTGGCAGGCGGCAAACAGTGCCACGAAAATCAGGAGGACGGTGGATTTTATCATCATTTTCAGTTTTTAAACAGCTTACATTTGCAACATCGGGCGAAGATAAATTTAAGCCAGCAAGCTGCCCACTTTTTGCTTTCGTCATTTTACTTTTAATCATCGAATCATGTTCATCGAAATACATCCAATCTCACCAGAGCCACGC
Source organism: Saprospiraceae bacterium UBA6168 (assembly GCA_002435785.1). GTDB lineage: Bacteria > Bacteroidota > Bacteroidia > Chitinophagales > Saprospiraceae > UBA6168. The sequence goes on along the minus strand of DIUC01000023.1, from coordinate 40,140 downwards.
AAAATCAAGCAAGCTGCCGATGTTTTGCGGGACGGGGGCGTTGTCGTTTACCCCACCGATACCGTTTACGGCCTCGGCTGCGACATTCTCAACCACCAAGCCGTGGAAAGGGTGTGTAAAATAAGGCACCTCGACCCCGACCGGGCCATGCTTTCACTGATTTGCAAGGACATCAGCCAAGTGGCCGAATATGCCTGGCAGATTGACAACGAGCTGTTCAGGGTTTTGAAAAAAAACCTGCCCGGGCCGTTCACTTTCATCCTGCGCTCCGGCAACACGGTGCCCAAGATTTTCAAAAACCGGAAACGCACCATCGGCATCCGCATCCCGGACAACAAAATCGCCCTGGCCTTGGTGGAAGAAATGGGCAGGCCCATCCTGAGCACTTCCCTGAAAATGGACTCGGAGGCCGACGACTTCGACGAATACTTCACCGACCCGCAGGAGTTCCGGGAGCATTTCGAGAAGATAACCGACTTGGTGATTGACGGTGGAATGGGCGGCCAAGAACCTTCCACACTGGTGGATTGCTCGAAGGACGAGGTAGAAATCATCCGACAAGGCGCAGGGGTGCTGGCTTTTTGAATTGGAAATAGGTTCCCCTTGCCGACGAAGTGGTTATACCTGCTCTACGATGCTTTTGAAATTGTTGAGGTAGAACCGCATCAGGCCTGCCGTGTTTTTGACTTTCAGCTTTTGGATGAGGTTTCGGCGGTGCGTTTCCACTGTTCTTGAGCTGATGAACAACAACGAAGCGATTTCCTTGTTGGTCATTTCCGCAGCCACATGCTCCAATATTTCCAGTTCCCGCTGTGTCAGCGAGGACTTATCGGCGGGTTCTTTGGAAGCGGAGGGTCGGCCATTGTTTTCCAGCATGGCCACTATCTTCGCTGAGATTCCTTTGGCGAAATAGCTGCCACCATTGGCCAGTGTCCTTATCGCCAAGACCAGCTCTTCGATGGGCGATTCCTTTAGGATATAGCCTTTGGCGCCCGCACGAAGCATGTTGCCCAAATAATCCTCCGTCTCGAAGGAAGTGAGTGCCAAGATTTTTGCTGTTGGGAAATTTGCAATTATCTGCCGGGTGGCTTGGATGCCGTCACGGATGGGCAGTTGGATATCCATCACGATGACATCTGGTTTGAAATGGCTGGCCTGCCTAACGACCTCCTCGCCATCTTTTGCCTCTCCAACCACTTCTATGTCTGCTTCTTTTTGCAGGAGGTTGGTCACACCTGTGCGGAACATCTGGTGGTCGTCCGCCAATAGTACCCGTGTTTTGCTCATAGCCTATGCTTGTTTGTGTTTGTTCAAAATGAAAAAAAATCAGAAACCATTGAATGTCAATGGCATGAATACTAAACTTACGAAGGGGAAAAATCAAGAAAGCGAAAGTTTTGCTCGCTGCTTAAAGGGGAAAAAAACTCAAAGGGGGCAAGAAACCAGCCGTTTTATGGCTGCGCAAAGTTGAACATTTAGCGTTCCTCGAACAAAATTGCCCCCAAAAGTACAATTTAATTGGCGGCTATGCAAATTGCGGTTAAAATCTGCCGGGGATTATTGCCGTGGCAAAGAAAAGAAACTGTATGATGTCCAATAAAACAAGGCATTTTGGCCTAATCGGGTTTCCACTAACACACAGCTTCTCGCCGGGCTATTTCACGGCAAAGTTTGAAAGGGAAGGCTTAACTGACTGCCGCTATGACGCCTACCCCCTACCCTCCCTCGACCACCTGCCCAAGCTGCTGGCAGACAACCCAGATTTGGAGGGCATGAACGTCACCATCCCCTACAAATCGCAGATCATTCTATACTTACATGAGCTCTCCGAGGAAGCAGCAGCCATTGGGGCGGTGAACGTCATCAAAATCAGGGATGGGCACTTGACCGGCCATAACTCAGACATTTTCGGTTTTGAGGTTTCGCTCCGCAATTTTTTGCCAAACCCATTTCCTACCAACCTGAAAGCCTTGGTGCTTGGCACAGGTGGCGCTGCCAAAGCGGTGCAGTTTGTTTTGCAAAAAATGGGCATTCCCTACCTGCTCGTTTCACGCACAAAATCCAGCGAAACCATAGATTACCAATCCATTGACAACACAGTTTTTCAATCCCACCAATTGGTCGTGAACACCACACCGCTCGGCATGTCGCCTAAAATTGATGCCTGCCCGCCGTTGCCATACCACTTGGCGACGCCCGGCCAATACTTTTACGACCTTGTTTACAACCCAGAAAAGACCAAGTTCTTAGCCCTTGGAGAAGACAATGGGGCCAACGTACAGAATGGGTTGCAGATGCTATATTTGCAGGCCGAAAAGGCATGGGATATATGGAGGAATGACGATTTTTAAATGGTGGTTCCTGCCCAATCCCCCCAATTCAACCAATTTACTTACGTGAATCTCCGATTTCCTAAATTCTCAATTTCCTTATCATGACCATCGCCATCGGTTGCGACCACGCAGGATTTCCCTACAAAGACTCCATCATCGCCACGCTGAAAAAGCAGGGCATCGAAGTGCTTGACTTTGGCACAAACAGCTCACAATCAGTAGATTATCCTGACTTTATACACCCCACGGCCACGGCGGTGGAATCGGGCAAGGCCGACCTTGGCATCGTGCTTTGCGGCAGCGGAAATGGAGTGGCTATGACCGCCAACAAGCACCAAGGCATTCGTGCTGCGCTATGCTGGAAGGTGGAACTCGCCGCTTTAGCTCGTCAACATAACAATGCCAATGTGTTGGCCATTCCGGTCCGTTTTGTGAGCAAGAAGCTGGCGCTTGGGATGGTGAAGGCGTTTTTGGAAACGGCATTTGAAGGGGGGAGGCACGAAGGGCGGGTGAAAAAGATAGCTTGCTCTTAGGGATGCTCACTCCAACCTATGCTTGTTGTTGGAAGAAATATTCCCCACCACCCATTCCACCCTTTTCTCAAAGGGTGCCTTCCGCACCGGACAATCCTGCTTGGAGCATATCTGGCAGGAAAAATCGAGGCAACCATCTGTGTGCACGAACATTTCCACGCTTTCGCCAAATTTCTCCTTCACCAACAGGTCTATCTTGTCAATCTCCCTGTGGGCCTCATGGACATTTAGGTACCACGGCACGGTGAGGTGGAAATCGAGGTGAAGCACGCTCCCGTACTTGATGATGCGAAGGTTGTGCACGTCCACCCAGTTTTCCTCCCGGCGCTCATTGAGGGTGGCCACTATTTTCCTCAGTAGGGTTTCGTCCACCTCATCCATGATGCCAGCGATGGAGCTACGCACGATTTTCAGGCCCGTGTAGATGATGACGAACGCAAAGACCAGCGCTACCACACTATCCACCCAAGCCCAGCCCGTGAACCGCATCAGCACCAAACCAGCGATGATGCCGATGGAGGAGTAGGTGTCCGACTGGAGGTGTTTGCCGCTGGCAATGAGGGCGAGTGAGTTGTTTTTCTCCCCCCGTTTGACGGCGGTTAAACCGACCGCAAAATTGACCGCAGCCGCCACCGCCACGAGCAGGATACCGTAGTCCAAACTTCCGATTTCATGCGGGTGGCGCAAGTTGTTAATGGCTTCGTAAATGATGACCAGCCCCGCCACCGCTATCAGCGCCCCCTCGATACCCGCCGAGATGAACTCGACTTTGCCATGGCCGTAGGGGTGCTCCGTGTCCCGTGGTTTTGCCGACAAAATCAGGCTGTACAGGCCGATGAAACTGGCCACCACGTTCACGGTGCTCTCCAGCGCATCGGTGAGGATGGCGACGGAGGAAGTGATGTACCAAGCCACCAATTTTAGGACAAAAAGTACCAACCCAACGGCCACAACCAGCTTCTGTACATTGAGGTTTTCTTTGGCGTTGGTCATGGCTTGGCTTGGTTGGCGGTGATGAGGCGCAGGGCTTCCCGTTTGGTGAGCGGTGCAAGTTGGGGGTTGTTTTCAACGAAAACCTTGATGGCATTTGGGTCGGTTCGGGTGTGCTGGCGCAATGCCCACCCAGCCCCTTTTTGGAGAAAAAACTCTTTGGAGCCAGCTATTTGCAGGATGTATTTTTTCATCAAATCGAAGTCCGTCTTATCGCGGTAGGAAAGCTGGAAGATGAGGCAGACCCGTTGCAACCAAAAATTGCCGGAGGCCATCCACCGCTCCGTCACTGGCACGATGAGCGTTGGGTGTTTTTTGAAATGGAGGCCGACGAGCTTGGCCAGCCAGTCCACCGTATCCCACCAGCTTTTGGTCGTGATGAGTTCTTCGAGGAACCCGATGAACCCGGCGGGCTGCTTCTTTAGCGACCGCTCCACCATTTCCAGGGCGAAATAGTGCAGTTCCCGGTGTTCGTCCTCGAAGCATTGTCGAGCAAGTTCCTGCATTTCATCGCCAGACGGGATTCCCTTTTCTGTAAAAATGGTTTTGGCAAGCCCCCGCCAATGGTCTTTTTTCAGCCCATAAAACTCGAATTGGTTGCGCATGTAGCGCATTTGGCCGAGGGCGGTTTCGGGGTCTCCTTTTTCGAGGAAAATGGATTGTACGTGTTGGAGATAACCGGTCGAAGACATTTTTGGACAAGGTTTGGATGATGGTCAAAATTGGGGTTTTCTTTGAAGTTTAATAACTTTGTTTTGGTTGTTTTTCAAAATACTTTTTCACCTTTAAAATACAGGAAATGGGATTGATTTATGCAGACATTGAACTTGTAAATGGTTCAGACCTTGTATTAGCTAAGAAAAAACATATTGGCGAAGACGAAATCCGCCGAATGGATGTCAAGGCACTGGTAGATACGGGAGCTATGCACTTGACCATTAATGAAACAATTAAGGACTTTTTGGGGCTTGAGGTTGAGGAACGAAGAAAAGGCCGCCTTGCCGATGGTACAGTGCTTGACGTTGAGCTTACTGGCCCCATTAAGGTATATTTCAAAAACAGAACGGCACTTGTTCGTGCAATGGTACTTCCTGGAGACGAAGAAGTGCTGCTTGGTGCCATTGCCTTGGAAGATTTGGATGTCCTTATAGACCCCGTGCGCCAAGAACTTCTGGTAAACCCCGCAAGCCCAGATATTGCTATGTCCACCTTGAAAGGTTTTAGGGGCTAAATCTTTGCCCCCCCGATCGTTTCCAAATAAATATCGTTTACAAAATTGAAAAACTGCTGGAGCGCATTCGTGCCCTTGTCGGTCATGTTGAGGAACATTTCGCTATCCACGGAGTTGCCCACTTTTTTGGAGGAAGTCGCTTCCATGCTGTAAAACTCCTTGCCCATGTTGTTGAGGTAGCCGGTCATGCCGATGTTGCTGTCGGCTTGGCTGCCCGCCACTGCCTTGATGGTATTGGGAATGTTCCAGTAAACGACCGAGGCACTCTTGCAGAGCCGTTTTTTGTGGTTTTTGGGCAAGCGCAGTTTTTTGGCGAAGCCGCTCTCCAAGTTCTGCCGCATGAGGTAGGCGTTGTTGGAAAAAATGAGCATCCCATCGTGTTTTGCCAAAAAGAACTCCATGCCGCCCATTTCCGGGAGTGCCATCCGGTAGAAGTTGCCCTCACGGGTCAGCAGCTTGCTGTGCAGGCCGAGGTCAAGGAACTTTTGGATGTCCTTGCTATTGCCGTAGGAGGCGAGTGCCGTAAAAACGGGCATCTCCTGCATCATGGTCGTGTCCTTGGTAGTGAAGTTGAAATCCTCGTCGTAGTCGTAGGTTTGGGTGGTCACTGCCACGGTCTGGATGCCGGAAACGGCCACCATCAGGTCGCCCTTGAGGAGGTTGCCGATGGCCTCTTCGTCAATGAAAATGCCCAATATCTTCATGGCGTCGGCTGCCATTTCGCCGTATTGGGGCGTGGCCTCGAAGATTTTGTAGAGCAGCGCCTTGCCTTCTTCGATGGTGTTTTTGATGTTGTAGTTGAGGTAAAAATAGCCAAACATCTCGTCGCCGCCCTTCACATATCGCAGGAACTTCTTGTTGAACTTGGTGTCAAGCGCTTTGGTATAAAACCGCTTCATGTCCTCGTTGAAGAACATTTGTGAGCGGATGGCCATGCGCCCGTTCTCGAAGTTGAGGCCAAAGGAAAGGTAGGTGTCGCCGTAGAACACATCCATCATGCCGCCCATCGCCGACATCGCTTGCGAAAAAGGGTCGCCCGGTACCATGCCACCCATGCCCGCCTGTTGGCTGAGGTTCATATTGTCCATGAAGAGGCCGTAATCCATCCAAACATGCACGTCGTCGGTTTTGCCTTTGGCCATTGCGAAGCGCTCATTTCTGCTGATGGGCTGCAAAAACCGCCGGTTCATCACCTTCACCGCCCACTCAAACGCTGCGGTATCCGGCTCCTCCACCCATTCGAAATCCTCGGTCATGCCGTCGAAATTGAGGGTTGAGGTATCCTCCTCCAATATCGTTGGCACATCCTCCACCACTTCTTCCACTTCGATGATTTCCTCCCAATCCATTGGTTCCTCCACATATTCTGTATCTGTCACTTCCAAGTCGTCCCAGTCAAACTCGTTGCCGTAGTCATAATTGAAGTTGGCTGGGTCGTAGCCCTCCTGCCGAATGACGTTGACGACGACCTCATCGTTCCATGCAAAAACCTCGGTGCCCTTTTGCCAGATTTTCAAGCCTTCGAGTTGTTGGAGGTTTTCGGCGTAGGCTTCCTTTTTCAATTCCTGCACACCAGCTTCGTAGCGCCCTTTGTCGCCCATCTTCTGCACAAAGGTGAGGTAGGTATCAAAGCCGACTTTTTCCACGAAAAAATAGAACGGTTCATTGGTGGCGAAGCCGAGGCTTGCTGGGTCGGTGAAGAGTTTGCCGAGGTAGTCCTGCTTGCCCTTGTCGTCCTCCAGTTCTGGCGTCCGGTACATTTCCTTCAGGGCAGCTTGATAGAAATCGTAGTGCTGCAACTGCGCCAGGTTTACCTTTTTGTCAAGGTTGTGGAGGTTGATGGTGATGACCGCATCGGCGGTGGAGGGCACGTACTTCAGGGCAGTTTGGCCGACGGCCAAAAAGGAAACTGCCAAGAAAAGCAGCGCCAGCAAGCCTTTTTTAGGTTCAAATTGGCGGTAGGTCATGTTGTCAATTTTAGAATTATCCATTGATGTTCGGATTTTGAAAATGGGTCAGGAAACACTTCAAAAGGTGAGCGTCAAACTTACGTGAAAATGGCAGACAATCCAACATTCAGGGTTTCGGGTTTCGGGAAAATGACCTTTGGAATGGCTTCAGTAGCTTTTTAAAACGCCTCAAAACGTCACCGTATCCGACAGCGTACCAGTGCCTTTCATTAGTTCGGCGAGGGGCAGGGTCAGCATGACGGCCTTTCCGCTCGGCGAGAGCTGCGCCTTGGGGTGGCTCACTTTTCGGATGCTGCGGTCGAAGCGGTAGATGCTTGTCATTGTGGCCGACTCCAGCACGTAACGCTGCATGGAGGGCAGCGCTGCATACTCCTTCGCCTTGTCCGGGTAGCTCGAAAACCGCCGGAACTGGCTGTTGTTGTACCCAAATCCCAATTTGCCGGAGGCGGCATGTTTGCCCTCTTTGTCGTATTCCTTGGCCACCAATTCCATTGCCTTGTTCAGGGCCTCCACGTGCGCAAACCGCCCGCTGACGGTGAAAATATAGTTCGACCAATCGCTCTTGGTCATCACGGCGGACATGCCCGGCACCGCCCCCATCATGTTTTTGATTTTGGCCAGAGAAGCCTCCACATCCGGTTTCGTGGGAACTTTGTAACCCTCCACCGACCCCATCGCCATGTACTTGGCCACGTTGTCCTTGCTCTGGCTGAAGTTCACCACAAACGAAACCTCACCGCTTCCGTCGGCTTTCATGTTCACTTCCTCCCGGATTTCGAAGCAGCCGGAGAGGAAAAGGGAGAGGAAAAGGATGGTCAGTTGCTTCATAATTAATAGTTGAAAATGGAAAATGGAGAATGGGAGCCGCTGGATAATTTTCAATTCTCCATTCTCCATTTTCAATTACCCAAAGTACATCAGCACCGCACCGAACAGCGTAATCAAAGCAATGAGTACCGAGGCCATTCGGATGGAATACTGGATATGGTCAGAGAAATCGAGGATGTCCTGCCGCATGTGGGGGTATTTTGGCAGCACCTCGGCCTCCATCCTTTTTCGGTTGAACAGGTGGGCGGCACCAAACTCCACCCGGTTTTGCACCAGCCGCTTGTAGGTCTTGAGCACTTTTGCCCGGAAATAGACATTGACAAACAACATGGCAACAAACAAGCCTATGATGAGAAACGCAAGTATTTTGAACATCTGTGTCTTCGTTTTTTTTGCAAAAGTACGACTTGGTTTCGTTTGGGGGATTACGCTATTTTTGCGAAGCAGCTCAATTGTGGCCGCCCAATTTTGCCGCTTTTGTCATGGCCGAAGGCCAACTGCGACGTCATATTTGATGTCATGCGTGACGTCGCAGTTGGCCTTCGGCCATGACAAAGCGACTTTGTGCGGCCATAAATAGGGTTAGCGTTTTTCATAGGAAAGCCCTGGGCGGCCACAAGACTTCACCAAAAATCTGCATGAAAATCAAAATTCTCACCATTGCCTATTTCCTGTTTTCAAGTTATTTTTTGCTGGCGCAAATAGAGAACCCCGACTTATTGCTGGGCGTTGCCCCCACCAAAAGCGAGCAGCCTTACCGGGTGGGCTTGGTGCTGAGTGGCGGTGGGGCCAAGGGCTATGCCCATGTGGGTGTGCTAAAAGTGCTGGAAGAAGCTGGCATCCGCATTGACTATATCGGTGGGGCGAGCATGGGGGCCATCATCGGCGGGCTTTACGCAAGTGGGTGGTCGGCAGCGGAATTGGACAGCATCCTGACGAAGACCGACATGGCCGCACTGCTCGCAGACAATATACCGAGGGAGGTGACGCCCATTTTTGAAAAACTAAACGGCGAAAAATACGCCTTTTCCCTGTCGGTAAAGGACGGCAAAGTGGGCTTGCCTTTGGCCTACTCCGATGGCCAGTTCATTTACGACCTGCTCAGCCGCCTCACGGCAAGGGAGGCATTCACCACCGATTTCAGCCAATTGCCCATCCCATTCTTCTGCACTGGCACGGACGTGAGCACGGGCGAGAGCATCATCCTCGACCACGGCAACCTTGCCTTGTCCATGAGGGCAAGCGGTGCATTCCCCGGCCTGATAGCCCCGGTGGAAATCAACTACCGATTGCTGGCCGACGGCGGCATCGTCAACAACTTCCCGGCCAAGGAGGTCAAGGAGCGGGGCATGGACCTCGTCATAGGGGTGAACGTGGAGGAAGGGCTGCTCAACCGAAATGAACTCAATTCGCTCGAAAAGTTCCTCACGCAAATCGGGTCTTTCCAGATGAACGCCATGTCGGAGGAGCAACTGCCCTACTGCGACGTGCTGATTTGCCCGGATGTGGCAGGCGTCGGACTGACGGACTTCGAGCGGGCAGATACCCTGGTGATACGGGGCGAACGGGCTGCACGGGAGCTTTGGGAGGTGCTGACGGCCATTGCGGAGCGCCAAAAACAAGCACCACAGCCGCCCGGTCGGCTAACGAAACCGTTGGTGAACCCCTGGGATTTCGACACCGTTTTTGTGACAAGAAACCCGAAAGTCAACCGTCAGGTCATCTTGCGAAACTTTCCGGGCGAACTACCCGGCCTGCTGTCTGAGAATGACTTTTACCAAGGCATCACCAACTTATATGGCTCCGGCAGCTACCAATTTATTGATTACCAGTGTTTTAGAACGGAGGATGGGCTGTATGGGCTGAGCATAAACCCACAGCCGAGGTCCGGCTTCGACCGTCGGTTTCGGGCGGGGCTGCACTACGACAACGAGTACAAGAGCAGCGTGCTGCTGAATGCCACCTATCAAAACGTGCTGATTGAGAACTCCATCGCCTCCTTGGACCTGATTTTGGGCGACCGTTTCCGCTATAATTTTTACTACTACGTGGACCGGGGCGCCTTGCCCGATTTTGGGGTGAACAGCCGTTTGAACTTCAACAACGTGCGCTTCCGGCTCCCAAGCCCCATCCTCTTGCCCGATGGCAGCAGGATTGACAACCTCGTGTTTAGTTTTCTCGATTTTTCAAATGAGGCTTATACCCATCTCGTGTCGGGCAGTGACAACGCCTTTGGGCTTGGCATGGAGGTCAAATACTACAAGTTCAGCACCGACCAAGTGAAGGGCGAGGTGGCAAACGCACCGTTTTTTGATGAAAAAGGGCTGTACCTCACCGCCTCCACGTTTTTCAAAAAGGACACCCGTGACCGCCGCTATTTTCCACGAAGTGGCACACTGACCTCGCTTCATGGCCGGGTCACTTTTCCGGCGGCGGTTTTCGCTGGCAATGAGGACTCTCGTGGCAAGTTCAGCTATAACCTCGACCTCAATTTCCTCGCCGTCCGGCAATTGAGCGAGCGGTCGGTGGGTGGTGCATCGGCTACGGTGGGCGGCCTTTTGGGTGTAGAAGCGTCGCCTTACCGCTATTACCTCGGTGGCAACAACCTTAACCTTATCAATAATTTCAAGCCATTTATTGGCCTGAGTATGGGTGAGTTTGCCGCAACAAATATAGCATTCGCCAACCTATACTGGCAGCGGCGGTTTTTTAAAAACCAATATTTAACCATCAGCAGTAATGCTGCCTACCTGCAACATGCCTTTGAAACTGGGTACCTTGCCATCTATAGTTTAGGCTTCGGTTATGGTATTGACACGGTGCTGGGGCCTATTGAACTGACGTATGGAAGGTCGAATAAGGGGGGGGCGCTTTATTTTAATCTGGGGTATTGGTTTTAAGAAGGAGAGTTTGAGGGTTTGAGAGATTAAGGGTTTGAGGAGAGAGCCACGACATTCCCTCAAACTCTCAAACCCTCAATCTCTCAAACCCTCCGTCTCAAACTCTCAAATTCTCAATCTCTTAAACCCTCCCTCCTCGTGGTATGGAAAGCGAAGTCCAATCCCTATCCTTTAATAGTTTACCGATAAAAACGATTTGCCCAATATGGTATGGATAGTGCGCCAACTGCCGGTGGATGGCCTCCATGACGGTATGCGCTTCGTTACGGATATAGACGATGGTGCCGAAATTGGACGCATTGATGCCATCCAATGCCCGAAACAGGCAGTCCCAACCTTCGTTCCATTTGTCCATAAGTTCAGCTCGGCTTAGGGTATCGTTATCGAACTCGGCCTCCCGCTGTCGCCAATCCTTTTCGCCATCGGTGGTAAGGAAGTCGGTCCAGCGGCTCATCATATTGCCCCATAGGTGCTTGATAATGGTGGCGATGCTGTTGCTCTCGGCGTTGTATTGCCAAAAAAGCTGCTCATCGGTGAGCTGTGCGAAGGTTTTTTCGCCAAGTTGCTTGTAGTATTCAAGCTGTTTGCGGACGGAAGTTAGGTAGTCGAGTATCATATAATGTCATTGGTCATTGGTCATTGGTCATTAAGGGTCATTGGTCATTAAGTGTCATTGGTCATTGAAGTCATTAGTCATTGGTCATTAAGGGTCATTGGTCATTGAAAGTCATTAGTCATTGGTCATTAAGGGTCATTGGTCATTAAGGGTCATTGGTTATTGAAGTCATTCAGAAATAAGATAATTTTTAATCCTTCAAACCTTCAATCCTTCAATCCCTCAATC
>DIUC01000023.1:0-28447 GCA_002435785.1 Saprospiraceae bacterium UBA6168 | reverse complement strand
CAATCCCTCAATCCCTCAATCCCTCTTTTTCCCTTGCTTTCGCAAAATTAGAAAGCCGATGGCAAGCAACAAAACCAAGCCGATGAGCAGCTTGGTTTCGGTATCAAAAAATGTAGGTGCGTTTTCCATGTCGTAATTTTGGGGGCAAGGTAATGCGGCTTGGTTAATTCTACTTTGTCACTTTAAAAGTTTGTCAACTTTTTGACCCTTTGAGGTTCAATAAGGAATAACCCCGCTAACGGGAAACCACCCTGAAAGGGTTAAATGATGTAGATAGCCAGATAAATTCAATCCGTTGCAACCTATCAGAACTGATTTGGCGGGTAACTAACAGCAGTAACCAGCGAAAATGGTTCCAATCACCCACCTATCCTCAAAAAAAGCCCAAACAAAACCATCAGTATTGTAAACTACCCTTAAAAAGTCCCAACAAAACCACCGTGACTTTCTGCACCTGCTGAACATGTAAAAGTGCTTTGTCAGGTACAATCAACAGGTGTCGAAAATGCCTGTGGAAATGTTAGAAGCAATCTGCAACTGCATTTTGTATTGGAGGGAGTATTTTCGGAAAGTTGCAAATATTTTTAAAATCTGTCGCAACATTCACAATTTCTCTGTCGTTCCTGAAAAAATACAACAACAAATTACAAACATTTTACTATCAACAAACTTTTCACTAAAAAAAGCAACTAACTATTTTTCACTAAAAACCTTTGATACCATGCTTAAACTTTGGTCTTATTTAGTCAACACCTTCGAGGTAAACACTCGCAAGGCTTTTAACAAAATGGTCAGAATCGGTAATGACCATGATTCCCGATTGCACGCAGAGATAGACGACCCTGAAATTGAAGCACTATGGAATTTTTTGAATCCATTGCTGGTGGTCTTTCAAAATTTATTTTCTGCTTGGAAAGCCAGCATTAGCCTCAGAATGAGTAAGACGCTGCTGCTTACTAAACGTTTCAAGGAATTGGGTGATAATTGGATTAAGGATTGGGAAGGCGAAGTATATTACCACTATCGAGAAGGAACACCAGAATCCATGGCCATATTCCCCAACAAGCGCAAGCCATTTCAGGTAGGCACCTACGAAGAGCGTATTATAGCCGTCAATACGCTGGCCAGTAGCCTGACGCCATATCCTGTTTTAGCCACTTTAAAGACAGCAGTTTTAGCCAAATATGCCATCTTGCTCGCTGACCGTGATGCACAAAAACAGGCCATGACCAATGTTGCCAAAAATGCCTCCGACCTGGAAAAGCAAAGGATAGTACTGGCAAAGGCATTGTATAGAAGCCTTGGTTCCCTAATGACCAAGTTTTACGAATCGGCATCAGATGTGGAGCGGTTCTTTAACCTAACGCTCATACGTCGTTCATCGGCGGATTCGACCGGACTGTTTAACAATTCCGGCACTGTGAATGCGGGTGCTTCCAATGTGATAGATGTACCCAATAAATTTGATTTAAGCATCAATGCGAACTTTATCTTTGCGAATGTCGAAGGCGGCAGCGAACTGCATTTCTTCTTTGCCAATACCGCCGCTGCCACCGATAGCCCCAACAAAGGGGTCGTGCTGCCCGGTGAAACGCTGGAAGCTTCCGCTGCCGAATTGGGCTGGAGTACCACCAATAAAATGTTCATCGTAAAAAATACGGGCGGGATGACGGCAGAGTATGAGTTGACGGCAACGGAGTAAAAGGGAATGAAGCGTTAAAAAAGTGTCAGTGTGATTGGGAGATTGCACTGACATTTTTTTTAATAATTCTTGAAAAGTTTGATTGATTAAGAATTCAAAGTCAGCTATTTTTTTTTAAAATGGTATTGGGAATGCCGGGATTACTCAGACGTATCATGCAAGATGGTCTATCCCACACTCCTTCCACCAGTGGGATGTTTTTCCGGTAACTTTTCTAGTAAATCGTCCTGCGCTTTTGCTGGAAATTTGGATGTACTGAACGGTTTTTTTGTGAAACTTGAACAAGTCCGTTAACAAGCTGTTGGTATTGTTTATTCATCAATTTTAAAATCAAAATCAAAATCAAACACATGAAAAAGACAATTTTCTTTTATTTCAGCCTACTTTCACTGCTATCAATGGCGGCTTGCACCCAAGCACCCGATAGCGACAAAGCCGGCACAACCGATGCTCAAGCTGTAACAGAAACCACTGCCGGAGAAACCTGGCAGGTGGACCCCTCCGCCAGCTTGGTCGAGTGGATTGGCACCAAAGTAACGGGCTACCATTCCGGTGCTGTGCAAATCAAAAACGGTGCTTTGCAGGTGCAAAACGGCAACATCACAAGCGGCAAATTCGTGTTGGACCTCGCCGGAATGTCGGTCACAGGCCCAGCGGGGTCAGACAAGGCCAGCAACGACAAGTTGTTGGGGCACCTGAAATCCGCTGACTTCTTCGATGTGGCCAACTATCCCGAAGCCACTTTCGAGATTACGGAAATAGCCACATTTAGCGGCACACAGACAGCAGACATGGACGACCCTCGCCAAGCCGACATCAGCAAATACAAGGTCGCAAACCCAACCCACAACATCAGTGGCAACCTCACGATAAAGAACATCACCAAAAACATCCAATTCCCCGCTCGCATAGAGGCGATGGACAATTCGGTGACAGCTACCGCCAAGTTCAACATTGACCGCATGCAATGGGACATCAAGTACGCCGGAAAACCGGATGATTTGATTCGCAATGAAATACACCTTGGTATTGCGTTGAAAGCAGCGAAATAGGGTAAGTGGCTAACATCGGGGAGGTTGTGAACCTCTCCGATGTAGTGCCAAACAGGTAGCATCTTCAAATAAATCTTGGTCCAAACTTGTCAAATCCTGTCCTAAAAAAATACCTTTGCCCCTCATTTTGATTCCGTAGCTCAGTTGGTAGAGCAGCTGACTCTTAATCAGCGGGTCGAGAGTTCGAGCCTCTCCGGGATCACTGCAAAGCCTGATATGCTGAAAACAAAAAGCGCCTTCCGTACTGGGGGCGCTTTTTTGTTTTGAAGCCAAGCCGCTTCACGCAGCATATTTTTTTCAGGTCATTTTTCACTAACCCCCACCCCATCCATTAACGACACCAAGTGGCAAGGCAGCCCTCGCCCAAACCGCTCCAAATAGGAAAGTTTCATGCTTTCAATAAAATCAGTCACTTCAGGCTGTCGCACCAAATTCAGGGTGCAGCCACCAAAGCCACCGCCCATTTGCCGGGCACCTAAAACCGCTGAGTTTCCGCTGGCCTCTTCCACCAAAAAATCGGTTTCCGGGCAAGTGACCTCGTACTCGTGGCGCAGCCCCTCGTGCGTGGCGTACATCAATTGCCCAAAGGCAGTAAAGTCGTTGTCTTTCAGTGCCTTGCAAGCCGCATCCACCCGCCCAATTTCTTCCACCACGAATTTGCACCGTTGAAATATATTGCTTGGCAATCGCTCTTTTTCACGCAATACCAACTCCAACGGCACGTCACGGAGTGCCTTTGCCGCTGGCAAAATAGCTTGAAAATGCCGCACCCCCGCCTCGCATTCCGACCGCCGGGTGTTGTATTCGCTGGTCACAAGGGCATGTTTAACGCCGCTGTCGCAGAGTACCAGCGTAAAATCGGGCGCATGGAAGGGGAAGTACTCAAAGGCCAAGCTCCGGCAATCCAGCCTCAGCACATGGTCGGCACGGCCCATCATGGAAGCGAACATGTCCATGATGCCACAGTTCATGCCCACGAACCGGTTCTCGCCCCGTTGCGTCAGCTTTACGATGTCCAATTTGGTCAGGCCAAGCTTGTATAGTGCATTCAGTCCCGCCAGCATCCCGCTCTCCAATGCCGCCGAGGACGAAAGCCCTGCCCCGATTGGGATGTCGCCACCAAACACCACGTTTGCCCCCCCAATACCAGCCCATCCTTTTGTGCTTCGCTAATGACGCCGAGCAGGTAGTTCGCCCAGCTTTTCTCCGATTTTTGAAAAGCCCCGACATCGCCTCGATAGCTGTCGTTGAGGTCAAGGGAATGGAAGTGCAGTTCTCCGTCGTTGCGCCGCCCCATCGCTAGCCAGATGGCCTTGTCAATGGCGGCTGGCAGCACGAAGCCGCAGTTGTAGTCGGTATGCTCCCCGATGAGGTTGATGCGGCCCGGTGCTCGAACCATGAGGTCGGGCTTCGAGCCGAAGATTTGCTGGTAGTGGTTGGTAGTGGCTTGTTCAATCATGGACGGGACGGTGGTTGGTTGGCTTATTTTTTCGCAAAAATGGTTTAAAATCAAACTTGCCACACCGTTTTTCAAACAAAAAAAGGAGAGGACAATGCCCCCTCCCTTCTCCAAATAGAAGTTCTTCTTAAACATTATCGCCCCCCGACAATCAACTGGTGCACAAATGGCCGACTGCCCGGGGAATTAATCACAATCGCATAATGGCCTGCCGCATATTCGTTCAGTGCCAGCCTCAAGGGCAAGCTCGGCGCCTCCGCCAGTTTGATGGCCTGCAACCTAACGCCGAGGTTGTTGAACACCTCCAACACCACTGGCTGCCCAGCTATCGGCGAAAGGTCAACATAGACAAAATGGCTCGCCGGGTTCGGGTACAGCGTGATTTCGCCTGTCGGCTCAAGCTCCTCGCACACCACCTCCACGCTCACAGTCGCCTGCATCCTCGTGCCATCCTCGAAGCAAACCTCGTAGTTGAAGTTGTCGAGCGGTCGGTTATCGTAGGTATTGCAATACTCAATGAGCGGTCGGTAGCTCACCGTGTTGTCTTTGTTCACCCAAGCCGTGCCGCTGGCGGGTTGCTCCGCAATGGTTAGTTGCTTGATTTTCTTGCGGAGGTCGTCATTGGCCAGCACCTCCCCTTTCACCATTGCGCCTTGGTTGGTCCGAAGCGTGTCCGGCCGCAAGGTGGACGGCGACACCAGCACGATTCCCTCCACATTCACCATGATGCTCAAGGTATCCGAACAGCCCAATATGGTATCCGTCAGGACCATCTGGTGTGGCCCCTCGGCCAGATACAAGCTCGTGCCCATCGCTGCCTTCGCCATCTTCGCCTTGCTGGTTTGTACTTCGCCTGTCGGCAAATGGGTGATTTGCAGGTCGCCATAGTTGCCGCCCAAATTGCCAGAAACAAAGCGGTTCTCGCCCCCATCAAACGACCAGTGGCCATTCGCATCGAGGTGGTTCATAAAGGCGGCCACCGTGCCAAGGTCATTGGCTACCGTGTAGAATGTGCCTGTGGCGAATTGCCATTTGACATGCAGCGACCCCACAGGGAAGCCATCGAAACCGTAATTGACCACCGTCCTTGCATCGCAGGCTGTGAGGTTGCCATTGTGCGGCAAACCATCCAGTTCAACATCTTGTTGCGCAAGCGCAAAATGGGGCACTGGCAAACAAACCGGCGCTGGCGAGCTTGGCACGCTTACCGTGTAGTTTGCTTCGGCGAAGGTTGGCGAGCATTTCGGACAGTCATCGAAAATCTCAAACTGGAACTGCTCCACACAAATGCTGTTGCCCCGGAAGGTCGCTGTCACCGTGTAGATGGCACCGGGCAGTTCCGAGCGGGCATTGCCTTCGGCGTTCGGTGTGCCGAGGTCTGGCGACCATGTGAAACTATAGTCGGCCACATCGCCCACCAAGTTGAGGGTGGCGGTACCCACGGCTGAGCCGCAGTAGGCATCGGTGGTATTCAGGGAAGTGAGCGCCGCCGGGATGCAGTCGCAGCCGTCGGCGATGTTCACCTGAATGACCATGTTGCACATGCCGTTGGTGGCCGTCACCGAGTAGGTGCCCGCCGCCAAGTCGGTGCGGACTGCACCAAAGCCCGTATCGCTCCACTCGTAGTTGTAGTTTGCTGGCGCAATGGTCGCCGTACCATCCCCACCGGTGCAGGTTGCTGGGGTGGTATCAATGGCAGTGATTGTCAATGGCAATTGCTGGTCGCCGATAGTCACCGTCAGCATCGTAGTGCAGCCAGTTGGTGCCGTCACCGTCACGGAGTAGGTCTCGCCGTTGAGGTCATCACGGGTGCTGCCCACGCCGCCGTCGTGCCATGCATAGTCGTAGTCGGCAGGCAACAAGGTTGCGGAGCCAACGCCCATGCCGCAGGTATCGGGCGCTGTGGCGGCTATGCTGACATCCATGAAGCTGATCACAGTTATCACCTGCTGTTGCACAATGGCATTCCCACCGTTGTCGGTGGCCGTCCAGGTGCGGGTAATTTTGGTCATGCAACCGTTGGTGCCCATCGGCGCCGTAGCCTCACTGAAAACTACGGGTATTGCCACTGCCGGACAGCCATCCGTCGCCGTCACATTGGCTGGCGGCGGCACGGTTTCATTGTTCGCAAGGTAAATGGTCGTATCCGCCGGAACACCACTGATGACGGGCATTCCTGTATCTATCACATGCACCGTGCTGGAGGCAGTCGCCGTGTTGCCACAGGCATCGGTGGCCTCCCATGTGCAGATATGGTCATAGCCGTTGGCCGTTGGCACATCCATCGTGCTGACCGTCAGGGTCACGTCCCCACAGGCATCCGTGACCGTTGGGTTGCCGCAAGGCGGCAACGGCTCGCCGCAATTGATGGTCTGGTCGGCTGACACATCGCTGAAAACGGGCGGCTCGTTGTCCCCTATCACCATGTACAAAGTGACGGAGGCCGTATTGCCGCAGGTATCGGTCGCTGACCAAGTGGCTTGCAAAATGGCAACGTAACCATCTGTGGCGCAGTCGCCCGGTGTGATGCTTTCTGTGTAAACAATCGGCGCATTGCTGCAACCATTGAACGCCAAGGCATCGCTGGCATCAAAAACCGATGGGTTATTGCAATCCATCACCAAAGTGTCGCCGTCGGTAAGCCCCGACAACAACGGATGGGTTGGTATCACCTGAATGAAAGCAGAATCCACCACGGTGATGGTTTGGACATGCGTGGCCGTATTGCCACAATCGTCCGTGGCCGTCCAAGTGCGGGTCAGCGTGTAGTCGCAGCCACTGCCAGTGGTCGTTTCCGAAAACACGAGTACAGGTGCTGGGTCACAATTGTCGGTGGCCGTCACGTTCGGTACTGGCGGCACTTGGCCACATTCAACCGTGATATCTGCTGGCCCACCCACTATCGTCGGTGCCAACTGGTCACTGATGATGACGGTGAAATGCAGCGTGTCCGTGTTGCCACAGGCGTCGGTCGCCGTCCATCCGCAGTAGCGCAGCTCGGTGAAACCGTCCGCCGAGCAGTTGCCCTGCACCACGTTCTCTGTGAAGTTGGTGGTAGTGGCCCCGCAAAGGTCGTAGGCCGAGAAGCCTATCGAATCCAGCGATGGTATTTGGCTACAATCAGCGTAGAGCGTGTCGCCGTGCTTTATTTCCCCAAAAAAGGCGTGTGTGGCAAACATCACGGGCGGCGCATTGTCCGTCACCGTCAGTATTTGCTGCGCAATGGACTGGTTGCCACAGTCGTCGGTGGCCGTCCAAGTGCGGGTCAGTGTGTAGTCGCAACCGCTGCTATTGGTCGTTTCCGAAAACATAAGGACAGGTGCTTGGTCACAGTTGTCGGTGGCCGTCACGTTCGGTACTGGCGGCACTTGGCCACATTCGGCGGTGGCATCTACTGGTACCCCCACAATCGTCGGTGCCAACTGGTCACTGATGATGACGGTGAAATGCAGCGTGTCCGTGTTGCCACAGGCATCGGTCGCCGTCCATCCGCAGTAGCGCAGCTCGGTGAAACCGTCCGCCGAGCAGTTGCCCTGCACCACATTCTCCGTAAAGTTGGTGGTCGTGGCCCCGCAAAGGTCGTAGGCCGAGAAGCCTATCGAGTCCAGCGATGGTATTTGGCTACAATCGGCGTAGAGCGTGTCGCCGTGCTTTATTTCCCCAAAAAAGGCGTGTATCGCAAACATCACAGGCGGTGTGTAGTCCGTCACCGTCAGTATTTGCTGCGCAATGGACTGGTTGCCACAATTGTCGGTGGCCGTCCATGTGCGGGTAAGCGTGTAGTCGCAGCCGCTGCCGGTTTGCACTTCGTTGTAGGTCACCTGCACGTTGGCATCGCAAACATCGGTGGCCGTCAGCGTGGCCGGGGCTGGTATGCTGGCGCAATCAACCGTCAGGTCCTGTGGCAAAATGCCAGCAAACACGGGCGGCACCGCATCGTTTACCAAAATCACCTGCGTATGGGTCGCCGTGTTGCCACAGTCGTCGGTGGCCGTCCATGTGCGGGTCAGCGTGTAGTCGCAGCCGCTGCCGGATTGCACTTCATTGTATGTCACCTGCACGTTTGCATCGCAAACATCGGTGGCCGTCAGCGTGGCCGGGACTGGTATGCTGGCGCAATCAACCGCCAAGTCCTGTGGCAAAATGCCAGCGAACACAGGTGGCACTGCATCATTTACCAGAATCACTTGCGTATGAGTCGCAGTGTTGCCACAGTCGTCGGTTGCAGTCCAAGTGCGGGTCAGTGTGTAGTCGCAACCGCTGCCAGTTTGCACTTCGTTGAAAGTCACCTGCACGTTTGCATCGCAAATATCGGTGGCCGTCACAGTGGCCGGGGCTGGTATGCTGGCGCAATCAACCGTCAAGTCCTGTGGCAGAATGCCAGCAAACACAGGCGGCACCGCATCGTTTACCAAAATCACCTGCGTATGGGTCGCTGTGTTGCCACAATTGTCGGTGGCTGTCCACATGCGGGTCAGTGTATAGTCACAGCCGCTGCCGGATTGCACTTCGTTGAAAGTCACCTGCACGTTTGCATCGCAAACATCGGTGGCAGTCAGCGTGGCCGGGGCTGGAATGCTGGCGCAATCAACCGTCAAGTTCTGTGGCAAAATGCCAGCGAACACGGGCGGCACCGCATCATTTACCAGAATCACTTGCGTATGAGTCGCAGTGTTGCCACAGTCGTCGGTTGCAGTCCAAGTGCGGGTCAGTGTGTAGTCGCAACCGCTGCCAGTTTGCGCTTCGCTATAAGTTACTTGCACGTTTGCAGAACAATTATCGGTGGCGGTGACGGTCGCTGGCGGCGGGATGTTCCCACAAGCAGCCGTCGCATCGGCTGGAATGCCTGCCAATACTGGTGCCTCATTGTCTTCTACCGTGATGACCTGAGTGGCGGTGCTGGTGTTGCCATCATCGTCGGTGGCGGTCCAGGTTCTGGTGATGGTGTAGCAGGTCGTGCCGCCACTTATGCTTTCATTGAATGACAAGGTTGGCGTTGCGTCGCAATTGTCGGTGGCCATTATGCCACCGGCACCCATTGGGGGTACTGGGGGAATCGGTGAGCCGCAGCCGAGGCTGATGTCAGGCGGAACGTTGGCCATGATGGGCGGCACCACGTCCGTCAAGGTCACCGTAATCGTTTGGCTTTTTGTGCCAACGTTGCCACAGGCATCCGTGGCCGACCAGGTGCGGGTGACGATATAGCCGCCGGGGATGTTGACCGTGCTGGTGGTGAAAACGAAGGGGATGTTGTTCGTGCAGTTGTCCACCGCCACCACGTTGGGCAGGTTGGCAGAAGGCGTTTGGCCGCATGGCAAAACCAAATTCGATGGCACGCCATAGAGCTTTGGCGGTATAGTGTCCGTCACGATGACCGTGAAGAAGAGGCTGTCCACGTTGCCGCAACAATCGGTGGCCACCCAGCCGCAGGTCATCAGTTGCAGGTAGCCGGTGGTAGGACAAGAACCAGCCGTCACCCATTCAAAAAAGGTGAGGGTCGGCGGCGTAGAGCAGCAGGCATCCACGGCCACGGCACTGCCAGCCGCCAGGGAAATGACCTGGTTGCATTGGCGGATGAGGGTATCGCCGTGGCTCAACCAAGTGAGGCCCGGCGCTGTGACGCTGATGGCAGGACCTTGGTCGTCCACCACATTGATGATTTGCGAAGCGGTGGCCACGTGGCCACAATCGTCGGTGGCCGTCCAGGTGCGGGTGACGGTGAAGGCACAGCCAGCGCCCGTTTGTGTTTCGCTAAAAGTGACGGTCACATCCGTGTCGCAACCATCGGTGGCGGTGACGGTTGGTGCAGGCGGCAGGCTGCCGCAGCTCGCCGTGGTGTTGGCGGGCACGCCAACCAGCACGGGCGTGTCATTGTCTGTCAAGTTGATGGTTTGGGTCGCTGTGGCCACGTTGCTGCAAGCGTCGGTGGCGGTCCAGGTGCGGGTCAGCAGGTAGTTGCAGGCCGTGCCAGTGATGGACTCGCTGAGGGTGATTTCAACATCCGAGCCGCAATTGTCGGTGGCCGTGACGTTGGCTGGCACGGGCGGGATGTTGCCGCAGGTGCCAGTCGTGTTGGCAGGTATTCCAGCAAAAACTGGCGGTTGGTTGTCGTTGGTGACGGTGATGATTTGCGAAGCGGAAACCGTGTTGCCACAGGCATCCGTGGCCGACCATGTGCGGGTGATGGTGGTGGTACAACCTGCACTTGCTTGGGCTTGGCTGAACGAAACGGGCAAGTTGCCGTCGCACAAATCTGTAGCCGTGACGCTGGCCACCGCCGGGGCGGATTGGCCGCAAGGCACGTTCACATTGGCTGGCACACCCGCCAGCAACGGCGGTTGGTTGTCGGTGATGATGACGGTGAAATAGAGGCTGTCCACGTTGCCGCAGGCGTCGATGGCTGTCCAGCCGCAGTAGCGGGACTGGAGGTAGCCGTCCACGGCGCAGTTGCCGTAGGTCACGTTTTCGGTAAAATTGGTGGTCGTTGCGGAGCAAAAATCATACGCTGAGAAGCCAAGCGAATCGAGCGAAGGTATCTGCGCACAGTCGGCATAAAGGGTGTCGCCGTGCGTGATTTCCCCAAAAAAAGCATGGGTGGCAAATAGGACGGGCGGTGTGTTGTCCTCCACGGTCACGGTCTGGGTGAAGGTCGTGCTGTTGCCGCTGCTGTTAGTGGCCGTCCAAGTGCGGGTGATGACCCGACCACATGGGTTGACCACCACCGAGCTATCGACCGTGACGGTCAAACTGCCGCCACAGGCATCGGCAAAGGTCGGCACTGCTATCGGGGAGAGCGGGCTGGTGCAGTCAATGGTGGTGCTGACAAACGGGCCATTGGTCAGGTATGGAAATGGATTTCCTATCGTGATGGTCATTGCATCGGTGTCCACACAGCCCAACCCGTCATTGTACGTGACGGTGTAGGTGGTCGTGGCCAAGGGCATTGCCACGGGGTTGGGAATGTTCGGATTGCTCAAGCCAGTGGATGGCGACCAAGTGAAGCCGCCGTTGCCATGTGGTACGGTTGCACTGAGTTGCACAGACTCGCCATTGCTGCAAAGCGCCAAATCAGGCCCAGCGGAAACATCGGGGCAAGTATAAAGGCAGATAACGGTGTTGGTGTCGCACTGGCCCCAGGTCAGAGTGATGCAGGGAGAGAAGCCATTGGCATCAATCACGCCAGTGGAGATTGGGCGCACACTGGGCTGCAGGTCATAGCCGACCATGTAGTTGCCGGGTTCCAGCCCATCAAAGCGATAGTGACCTAACGAATCAGTGGTGGTGGTGTACAGTGGGGTTGACGTGTCAGCACAGTCGTAAAGGTGGACAGTTGCTCCCGCAATGGGCTGGTCGCCCGCATCGGACTGGTCGTTGTGGTTGGCATCGTCGCAAACAATGGAGCCGATGAAGATGCACTGCACGGGGATGTTGTTGTGCAGGATAATGGGGTCATTGGGCTGCACTTCAAAGGAAAGGTAAAATGGGTTGGCCGCACAGGTTTTGTTTTCGAGGTACATGGCGTTGAGGGTGTCGGAGCCAAGCACCACTGGGCTTTGGAGACCCGTTGGGTCGAATGGCCCTGCCAATGGCGGGCAATTGGGGCTGAGGGGGAAGCCCAGCGGGTGGGAGTAACTCAGGGTGTAAATGCCGGGCGTACCATTGGTGTAAAACTCATAGTAGCCCTCCGAGCCATCGTGCACGATGTATACCTGGCTGTTGGGAATGCCGTTCGGGCCGGTCACGGTGATGGTGCCTCCGGTGATGATTTTCCCGGTTTTGTCGCAGTAAATCCAGCCAGTCGGGTCGTGGGGAATCAACTCAATCATCTCCTCGTCAATATCGTCCTCATCGGGGTTGCCGTTGTTGGGGGTGGAGTCAAGGTCCGTGTAAACGGTGCCATTGTTGTCTTCTGCGGAAGTAATTTCCGCAACGTTGACGATTTGCTGCCCCGAAGCACCGAAGATTACCACCATGCGAAGTTCAATGGAGGCCGACTGCCCCGGCAAGAGCGGCCCCGGGAACACATAGGTGGCCATGTTCGCCCCATTCATCGTCCAGTTAAGTTCGTTCGGGCTGAGCGCCAAGCCAGCGGGGATGTTGTCGTTCACATCAATATGGTAGGCCGGGAGGTTGCCCTCGTTGGTGATTCTGATGGTATAGGAAACCTCGTT
This sequence comes from Saprospiraceae bacterium UBA6168, assembly GCA_002435785.1. Classification (GTDB taxonomy): domain Bacteria; phylum Bacteroidota; class Bacteroidia; order Chitinophagales; family Saprospiraceae; genus UBA6168. The sequence goes on along the minus strand of DIUC01000023.1, from coordinate 16,063 downwards.
GCCAATATCCACCATCGGCGATTGGCCGGGGGAAAGCATTTTTTCCAGCGCCAAGTCGAAGTCACCGGGAAATATGCCCAAGTCCAAGCTGGTGTAAGACTGACCTGCGGCCAATGTTACCACTTGAGTCGTGCCAGTGGCATCGGCATCATTGTCCGTATCGGGATTGCCCGCATATTGCAGCGTAACCAATGAGCCAGCGGGCAGTGTGCTCAAATCAAGCACCACATAATAGCTGCCAGGCGGCAAATCATTGAAGAAATACCTTCCGTCCGCATCTGTGGTATCAGCAGCCAAGAGGTTGTGGTCAACGTCATATAGGTGAACAATGGCCCCTTCCGCACCAACCTCGTTGGCATCTTGCTGGCCATCGTGGTTGAGGTCAAACCATACAATGTCGCCGAGCGAGGAAGCCAGCACGGTGAGAGTAGCGCCATCGTGGTCGTCCTCGTCACCGCCGTTGTTATTTATTTCATTGTCAACATAGGAGTCCGAATTGCCATTGTTTTGCTGGCTTTCGGGCTGGGAGTCCACGTCCCGCTCATCGTCGGCGTTTATCTCCGCAAAATTGGTGGCCTGCCCGCCATGCACGGCCTTAAGGGCAACGGGCAGGTTGACGGATTGACCGGGCAGCAGCGTACCGTTCAAGGTTGCTATGCCATCGTTGCCAGCAGCCGACCAAACATAGGGAATGGTGGCGGAGCCGGTGGTTATGCCGGGCGGGTTGTCGGAGAGGTTGAAAGGAGCGAAAAAAGCAGGGTCGGCATAGTCAATGACGGAAAATGTCTTTGCCGCCAAGTCGCCTTGGTTGATGATTTCAAGGTTGAAATTGACGACGGAGCCAACGATTACGCTGCCGTTTTGGCCGATGGCCAACGTTTTGCGGAGCGCCAAATCATAGCAACTGTCCTTGACTACCACGGGGCAGCAGGTGAGTGTCGGGCAACCATTTTGCGTAGCAGTAAAAGCAAACAAGCCAGCCGATGTGATGTAAAAAGTGTCCTGTGTGCCGCCTTGGCTGGCGGGTATCAAAACACCGTCTTTGTACCATTGTATATCGGTGAACATGGGCAACAGCGTCACCCGAATGGAGTCTTTTAATTGTGAACAAATGGTGATTGGCACGGAGACGCAAGCCTTGTCCATGTCGTCCTCCAAGAGTTCCTCATTGTTTGGCGCACTGTCCACATCCGTGCCCGACATCGCCACCACTTCTGCGATGTTCATGTACATGCCCTCCCCTTCCACCCGTGTGGTGATGGTCAATACCAGTTCCGGCGTGGTGGCATTGAGCTGGCTGCCAATCATCCAAATCCCGTTCGAGACATCATAAGTAGTGCCAGCGGCAGCCACATGGCTGATATAAGTAAGGCCGGGCACCAGCGTATCACGCACCTGCAACCCAGCTACATTTGTCATGTTTTGGTTTAGCACTCGAATCGTGAACGTGACGGTAGTTCCTGCGGCGACACTGTCCTTGTCCACTGATTTTTCAAGCGCAACGTCATGCTGTGCAAAAGCATTCAAAGCCCCGAATAGGCAAGCCAAGACCAATGCGAGGCGCATGGATGGTTTTGCGACCTTTTTCAAAGTATTTATGATGGCTTGCAGCATTTCGTAATTCATCGGATGTGTGTTTATACTTTGGAGTGCCAGATTTTGTCCAATTTCATGCAAGTTGAGACGGGTTGAGAATGGTTTATGAGAGTTTATTCAGTCAAAGCCTGACGGTTTGAAGTATAAATAAACCTCGCCAATAACCGCACTTGGTCAGGAAACTGGCCCGTGTATGGGCTAAAAACCTGGCCTTTTTCTTCTGGGCTATCCATGTCTTTTGTCGTTTGGGGCAATTCCAATATTGTTCAAAAAGCCTTGTTTTCAAAGTAGCTCATGGCATCTAAAAAAAGGCCACCGGAAGCCGCTCCGCAGGGCGGTGTGCGGCTCCGGTGGCCGCCATAATTTTGTGTGAATGCGTCAAATCTGGTAGGCAGGATGCGCATTGCTGCCCATCCTGCCACCAGCATCTCTCATGGTCATGTTACTCTCCAGCCCGTTTCACGGTCACGTTCACTGGTGGGCAAACGAGTGGCGTGATGTTCGGGACGTCGATGGTGTTGTCGGTTTCGCAGCCAAACTGGTTGCGCACCGTGATGGTATTTGTTGCACCCAACAAGATGCCATCAGCCGTGGTAAGGCTTGGCGGAGAAGCATCGTAAGGGTTGAATGTACCGCCATTGACGCTCGTCAAGGAAAGCATTGGGTCGCCATTGAGCAATCCGCTGATGTTCACCTCTGGTTCGTCGCCAGGGCATACCGTGGCAAGTGCCAGCGTGAATTCCGGTTTCGGGTTCACGTTGAGGGTGATAGTCGCAGTTTCGTAGCAGCCTTGTGCGTTTTCAACCCGTACGTAGATGGTGCCAGCAGGAGCAGCGTAGCCGCTTGTCAAGTCTGGCGTACCAGCTTGGGCATCTGCCAAAGTAGCGTGGTAGGTCACGGTCATGCCCGTTTGGCCACCCAATACTGTGGTGTTTGCATCCGTCAGCGTGAAGTCGCCCTCGCCGCTGCCAAGTGCATTTTCACACTCCGTAATGGATGCGTTCGTTGCAGTTGGCTTCGGATTCACGACTACCTGAATTTCCTGGTAAGGACGGCAGGTCGGGTCAGCCGAGGCTGGGTTCATGATGGCGTACACATAGTAGGTAATGACCGAAGTACCCGTGTTCGGGAAGTCGGCAGTGTTGAACGTGTAAGTGGCCTCGTATGGGTCGGATGCGCCAGTCGGCGTCACGTTGGAGCCAATCTGCGTACCGCCCGTGTACATGGCATTGCCAGTTTGGGCGCTGGTGAAGCGCACAAAACGGATGTCCACTACATTCTGGTTGGTGCTCACACTCAGGTCAACGCCACCTTCGGTCGCACAGATGGTCTGCGCACCAGCAGGATTGGTGATGGTTGGGCAGTCTGGCACGAAACCGAAGTCCACGTGTAGGTTCGAGTTGTTGTCCGGTGTGAGCGGGTTGTCCTGAACGCTTGGGTTGCCCATTGCCGTTCCATTTTCAGGCTCACCAGTCGGTGCACCACCAGCGGTAAGGGTAATGGTGCCGGTTTGGACGACCGTGCCGACCAAGTTGATACCGTTATCGTCGCCGTCAACCGCATCTGGGGTGCCAGAAGTGGCGATGTCGTCGGCACTGTGGTAGCCATCAAGCGGCCCACCAGCAGTTTGTACCCCAACGATGTAGCTGCCTTCAGGCAAATTGGTGAAGAGGTAATTGCCATTGGAATCGGAAACCGTGGTAGCAATAACCGTTGTGCCGTTGGCAGCATACAGGATGACCGTCACGCCAGCGATGCCAGTTTCAGATGGGTCCTGCGTACCGTTGTTGTTCACATCGGCGAAAATGCCGCTACCGATACTCATGCCGTAGAAGCCGAAGTCAACCGTGAGGTTGTCGTCGCCGTCGGCGATGGAGCTGTTGTTTGGGCTTTCGCCCATAGGCTCAAGGGTGTAGTTGAGCGTAACTGGTGCATTGGTCATGACGCCGCCGACATAGAAGCCCACTTTTTGGTACTGGCCATTGTCGTCGGTGTCAGAGGCGTTCGCATCTGGGTCCGCTGCCGAAAGCTCGGAGGTCGTGCCAGCACCACCCATGGTCGTGCCGCTGCTGTGCAGGTGTTGGAGGGCGCCGCCCGTGCCAAATTGCGAAGCGGGAATGCCTACAAAGTATTTGCCCTCTGGCAAACCTTCAAACAGGTACAGGCCAGTGCCGTTGGTAGTTGCCGTCGCATAAACGGTCTGTTCGGACACGTCAATCACGCCGTTGCCATCGGCATCGTAAAACAACTCAACGGTGACGCCGGGCATTGGTGCTTCACCAAGGCCAATAATGCCGTCATTGTTGGTGTCATACCATACATAGTTGCCAAGATTGAGGCAGCGAACATCAACGATAACGCTGTCGAGGTCATAACACGACGAACCCTCGGCATCTTGTGCGGTGGTGTTCTTGCGCACATAGTACTTGGTAGTAGCCGTCGGGTTAACGACCGTGCTGACAAGGGCGTTCGTTTGTGCTCGGGCATCTGCCAACGTCAGGTACCATACTGGCGTAGGGCCAGTCGTGCTGTTTGCATCCGTCACCAAACTGGCCAGGTTGGCCGATTGCCCCGATGACGCACAGATGGTGTCCGCCGTGGTCACCAAATTCGGCACTGGCAGGTACTGGATAACCAAGGTTTCGTTCTTGGTGGCACAACCTGCCGGCGTAGCATACTCCGAAGTAAGGATGTACGTGCCACCTGGAGCTGACACATAAATGGTGTTGCTGCCCAAACGGTTTGGGTCAACATTGAAGGAGGCCGCATTGAGCGCAGTAATTTGATTAGCCGGCGAAACAGACCCAGCATACCAAACAAAATTGGTGTAATCGGTTGTGTTGGAAGGCACCAATTTTACGGTATCCTGTGTACAATACTGGTATGTATTTTCACAAATACCAGTAGGTGTAGTGATTTGGGCCGAGGCCCTCATGCCAAACAAAGTCAGCATGAATGCGGACATGAGTTTAAACCATGTTCGATGTTGAGAAGGAAGAACTTTTTTCATGATTAATAATAATGTTTAAAAAATTAGATTTACCATATACAATAGCAATGCCCTTCGGGACATGAGCCGCCGAGCGCCTTGCCGATTCAATCCGACATTGCAGAGGGGGTTATTTTCAAATTCTGAGCTGTTGCAAAAAGTGGGGGAACAGCTACCCTATCTTTTCTATCAATCCATACCAATCGGTATTTTGGTCACCAAAACAGGAGGACATGTCGGGGGGGGACAAGGGGAGCAATTGGCCTCAGGGGTGGTAGTCAGTGTTGTTTCGTCATAAGAATTGTCGGCATCAACGATGGTCAGCGAATAAGTCGTCGAACCATCTGCCAGGAAACGCAAGGTATTGGCGGCATTTCGCCAATAAAGCGTGACGCTGCTGCCATAAGTGCCAGTGGCCAACAGTTCTGCACCATCGTAAACTTTATACTGGCCGCTGCCACCGGGGTCGGGGTTGGTGGCCGTCAGCTCGATGGTGAAATAATCGTCGGTGGATACATCGGGAGTGCCGTTGTCTTGGCATGTTTGGTCAAAATTGGCAGCAATATCAGGCATTGGCAAGACTACGATATAAACAATTGCCGTATCGCACTGCGCTGGCAGGGGCGAACCATCGTCGCACACTTGATATATCAAGGTGTCAAAACCGTGGAAATTGGGGTTCGGAGTATAAGTCAGCTCGCCGGTCATCGGGTCCACGCTCACCATGCCATGGTTTGGTTGGTCAATAATGGTGACGGTCTCCGGGTCTATTTCTGCGTCACTGTCTGAATCATTGGCAAGTATATTGATGGTGACGGGGGTATCTTCGTTCGTTGTCTCCCGGTCGAAAATGGCTATCGGTGGGTCATTGACAGGGTTCACCACGATGAACACGATGGCCGTGTCGCACTGTGCCGGAAGGGGCATACCCAAATCGCAGACTTGGTAAACCAGTGTGTCCAAACCGTTGAAGCCGGGGTTTGGGGTATAAGTGAGTTCGCCAGTCGTCGGGTTTACACCAATCGTCCCGTTTGATGGTGCATCCGTTATCGTCACCGATGTTGGGTCTATACCGCCGTCTATGTCCGTATCGTTTTGAACTACCCCAAAAGTAACGGGGGTGTCCTCATCTGTCGTCGCTGTGTTGAAGTTGGCCACGGGTGGGTCATTGACAGGCAATATGTTTATGAAAACGACCGCCGTATCACAATCGCCGTTGCTGTCGCAAATTTGGTAAATCAACGTATCTGCACCATAGTAATTGGGAGCGGGCGTATAGGTGATAAAATCATCGGTTGGGTCCAGTGGTGTGCCACCGTCGTTGACGATTGCACTGCCATTATTAGCATTATCGGTGATGGTGATGGCGCCGCTGTTGGGGCCGTCCGCCCCAAAAGTATCGTTGGCAAGTACCGATATATTCACTGCTTGGTCTTCATTGGTGGAGGCGGTATTGAAGTTGGCAGTTGGCAGGTAATTGGGGCCAATCGTCAAGTTATCCGAGTTGTTCCCAGTGTCCGGGTCGGGTTGGTTGCCAGTAATGGTCACGATGTTCGTATAGTTGCCAGTTACGTTCACCGTGACAGTAATTGCAATGCTGACTGTCGCTGATGCCGCAAGGTTGCCAATTGACCATTGGCCAGTACCACTGTTGTATGCCCCCCCACTGTTGTCCGATACATAAGTATAGCCGCTTGGCAATATTTCCGATACGGTAACACCAGTGGCATTGGTCGGGCCCAAGTTTGTCACGGTCAACGTAAATAGGATATTGTCGCCAGTGGTTGGGTTCTCGTCGTTTACCGTTTTAGAAATCAATAAATCGGCACTTGCAAGCCCAAAATTGTTTTGGCAATTGCCGGCCCCAGCACCGGCGAAGCTCGCCGTATGAATGCCCGTGGGTGAGGGTGCTGGGGTGGTGAGGGAAAAGCCATTTGGAAGTGGCTGCACCAATTGCACGATATAACTTGCGGGGGTGGGTAGGTCGTACCTTACCTGCACGTTGTCAAAATACACAATATCGCCCGCCACCATAGTGGCGGAGGAAGAGGAGATGAACCGAATGGTAGTCGTGGCGGAAATAAAGGAAGAAATGTCAAAAGTATCCAGCCCGGACTGGTTGCCGTTGGCACCTGTGTAACGCTTCAGTAGTGTCCAGCTTGAGGGGGTTGCCGTCGAGGCGACTTCTACATCCACGTAGTCGCCAACCTGGAGGTCCAGGCCCGTCTCCACATAATTGAAGATAAGCTTGGCGGCGATTGCCCCGGCAATATTGGCGGTCCGGCGGGCACCCTTGTTGGCGTTTTGAATGCGCAAACCATTTGCGCTCGTGATGGTGATGTCCCCTGCCCCGAAGCCATCCGCTTCGTTTACCTCTACCCATGCGTTCCCAGTCCAGGAGGTGGTCCCGTTGCTTTGGTTGGCGGTGGTGTTGGCGTTGAATTGGTCCAGAAAAGTGCTTGCGGTACTTGGGGGAACGATGTCAAACGCATAAGCGCCCAACAAACTTGTCGTTGTTGTATTGACCAATGGCTCCCCGGCATTTAGCACGCCATTTGCGTTTAAATCCCGAAACAAGTTGACCCCTACCCCACTGCGACCAGGCTCGCCAGCTTGCTGTGTTCCGTTCAGGTTCACGTCGTCATATACGAACCCCGTTATGGTATTGTGCAAGGGATTGGAAGCACAGGAAACGGTCACCGTTACAAGGGCTATGTCACAAACAGCCGGGTCTTCTATGCTGCAAACCTTATACTCAAAATCATCCGTGCCAATAAAACCAGGGTTGGGCGTATAGGTAATGGTACCATTCGGATTGATGGTGATGCTGCCATTGGCAGGCTGGTTGGTCACGCCTACGGTGGTGACGGAGGCGGGGTTGGGCTTGCCCGGTACGTCATTTGAAAGCACAGGGATGATGACGGGCACGTCTATTGGCGTGTTCACGGCATCATCCACCGCCACCAAATTGGCCAGTACGCCCAAATAGTTGTTTAAGTCACAAAGCCCAAGCCCCACAAACGAAGCAGATTGGTTGTTCAATGAGGAAGCAGAATAATCCCCGCCGGTGTTGGATGGCTCGACCTTGGCAATATAACAGGCTGGTACCCGGTAATATATCAACTCCACATTGTCAATCCAAAAATATTCATTGGTGGCAGGTATATTATTGGTGATAAATTGCAAGGTGTTACTGGCGTTGGCATTAAATGCCGTTAGGTTTATCTCCACCTCGGTATAGTTCACATCGGTAGGCACAAAATCACCATCGTTGATGGTATAGACGGTACTGCCGTTTATTTGCACCAACAACTGCTCGCCACCATTGTTGAAGTTTTGCCGACGGAACATGAACTTCAATTTGGCCGCCGTGGCATTGCTGAAAGTAAGCGACCGGGAAATACCATTGCTCGGCCCGCCAATCCTGATGGCATTGCCAAAACCGCCGATGGACGCATCGGCCATGATGCGCACGTCACCCGTGTTGATAACACCATCGTCTGACTGCTCTACCCAGTTGGTGCTCCAGTTCACGCCACCATCATTTCCAGAAAAACTGACGGTGGGGTCAAAGTCGTCCTTGGCATTGTAGCCATTTTGCACACTAAAAGAATAATAGCCCGAATTGTTGGAGATGGTAGTTTGGGTTATGCTCTCACCTGCATTTAGCACACCATTGCAGTTGGCATCAATGTACAGGTCAACCCTTACACCAGCCGCAAATTCCTCGCCTGCGTCATATGCACCATTGTCTGGCAATTGCTCGACATATACTTTCCCGATAATTAGGCTTTCCGAAGGCAATGGCATACACTCTGTTACCATAACGATCACTTTTGCCACATCGCACACGCCCGTAAATTCCTTGGAGCATATCCTGTACTCAAACATATCCGTGCCTGTGAAGCCAGGGTTCGGCAAATAAGTTATTGTTCCATTTGGGTTTATGGTAATCAGACCATTGGAGGGTTGCAGTAGCCCCGTCGTGCTGATGGAAGCTGTATCTATTGTACACAAAAACGAAAAATCATTGTCCAAAACAGCAATAATTACAGGCGTTGAGGGCTGCGTAAACTCTTTATTGTCATTGGCCACGATGAGTTGTTGGAGGCATTTTGGCTCCATCACATAGCCCACGTCCATGGCTGGAGTACCAGTTGGAGAAGGGTTTCCGGCATTGGGGTCTTCTCCCCATGCAGCCGCTATGGTTGTCCCATCGCAGGTAAAAATGGCCAAGCCCGTTTGGTCATTGTCGGGGTCAAAAATCCGATATGCCTGAAGGGCAGTCAAAGTGACCGCAATATCATAGGGTATGCCGCATGGGCTCATGGTCGGTGTTGGGGTGGTCAAATCCCCGTTGAACTTTATGTAAAGGGTGGTATTTGCAGTAGGCGTGACCCAGACAGGTTGGTAGTTGCCGGAAAGGTCATTTGAGCCGGGCGCCCATGCTATACTTGAAAAGTCTGTCAACTGCTCGGTCGCAATGAGTGGGAAAGCCCAGTCGTAGGTGGATCCAGCGGCATCGGCATCAATGACAGCAACCGCCGTAAAAGGCTCCCCCCCCACGCTTTCAAATTTGTAGGCGGTAGTAGCCACAGGCAAGTTGATGTAGTTGCTTCCTTTTGCTGGCACCGAAATGGCCCCGCTGCTGCCGTTGCCAGCAGTCCAATTGACCGTGATGGCCGAATCATCGGTATTGGTAAAAAACACATACACCGGGGCACTGGCCAAACTTGTGTACACGGGATTATAATACGAGTTGCCTACGTACCCAGATGGCAACAAAGCCAGGTTCCTCGTTCCATAGCTATCTATGCCCCCGAACACCAAATCAACCCCAACGGGATTGGTAGCCGTAATTGTTGCCCCCGCTTTGATGTCATTGGATTGGTTCACGTCTGCCCCTACACCGGGCAAGGAGGCCGTGCCATCATAAAACCATACTTCCCCCTCATTGAGCGTTTGTGTCAAATCTACCGTACCATCACCGTTATAATCGAGGCTTACCACGGTGCCATTGGTGGCAGCCCGAATAAATGCAGCGGTATATCTAAAGGCACTTGTGCTACCAAATGTTATGTTCTCGCCAAAAGGTAAGATGAAAAAATTGGCGAATCGGGATATGTCCAATACATTGGTCTTTAGGTTTTGTACATTCATCAATACGGTTCCACCAGTTGCACCTGCATCCCCGGTTATTTCGGAGAGGGCTATGTCATTGGTGGTGTATATTTTGTCCCTTCCATCGAAAAAGATGTCCGATGACACCCGTGGGTTATATTGGAACTGGTTGTCCAATATGATATAGCCACCCGCTGGAATTATGTCAGTTGGATAACCAGGAGCTATCCCATTGGACGGGTTTCCATCTCCCCATATTCGGGTGGTGGACTGTATGGGCACTGTAATATCCGCCTCATATCCATCCTCCCAGTGGTCATAAGTGAGAATAGTTCCGGGATATGCAGTCTTTATGCTTACAATATTCCGGGCATTGTTGGTGAGCAAGTTTACATTTGCCGCACTCAAAAGCGTCTTTCGCAACTGGGCAGCATTGTGGGGGAAAGGCAAGTAATAAGTTTTGGACCTGACGGCTTCACCACAAGGGTCATTTACACTTGGTGCAATGGTCAATTCCACGATGGCAGTGTCGCAAACAACGGGGCTTGTGCTGCTGCAAACCCGGTAAGCGTATTGGTCGTTCCCCGTAAAACTTCCATTGGGCAGATAAGTGACCTCCCCGCCCGTCCCTATTTGTAGAGAGCCGCTTTGAGGTTGGTTGACAATGGTCATGGAAGCCGAATTGACACTGCACAAATCATTCGAGAGGACATTAAGAACAATCGGTGCACCCTGCGACCCATTTCCCGCATCGTCAACAGCTATAATCGCCTTTGTGGTCGCAGTATGGGTACTCGTTCTGGGACCGTTGCAGCCTGCAGCGCTGGCAGTGATAATAGAGGTGCCAACCCAGGATGCCGTGTAGGTCACGGCGCCGGTGGAGGCATTGATGGTGTTGCCGCCCGCCAAGCTCGTCGCATCAAGGCTATAGCTGATTCCAGTCGAGTTAGTAGCAGTAGCAGTGTAAGTCACACTGCCTGGGCCCAAACAACGGGTGGACGTGGGCCCAAGGTTAAATATGGGCGTGCCAACGGTCTGTGTAATGGTCTCGGTATGGCTGGCAATTGTTGGGCCATTGCAACCCGAAGCTGTGGCGGTAATGATAGAGATTCCAGTCCATCCCGCCAAATAAGTTACTTGGCCAGTGCCAGCGTTGATGGTGTTCCCACCCGTCAAACTCGCAGCATCCAAGCTATAAGTAATGCCTGTCGAATTCGAAGCGGTGGCGGTATAGGTCACTGTACCTGACCCTTGGCAGCGGGTTGAAGTGGCGCCCAGTGCAAATACCGGCAGACCAATGGCTGGTGTACAAACATTGATATTTAGGCTTTGCAGGTCGGTGACCATGTTTTCGTAGCCCTCTTTTGCTGTGGCTGGAAGTGAATATGTGCCTGCACCAAGACTGGTAGTGTTCCAAGCATACTCATAGGTACGGGTACATCCGGACGTGGCCACAGAGGTGGACGCTACCGTGCTGCCCGGCGGCGTGATGGTCAAGTTTAGCCCCGTGATGTCACCAAAACCGAATGGGTCGGTCACCACGGTGCGGACATACAACGTGGTGCCAGCTACTACTGGGCCACTAATCACGCTGCCGCCAGGATATGGGGCGGTATATGGCTGGTGCGAGGTAATGTCAATATAGGTGGATACTGGCAGGTTTATTTTTGATGGCTTGGTTTGGCTGTCATATTCAATTAGGTAAGCGACACCATTTTGAGCATTCGTGATGTCCAGTACAATAGCCTGTCCAGCGGGTATTGTCACGTCGCTGGGGAGCGTACCCGTCCATGTCAATATTCCTGTACCGCTGTTATAAGTGGGTGTATTGGAAGTGGCGAATGTGGTACTACCATACCGCAGGGCTGCGGTGATGTTTGGATTGGAGGGCATGGAGCCATTGACAATGTTGAGATAAAGTGCCACCGAGATGTTGGTCCCAGCCTTAACCGTTAGATTGCTGCAAAGGTTTGGTGACTGCGTAAATGCGATAGCGGTGGTTATGTTTGGATTAAGGGAAACGCCAGCCGCCGCCCATTGGTTACTGCTGCCGCTCCAACTTAACGCCACACTCGAAGCGCCTGGCACCGATTGGCCACAACCGGATGTTTGCCCACTGAATGGCCGACTTGTCCACAATTGGGTAGCGCCTGTTGTTGTAGCAGTATAATCGCTGGTTGTGCGCCCCCCTACCACTCCAAAAGCCACTTGGCCAGCCCCGCTTGATACCGTGACCCCCGGCGTTGTGTTGTTGCCAGTATTGGAGGCAAAAGTGCCAGTTGGGTTCGTCTGGTTGACACCTGAATAGGTGATGGCACCGATAACAGCACCCCGGTTCAAGGCACTGTTCCATGTCACCGCTAAGGTGTTGTTTCCCGTTGGTGGATTTACCAACCTATAAATATATACCCGTCCATTGGTTCCATTGTTTACCGTGCCAACCTGCGTCATGGCTTGGCCATTATAAGTCGCTGCCGAAACGGTTTCACTGTCATTGTTCCGGTAAGATATGCCAACCATTAAAATCCTATTGACCCCCGTGACCCCCGAATTATAGGTGAACGAATGGGAGGTAGCGGTCTCGGCCGCATTGGAAAAAGCCGGCGTTCCTACCTGAGTTATTGCACTTTGACCCAATTCAAAAGATTGTGAAGTGGAATTATCGGCCGTGGCGACCGGGTCTATTCTGTCTAAGGATAAGGATGGGTCTGATAGGTAGAGTTGCTTTGTTACGGTTTGCGCAGAAATGTTGGCAGAAAGAAAAAACAAGGAGAAAAAGGCGGCTACTTTGAATAAATCCCCAAGGGTTTCTACTGGTTTGACGGCATTAGTTCCTAATTCAAAGTTCACCACTTTAAAAAAAGTCAAACAAGCGTGAAAAACCACACCAGTTAGGTACTGACGCAGGGTGACAGCCCTCCAGCATAACCGCGAAGCAATTATCATAGCCATGTGTGCATTTTTATTCCTCTCAAACACCATCTACTTTGTGGTGCTACCTTTTTAAGTCTAACTCTTAATAGTTACATAACATCCAATAAAAAACGCTTAACCAATAAAGCAACGATTATTAGATAAACCACAAACTTTTCAAAAATAAAGGACTGAATCCTTGAAGTGTTTCAGCAATAGGCAATACCGAACCTGTCGCAAGAAACTGAAAGTATCCTTTGACTTTGGAAAGCGATGAAAACCTTTCGGAGATTGAATATTAATATAGATATAGCATGTTTTGTCCAGCAGGAGGAATGCTGAAGTAAAAAAGGATTTTATTAAAAATAATTCAAAAAATAATTTAAAACCAAGGTAATTGGAAAGCAATAGAAAAGAAATTCCTATTGAGAAAATGCTTTGGCGGGGGACACCGATGCGGGGAATCGCATTTCAAGTTCCGTGCCAAACCCTTGCATAAAAAAAGGCCCAAAATTCTTAATTTATCTCAATCCACATAACTAAAAAGCTGTTTGTCAGTTGTTTAAAAAATTATTTTTTAATAAAATCGCAAAAAACTTTTTTGAGCTGACAAAAATCAGTCCCACAAATGGGAACGGCAGAAAACAATAAACCCTTTCCAACCCGAAGCCAATGTTAGGGAAATTTAGTGTGGGAAAATACCATGAAACCAAAATTGGAATGACCAACTAAGCGGATTTTATTCCATCACCCTACTTTTTCTCCACCGCTTGCGAAGAAATCATGCTCCCGAAGAAAATCGCATTTGCCATCAGCTTATCCGTACCATACCAGAATGCACGGAAGCAGGGGTTGTCCAACATACAGATAATGCGGCCAGTTCCCTGACCAGTCACTATCACACTTGGGGCATTGGCTAACATTGGTTTCGACTTTTTGGGAACATAACCTGCCATCAAGGGGCTTTTGACAAAGGTCACTGGCACTGCGTAGCCATTTTTTGGCTGCTCCGCAAACAAGCCGCCGCTCCTGAACACGGGAAGCTCCGAGCGTCGAAAACCAAAGGCAAGCGGATGCGTGAGGTCGAGCCTTGCCTCGAAGATAGACCCTGGCAGCACCTGCGCCGCCCGGTCTTCGGAGGCATTGGTATAAGGCAATCGGGTAGCCGGCCCGGTGGTGATTTCGGGTTCTTTTCTCAGCACCACACTGCCCAACTGCTTGGCTTCCAACCACTTTACGGCATCCTCCAGGGCAATGAGCGTTCCACCGTTGCTCACCCAACCCTTGAGCGCATCGGCATTCAATGCCCCATAGCTGCCGCCGGGCATCAGCACCACGTTGTACTTTTCGAGCAGCTTGGGGTTTACGTCCGTAAGGTCAACCTTGGTCACGGGCATCCCGTATCGGATGTCGAGCAGGTGCCAAAGCTCCCCCGCATCAGTCGGGCTGACACCCTCGCCCGTGAGCAGCAGTACGTTTGGCTTGCGCAACAACTCGAAACTGCTGCTGCCGAGGTCGGGGCCAGTGGAAGTAAGCCCGGTGGAGAGGCCGTGGATGTCGAGGTGACCAACGCTTGCCGCCTCCCGCAGGGCCGTTTGTAGCTGCTCGGGCCCCATCACTTGGTGTTGGGTGAGCATGACGATGGTGCCTTGGTTGAACTGCCGCATCCCGCCCGCCGTCATGGCCGTAAAGGGCTTGCTTGCCACTTTTGCCAACACCCCTTTTTTCAACAAAACCCATAGCGCCGCTGGCGCAAAATACTCGTCCCAATCGAAGGCGAAAGCGTAGTCGCCGACCTTCGCAAGCAATTGGCCGTCAGGAAGTTCGGTAGTAACCACCTCCTTTCCCAACAGCTTTTTTGTGAACTGGCCGCTGGACAAACTGGCATACTCCAAATTGAAGGCCAGCGGCAAGGTCCAAGCGCTGATGTCATAGAAAATGCTGTCGGTGAAGGTGGTGTCCCGCTGGAACATGCCCAAAATAAGCTTGTTCTGCTGCTGTTCCAAAGGGATAACATAGGCGCTGCCCGGTAGGAACTCCACGCCGTTTGCCATGATTTTTTCGCCAACCTCATACACTTGTACGCCTTGCCGCTTCACTAACTCCACGAACCGCAGCAGCCGGGCACGGTCATATTTCTCCCCAACCACAAAAGCCTTCCGGCTATCCCTCCGGGCGGCTTCGAGGTTGTTTTTGTAAAAATCCCGCTGAAAATCCAGCAGTTCCGTTCGCATGGCGATGGCCGCCTTTTGGGTGGACAGCGCCGTGCGCACTTGGTTGCGGATGGTGAAGGCGAACGAAAGCAGGCCATTGATGGTGCTTTGCAAATGCCCCCTGCTGCTCGCCTGCTCGAACAGGATGCCAATGCAGCCCTGCGCATCGGGGTAGGTCGAGCCTTTGCCATAGTAGAAGTCGTCAAAGCCCTCTTCGGAGTAGTAAAGCGAGCCGATTTCGTCCAATGCCGCAGCATGGTAGGTACCGATTTTGGCAGTGAGTTCTTGGTTGAGCTTGGGGGTGAGCGGGTTCACCCGGCTCGGAACGCCGGGCATGAAAAAGAAGGTGGTATTGCTGCCCATTTCATGGTGGTCGGTGAGGATGTTGGGCCGCCATGCCTGGAAGTTGGCGATACGGCCCACACTTTCGGGCTGCTGTCCGGGCAGCCAGTCCCGGTTCAGGTCGAACCAGTAGTGGTTGGTGCGGCCACTGGGCCACGGCTCGTCGTACTCCCGGTCGTTGGCATCGCCGTTGAGGTTGAGGTTGCGGTTGGCGTTCACCCAACTGGAAAAGCGCTGCGTCCCATCAGGATTGAAGCAAGGGTCGAATATGATAACGGCCTCATCGAGCAGCCGGCGGGTCTCCTCATCTTGGGCGGCGGCGAGGCGGTAAGCCACCAGCGGAGCGGCATTGGCGCCGCTCGGTTCATTGCCGTGGATGCTGAATCCTTGGTAAATGACAATCGGCATCTTCGACACGTCCAGCTTTGCGGAGCGTTCGGGGTCGCACAGCGCCACATGTTCCGCCTGGATGGTTGGTAGTTTGGCGTGGTTCGCCTCGGAGGTGATGGTGAGGTAAATCAGGGGGCGATGCTCGTGGCTGCGGCCATACTCGTGCAGCGTGATTTTTGGGCTGGCAGCATCCAATGCCCGGTAGTAGGCCAGTAGCTGGTCATGGCTGAGGTGCCACTCGCCAATTTGAAAACCAAAAAATTGCGCTGGTGTGGGGATGGCTGGGTCGTATTTAGCCGAAGGCAAGAAATAGTCAAAGGGTTGTTTTTGGGAAAAAAGGAGGGCCGGGAGGGCCAACAATGTGGCCAAGATGGTATTTCGCATTTGTTTTGATGTTTTGACCAATTGTGGCTGCCCAATTTATTGGGCTGGCCGGGTTGTTTTTAAGCTATTGCTTGCTGCCGATTTTCACACCGGCCTGCCCAATAAATTGGGCGGC
>DIUC01000057.1:9583-83033 GCA_002435785.1 Saprospiraceae bacterium UBA6168 | reverse complement strand
TCATAAAAGTGTACAGTAGCGTAATTTCTTCCAAATCAAATGGTAATACCTCAATGAAAGTTCAGGCGCCAAAAATGGCAATCCTTTAGGGTTCATATTTGCGTTAGCTTCAAAGAATTTGTATTGACCTGTATTCTCGATTGACGTCGAACTTGTGCCATAAAAAGCTGGAATGAAATAAACAATATTTAACCCGAAGCGAAGGGCAAGAAAGTCTTTGGCTGATAATTGCTGGCGGTAATCTATACTGCTATAAATTCCTAAATAATCTCCAGAATATCTATCAAAAGAATAATCGTCTAAACCTCGCCCATAAATAGAAAAAATACTATCAAAATCATAAACGAAAACAGTTGGGTAAGAGCCTGCCAATACGCCTATTGATACTTCCCAATGATCGCTGAACAAGCCATTGTATTCTATCTTACCTGCGTAACTGACTCTTGGAGTTGAAGAAATATGAACATCATCTCGTAATACATAATTCGGAAAGTACTGCTGTGACACTGAAGCATAAGAAAACCAACTTAGGCTTAAGCCGTCTTTGGCATTTTTCAAACTTAGCTTTTGACTGAAACTTGGTCCAGTAACAAGCAGAATTAATGACAATAAAAATGACATCTTTACCATTGAAAAGACTATATTGAAAGTGTTTGTTTTTTTTTAACAAGTAAGTATATAATCAATCAAGGGGGCCAAAATTATTGGCCTTCTTGATTTTGGGCAATGTCGGTTGTTTTTTTCATGTGAAAGTGGGGAACCGTTTTCACAATGTCGAAGCAAGATACCACAAGCAAAACTATCTTGCAACTCCCCACTAAAACCACCCAAAAAAAGACAACCTCCCCATCTGACACCCCTCCCGCAGTATCTGCGCCAATAGATGCTGTAACAGCGCCAATCGCCGCAGTATGTGGAAGGTACCGCCGCAGTATTTGCGGCGGGTGCCGCAGTAAGTGGAACCTACCGCCGCAGGTAGTGGAACCCACCGCCGCAGTAACTGCGCCAAGAGGTTCCACTACCTGCGCCACCCGCCGCAAACATTGCGCTGCCCGCCGCAAATATTGCGGCACCCGCCGCAAATACTGCGGCGGTAGTATCAGGCGTATGAAAGGCGTTGCGGATTGGGTCGTTGCATTCAAAAAAAATGCAATCGAAAAAACAATGTTGGCACGATACTTGGCAATTTTCTGTCATTGGTTTTTGAGGCTGCGTGTGAGAGATAAAAGACTTTCCTGACAACGGTAATCAATTTATTTTTTCAACATTAAACCCAGTCTTATGACAACTAAATCCCCGTTTTTTCTTACCAAATCCGAAGCGTTCCGCTTAGCTTGGCTCATCAACTTTGCTGATAAACTGCCCGACTATGCCGTTCAGTTCGGCATACCGCAAGCATGGGTGGACGAAATCGTGGCCAGCAGTTCCCTGTTGGAAAGGATTATGAAGATATTGGACAATATGATAGGACAGGCCAAAAAGGTGAGGTTGTTCAAGGATGCGCTTTTTGACCAAAACCCCGCCGAGCCCAACGTGCCCGTGGAGCTGGAGGCGTTCACCCTTGAACTGGATGCCGATGTGTCGTCGCTGCCCAATGTTTTCAAACGTGCCATTGCTATAGCCGAGATCATACTTGCCAACCCATTGTGCAGCGATATCATCAAGACCGACCTGAAACTGGTGAAGCCCACCACCACGGAAGCCATCGAGGCATCCGGCAACCCGCACCAAAGTGTAGTGGGAAATGCGCCTATCATAAAAGCAAAAGTAGCAGGCAATGTCGTTACGCTGACCATCAAGCGGGGCGACAGGTTCAGCGGGCTGATGGCCAATGTCTTCGTCAGCCGAACGGCTACGGACGAGGTAGCGTACCTCACTTCCACCAATAAGAGCAGCATCACCGACCGTGCCACCTTTGCCGAGGGCGTCCAGTTTGTGACCTATACCTATCAGGTGCAAATGATGAACGGCGATGTGCCCGAGGGCGATGCTTCCGAGAAGCTGATCGTGGTGGTGCCAAAGCCGATAGGGCTGCCACCCGCTGCTTGAAATGGTTTTGACTGTAATAGAAAAGGGCAAAGTGGATATTTCCGCTTTGCCCTTTTTTGTCATTGGTCATTTACTTCGTGTCATTAGTCATTAGTCATTATAGCTTTAGCATAATATGCTACAATGACTAATGACTAATGACTAATGACTAATGACACGAAGTAAATGACCAATGACACGAAGTAAATGACTCCATAATGACTATATATGCAGCGCCCTATCCCCCGTAGCCGCCAGCGCCGCCTCCTTAATCGCTTCCGCATAAGTTGGGTGCGCATGGCTCATGCGGGCACAGTCCTCGGCGGAGGCTCGGAACTCCATCAGGGTCACGCCATCCGCAATCAGGTCGGCAGCACGTGCGCCGACGATGTGCATACCGAGTATTTCGTCGGTTTCTTTGTGTGCCAATATCTTTACCATGCCCTCCGTATCGGTGCTGGCACGGGCACGGCCCAGGGCTTTCATCGGAAATTTGCCCGCTTTATAGGGTACGCCCGCTGCTTTTAATTGCTCCTCTGTTTGTCCCACGCTGGCCACCTCCGGCCAAGTATAAACCACACCGGGGATGAGGTTGTAGTCAATATGCGGCTGTTGGCCGGCGATGGTCTCAGCCACGAATACGCCTTCTTCCTCTGCCTTGTGGGCAAGCATGGCGCCCTGCACCACGTCGCCAATGGCATAGATGCCCGGAACGTTGGTTTGCAGGTGGTGGTCCACAGCGATGCGGCCTTTTTCATCTTTTTCCACCCCGGCGTTTTCGAGTCCAAGGTTGTCGGTGTAGGGCCTGCGGCCAATGGCTACGAGGCAGTAGTCGGCTTCGAGGTTGAATTTCTCCTCGCTGTCCCGCTTTTGCACCTCCACGGTCACGCCTTTCTTGGTGGCGGTCACGGTGTTCACCTTGTGTTTTAGGTGAAATTTCATGCCCAAGCCTTTCAGCGCCCGCTGGAGTTCCTTGCTGCAATCGCCATCCATGGTCGGGATGATGCGGTCGAGGAACTCCACCACCTCCACCTCCGTGCCGAGGCGGGCATAGACTGACCCCAATTCCAGCCCGATGACGCCGCCACCGATGATGACCATGCGCTTTGGCACAGCGTCAATGTTCAGTGCTTCGGTGCTGGTGATGACCCGTTTTTTGTCATAGTTGAACGCCTCCGGCGTAATGGGCTTGGAGCCAGTGGCGATGATGGCCTTGTCCGTTTCGATTTCTTGTGCTGTCCCGTCCGCTTTGGCGATGCTGATTTTGTTGGCACTCACGAACGAGCCATGCCCGGTGAAGACATCAATCTTGTTTTTCTTCATCAAAAAATCAATGCCCTTCGTGGTGGCTTCCACCACTTCGTTTTTGCGCTTGACCATCTGCGGCATGTTGACCTTGAGGCCGGTGACACCGATGCCGTGCAGCTCGAACTTGTGCTTGGCATTGTGGTAATGTTCGGAGCTGTCGAGCAGCGCCTTGGAGGGGATGCAGCCCACGTTGAGGCAGGTGCCGCCGAGCACGCCATAGCGCTCAATGATGGCGGTCTTGAGGCCCAACTGGGCGCAACGGATGGCGGCCACATAGCCGCCGGGGCCGGAGCCGATGACGGTAACGTCGTATTTCATGATTTGGATTGTTTGATTGCTGTATTGCTCGATTGTTGGGGTGTCAAGTGAAGGATTGGAAAGCCCGATAGGGATTTCTAAGCCTGAACGGGTTAGCCGGGCTTAGAAATCCCTATCTATCGGGCTTTCCAATCCCTTACTCGCCGCTCGGTGGCGGATTCCCACCACGTCCACCGCCGCCGCCTCGTCCGCCACGGCGGCTCTTGCCACCACGACCTCCACGGTTGCGGCCACCGCCGCCGCCTTCTTTGCGCTCGCCGTCAGGTTGTGATGGCGGCTCTTGGCCGGGGGACCTGGGTTGCCTTGGTTCTTGCGACTTGGCCTGCGGCGGATTGCCGCCGGGTCGCCGGTCGCCACGGTCACGGCCCCTATCCCGGTTGCGGTCCCGGTCGCCGCCCTCTTTGCGCGCTGGGGGTTGGCCTTCGCCACCACCCGCCTTGTTTTCGGGACGGGTATCACGGGGCCTGCCATCGCCGCCACGGTCGCCGGGCTTTTTCTTTTTCTTGCTTTTCTTGCGGCGCTCATCCATTGGCAGTTCCACGACGCCAGTCAGGTCGCCAGCGCTGAACTCCGGTTCGTCCTCAACACTGGAGGTTTCGGCTACCACGGCAAGGTTTGCGAGGTCGTCAGGGAATTCGCCCTGTTTGTTTTTCTCCCGAACCGAGCGTACTTGTATCAAATCAAGTGCATAGAGCCTGCCACGCCCGTGGTCTTTTTCGTAGCCGTAGTACATCAGCCCTTTGAAAATATCGGTCTTCACCAGCACCGCCATGCCCTCTTTGGTTTTGAGCTTGTCGGCATCGTCGGGGAAGTTGGAGAGTGCCTCCATATAGGTGTCCAACTCGTAGTTGAGGCAGCACTTGAGGCGGCCACACTGGCCGGATAGTTTTGCCTGATTGATGGCAAGATTCTGATAGCGGGCGGCTGCCGTGCCTACGGTGCGGTAGGAGGTGAGCCATGTGGAGCAGCAAAGTTCCCGCCCGCAGGGGCCTATGCCGCCCACACGGGAGGCTTCCTGCCGGGCACCGATTTGCCGCATCTCGATTTTTACCTTGAAGTCCCGTGCGAACTGCCGTATCAGCTCCCGAAAGTCCACCCGGCCATCGGCGGTGTAGTAGAACGTGGCTTTTTTGCCATCGCCCTGAAACTCTACGTCGCCAATTTTCATGTTCAGGTTGAGGGTACGGGTGATGGCACGGGCGCGTATCATCGTTTCTTTTTCTTGGTTGCGCACCTCGTCCAATTTTTCGAGGTCACGCTCATTGGCCTTGCGAATTACCTTGGGGAAATAGCCGTCCGCTGGTACCCGCTTTTTGCGCATCTGGAGGCGCACCAACTCGCCGGTGAGCGAGATGCGACCCACGTCGCAGCCAGCTTGGGTGTCCACCACCACCATGTCGCCGGTGCTGGCACGGGTATAAGGCTGGTTGAAGTAAAATGCCTTGCGTGAGCCATTTTTGAAGCTGACTTCCACTACTTGGAACGGATCCACGTCCTCGATTTCCATCGTGGTGAGCCAGTCGAAGGTATTGAGGCGGTTGCAACTCCCGGAGGCGCAACTGCCTTTGCTGCCGCAGCCCGAAGGTGCGCCAGCTTCTTTAGAACCTACTGTACATCCTGCACATGCCATTATTTGAGAGTTTGAGAGTTTGAGAGTTTGAGGGTTTGGGGGTTTGAGACACGTGCTGCCTCAAACTCTCATGCCCTCAAAATCTTATTCAACTGTATAGAGGCATCCAAAAAAAGCAGCTTCTGGTTGGCGTTCCGTTCGATGTGGAACGAACAATCGTTGAAGAGCTTGGTGATGCGCTCGATTTGCCCAAACCCGATGATTTTGCTCAGGTTTTGGGCGGTTTTAAGTTCTTCCGGCAGCAGCCTCACTTGGTCGTTGCCGGTGGTTTTAAGGAGCATGTACTCCCGCATGAAATGCAGGGCGTACTGCAAAAATTGTTTTTGGTTTTCACGGCCAAGGTCGGCAAAAGTTTCCGTCCATACGACTATTTCAGCGCCATTGCCTTGGTAGCATTTGCGCAGCCAATCGAGGAACAGGTTGGAGTTGTCCTTGAGCGGCTGCGCCGCAATGTTCAGGGCTTCGTTGAAATTGCCTGCGGCCAAATGGGCTATCGAGCGTGCTTTTTCCGAAGGCAGTCCTTTCAAGCTGACAAGTCCTGCTTGCACTTCCTCGTCGCTCAAGCGATTGACCTTCACGAGTTGGCAACGGGAGAGGATAGTGTTCAAAATCAACTCCTGATTTTCCGCAACGAGGATAATCAGTGTGTCATCGGGCGGCTCTTCGATGAGCTTCAATAGTCGGTTTCCCTCCTTTCCGAGATATTCTGGCAGCCACATCACGAGGATTTTGTAGCTGCCCTCGAAGGCTTTCAGGCTCAACTTTCGGATGATACCTACGCACTCATCCTTGTTGATGTTGCCCTGCTTGTTCTCTGCGCCGATGCGCTGCAGCCACTGGTTCACGTCTAAGTAGGGGTTTTCCGCCAGCGCCTTCCGCCAGTCCGTCAGGTGTGCATCACTGGTGACGTTGGCACCGACGGTCGGGAACGAGAAGTGCAGGTCGGGGTGGACGAGCTTTTCCACCTTGCTGCACTGGTTGCACTGCCCGCAGGCGTCGCCGTCCTGTTTGTTTTGGCACAAAACGTACTGTGCAAATGCCACTGCCAGCGCCAAATCCCCACTGCCCGGTGCGCCCAATAGAATCAGGGCGTGCGGGATGCGCTCGCTGTCCGCCATGCCCCGGAGGAGGGACTTGGCGGGGAGTTGGCCGATGACGTTTTTGAACTGCATATTGGGTATTGGGTATTGGGTATTGGGTATTGGGTATTGGGTAGTTGGTATTAGGCACTTCATCAATACCTAATTTCCAATACCTAATACCCTTTCAACCATTCCAAAATTTCATCATCAAGGGGACTGGAAGCAGGTGGGAAAACATGGACGAGGCGGCCCTGTTCGTCAAGGGCGTATTTTTGAAAATTCCAGGTTACTTGGCTGTCCTGGACGCCATTGAGCGCCTTTTGCGTGAGCCATTGGTAAACTGGGTGGGCCGTGACATCTATTTTCGCTGAAAGCGGAAAAGTGACGCCGAACCGCCGGGTGCAAAATGCCTGAATTTCGTGGTTTGAACCCGGCTCTTGCCCGCCAAAATTGTTGGCAGGAAAGCCCACTATCGTTAATTTATCTCCAAACTCCTCGTGCAGTTCTTGCAATTGCTGGTATTGTGGCGTGTAACCACATTCCGAAGCAACATTTACGACCAAGATTTTTTTGCCCGCAAAGGCAGCAAAATCTATCGTTCCCCCCGCTATTCCTTCTACCTTGAATGTATGAATCGTGTTCACAAATTGTTTTTCTTTAATTCGGAACGGCCAAAGGTAGGAAGATTTCGGATTACGGATTTTGGATTTCAGATTAGGGTTTACCGTATCCTTCATTCCGCTATCCGTAATCGCTCAAAGCTCCCGTTTCCAAAGCCGTCCTGCAATCAGCGTATTGAAAATCGTGTCCTGCAAGCTGCGGCTCACAGGAATATGCTTGCCCTTGATGACGAGGTTGCTGCCATCTACCAATTCAACTTTTTCGAGGGAAACGAGGTAGGAGCGGTGTACCCGCAGGAAGCGTTCCGGGGGGAGTTCCTTTTCCAATTGCTTGAGCGAGAGCAGTGTGAGGTAGCGTTTTTGCTCGGTATGGATGAAGACGTAGTCCTTTTCACTTTCAAAGTACAGCACGTCGGCGAGCTTGATTTTGATGAACTGGCCATCGCTTTTGATGAAAAAAAACTCAGGGCTGGCGGCTGGCGGTTCGGTGGGCTTGGCGAGGTTTTGCCGCTGCATCTCGAAGAAGGACTGTGCCTTGTTGGCCGCCTTGAGGAAGCGCTGGAACGAGATGGGCTTCACGAGGTAATCCAGTGCGTTCAGTTCAAAGCCCTCAATAGCATAGTCACGGTAGGCGGTGGTGAAGATGACGGCGGGTGGGTTTTCCAGCGAGCGCATGAACTCTATCCCCGTAAGGTCAGGCATTTGGATGTCGAGGAAGAGGAGGTCAATCTTCTCCCGGTGGACCACTTCGTTGGCCTCCACGGCACTCTTGCAAGTGCCTTCCAAGGATAAAAAAGGTACTTGCTGCACATAACCTGCTATTCCTTTCCGGGCAACCGGTTCATCGTCCACAACGAGGCATTTTATGGTCATGTCATTTTGGTTGAGAGGGTTGAGAGGGTTTAGAAGGTTTAGATAGGCCAACTAACCCTTCTAAACCTTCTAAACTCCCTAAACCCCTATCGGTCATTTCAACTTGATTTTAAGGTGTGATTTATAAATATCGCCATCATCCTCGATGGTTAGCTCGTGGCTATCAGGGTATGTGAGGGCAAGGCGGCGCTGCACGTTTTTGAGGCCAATGCCGCCCACCCGGTCTTGCCGGATGCTGTTTTGGTTGATGGTGTTTTCAGTAGTGAAATCCAGTACGCCGTCCTTTACCTCAAGGTGAACGCCCACCCGGTAGCCCGACGAATTGGAACTGTATTTAAAGGCATTTTCCACGAATGGAATGAGCAGCATGGGCGCAATCACGTGGCCATTGACGTGGTCTGGCAGTTCGCAGGTGAGGTCGAGCAGCTCCTCGTCATGCCGAAGGCGCTGGAGCTCAATGTAGTTTTGGAGGTAATCCACTTCCTTGTCGAGGTCAATCCAGTCCTTGTTGTAGTCGTAGAGCTGGTGGCTCAGGGTGTCGGAGAACTTGAGCAGTGCCTCCTTGGCCCGCTCGTCCTCTTTTTGCTCCATGAGGAAGTAAATCGTGTTGAGGGTGTTGAAAATGAAGTGCGGGTTGATTTGCGACTTGAGCATTTCCAGCTCGCTTTCGAGGTTTTTTTTCTCCAACTGTACAGCGTAGTTGTTGCGCTCGTGCCACTGTTGGATGAACTTGAAGGCGGTGGTGAACGCCACGAGTACCACCGTGTCCACTGACAGGGTGAAGGTGCCTTCCCAAGAATAGTAGTAGTCCTTTGGCGAGACGAAAACCCGCAGAAAGACATTGACCAACCAAGAATTCAGCAAGATGATGGAAAAAATGCTGACGATATAAAGCACTGCCCTCCGCTGCTTGATGAGGTATTTCGGTATCCAGTAGTAGTAGTTGAAATAGACCACGCCCATGGAACCGAGCACAGTGGGCAGGTTGAAAGTGTCCTTGAACTGCGAGATGAACACCACGTCCTGCATACTGGCGAAAATCCAGTACATCAGCCAGAAGCCCGCATGGAAAACTATTGCGTTAACAGGCAGCGTTTCGGGTATGGCTTGCGGTTGTTGTTCCATTCGGCAAAGGTAGGCGATTTGGATTTTCAGGTTTGATTTGATTGCGCCATTTTCCACTTCTCCGGCCACGGCCAACAAGCATAGAATGATAACGAGGACGAGGAGCATCAGTCCAATCGGGTAGGCTCGCCGATAATGGTGTAGTGAAGGGGCCTTGAGGTGGACCATACCTCTGAAGATGTTACTCCACTATCATGTATTCCGTCCTGCGGTTCTGCCTTTTCCCCTCCTCCGTTTCATTGCTGGCAGCAGGCACAGCCTCCCCGAATCCCTTGTATTTCAGGCGGTTGGCGTCAATGCCGCTTTGGGTCAAATAATCGTAAACCGCCTTTGCCCGGCCATTGGAGAGGGCGAGGTTGTCGGCCTCTGAGCCTACATTGTCGGTATGGCCGTTGATTTGGATTTTCAGCGTCGGGTTTTCGTCCAAGAGCGTTTTCAGCCGAGCCAGTTCATTGAGGCTTTCTTTGCGGAGCGCCGCCGAACCCGTTTCAAAGAAGACGTTTTTCAGCACAATTGGCTTGGATGCCGTTCCATCCGTTCCACCGGCGATGGGTTGCAGTGCTATATTTAAATTATAAGGCTTGTCCAATGTGCCCGGCTGGTCGAGGGCGAAGTTTTCGGAATAAAACAGGTATTTTTCCTTGGAAACATTGAGGGCGTAATTGCTCCCAGCGGGCAGCGTGACGAGGAATTTCCCGTCGGCTTCCGTGAAGGCAGCGGCATGGGTTTTCCCAGACCCCAGTTCCAAGAACTCCACCTTGGCTATGAGCGGTTTTTGAGTAACGGCATCTATTACCGTTGCTTGGACATAAGTGACCGGCATGGGTCGTGCTGCCGCCGAAAGCTCGAAGCTGTAGATGTCCGTCGTGCCCTTGCCCTGTGGGTTGTCAAAAGCGGAAGCCCCCTTTTGCACATTGAGCCTGTCGGTGGCGAAGTATGCAGTTTTGCCATCCAAGCTCACGGTCAGCGCCCCCTCGTTTCCTTCCGTATTGATGGGGTAGCCGAGGTTTTGCGGCTCGCCCCAAGTACCGTCTTTTTGTTTGCGGGAAAGGTAGAGGTCAAAGCCGCCCATGCCCGCCAGGCCATTCGACATGAAGTACAGCGTCTGTCCATCGGCATGGATAAAGGGGGATTGGTCGTCGGCTGGCGTATTCACGGGTGCACCGACGTTGATTGGGGTGTCCCATTTTCCATTGGGCAGGCGCTGGCTCAGCCAAATGTCCTTGCCACCTTGGCCGCCTTTTCGTTCCGAAGTAAAGAACAGTGTCCTGCCATCGCCGGAAAGGCTCGGCTGGGACTCCCAGCCGGGTGAGTTGACGGGAGCGCCGAGGTTGCGCACAGGTGTCCATTTGCCGTTCTTCAGTTCCGAAAAATACAGGTCGCAACCGCCAAGGCCATCTTGGCGGTTGCAGGCGGTGAAGATGAGGAACTTGCCATCACCGCTGATGCTCTGTGCGCCTTCGTTATTTGGGGTGTTGACGGCTTCGATGGGCCGCCCGGGCTGCCATTCGCCATTGACTTTTTCGCTTTTGTAGAAATCTTCTTGCCCCCTCCGCACGGCAGTGTAAATCAGCACCTCGCCGTCGGCTGTCAGGCTTGGCAGGTATTCGGATTCGGGCGTGTTGATGTTGGGGCCGAGGTTTTTGGGTTCGTAAGGGACGGGGTTCTTGGTGGCTTCGGCAGCGAATTTTACGTTGGCAAGGTATTTTTCGGCGTTGGCTTTTCGCTTGGGGCTAATCTTGGGGGCGTTCTTGAGGAAATAATCAAAATTGGCTGCCGAATCACTGTACTTCCGTTGATCGAACTGCACGTTAGCAAGGCTGTAATAAAGATTTGGCTCGTACATGGAATCCAGGGCGAGCGCTTTTTGGTAGCCGGCTTCTGCCTCGGCCAGTTTCGCCTGCTGGTATTTTACATTGGCCCATTCTATTTGTGCATCAATGAATTTCGGGTCTGTTTTTAGCGCCTTTTCCAGGTCTTCAATAGCATCGTCGAACTGCCCAAGGCTGGCGATGCGTACTGCGCGCTCGTACATGGTTTTCAGCTTGTCGTTGGCGGTCTTGGTGGTAGTGATTTTGTTTTGGGCAAATGCGGCACCGCAGTAGCACGACAGGAATAGGAATATCAAAAAACGAATCATTGTAGATGGCAGTATTTTGAAATGGCGAAGGTGGGAAATGGGTATTGAACGGTGAAAGTCATTGATTGTCAAAGGTGTTTCCCAAGCGAAATTCAATGGCATTGGCCGATTACCCAAACGCCCGAATAGCTGCGGAGATTGCAGCGGCACCTGCACAAAAAAAGGCTGCCGTTTTTTGCGGCAACCTTTTTTGTATATAGTCAAAGTCTTTTAAGCGATTCCTTTCAGCATGGCGGCGGCTTTTTTTGAGCCAAGTCCGGCAGCTTCTTTGATGTCGTTGACAAAGCCGCTTTCGCCTGCTTTTTGGCGAGCCATGCCACGGTTCAGGAACTGCTCTGCCTTTGATGGCGCTTCTTCACGCTGTGCCTCAAAGTTTATCATGTTGTTGTAAATCTTCACGGCGTCGCCATATTGACCTACCTCGTACAGTGCCTTTCCATAGTTGAACAGCACGTTTTTCTGCCAAACATAGTTCGGGTCATCCTGCGTGAACTGGCGGTTGGTGACCAATTTCAGCTCAAATATGGCCTTTTGGAAGTCGCTGAGTTGCAGGTGGAGTTCCCCTTTTAGGCGGCGGGCACTCCAATAAACCGTCTGGTGCGGGATGGACTTGGCGATGGCCATTTCCAGATCGGCCAATGCACCTTCGATGTCGTTCTTTTTTACCTTGGTATTGGCCCGGCCCCAATAGGCATCGGGCATGTTCGGATTGATGTCAATGCTCTTGGTGAAATCGTACATGGCATCGTCGTAGTTGCGTAGCCGATAGTTCACGTAGCCACGGCGCTCGTAGGCGAGGGCATGGCGCTCGAATTTCTCGATGGCCCGGTTTAGAGAGCTCATCGCTTCTTCTTCCATGCCTCTTTCTTTCACCAGTTCACGTCCTTGGATGAAAGCTTGGGTTGCGGTTTTGTCGCCTTCTGGTTCGATGACACGCTGTGCCACAATCTTTCCATCTTGGATGACCCATGCTTTCAAGTCGCCGGCAACGGCATACTCCGACATGTATTCCAGCATGTTGAGCATGTTTTTCCAACTTTTTTCCGAACACTCCGTAATAAAACGGGGTATGGAAAGGATGAACGATTCTTCTTGGAAAACGTCTTCCGCTTTGAGGAGGATGTCATTACGGTAGTAGTTCTCCGTGCGGTGGAGGTAGAGTTTGAGCACTTGCTCATAACTTCTTGCGTTGCCAAACTCTAGGCAACCGGAAAGGATAGTTTTGTACGTGGCGTTCATTTCACTGCTGTTTTTTTCGCTGTTAAAAAAAAAAGTTGTTCCCCGACTGTTGTGTAGTTCCCTCAAGCACCGGTTGAGTAATCCTTTCTAATAAGTCTTAATTGTGTCTTGCTGTAACGCTTTCACCGGGTAAGCAAAAAATCGAGAATAGGTACAGCCAAGTTGTATCAGTAAGCAATAAACATACGTCACTGTCTTCTCAATAGTATCTTTTGCAATAGCTCCTATGGGAGAGGAGTCGATGTAGGTGTAGTTCGAAATAATGCACAAGAACCACAAAAGTCGAAAAAAAATCTTAACCACCAAATTTATTTCAAAAAAAAGTGGAAAAAGATGAAACAAATCGGGGTTTAAAAAAATGACAGCTTGATTACAGGCAATTTTGGTTGATGCCGAGGACATATCTCTCCACTACTTTTATCTCCACGGCTGTTTCAGCCCCCTTGAATCCACCAATCATGTCGTCAGTCATGCTGCGGGCGGCAAGGTCGGTGAGCTTTTTTGCAACGGGCATGTACGACCAGTGCCATTTCTCCTCATTGTAGCCGTTGGGGCGGGCGTCGTCCTTGGGGGAGTAGGGCTGGCAAAAGCCGTATTCGTGGGCATGGCTCACCATCCATTCGTACACCTTCTTGCCAGGACCTTGCTCAAAGGTGTAGTTGTCGAGGTCGTTAAGGTCAATATCCGTGCCCCAATGGTGGCGGCTGGAGCCGGGCATGGAACTATATTCCAAGATTTTCAGGGCACGGGTCTTGGGGTCGGGGTATTTTTTTGCGGCATTGGCTCCGTTTTCGATGACGCGGCTGCCCGTCCATTTGCCCTCCCAGATGGCACGCTGCCGATTGAAGTTGCGGGTAGCCGAAATAATGGTCAGCTTTATGCCGTCGGCTTGGGCGGCCTCCCACATTTTGGCGAAGCTTTCGTAAGTGTCCTTCCGAAGAAAATATCCCTCCACATCGGCGTATTTCTTGTCCACCACCACGAAGTCGGGGTGCTGTGCCGGGTCGAACTTGCCCATGATGTACTCAATGGAAAACTCCTGTGCAGGTTTTGTCGGTGTCGGTGTGGTTTCGGTTTCGGCCTTGGTTTGCACCGTATCCCTCGTTTTGATGGGCAGGGTTGCCTCCGGCAATTGGGCTGTTGGCTGTTGGTTAGGTTGTGCAGTTCCTTGTTGCGTACAAGCGTAATGGAAAGGGAGAAAAATCAGGAAAATCAAGTATCGCATGTAATTAGTTTTTGTTCAACATTAGAGGTTGGCCGAAAAATCCATTAAATCAAAGGGTCGCCCTACCCTCGTTTCACCACAAAATAAAGATAAATTGCATAAGCTGCCACAAATGCAATGCCTTGTAGGCGCTTTATGGCCATCCTCCTCCCGATGATTAGCGCTACTAAAATCATGCAACTGGCGGCAATGACTACGAAAATGTCCACGTTGGAGGCCACGTCGAATGGCAGCGGCCTGATAATGGCACTAACACCCAGTATCCACAATAAGTTGAAGATATTGGACCCGACGGCATTGCCCACGGCTATGTCGGTATTGTTCTTCAGGGCGGCCATGATGGAGGTCACCAATTCGGGAAGCGAGGTGCCAAGCGCTACGACAGTGAGGCCAATTAGGGTTTCGCTCATGCCGAACATTTCTGCGAGTTCCACTGCGCCATCCACCACCCATTTCCCTCCAAGGAAAAGGCTTGCCATACCGATGCCGATGAGGAAAAGGCTCTTGTACAATGGTGTGCGGGCTGCTATTTCAATTTTCAGTTTCTTTTTGTCTTCCCTCGCCACCGTAATCACATAAGCCATGAACAATAGGAAGAAAAAGAGGATAATGATGCCGTCTCCTCGGCTAATGCTCAATTGATTTGCCTGCTCCCCAAATAGGGCTGCATTCGCCAAGAAGCCGACCAACAGTGCCGCTGCCAACGAGAACGGCACTTCCGACAAGATGGTGTTGCGGTGCACAGGCAAGGTACGTATTATGGCCGTGACACCCAGGATTAGCAGCACATTGGCGATGTTGCTTCCCAGTACGTTGCCTATGGCCAGTTCGGAACTGCCCTTTGCGCTTGCAATGATGCTCACGATTAGCTCCGGCATGGAGGTGCCCATGCTCACGATGGACAACCCGATGACCAAATCCGAAACGCCAAACCGACGGGCCACCGATACAGCGCCGTTCACCAGCCATTCAGCCCCTTTGATGAGGAGAGCAAAACCGAGTATGAGGAGTAGGTAGGTCATTGTATTCAATCGTTTAATAGCATTCTTTGGGTCACATCTTCCCTTCCACCAGTTCCACAATCTTCCGCTCCCACGCCTCCGCTTGCTGCGCAATGGCTTCCGCCTGTTTCACAAAATCGGCGGCCAATTCCTTGTCGGCGAGGCTGCCAGCGTTGATTTTCACGTTCATCCAAGCACCCATCACGGCGGCACGGGCACAGAGTGCGCCCACCCCTGCATCGCTCACCGAGTTTGGATTGCCATCCCGAACCATCGCTTCCGCCAGTTCAAACACCTCAAAAGCCGCTTGCATCGTGCGCAGTGGCGTTTCGGTGGCGTACCTTGTGGCCGCTTGAATGGCGGACTTGCGGGCAGCTTTCTCCTCAGCAGTATCCTTCGGCAAGCGGAAGGCCGCCATGATTTGGTTGAAGGCGGCAGTGTCCTCGTCCACCAGTTTCAGCAAATTGTCCTTGATGGCCTGGCCCTTTTCCGCCCATGCTGAGAACTCCTCCAACCGCTCGTCCCAGCCGCGCTTGCCAGCGCTCAGGTTGGCCACCATCGTGCCGAGCGAAGCTCCGAGCGCCCCCACGTAGGCAGAGATAGAGCCACCGCCGGGAGCAGGCGAGTCCTTGGCCGTTTCGTTGGCGAAGGCCCGCAGGCTCATGTGTACGAGCGGGGCCGATTTTTCGTCCGCCAATTGGTATTCGATGATTTTTTTCTTGGGGTCAAACGGCGCTAGTTCGTCCAGCCCCAGCGATTTCACAGCAATGTGGATGAGTTCCTCCTCTGACACACCTGCGCTCCATTTTTGTTTTTGCAAAAAATAGCGGCCCGCTCCGGTCATCACCTTCAGCGGTACGAGGCCCACAAGTTCGGAGCCAGTGACCCGCATCCCACGGCGGTCGGCGCTCTTGCAACACTCCTCGAAAGCCACGTGTAGCGGCGTCAACTCGATGTTCGTCAGGTTCATGCTCACCTGCGCCACGCCGTACTCCGGGATGTACCAGCCGATGCCCTTCACGGCCTTGCATGCGCCAGGTTCTCTGATGGGTTCACCATTTTCATCTTTCACGATTTCCCCTTCTATTGGGTCGCCTTTACGAAGCACCCGCCCTTGCTCCCGCACGTCGAAGGCCACGGAGTTGGCCCGGCGCTCGGAGGTAGTGTTCAGGTTCACGTTGTAGGCCACGAGGAAGTCCCGTGCGCCGATGACCGTTGCGCCAGCCCTTGCATTGAAGGTGGCGGGGCCGTAGTCGGGCTTCCACTCCGGTTTTTTCAGCTTCTCCGGCAATGCCTCGTACTCGCCCGCCCGGATGGTGGCGAGGTTCCGACGCTCCGGCGAGGTTGCGGCAGCTTCGTACATATATAATGGTATTTCAAGGTCGCTGCCTGCTTTTTTGGCCAGCTTGTGCGCCCATTGAGCGGTTTCCTCCATCGTGATGTTGGCGATGGGGATGAGCGGGCAAACGTCGGTGGCGCCCATGCGGGGGTGTTCGCCCTTGTGCTTGCTCATGTCTATGACTTCTGCCGCTTTTTTGATGGCCAAATAGGCGGCCTGCACCACGGCTTCCGGAGCTCCCACGAAAGTGACGACCGTGCGGTTGGTGGCCTTTCCGGGGTCAACGTCGAGGAGCTTGACGCCCTCCACGCTTTCGATTTCGTCGGTGATGAGCTTGATGATGGCCATGTCACAGCCTTCGGAGAAGTTGGGGACGCATTCGATGAGTTGGGTATTCACGATTGTTGTAATTGTTTGATTGTTAAATGGTTAAGTGGTCCTCGGCAATGACAAGGCAGTGAGTTTATCCAAGAAATATTTGGCGCTTGGGCAGTTGGGGTGGGCGGCGGCGGCTTCGAGGGAGAAGCCGGAGGCGAGGCCCGACGAAGACCGAGAACGAATTCGGCTCCACCAATTCAAAATTGACGAGCGACTTGTAGTTGTTGATATAAAGGCGCTTGATTTTCATGTCGGCAAAGGTAGGTTGATTTGGTTGCTTTCGGAAATCGTGGAAATTTGGCATTTTCGTAAATATTTTTGGGATGAATCAAAGTTTGTTGGAGATGAATCGGTTTTTGGCACGGTTTTCTGTATTTTGTTTTTGTAAGAAAAAAACAAAAACACTAACAATGCAACAAGCAAACACTATCGCCAAGATTGATTCCTTCCATCCGTCCGATGTTTCCCCTGAATTTGTAGAATGGCTAACGAACGAAAAGGCAGATGCTGTCCGACACCAGCGTCGTATCTTCCGGGCAACCATGATGATTGCTTTCGCCATTGTTTTGTTTCTCCTAAAAGAGCAATCGGAGTGGGTAGCCGGCCTCCTCGACCTGGACGCTTATGCCGCTGGGTAACCCAACTGATTCCCATTCATAAAGATATAGGATTACATATTGCATGGCCCCCTTACTTGCGGTGGGGCCAAAAACACTTGGTAACAAATTTTCAATTGCGAGACCTGTCAGGACAACCCTGACAGGTTTTTTTATTTTTACCAATGACCAAAATCTCGCACGTTTTCCCTTGCCCTTCCGTAATTTTCCGCCCCGATTGCCCAAAGGCAAATATTGGGCTTCTCGCAGCGTAAAACGATAGGTATTTATGACCACTCCAATACAAGAAAAACAGGCCGTCATCATCAAGTTCGCTGGCGACTCCGGCGATGGGATGCAGCTCACCGGCGGCCTTTTTACCGACGATACCGCCATTTCCGGCAGCGACCTTGCCACTTTCCCCGACTTTCCCGCAGAGATACGTGCCCCAGTCGGCACCATCGCAGGCGTTTCGGGGTTCCAACTCCACTTTGGCAGCCAGCGTATCTACACCCCAGGCGACCGCTTCGACGTGCTGGTGGCCATGAACGCCGCTGCCCTAAAAGTAAACATCAAGCTGGTACGCAAAGGCGGCACTGTCATCATCAACGAGGATGGCTTTGACTCGAAAAACCTGCGCCTCGCCAAGTACGATGAGTCACAAAACCCCTTGGATGACAATACCTTGGAGGGGTTCGAGGTCATCAAAATCCCGGTGACGAAGATGACCCGTGAGGCCATCAGCGAATCCACGCTCGGCACCAAGGAGAAGGACCGCTGCAAGAACATGTACGTGCTGGGCTTCCTGCTTTGGCGCTACAACCGCTCGATGGACACGACGATGAAATTCTTGACCTCAAAGTTCAAGAACAAACCGGAAATCCTCGACGCCAACCACAAGGCGCTGATGGCCGGTTACCACCTCGGCGATACGATGGAAGAGTTCAACGACCGCTACACCGTGAAGCCCGCCCAACTCGCCCCCGGCAAGTACCGCAGCATCATGGGCAATGATGCCATTGTCCTTGGCCTCATCACGGCGACCAAAAAACTGGGGCTTCCCTTGTTTTACGGCTCATACCCCATTACGCCAGCGTCCAGTATTCTCCATTCCCTGTCAAAATACAAGAATTACGGCGTGCGCACCTTCCAAGCGGAGGATGAAATAGCCGCCGTTGCTTCGGCCATTGGGGCGAGCTATGGAGGTAGCCTCGGCATCACGGGCACCTCTGGCCCTGGGCTTGCGCTCAAGGGGGAGGCCATTGGCTTGGCGGTCATGCTCGAACTTCCGCTGGTGGTGATTGACGTGCAGCGGGGCGGCCCGTCCACTGGTTTGCCCACCAAAACGGAGCAAAGCGACCTGATGCAGGCGCTTTACGGACGCAACGGGGAATGCCCCTTACCCGTCGTGTCGTGCAGCAAGCCTTCGGACTGCTTCGAGGCGGCGATGGAAGCCTGCCGGATAGCCGTGCAACACATGACCCCAGTTATCCTGCTTAGTGACGGGTACATCGCCAACGGCGCAGAGCCTTGGCGCTACCCGAAAGCATCCGACATACCGGAAATGAAAGTCAGTTTTGCGAAGCAACAAGATGATGGCAGCCATTTTATGCCCTACCAGCGTGACGAAAAACTGGCCCGTGCGTGGGCGATTCCCGGCACGCCCGGTCTGGTGCACCGGGTGGGCGGTATCGAAAAGGAGGACGTGACGGGCAATATCAGCTACGACCCCGCCAACCACGAGCACATGGTGAAGACCCGCGAGCGGAAGGTGGAAATGATTGCTGATTATATCCCGGAGCAAAAAATCGAGTCGGGCCACGAGAGTGGCAGCCTGTTGCTACTCGGCTGGGGTTCCACTTTTGGCGTGTGTGAGTCGGTGACCAACAGCTTGACGCAGTTAGGTTACTCGGTCGGCCATGCGCACCTGCGTTACTTGCGCCCATTCCCCCGCAACCTTGAGGAATTGATGAGGCGCTTTGACAAGGTGGTGATACCGGAAATCAACAACGGGCAATTGGTGAAGGTCATTCGAGATAAGTACCTGCTACCAGCCGTGCCGTTTAACAAGATACAGGGTACGCCCATTGCGCACGAGGAGTTGTTTGATTTTGCTTTAAATTTAGTTGATAAAGGTTGATAATGGTTGATAATGGTTGATGACATGACGGCTATCAACCATTATCAACCTTCATCAACCCTCATAAACCATCAAAAAATGGCCATAGATTCCAATCCTAACGGAGTGCCTTACACCCTAAAAGCCAAAGACTTTGCCACCGACCAAGACGTACGCTGGTGCCCTGGCTGCGGTGATTATTCCATATTGAAACAGGTGCAAACGGTAATGGCCGACCTCGGCAAACAACCGCATGAAACGGTGTTCGTCTCTGGCATTGGCTGCTCGTCCCGCTTCCCGTATTACATGGAAACCTATGGGCTTCACAGTATCCACGGGCGTGCTCCGGCATTTGCTTCTGGTTTGAAAATTGCCAACCCGAACCTCAGCGTGTGGGTCATCACGGGGGATGGTGATGCTTTGTCCATTGGTGGCAATCATTTCATGCACCTGCTGCGGCGCAATTTTGACTTGAACCTGTTGTTGTTCAACAACCAAATTTATGGCCTCACGAAAGGGCAGTATTCCCCCACCTCGGAGGAGCACAAAAAAACGCCTTCCACGCCTTACGGCTCGATTGACCACCCCGTGAACCCCATCGCACTGGCACTTGGCTCCGATGCCACCTTCGTCGCTCGCTCAATGGACCGAGACCCCAAGCACCTAAAGGACATGCTCGTTCGGGCCGATGCGCACCGGGGTACTTCTTTCCTCGAAATTTACCAGAATTGCAACATCTTCAACGACGGCGCTTTTGAGGTATTCACTGAGAAGGACTCCAAGCCCGACACGACGCTGCTGCTGGAATCCGGTCAACCACTGGTGTTCGGCAAAGAACGGGAGAAGGGAATCTACCTCGATGGGTTTACCCCACGGGTCGTTGACCTCGCTGCGGGAGGCTTGACAAAGGACGACCTTTGGGTGCACGACGATACCGACCAACTGAAGGCCAACATCTTGGCCCGCTTCTTTGATAGTCCTACGGAGGGTGCGAATGCTTTGCCACGGCCATTTGGCGTGTTTTACCAGACCGACAGGCCATGCTACGAGGAGCAGGTGCATCAGCAGTTAAATGCTACGATTAGCAGCTTGGGCGAAGGGGATTTAGATAAATTGTTGGCGGGGGGGAGCACGTGGGAGATAAAATAGGGACGAAACGTGAAATGTTGATATTCAATGCGAATTGGCGGCGATGAATGATACCATTGCCGCCAATTTTATGATCGGATTTTATAAAAAGCGTTACCGTTTTCACCAAAAAACGATGCTCGTTCATCCGCAGAAAAACTGTCAAAATACCGCCTCACAATCCCCACCACATCCCCATACCCCCTGCCCAACAAGCACACCGGCCAATCCGACCCAAACATCAGCCGCCGGGTGCCGAACGCCTCCGTCACGAGGTCGAGGTAAGGCACAAAATCCTCGTACCGCCAGTCTTGCCAATCGGCTTCTGTCACTAACCCTGACACCTTGCAATGCAAGTTTTCCTGCTTCGCAATCTCCCGCATCAGCGCCGCCCATCCATCGTAGTAGCCATCTTTGATGTATGGTTTGGCGAGGTGGTCAATCACGAATTTTTGATGGGGAAAACGCCGAACGAACTCCAGCACAGCCCCCAACTGGTGCGGAAAAACGAGGATGTCGTAGGTGAAACCGTGCTGCTCCAACGCTCCAATGCCCCGACAGAAATCTTTGCGGAGCAAAAAGTTCACGTCCGCCTCGCCCTGCACGATGTGGCGGAACCCTGCCAGTTTTTCAAACTGAGAAAAATAGGCCAGCCGCTCCGCCACATCCGGCGAGCGTAGGTCAACCCAGCCTACCACTTTTTTCACAAAAGCATGGTTATCAGCTAATTTCAACAAAAAATGCGTCTCTTCCTCCGACTGGTCGGCCTGCACGGCCACGCAACCAGCAATGCCGTTGGCGACCATTTCCGCCTCCAAATCGGCGGGCAGGAAGTTCCGTTGCAGCACCTGCATCGAGTCGTCAATCCATGCATCCCGCACGGGGTTGAACTGCCAGAAGTGTACGTGGGTGTCGAGCATGGAAATTGGGTATTTGGTATTAGGAATTGGGTATTGGGCAGCACCTTGCAATCCCCAATACCTAATTCCTAATACCAACTTATTTCACCACTGGAAACTTAAACTTCGACTTCAGCGCCACCCGCCTCCCAGTCTTCCCAGACTTCCGGGTGGCCTCGATGACCTCCAGCACATGCAGCGCATGTTCAGCGGCAATGAGCGGCTCATGTCCAGTCACCAGACTTTCGGCGATGACCGATGCCCCCTGCTCCCAGACGTATGTGCCGGGGTCTGGCACAAAGCGCTCGCCCTCCGGCTTGTCCCAGGAGTTGGCGAGGTGAACACCGAAGGGTGCCCAGTCGTAGCCGATGAGCGCCATGTTGCCGTGGCTGCCCCAAAGCATGATGGTCGGGCGGTCCTGCCCTTCGCCTTCGTGCCCGAAGGGGTCGAAGTAGTTGAAGCCGCACTGCACGTGTGAGAGGACGCCGTTACCGTGGTCCATGATGAGCATGGCGTTGTCCTCTGCCTCCACTTTGATTTTGCCTTTGTTGTCCACCGTGCGCTCCGGGGTCACGATGCTGGTCATGGCCGTCACGGCCTTGGCGGGGCCAAGCAGTCCGGTAAGGGTGGCGATGTTGTAAACGCCGAGGTCGGGGAGGCTGCCGCCACCTTTTTCATAAAAAAAGGCCGACCACCCTGGCCCAGTGTGACCGTAATGGGCGTGTGCAGCGGCCATTTGGCCAAGCTTACCTTCGTTCAAAGCCTTGGCCATAAAGGCAAACTGAGGACTGTTGACCACGGCGGGAGCGCCCCAAAGCCGGAGGTTTTTGGAAATGGCAAAATCGAGCAGCGCCCGGCCTTCTTTATAGCTGTTGGCCATTGGCTTCTCGCTCCAGACGTGCTTCCCGGCATTGAGGGCGATGCGGTTGAGGCGGCCATGCTCCTGCATATCGGTGGTGTTCACCAGCAGGTCGAAGGGCACGCCGGCCAGCATCTGGTTTATGTGCGGGTAGTGGTTGGCCACCTTGTACTTTTCGGCTTGTGCCTTTGCCCTTTCGGGAATGATGTCGCAGAGGCTGACCACCTCTACGTAGGGCGATTTGGTGAGGTGGGGCAGGTACATGCCGCTCACGCTGCCGCAACCGATGAGGCCGACCCTGATTTTTCGGTCTGTGAAATGAAGCCCCTCTGCTTTGCCGAGAATGGGTGCGAGTATTGCGCCAGCCCCCATTGCGCCGAACGTTTTGAGGAATTGTTTGCGGGAGATTTTGCCGTTGTTCATTGCTTTGAATTGGGTTTAGAGAGGTTGAGAAGGGTTGAGAAGGTTTAGTGGTATCCAGCTAAACTTTCTCAACCCTTCTAAACCTCTCTAAACAAATTTGAAAAACGGCGGAATTTAGGAAAGAAAACGTAGCGTATATGTAGCCTTGGGGCGATTATTTTTCAAACCCATAGTCCCGCTCCACTTTGCAGATGCGGGTTTTGTAACTGGCGTACCAGTCCGTGCGGCCTTTTTGCTGCGCTAGGAGGTGTTCGCCCTGTTGCTTCCAGTTGTGGATGGCCTCCAAACTTTCCCAATAGGAAATGGTGATGCCCAGCCCTTCCCGAACGCCTTCCACGCCAAGGTAGCCGGGCTGCTCGGCGGCCAGCTCCAACATGCGAATGGCGGTGTCGTGGTAGCCAGCTTCCACGTCGGTGCGGAGGCTGGAGAAGATGACGGCGTAGTAAGGTGGGGGAGGTGTTTTTGCAATCATTTTTTGAAAATGATGAATGATGGATGGGGGAATAATGGATATGGCAGGCACTGACTGCCAACTGCCGAACTGTCAACTAAACTTTGTCCACGATGGCCACGGTCAGGCGGCTGACGCAAACCAGTTTGGCCCGCTCGTCCGTTATTTCGATGTTCCAGACGTGCATGGAGCGGCCCACCCGGATAGCCGTCACTTTTCCAAAGACAAAACCCTTGGTGGCGGGGCGCAGGTGGTTGGCGTTGATTTCCACGCCGACGGCCATTTTTTTGCCCAAATCTTCGATGCAAAGGGTGGAGGCCACGCTGCCCAGCGTCTCGGCAAGGGCCACGGATGCGCCACCATGCAACAGCCGGTGCGGCTGCACGGTGCGGCTGTCAACGGGCATTTTTGCGGTGATAAAATCGTCGCCCATTTCAATGAACTCAATCCCGAGGTTTTCGCCAAGCGTGTTGGCGTTCAGGGCGTTGAGTTGGACGAGGTCAATAGGATGTTTCCACATAATTTGGAGGTGAGGGAAGTGAGCGGTTTTCACCCGCTATTTCAAGGACAATGGGTTCTCTTGCCTTACCACTTGTTTTGCTTTTTTGATGAATGGGTCGGCCTCGTTCAGCACGTAGTGGTAGCCTTGGTCGAACCACAGGAGACGGGCAATGCCGGCTTTAATGGACATTTTCAGCTTGTCCTTTACTTTGGGCCATTGGCGCTCGTTGCGCTTTTCTCCACGGGTAACCGCAAAGTCGAGGAACTCGGCGGCCATAGCATCGCTCACCTTGTATTTTGCCGAAAAATCTTCCATTGAATACTTCTCCAAATCTGCTCGGTGGGTCTGGAGGTATCGGAATGCAAAAGATGGCACGTGCTGGTTCAACCGGATAAAGTAGGGGTTGAGCAGTACGGAATCGAGCGGCACGAACACGTCGGGTTCGATGCCACCACCGCCGTACACGATTCGTCCAGCGTCGGTGAAAAACTTGGTGGTGTCTTCGTGCGCTACTTTGTGGCCATCGTACAATTCGCCGTTTTCGATGCGAACGGCCATGTCGTCGTCATAGTCTTCCCGGCCAGCATAAGGTTTTTGGATGCAGCGGCCCGATGGGGTGTAGTACCGGGCCACGGTGAGTCGGATGGCGGAGCCGTCCCTTAGGCGGTACTGCTCCTGCACCAACCCTTTGCCGAAGGTACGTCGGCCAATAATGACCCCCCGGTCCCAGTCCTGAATAGCCCCGGCCAAGATTTCGCTGGCGCTGGCAGAGCCTTCGTCCGTTAGCACGGCAATGTTGTTTATATCATAAAAAGTACGGCCCGTGGACTTGTAATCGTTGCGGGGCACGTTTTTTCCTTCGGTGTAAACAAGGAGTTTCCCCTTCTCCGAGAACAGTTGGCTCAAGATGTTGGTGGCCTCCTGCATATACCCGCCGGGGTTTTGCCGCAGGTCAATCACGAGGTGTTCCATGTCCTTTTCGTCCACGAGTTTTTCCAAAGATTTCATGAACTCTTCATAGGTGTTGGCACTGAAACGGTTGATTTTGATATAGCCCGTCAGGTCGTCGAGCATATAGGCCACTTCGACGCTATGCACGGAAATCTTGTCCCGGGTGATGGTATAGTTCCGCAATTTCTTCTCCCAACCCCGCAGTATGCCGAGGGTGATTTGTGAGCCTTTTTCGCCTTTGAGCTTTGATAAGATGCCTTCGTAATTGATGTTTTGTCCGATGGTCAGCGAGTCTTCGATTTGCACGATTTTGTCGCCGGACAGTATGCCGGCGCCAGCGGCTGGGCCTCCGGTAAGGGCTGCCACCACCATCACCGTGTCGTCCACCACCACGAACTCGATGCCGATACCATCGAAGCTGCCTTCGAGTTGTTCGTTCACCTCCTTGAGCTGTTCGGCGGAGATATAGTTGGAATGCGGGTCGAGTTGCAGGAGGATGTTGTCAATGGCTTCCTTCACCAATTTGTCCTTGTTCACGGCATCCACGTAGCGGGACTCGATGTAGCGGATTAGCTCTTCGAGCTTGCCTTGGCCGATGGTGCTGGGCGGCAAATCTTCTTTCTTGGGCACTTCAATGGCTGCTACCGTGGGAGGGTTGGACTGCATCCGGGTGCCGATGAGCATGCCGGCCACCAGCATGAGAGAAAAGAGCAGGGGCAACCAGGTGTTGAGCTTCTTCGGCGTCGGCGTATTCTCTTGATTCATTCCTTGTTGATTGATGAGGCAGTTTGGGTTGGTGTTTGAGCCACAAAATTATAGCAATCTGTACGTATTTGGCTTAGACCTAAGTAATAATGTAAGGCATGGCGCGAAAGTTTGGAGATGATATTAAATTGCGCAGCAAATACTTCAAATAAGGAAGAGCAGATTTTAACGGGTTTTGTCGGATAAATTGAAAATTCAGCAAAGGATATGACTATTTTGTTGATTTTTTTGAAAATTACCGTGGCAAAATGCATATTTGTTGCAAATAATTGAAGCTTAGCCAGTGAGGTAATGCCCTCGTCCCCAAGCTTGCTTCCTTTTTATAAAAATTTGAAAATGAACGGAATTGACAAGACCGACAAGCTCATTCTATCCATGCTCATGAACGATGCAGAGCAACCCTACACCGACATTGCGAAGAAAATCGGCTACGTGTCGGGGGGCACAGTGCATGTGCGCATGAAGAAACTTCGAGAAATGGGCATCGTGCAAGGTGCCAACCTCGTAGTGAACCATGGCCGCCTCGGCTACGACATCTGCGCCTTTCTCGGCATATACCTCGACAAAAGCTCCCTGTACGATGATGTGGCGGAGGATTTGAAAAAAATACCAGAGGTCGTGGAGGCGTACTACACGACTGGCCTTTACAGTATTTTCGCAAAAATCTACTGCCGTGATACCGACCACCTGCGGGACGTGCTACATGACAAAATTCAAAAGATTGCAGGCATACAGCGCACTGAGACGTTCATTTCCTTGCAGGAAAGCATCAATCGCCCTGTGGACATACTGACCGATGGCGTTGCAGATTGACGAGTGCGTTCAGCGGTGCGGCACGGCTGTTTTAGCCCCTGTTTACTGAGTGGCCAATGACCTGACGCTTCGCCCCGCACCGCTCGCCATCAGTGTTGGCAGTATTTTGGTGTATAAATGAATGGGGTCCATTGGTTTTATATGAAAAAAACCAACAGCCCAACTCATAAGGGCTTGCTATCGTGCGTTAATGCAAACTATGTTGTTCAATCCAAAACCTGCGAACTTCTTCTTTTGGGTGCTTTCCATCGGGCTTGGCATCGCAGGGCTTTCTTTTTCCAATATACCCGCACCCCTACTTCGCACAGCCCCACAAATCCTCCATTGCCCCATTCCTTCCGACGAAGACACCGTGAAATACCGTGGCTACCGCTTGGAATTGACTGACATTGCGGTGCTGAAACGCACGGAGGACTGGGTGAAAATCCAATTCACGGTCGTCAATTCTGGTCGTATGAACGTTGATTTTTCAAAAAAGGGGACGGAGCATTGGGTGCAGTTCGTCTATGACCACACCCTTTTTGGGAACAAGCTGGGCGGCCTTAGAGATAACATTCGACAAGCACTCTACGACGACAACTTCAAATTGGCCGCAGGGCAAACCATTCGGAACAAGGATTTAAAAGTGCCTGTGCTCATTGTCCAAAGAACCAAGCCAATAGCGCCCTTGGCTGACGGCTTTGAAACCAAAATCGGCATCCCCACACCGACACCCGATGCGGAAACTCCCATCGAACTGTCCGGAAAAGGTGGCGAGGAAGAACCCGCCACATCGTATCCTGTTCAGCCTGGCGTGGCGGACGACTGCCCCGACATCTACTTCCAAAAACTCCAAATTATACAACAGGACGACAAGTGGGCGACCATTGAGTACACCATTGCCAACAAA
Source organism: Saprospiraceae bacterium UBA6168 (assembly GCA_002435785.1). Lineage (GTDB taxonomy): Bacteria > Bacteroidota > Bacteroidia > Chitinophagales > Saprospiraceae > UBA6168. Next base: position 56,332 of record DIUC01000057.1, on the reverse strand, counting down.
GGATTGGGCATTTTCAAACTGTTTGACAAAGGCGGCAAGCACGAGGAAAAATTAGTAGTGAAAGCCTTTATTTCCGGGGTTCCGACTCTGTCGAGGGGCGCACTTTCGGCGGGCGGCCAAATCGTAAAGCCGCTTCCCGGTCAATCGGGCGACCTCCTGCCCGGCGATACCTACACCGGCCAGATGAAGATTGATGTGCGCAAAAAGACCCGCTACATGAAGAGCCTCATCCTTTCCTTGGACTCCGACCAGTTCAGGTTTGAGTGCGACAAGACCAATAATACGAATGCGGTGATTTTGGACTGACGACGATTCGATTGTGGATTTGCGATTGCGGATTGCGGCAGCGCCCCGGTAACTAAAAAAGGGTACGGAACAAGATGCTCCGTACCCTTTTCTTTTTGGATTACCCCGACCCCAATACGAAATCGTCAAGCGCCCAAGTAGTGCTTCAACAACTTGCTCCGATTTGCGGAGCGCAGCTTGTTGATGGCTTTGTCCTTGATTTGGCGCACCCGCTCACGGGTGAGTCCGAACTTGTCGCCGATGTCCTCCAATGACATGGGATGCTCAACGCCGATGCCGAAGTAGAGTTTGATGACATCCATTTGTCGGTCGGTGAGGGTACTGAGGGAGCGCTCTATTTCCGTGCGGAGCGACTCGGTGTATTCCAGGTCTTGGTCGGTCTTTGGCGAGTGGATGTTCTCCAGAACGTCGAGGAGGGAGTTGTCTTCACCATCCACGAAGGGGGCGTCCATGCTCACGTGGCGGGCGGCCACGCCGAGGGTGGTTTCCACTTCCTCTGTGGGTATTTCGAGCAGGGTGGCCAACTCCTCTGCCGAGGGTTCCCGCTCGAAGTTTTGCTCCAACTCGGAGAATGCTTTGTTGATTTTGTTCAGCGAGCCGACCTTGTTCAGCGGCAGGCGCACGATTCGGCTCTGCTCGGCCAAGGCTTGGAGAATGCTTTGGCGAATCCACCAAACGGCATAGGAGATGAACTTGAAGCCCCTGGTCTCGTCGAATCGCTGTGCAGCTTTGATGAGGCCGAGGTTGCCTTCGTTGATTAGGTCACTAAGCGAAAGCCCCTGGTTTTGGTATTGTTTGGCCACGGAAACCACGAAACGCAGGTTGGCTTTCGTGAGCTTTTCCAGGGCAGTTTGGTCGCCCTGCTTGATGCGTTTGGCCAAATCCACTTCTTCTTCCGGCGTGAGCAGGTCCACCTTTCCTATTTCCTGCAAATATTTCTCAAGAGATTGGCTCTCCCGGTTGGTGATTGATTTTGTAATTTTTAGCTGTCTCATTAATCCGCAAAAATTTGAAAAGGTTTAGTGTTTTCTGCTCAAGTTCGTATCAGGGTATGGCTGGGAATTAGAAATACCGAAATCCAGTGTTTGCGCTACTCAATAGATTGCAAAAAACCAGATGTTGAACGGATTGATTTTCAGATTGTTCTGCCAAAAAATCACCACTTGGTTAAGGATTAGGTAAAAACGCTGCAAAAATAGCAGAATTGAGTGAGGTTATCAACCAAAGTGAATGGATGTCAACTTATATCCTTGGTTTTGTAATGTAAAAACAACTGATTTTTAGAGAACTCCACAGCGAACCTCCCGATTATTTTAATCGAAAAAAACTTCTGGGCGGGTATTTTGCACTCATTCGACAGTTGTGATGGAAATTGATTCGATTTTTTTGAAAAATCCATATTTTCCTTTTTACTTGCGGCGTTTCTCGCAAAGCGGCAAAGCCCAATCACGTGAACAACCTCGTGTTTGGTAACAAATGCTCCCTTTGCGGCGTTGTTCATCCGTGTTTGGGACAGCTCAGGGCAGCGCCCTGGCTACCAAACATCAATCAAATTAAGAGCGAAATGGCCAAAATGCTGGGACAAGGCGTTGATAAACAACGACTTGGTTCCAAATCGGCAGCCAATTGACGCACAAAAAAAATCCAGCTGTATGAAACGAATCAAGATTACACTGGAATTCATACTCAAGGCTTCCCCCTCCTTGCTGTATCAATTTTTCACCTCCCCGTCAGAACTCGTCCGTTGGTTCTGCGACGACATCGAAGTGCAGGGCGAGACCCTCTACACCTTTAGCTGGAGCGGCTACCCCGAACCTGCCCGCCTCTCTCAGGACATCGAAGAGGAACTGGTGCACTACGACTGGCTTGACGAAGACCGGGAGGGCGAGTATCTGGAGTTCAAAATCTACCAGTCACCCGTCACCAGCGAGACCATCCTCGAAATCACTGACTTCTGCGACGAAGGTGAGGCGAGTGAGCAAAAGGATCTTTGGGATGCTCAAATCAAGGTGCTGAAAAAGGAGACGGGCAGCGGAAATTGAGTTTGAAGAATAACGTGATGTTTCGTCCTTTTTCCAAAATACGCATCGCCCACGACCCTATCATGGTCGTGCCTTATCGGGGCTTCGCAAATGCCGAGCGGTTTTTCCTGAAAGGCCGAGTGCTGGAAGACGAGGGCATTTCCAAGGGCACCAACGAAAGCCGCCTTCGCAACCTCATGGACAGCTATCGCCGCTTTGAGAGCGACGAGGTTGCTGGGGCAAAACTTTCTATCCAAATAGCCGGGAATGAGTACTTGGCCGAAACGGACAAAGAAGGCTTTTTTTCGCTCAACCTGCCTTGGCACTCGCCGCCAGAACCCCTTGAAAACCAATGGATTTCGGGCAAGGTAAAGCTGCTGGAAAGCCCGGCGAAAGGCGTCCACCCCGTGGAGGCCTGCACAGCCGAACTTTTGTTTCCTTCCAAAAATGCCAGCTTCGGCATCATCAGCGATATTGATGACACGGTGTTGCAGACCCACGTCACCTCCCGTTTCAAATTGAAAATGATGTACGCCACGCTCTTCAAGGCCAGCCACCAACGGCTGCCGATGGAAGGCAGCCCCGACCTGCTGCGGGCGCTCGAACGGGGCCACGACAGGCTTCGGGAAAACCCCATTTTCTACGTTTCGGACAGCCCGTGGAACATTTACGACCTGCTTGCAAGGTTCATGGAGGTACACCTGCTGCCGAAAGGGCCTATCCTACTGCGTGACTACGGCACGCACATGCTTAAGCGAGGCAGCAACCGCCCCATCCACAAGATTGAAGCCTTCCGGCAAATCATGGGCATGTATCCCGACCTCCCCTTCGTCATGCTCGGCGACACCGCCAGCAAGGACGCCGACTACTACCTGCAAATGGCCGAGGAGTTTGATGGCCGGGTACTGGCCATCTACATCCGCCAGACCCGTGACAATGAAAATGCCCGCCGCATTGCGAAGCTAATAGAAGCCAACTCGCATATTGCTGCAGTACGGGTAAATACCGCTGCGGAGATTTGGACGGATGCAAGGACAAGGGGGTTGGTGAGCAATCAGTAGATGCAAAACTGCGCACAACACCTTGATTTTCGAGGAAATTTTCCAATTCCGAAATTACCCTCATTCCCGATGGTTCCCATGCTTCGATGGTGTGGGCGGGTTTTTATAGGCAAACCGATGGTCCTCCACCAGTTGCAGCAAGTCGAAAGAACTGACTACGCCAACGATCTCTCGCTCAAGGGTGACAACGAGGTGATGGATATGGTGGTTGCGCATGATGCGGGCGGCGAGATGGACATCGCTGTATGCAGGCACGGAAAAGACTTTTTCGGGCATGATGCGGCTTATGGGCGTACCCTCGTCGTGCCCCTTGGTGAGGTCGGAAGTCGTGATAATGCCCACCACTTCATTTTCTGAATTGACTACGGGAACGGAACTTATACCGTTACGGGCCATGATGTCACGGACATGTCCAAGCGATTTGTGCGGCACCGTGGTCACCACGGATTTGTGCATGATGTCGGCAATCTTGATGTTCATTTAATACGAATTGACAGTTGAAACATTAGCTGTCATTTCATCAACTAAGAGGTGGGGCAAAGGTAAAAAATATTGGAAAGTATAAATTGTATTCTGCCATTTCGACCATTTTGAATCTGGGTCCTGTAAATGGTTGCATAACTGCACTTTGGAAAGGGACCGACCCCCTCAAAACGACTGCAACTCCACCAACTTCCCATACTCCCCTCCCCGGTGCATAAGCTGTTCGTGCGACCCCTGCTCAATGATTTTCCCATCCCGCATCACCACGATTTCGTCGGCGTGCTGCACCGTGCTGAGACGGTGGGCGATGACGATGCTCGTCCGGTTTTTCATCAGCACATCGAGGGCGTCCTGCACTAATCTTTCAGACTCTGAATCGAGGGCAGAGGTGGCCTCGTCGAGGATGAGGATGGGCGGGTTGGCCAGCACGGCACGGGCAATGGTGAGGCGCTGACGCTGGCCACCGCTAAGTTTCACGCCCCGGTCGCCGATGTTGGTCTGGTAGCCGTCGGGGGTTTCGAGGATGAAGTCGTGGGCATGGGCGATGCGGGCGGCCTGCTCCACCGCCTCGGCAGTGACGCCCTTCACCCCAAAGCAGATATTGTTGAAAATGGTGTCGTTGAACAGCACCGGCTCCTGCGTCACGATGCCCATCAGCGAGCGGAGGTCACGCAACCGGTAATCCTTGATGTTCGTTCCATCGAGCAAAACCTCCCCGGCAGTCACGTCGTGGAAGCGGGGCAGCAGGTCCACGAGCGTGCTCTTGCCACCGCCGGACGAGCCGACCAGCGCCACGATTTTTCCCTTCGGAACAATCAAGTTGATGCCTTCGAGCGCAGGGCGGTTGCTGTTTGCGTAAGCGAAACCGACGTTGCGCATCTCTATTTTTTCTTGAAAAACGGTGACGGGCTTGGCGTCCGTTTTCTCCAAAATCCGCAAATCCGCATGGCGGATGGCGTCAATTCGCTCCACGGCAGCGAGGCCCTTTTGTACGTTGTAGTAGGCGGTGGCAAACTTCTTCGCCGGTTCAATCATGCTGAAAAACGCCAGCAGCAGTGCGAAGAAAGTGGGCACGGTGAGCAGCCCCCGCTCCACTTCATTGTAGCCGTACCAGATGAGCACGGCCACCGTGGCCACACCGAGGAATTCGGTGAGCGGCGAGGAGAGGTCACGCCGCCAGAGCAACCGCACCAGCAGGCGGCGGTAGTCGTTGTTTTCCCTTCGGAAATGCGCCGACTGGAACGGCTCGGCATTGAAGCCCTTGATGATGCGCAGCCCGCCGATGCCCTCCTCCATCATCGAGAGCAGTGTGCCCAGCCGCTCCTGCACCTCCCTTGACTGCCGCTTGAGCACCTTGCCGATGCGCCCGATGACCAACCCCGTGAAGGCCAGCAGCCCCAGCACTGCAAGCGTCATGCTCGGACTTACATAGACCATGAACCCGAAGGCCCCGATAATCATCAGCGGCTCCCGGATGATGGATTCCAGCACGTTGAGGATGCTCGCCTCGACCTCCTGCACGTCCACCGACATGCGGGCCAGCAGGTCGCCTTTTCGCTCTTCGGAGAAGTAGGCCATGGGGAGTGCCAGCATTTTTTCATAAAGCTCCTGCCGGATGTCCCGCACCACGCCGTTGCGAACGGGTGCAAGGAAGAACTGCGAGAGGTAGCGGAAAAAGTTTTTCAAAAAATACAGCACCAATACCAGCCCAAGGGCGTAGGCGAGGGCGGTTCGCTTGCCGTTTTCTTGGATGATTTGGCTCAAAAAAAAGTTGACATGATCCTTGAAATTGCCGAGCGTGAACGTGTCGGGAGCCATCGTGACCATTGGCTGCTGGTCGAGCAGGATGTTGAGGAACGGGATAATGGCCGGGATGCTCACCACCGAGAATGCCACCATGAGCAGGTTGCACGTGAGGTTTCCCACAAGCAGGGGCTTGTAGTTTTTCAGGCGGGAAAGCAGGCGGGGAAAGGGGCTCATTGTTGGATTGTTGAATTGTTGAATTGTTTCACACAGGACGTTGAGTCAAAAAAACAATTCAACAATAAAACAATAAAGCCATTTTTTAATTGCTCAACATCACCGGCATCACCAGCATCAGAATCTCCTCGCCCTCGGTGGCTTCCACGGGCAGCAATATGCCCGCACGGCTGGGCGTGGAGAGTTCCAATTTCACTTCGTCCGACTCCATCACGCCAAGCATTTCCACCAGGAACTTGGCGTTGAAGCCGATGGTGAGCGGGTTGCCATCGTAGGTGCAGGGCAGTTGCTCGTTGGCCTCGTTGGAGAAGTCGAGGTCTTGGGCGGACACCGTCAGGCTGTCCGGCGATATGTCGAGGATGACCTGGTTGGTCGTCTTGTTGGCGTAGATGGCGATGCGCTTGAGCGAGCTTTGGAGGTCGGAGCGCTTGATGCTCAAGGTGTTCGGATTGTCCACCGGAATGACGGCGTTGTAGTCCGGGTAGCGGGCATCAATGAGTCGGCAGACCAGGTGCGTATTGCCGAAGGTAAAAAAAGCGTTGGCCTTGTCGAAGGACATTTTCACGTCGGCGTCTGCGGGCAATGCGTTTTTCAGCAGGTTCAGCGCTTTTTTAGGGATAATGAACGAGGTGGCCACCTCCCCAGCTATGCCCTGAAAACTGTACTTCACGAGCTTGTGGGCGTCCGTGGCCACGAAGGTCAGTTTGTTGAAATCCAGCGTGACGTACACGCCCGTCATTGCAGGGCGAAGCTCGTCGTTGCTGGTGGCGAACAACGTTTTGTTGATGGCCTTGATGAGCGTGGCGGCTGGCACCTGCACCGTGTCCACCTTGTCCGATTCGGGGATGCGGGGGTAGTCCTGGCCGTTCTCTCCGGCGAGGCGGTATTTGCCGTAGGCCGACGTGATGGTGATGCCGTAGGTTTCCTCGTCAACGGCGATGGTCACGGGTTGGTCGGGCAGCGCCTTGAGGGTATCGAGCAGTATTTTTGCGGGAATGGCCACGGCACCGTCGCCGTCTGACATCACCTCCACTTGGTTGGTGATGGAGGTTTCGAGGTCTGTGGCGGCGATGGTCAACAGATTTTTTTGGATGGTAAACAAAAAATCATCGAGGATGGGCAGCACTGGGCTGCTCGCAATGGCGCCACTGGCGATTTGGAGGTGCCGGAGTAGTTCGGATGAGGATACGCTGAATTTCATAAAACTGGTTGATTGTCTTGAATTTGCGCAAAAGTAACCTTTGATATAGAATATGCTTACAAAAATAACCAACAGATTGTGGATAACTTTTTCGGTTCCCAGCCTACGTTAAACCTTTGTAAACCCTGCGCCAAGTCCTATCTGATTTTGCCCCATTTTCCCAAAAGCTTCTACCTTGTTCCGCAAAACAAACTCAATATGCAATTCTTAAACGATACCCATCCAAGTCAAAGGTGGTTCCTTGCCCTGCTGCTCATCTGCATGACCGTGCTTTCCAGCAAAGCACAAGTCTTCGACAATTTCTCCGACGGTGACCTGACCGCCAACCCGGCATGGCAGGGCGATGTCGCCAACTTCCAAGTAAATGCAGCCTTGGAGCTACAATTGAACGCCCCCGACGCTGGCAACTCCACGCTCTACGTCCCAACGGCCATCACCGACAGCGCCGTTTGGGAGCTGTATTTCCGCCTCGATTTCGACCCCTCCAACGGCAATCGGCTGCGCATCTACCTCCAGTCCGACTCCCCGAACCTGCTCACGGGCAGCGGATACTACCTCCTCGCTGGAAGCGATGGCAGCGCCGATGCGCTCCAGCTTTACCGCCAAACCGCAGGCGCATCAACCCTGCTGGCCACCGCAACGGCGGGCGGGGTGGCCACTTCACCCAAGGTGCGCCTACGCATGACCCGTGAGGCGGGGGGCCTCTGGAAACTCTCGGTGGACTACGGCGGCGGCCAGAACCTCACGCCAGAGTTCGAGGTCACGGACGCCACCTACGGCGCTGGCGATTTCTTTTTCGGCTTCTACTGCCTTTATACCGCCACCCGCAAGGACAAGTTTTTCTTTGACGACATCAATGTTGCGGAACTGCTACCCGACACCACACCGCCAGTCCTGGTGTCCGCCACGCCGCTCTCCGCCACGGAGGTGGATGTTTTTTTCAATGAAAATCTGGACGAAGCTACCGCCACCGACCCCGCCAACTACTCCCTGAACAACGGCATAGGGCAACCCGCCGCCGCTTTTTTGGATGGGTTGAACAAGACGCTGGTACACCTCTCCCTGGCCTCTCCCTTGCAAAGCCTGACGACTTACACGCTGGCCATCAATGGCGTGGAGGATTTGGCGGGCAATATTGCGCCAGCGCAAACCGCCAATTTCACCTATGTGGAAGTGGCGACGGCGGTGGAATACGATATTTTGATAAACGAGATAATGGCCGACCCCACGCCGAAGGTAGCCCTACCGAATGTGGAGTTCATCGAACTTTACAACCGCAGCAACAAGGTGCTCGACTTGGCGGGCTTCGGCTTTTCGAGCGGCAGCACCCCGCAAAAATTCGCCCCGTATCAAATGCTGCCCGGCAGCTATGTCATCGTCTGCGACGATTCCAACTACGATTCCTTGGCGGCCTACGGCAACGTGCGGGTACTGACCACCTTCCCTGCCCTTACCAACGATGCCGACGAACTCATCCTCACGGATGCCGCTGGGAATGTCATTCACCGGGTCAGCTATACGCTGGCCACCTACAAGGACACCCAGAAAAAAGACGGCGGCTGGACGCTGGAACTGGTGAACCCGCTCTCGCCCTGCCAAGGCGAATCGAACTGGCGGGCCAGCATCAACCTGCTCGGCGGCACCCCCGGCCAACCCAACTCCGTGCTGGCCCCCGCCCCCGACCTCACGGCGCCCGTGCTGGTTCGGGTCTTTGCGACGCCACTCTCGGTGCAGCTTTTTTTTGATGAAAAACTGGATGCCGTCACTGCCCAAAACCCCAGCAACTACACCATTGACGGGGGGGCAGCCATTGCCTCGGCCTCGCTCGTGGCACCCAACAACGACGCCGTGCTGCTGCAAATGGCCTCGCCCCTCGAAACCAGCAAAGTTTACGAAGTGACCGTCACGGGCGTGGCCGACTGCAACGGGAACCCTATTTCCGGCCCTGCCCGGGAGTCGTTCGCCCTGCCAGATACCATACAGCCCAAAGACTTGGTGGTCAACGAAATACTTTTCAACCCATCCACCGGCGGCTTTGATTTCGTGGAGGTTTACAACCGCTCCAACAAGGTGCTCAACCTTGGAAACCTCATTATCGGCAACCTGCGGGCGACCAGCACCTCCACCTCCGCCGTCACGGAAAACCGGCTCATTTTCCCCGGCGAGTACGCCGTTTTCACGGAAAACACCAGCGACATCATCAGCCGCTACACCGTGCAAAACCCGAATGCCCTGATTTACAACGACTTGCCCTCCTTAAACGACGATGAAGGCAACGTCACCATCTTCCGAGGAGGCGTGACCGAGGCCGTCATCATTGATGCTTTTGACTATTCCAAAAAAATGCACCACCCATTCCTCGACGACCAAAATGGCGTGTCCTTGGAGCGCCTCCACCCCGACGGCACCACGCAAGACCCTGCCAACTGGCACTCCGCTGCCGAGGGCGCTGGTTGGGCCACCCCGACCTACCGCAATTCACAATATTTTGAAAATCAGCTGGTAGGAAATGGCATTTTTGAAATACCGGAGCCGACCTTCTCGCCGGACGGTGATGGTTACAAGGAATTTTTGGTCATCAACTACAAAGTGGACAAGCCCGGCTATACGGCAAAGGTTCGGTTTTTCGACTCCGAAGGCCGGCTGGTGAAGTCCTTGGCGAACAACGAACTATTAGGCACGGAGGGCTTCCTCCGCTGGGACGGAGATCGGGATGACGGAACGAAGGCAAGGATTGGGATTTATGTAATTGCGCTGGAGCTTTTCAACCCCAACGGCACGGTGCGGGAGTACAAAAAGACTTGTGTGGTGGCGGGGAATCTTTAAAAAGTTGGCAGTTCGACAGTTGGCAGGTCTTGTCCCGACCACTCGGGATGGCAGTCTGTGTCGGGGTAATTCAAAACTTATTTCTTTTCCGACAAAAAAACAAAAAGCGGCGCTGCATTCGCAGCTACCGCTTTTCCCAAATCGAGTTGTTTTTTTCTTGCCTAAACTTCCTCGTTTGGGACGTAAAGTTTTTTTGTGAGACCTAAATCTTGTGAGACCAAACAGTTTTTTTTGTGAGACCAAAATTCTTTTGTGAGACCAGTTGCTAACAAACACAGGACAAATGTCGGGGGCGGCACGGAGCATAAAATGGTCTTTTTTTAATTACTGTGACGTTAAAACCCGTTAAGCTGTGGTTAAAACCCCTTGCAACATTGGCATTTTTGTCCAGAACCTGTGTATATTTTCCGGCAAATTAGCATAGGGGTCAAATGCATCACTGTGCATCTTTTTCACAAAAACATCTAAAGTCAATTTATGAAAACGCAAAATTTGGTCCTTTTCGCCGTCCTTTCCTTGGCCTTTCTAAGTTCTTGCAGCAACAGGCTCACTTACTTTACCGAAGACCTCAACGAACGCTACCGCTGGACGGATGATGAGTTGAAGAAAATCCAGTTCTACACCTCGCAGGACATCGTGCTCAAGCGGGAAATTTCGGGCGGCGACCGGGAGGTGGTTTCAGGCAAAATCAAAATCGAGGATGGCCGCAAAATCGAGGAAGTGGTGGTTCGGAAGGGCACCCCCGGTGCCTTCCTGTTCAGCCCGAAGGAGAACCGCTTCGCCATCGGGTTTGAGGAAAGCAACGAGCGCTACCTCATATTCGGGCCAAGCCCCAAGTACAGCGACCGCTTCGTGCTGATGGCCTCCGACTGGGACCGCCGCAGCGGCTCCGTTAGCTACGACAACAAGACCTGGAAAGTCTCCTCCGACAATGCCTACGCCGCCCTGCTGGTGGATCTGCGCAAAATCAACAAGGTGGACGTGAATTCGAGGGTGGCAAAGGGAAGGAAGGTGGGTGGGTGATGCCCAGCCGCTCGCTAAAGCCCCAAAGGTTTTAGGAAGGAACCAGTGTTGTCTTCACTAAACCCTCAAAAAAAGCCGCCGTTGCAATTGCAACGGCGGCTTTTTTTTGATAAAAATTCAGGGCAACTGAATCAGGAAGAAACCGACCATCTATCGGGCAGGCCCGCTCACTTACCTCCACTCGGGTCCCCCTCCCCATACTGAACCTTCACTGGTTCGTCAATGCGAGTGACCTTTACTTCGGTGCGGCGGTTGTACTGGTGCTCTTCGTCAGTGCATTCCACGCCGTCGGCGCAGCGGTTGCGGATTTGGGTTTCGCCAAGGCCCATCGCCTTGATGCGCCTGCTGGGTATGCCCTTTTGGATGAGGTAGCGCTTGGCCGACTCGGCCCGTTTGAGCGAGAGTTCGAGATTATACTGGTCATTGCCTCGGCTGTCGGTGTGGGCGGTCAGTTCGACTTCCATGCTGGGGTACTGGTTCATCAGTTGGGCAAGGGCATCGAGTTCCACCCCAGCGCCCCGGCGGATGATGTACTGGTTGAAGTCGTAATAGATGTTTTCCAACAAAATCACGCTACCTGAACGGATAGGCTCTTTGACGACCTTGTCGCCATCGGCAGGGGTTAGCTTCAGGTTGAGGCTGATGGGCTGGGCGCCTTGGAGGTTTTGCGTGGAAACATTGGCAGCGGCATTGCGGTATCCCTGCTTCTCGGCGGTCACGAGGTAATCGCCGTTGGCAGGCAGACAGTAGTCGAAGCTGCCACTGGCGTTGGAGCGCAGGAGTTCCTCTTTGCCCGTGTTTTGGTCAAGGATGCGCACCAGCGCATTGGGCACCACGGTGCCGTAGCCCTGCACGGTCACGAGGCCGTCGAGGGCCTTGCAGGTACGGGTCTTTAGGGGTACCCGTATGGTCTGCGTCCCACTTGTTTCATCGGTGGAGTATTGCATTTCCCCATCGGCGTAGCCATCCTTGGTGACGAGGATGAAATACCGCTTGCCTTGCCTGATGACACTGTTGACCGTTCCATTAAGGTCAGTGAAGAGTGTCGGCCTGCCGAGGTCGCTGGCGTTCTTGCGCACGAGCCTCATGCGCAGCTCCCCATTTTCCGAAGGCAAAAGCTCCACGTCATACAGGTCGTTGCCTTCCATGAAGCCGTCCTCCGACTGCTGAAACAGGCGCACGCCCGCATCGGGGATGCGCTCGTTGGTCGCGGCGTCGTAGGCGATGATGGCAGCATTTAGCACAGGGGTATCATCGTTGAGTATCGGGCCGTCGGCCTCGAACATATAGATGTCGTCGCCACCACTGCCACCGGGGCGGTCGCTGGCGAAGTAGCCCCGTGTAGCGTCGGAATTGATGATGAAACCAAGGTCGTCGGTGGCGGAGTTGAGCGGGGTGCCGAGGTTAGTCAGTGGCCCCCATTTGTTGCTGCTGATGTCAATCATGAAGATGTCCAGGCCACCTTCGCCGCCCCTTCCGTTGGTGGAGAAGAACAGGGTGCCGGACTCGTGCAGAAATGGGAACACCTCATTGCCACTGGTATTTACATCAGGGCCAAGATTGATGGGCTTCGACCATTCCTCGCCTTTTTTCTCCACGAAGTAAAGGTCGTACCCGCCATAGCCGCCGGGCATATCAGAGGAAAAAAACAGCCGCCGGGCATCGGCGGAGAGCGTGGGATGTTGGCAGGAGTATTCGTCGTTGTTGAATGGGAGTGCTTTTATACCTTCCCAATCCAATGCCCCCCGTCTGGCCTCGTAGATTTTCAACGTCACTTTGCCCTTGGAATTGGCTTTGGCGATGCCGCTTTGGAGATTGTTGCGGGTAAAGTACATCAGGTTGTTGTCACGGCTGAAAGAAACCGGACCTTCGTGCACCTGCGAATTGATGGTGACGGAAAACGAGCGCCCCGACTGTGGCAGGTACTGGTTGTCCATTTCGGCATAAAAAAGCTCGAAAAACGGCTTGCCCGTGTTGGAATCTATCGGCCCGTTCTTGTGGTAGGACACGTACACGATGCCATTTTGATAAAATGCCGGGGAAAATTCATAGCCAGGGCCATTGATGCCCTTGGCATTCTGCAAGGCGATGCTTCGCTTTCCTGTTCCTTTTTCGTAGAGTTTGTCGGAGCTTTTGGACTTGGAGCTTTGCTGCTGTGCCACCAAGCAAAACGGCATCATCAAAACGGCCAAGCTGAACATCAAATTTTTCATGGATAAACCAATGATTGAATGTATGAATAGGGGAAACGGGGATTCAGGTTTGGTCAAATAGCGTATTAACAGTGGTTTTGGAGTATTTAGTATCCGAAGGATAGCCATAAGTAGAAAGGCTGGCCATTTTGAACCAGCCTTTCTACATTGTTCCGCTTAAAAGAACCGGGGGTTCTCGTATTCCTTTCCTTGATCGGACACCTTGCCGATACAGTAGCGGACGGAGGCTTCGATGCTGCCGTTGGAGTGGTTCTTTATGTCGGAAAGCGTCATGTCGTAGGAAAGCGCGAACATAAGGTTGTCCGTGAGTTGAGCGCCCAACATCAGGTCAAGCGACTCGCCACTGCCGTCCACTTTGTTCCCGCCAAGGCGATAGGTAAGGCCGACCATATAGCGGTTTTGCACCAAGAGGCTGAGGTTTGCATCGAAATCAACAGGGGCACCCGTCGCATATTTCAACAAGCCTTGGGGCTTGAGCGCCAGGTTTTCGTTCAACGGCAACGTCACGCCGCCCATCAAGTAAAGGTGCTGCACCTCCCTCGAAATAATAATGTCCGAGTCGGAATGGTCAATATTGTTTTCCAACAGGCGGGGAGCAGAGACGCCGATATAGAACTTGTCGGTGTTGTAATAAAGCCCCGTGCCGAAATTGAACAACAACTTGCTGGAGGTTCCACCAGGAATGCTCTGGTCTTGGTCTTTTGGTTGCGTAGCGGTTGTTTTTTGGAAGTCTTGCTCCAAGGTACGCAACGAGCCTTGTATGCCAAGGCCAAGCATCCCCTTGCCAAGGCGCACCCGGTAGGAGTAGGCCAAATCAAGGTTGTACATCGTCGTGATACCGATGGTGTGGCGGAAGAGGTTGGCACCCAGGCCCACCCGCTGGTTGTTCAGGGGCATGTTGAAAGTAGCGATGGCCATGGAGGGCGCACCGTCGAGGCCAAGCCATTGCTGGCGGTAGATGCAAGTCACGCAGGGCGACTCTTGGCTGCCCGCAAAACCGGGGTTGTAGCCAAGCTTGTAGTACATGAACTGCGTGTTGGCCGGTTGCTGTTGGGCATGAAGCATGGCAGCGCCCAAAGTGCAGAATATGATGGTGGTGATTATATTTTTCATGTTGAAAATGGTAATTGCTGTATTGTTGAATTGCTGTATTGTTGACGTTGCTCGATTAAAAACAATTTAACAATACAGCAATTCAACAATCAGTTATCGTTGGATGATTAAATAGCCGGCCATCGGTTTTTCACCGTTGCCCAAGTTGATGATATAGAAATAAGTGGCCGGTGGGAGGTCCTCACCGTTGAAAGTCCCTTCCCAATCATTGTTGTAAGGAGAAGCATGGAATACTTCGTCGCCCCACTGGTTGAAAATGCTGACCACGTTGTTCTCATACCGGTCGCCCTCTGCGAGGCATGGCACCACAAATGCGTCGTTCATCCGGTCTTTGTTCGGCGTGATGATGGAAGGCACCGCACAACTGACATCATTGCCTATGTTGAAATAAACGGTACCCGTCACACAGGCGCATCCCACCTGACAGACCCTATAGATGGCGCTGTCAAGGCCCACGAAATTGTTGCCCGCTTGGTACGTCAGCAACCCACCGGTACTCAGCTCGACAGTGCCATAAGTGGGCGGCACCACGATGCTTACCGTGGAGGTACCAAGTATGTTGTCGTTGAAAAGTACATTGACAAAGCCGCTTCCAGCAAATGGAACGTTCAATTCGTCGTTCGTTGCAGTCAATACAGAATATGCAACGATGACGGTATCAATGGAGCTTGGCCCACATGCGCCGCCGTTTATCGTCCAGATTAGGATGTTGTCTCCTACCTGAAGGTTGCAAGCGGTCGTGGTCGCTTGGGTCGGTGCCGCAAAAGTGATGCTTTGGTTCGGGCTGGTCCAAGCCCCGACGCCGCTAAGGGCGGCAATGGCAGAAACCTGGGCACACCGTTCGGTGGCGCCACCACAAGCCGTAAAGTCAGCACCCGCAAAAGCACTCTCATTGGTCACTGTTATCAGCACCGCATCGGACGACATGCCGCAGCCACCGTCTATGGTCCAAGTGAACACATAGCTGTTGCCAGGCACCAGCCCAGTCACTTGGGTGTTGTTGTCCGCTGGGTCAATGATGGTTACTCCGAGGCTCGCCTGAGAGGCAGGCTGTGTCCAGAACCCAATATTGGAAGCTGGTTGCACTGCATCCAAGCTGACATTGTTCGTGGAGCAAATCGTAATCGGGCTGCCCGCATCCGCATTTTCCAAAAAGTCAACGTACACGCTCACTTGGTCGCTCGAATAATTGGTGCAGGCACCATTGGAAAGGGACCATTGGAACACATAATTCTGGCCGGGCAGAATGCCCGAAACCGTCGTGGAGGCTTGGTCAGGATTGGCAAGTACGACCCCAGCAGGGTTTCCATTTACCAAAGTCCATTTCCCTGTTCCCGCTGTGGGCACGGTGGCGGAAAGCACAATGATGTCCCCTTGACAGCCGATGATGTCCGCACCAGCTATCGCTTGGTTGCCAGGCACCGTGTTCAGCGTCACCACCGTTGGCACCGAAGGCGTAGAGTTGCACCCGTTCAAAGTGGCTATCACATAGAAATCCACGGTGCCATTGCCATACTGCGTCGGGTTCGGCACCTGGAAGTTGACAGATGGAGTGGCCGCACCAAGCGGTTGGCCGTTTACGTTGTACCAAGTATAAGTGGCACCGGGCGTGGCCGAGTTGGAGGTCACGCTCAACATCACGTTGTCCGTGTTGGCACAATAGGGGCCTGCGTTGATGGCAGTGGGCACTGTGGGCTGGGGATTAACGGTAACGTTGACCGATACGATTTCGGACCAACAGCCGCCCACCCTTTTCCGAACCGTATAAGTACCTGCGTTCAGTGCTGGGTTCACATTGGATACCACTGGATTGCAAACCGAGGAGCTAAAACCGCCCGGGCCTGTCCATTCATAAATGGCACCAGGCGTACAGTTCACGCTGAGTTCCAACGTTTGCCCCTGACAAACTGGGCTGTTGCTCATGACTTGCACAGCAGGTGCTGGATTCACCACGAGGGTCGCTGTACCAGATGTGCCGGATAGGCAATCGTTCACGCTGTAATTTACCGTATATGGCCCAGCGTCCGTTACCGTCAGGTTGGGCAGAGTCAAGGAGGGAGTGCTCGTCGTGTAGTTGCCGGATGGCGTGTGCCAGATATAGGTCACGTTTGGCCCCGGATAGGGGCTGGTGGCAATGGTCAAGGCATCGCCCACACAGTATGGATTGATGATACCAGTCGGCACCGTCGGTGTTCCAACGACCTGCGGCACGGCCACGTTCAGCGTAGCTGGCAGCGAGCTACAACCCTGCGCATTGGTCACTACTAAGGTATAAGTTCCACTGCTGGCAAATGTGGCGTTCGGGATAGTGGCGATGGCGTTCACGGAAGTGTAGCCGTTCGGCCCCGTCCATAGGTACTGGTAAGTGCCATTGTCAATTGGGAAGACCGTTGACACCAGCTCCACATTCACCGGGCCGCTGGGGCAAGCCGGAGCGTTGCTGCTGACGCTGGTGATGTTTACCCGATTGATGACACCCACTTCCACGGAGGCCGTGACGGAGCAGCCAAACTGGTTCGTCACTATCAGCGTGTAGTTGCCGGCGTTGTTGCTGTTGACGTTCGTGATGACCGGGTTCTGCAAGGCAGAGCTTTGTCCATTGGGGTACACCCAAAAGAAGCTCACGTTTTGCGAAGCAGAAGAAGCCGAAAGCTGCACCGATTGTCCCTCGCACACCTGCGTTGGGTTGGCTGCCGCCGAAACTGCTTCCGGTGGGAGCACGATGTAAACCGTCACTGGTGGCGAAACCACCGAAACGCATGGGTTGCCAATGGCCTGCACGGTCCATTGCCCGGCATGTTGGCCGATGTTGGCACTTGGGATACTAAGGACGTTGGAGGAGGTGCTGATGGTGGTAAACGTGGGCGTAGTCCAGAGGTACGACACCGCACCTGCCACGTTGGTGGCGGTCAGCGTCAGTGTGGCGCCTTGGCAAGCTGGTGTGCCTTGGCTCGTGGAGTTCGAGATGAAAGGCTGCGCTGGCTGGCTCACCACCGTTACTGCCACCGTAGCAGGAATGGAGGGGCAACCGTTTCTTGTTGTTACCAGCGTGTATATGCCGCTGTTGCAGAGCGTAGCGCCCACAATCGGGGCTGGGCTGCAATTGAACGACTCGAAGCCGCAAGGCCCTGTCCAATGGCAGGTGGTGCCAGTGGCGTTGTTGATGGAGTTGAGCAGGATTGCCTCGCCTTCGCAAAGAATGATGCTCGTTGGCATGGGCATGGCCGTTGGCGCTGCCTCCACCGTGATGGTGATGGGGTCGGAGGGTGCCGACTCGCATCCATTGCGCTCCACGACCACATAGAAGCTGAACATGCCGGAAGCCGATGGCAACATCGAGTAGTTTGGCACCGTCGTCGTGCCGATGAGCACTCCGGGTATGGTGCCGCTGTACCATTTATATATCACTGTGCTGCCGCAAACGAGCGGGGTGGTCAACTGCACATTTTCGGAGGCGCAAATAACGGCGTCCAATGTTTGGAGCGTCGGCTTTTGGAGCGGGAGCATGTCGCAGGTTACTTGCACCGCACCTACTGCCTCGCAGCCTGTAAGGCCCTGAATCACCACATTGTAGAAGCCGAGGTTGCTTTGATTGGCATCCAGTATCACTGGATTCTGCACATAAGCAAACGGAAGGCCCTGTGGATTGTACCATATATATTGGTAAGGATTGTTGCCACCACCAGGCGCTGCCGGAGGATTGGCAAAGAAAGACAGGTTGGCGCTGCCGCAAGTCGTCGAAATGGTGGGTACTGGTCCCAGCACAGTCACATTGACGAAGGTATTACAAGTGGACACATTGCCAGCGGCATCCGTCACCGTCAGTGTAATAGGATTTGGGTTGAACTGGGCATCGTTGCAAGTCACTGAGCTTGGCGTTACCGTCATAGAGATGAAACCGCAATTGTCAGAGCTGCCAAGGTCAATCTCCGAGGGCAATATCGTTTGCGACACAATGCCCGATGGGTTGATTTCCACGAAGGTTGGTCCGCAAAGCGCCACTGGTGGCTCCACGTCGTTCAGCGTGACGTTGAATGAACAACTGCCGGGGTTGCCCGCCAGGTCGGTGGTGCCATAAGTAAAGGTAGTAGTGCCTTGGTTGAGCGTATAGGTCGCTGCCTCCAATGGTGGGGTCAGCGTTACCTGACTGATGGTCGTAGCGCCCGATGCCGAGAAGGTTGGCGCCACGCTTTGGTAGCTGAAAGCAGCATAGATAAAGCTGCCGTCCGTATCGCCGTCAGCGGTCACGGCCAATGGGTTGCAGGGGTTGATGCCCCAGCCCGGTCCAGCGGGCGGTATCGGGTAGCTCATGTAAGAAACTGCCGTTACCTGTATGTTTCCTGCCGATGCCCAATCGTTGAAGGTAGCGGCGGGGATGTTGAAGGTCGCTGTGCTCGGCGTATTGCAGTCGCCCGGCGTTACGTTCGGCTGTCCCTTCGCCGTCGTGCCGAGGAAGTTGCCGTCGTTGTCGTAAATCTGAAAATAAGCACCTACCGAGTCCACATCGCCTTGTATGGTGATGATAAGCTGAACGGCGCCCGGTATAGCATTGCCCTGCAAACCACTGAAAGTGAACGTCTTGTTGTTAGCCACGTAGTCGTTCAGGTTCGGGTTGTAGTTGAAAGTGATAAGGCGGTCGAGCGAGTCAACCGGTTGCTCCTGCACGGATGGCGTCGTCACGGCACAGTTGTCGGTGATGGCAGAAAAGAGCGGAATCAGCACATCCTGTGTGCATTCGCCGGAGGCCAGGTTGATGCTCACGCTCGGTGGGCAAGCAATGACTGGCGCTTCGTTGTCCTCCACGGTGACGGCAAAGTTGCAAGTGGTCTCATTTGCTGCGCAATCGGTGAAGTAGTAGGTCACGCTCGTGGTGCCTTGCCCAAAGGTTTCTACTACTGGTGCTATTGGTGACACCAAATTGCGGGCACCGCTATTCAGGCTGTATTCAAACCGGAGGCCGACCGGGAACTCGGTCGTGTAGCTCAGGTCGGCTGTCACAGCGCCGTTGGGGCAAATGGGGTTGATGGAAAAACGACCGGGCTGCCCGACAGGAATGTTCGGCTTCACGGTCAGCGTAAGTACCCCGTCAAACGCCCAAGCATTGACTTGGGCCGTGGTGAGGGTAAATGTGGTCATGGTGTCCCCGCACTGAACCGGGGTGTGCGCCACGGCACCAAGTACCGAGCCATCCTCGCCATAAACCATGAAAAACTCGGTCGGCTCTTCTGCGTCCACATTGTCCAAGATGATTTTCAGCGTGGCGTTGGAAGTAGCGATGAACGGTGGTCCCGGTACGCTGAAGTTGAATGTCAGTTCGTTGACTGGCGTTTCCACGGGGTCCATCCCGCTGGGTATGGTCAATATTTGCGTGAGCGAAAAGTTTTGCGCAGCGGCGGTATTTCCGCATTCCTCCACGATTTCAGGCAAGGCCAAGGTCAACAGTGCATCGCACTGACCGGGGTCGGTGTCGGTGGTGATGCTGGCGGGGCAGTTCGTAAGCACGGGCGCCGTATTGTCCGTCACGGTGAAAATGGCCGTGGTGGTGTCCCGGTTGCCGCATTTGTCCTCCACTATATATGTTACCGTTCTCGTGCGGTAGATACCAGCGGTGGGGCTTGCGCAATTTGGCGCAGCCAAAGTGGCATTCGTATTCGTGCCAGCATTGTAGGCAAACCAAGTAAGGTCGGCGCTGCTCGTACAGTTGTCGGAGGCGACTGCGTTGCCATGAGCTGTTACCCAAGCATTGAAGACGCTGTCGGCATTCACTGCATCATCGCAGGTGATGGTTCGGTTCTGCGCCTGCGTGTTTACTACTGGGTTCACGTTGTCGGTGACGGTGATGATTTGGAGACCAAAGGCGGAGTTGTTGCAGGCATCCGTTATTACCCAGGGGCGCTTTAGTATGTAGCTATGGTCGCAGGTACCGGCCACGAGCGTATCGGGGAGTTGGGTATAGAAAGCGAGGGTATCGCAATTGTCGCCAATCATGGTCGGTACGCCGGTGATGTTGATGTTGCCCACATTGGCACAATCAACCGTGATGTCGGCGGGGAACACCGCCGTCGGCGGGATGGTGTCAATGACCGTGATGGTCTGCGTTTTGGTGCGGGCATTGAGGCAGGGGTCGGTCACCGTCCAAGTGCGCAGGATGGTGCGGGCCTGACCACATGGGCCATTGGTGACGACATCGGCCATGCTGACGTTCAGCACGGAGGAGCAGTTGTCGGTCACGTTGCTGTAAGACCCCAGTGTGAGGGTGTCCACGGGCGTTTCACAACTTACCGTCGTATCGGCGGGGATGTCGAAGTCCGGCAACCCGGTGTCCCCAACGTTGATGGTTTGCGTAGCGGTCGTCGTGTTGCCGCAAGCGTCATTGGCTGACCAAGTACGGATGATGGTATAGTCGTAATGGTTGCAACTGGACGTGTTGGGCGATTGGGAGTTGTTTTGGTTAAAAGCGACCGTCAGGCCCACCGCACAGTTGTCCGTCACGGTCACGTTGGGCACGGGTGGTATGGGGGCGCTGCAAGCGATAATCACATCGGCGGGCACCCCTGCCAACACGGGCGGGGTGTTGTCCGTGATGGTGTAGGTGGCGGTAACGGTGTCCTCATTGCCGGAAACGTCCCGGACCGTGAAGGTGACTGCCACCACGCCGCAGTTGTCGGTGAAATTGGCGGGGCCATTGTGGAAAATAGTGTCAATGCCACAGTTGTCGAAGCCAGCCTTGTTTGCTTCGAGCGAGTCCAATTGGGCCTGTAGCCAGCCCACATAGTTGTCCGATGTGCAGGAAGCCGTTTGGCTCGGGATGGCGATGTTGATGATGGGCGCCACGGAGTCCACGAATGCAATGGTAAAGCAAATGGTGTCCGTGCTGACAATGGTTGGGAGGCCGGGCGCATTTTTTACAATCCAGTAATGGTAGGTCACGAGCGTGCCCGCAGGTACCATAGCGCCGATTGGGTAGCCCCCCGAATTGTAGTTGTTCACTGAAAAGCCAAGTGGCAAGGTGGCCTGCACTTGGTTGGAGCCGATGTTGAGCGGAGCGCTACAGCTTGCGCCCACATAGACCGTGTCGGCACCGCTGTAACTGAGGCCATAGGTACCGGTGTTGCCGTTGCTCAACTGGTAGTTGCCTACGCACTGGACGCCGTTGGATGTAAAACAGGCGCACTGGGCGCTCACCTGCAATGCTAATGGGATTAGGCTTATTGCGCACAATAGTCGCAACTGCCACTTGAGGAGTAATCGGTTCGTCATACCTCGTTTTTTTACGTTTAAAATTTAAAAAAGATGGATTCCGGGATTCCTTGACTTGGAAAGCGATGTAGTTTCCTTTACGAAAAAACAAGTCGTACTGTTCACCAAACATCTCTGGCAAATCTACAGTATCAGCCTCGTTTTTTATTCATGGAGAATTTGGCACGGCAGCAAAAAAGCCAAATGCCGGGTAAAAGAAGAAAACAGGAGATGGGTTTGTAAAAGGACTACAATCGGTTTCATAGTAAAAAAATGCTCATGGGATGATAAAAGTCCAAATGAAGTTTTCACTCCATTTTAAATCGGTTGTAAAGGTAGAAAACTTTGTACGAACCTCCGACAAATTTTTTTTTCCTGATTTTGTAACAAGCTACAAATGAGGCCGGAAGCGTATTTGAGTTGGCAGTTCTTCAGTTAGCAGTTCGACAGTTGGCAGTTGGCAGTCAGTTCGACAGTTGTTTAGTCGGTGCCGTGCTATAATGAAAGAGGGTTGGTATCTGCAATGAATACCAGCCCTCTTTTTATTTTAATGATGCTATGCTAATTGACTATCAAACTGCCAACTCTAAGACTGACTGCCAACTGCCAACTGTCGAACTGCCAACTCAAACGCCGGGCGGCGGCGGCGGCGGCGTTGTGGAGTTGAAGTTGACCTCGAAGCCCCAGTCGCCGAGGCTTTGCTCGCGGCCCCGGTAGATGCCGAGCAGGATGTCGCGGATGGAGCAGATGAGGTATATCGCCGTGCCAACGGTCTTCCTGTTCTGCCCTTTGGCGGTGCCGAGGGCGATGTTGCGGGCCTGGGTGGCTTTCTCCTTATCGCGGTTGGCCTTGGCGGCCAGGCCGTTGTTAGTGTCGGCGTTCGTGACGAGGGTGGCCATTGCGGCCATGTTGAAGCTGGTGAGGATGCTGGCCTCGTCGTCCTCCTCGTGCTTTCTGATGATGCCCTGGCCCAGCTTGATGAGCTTTTCTGGGTTGCGGGGGATGTTGACCTGTGGCTTGCCCTTCGGCGAGTTGACGATGAACCCCCAATCGCCGAGCTTGCGCTCCGCGCCTCGGAACTGGCCGAGGAGGAAGTCCCGGATGGAGGTGACGTAAAAAAGGACGGTGCCCTCGGTGTTGGACGTCTGGTTGACATCGAGGCCGAGTAGGAGGTTGCGCTCCTCGGTGTACTTTTCCTTCCACTTGTCCAAGTCCTTTTGCAGGGTGTATTTGGCGTCGCCTTCGTCCAGCTTGGCTTGAAGCTGGGTGGCCATTGCGGCGGGGATGGGGCTTGCCGCCCCGTCGGCGGTGTGCTTGGAGAGGATGTCGGTGCCAAGCGTGTTGGTTGGGTCGGGTTGCCTTGGAATCACAACCGTGAAGAGTCTTCCTGCCATGTTTTGATTGATTTAAATGGTGAAAAAGAAAGTCGTTGTTGCCGAGCCAAATATCAAAACATAGGTTCTTTTTGTCAAGTGTTTCGGTTAAAAAAGGTAGTAATTTTTATAATTTTTTGTAAATTAGTCAATCATAGTTCATTTGTCGTCAATCAAAGTCAACAATATGTGTTTAAAACACCATTTTATGTGTTTAATAGTTCATTTGTCGTCAATCAAAGTTCATTTGTCATTGATGACAAATGAACTTTTAAAAACAAAAAATGGGGTATTAACGACGAAAAATGAACTTTCATTGACGACAAGTCAACTTTGATTGAGAACAAATCAACTTTCAATGACGACAAGTCAACTTTGATTGAGAACAAATCAACTTTTAAAGAGTGAATAGGAGCTTTTTGAAACAATCCGTTGCATTTTAACGCAAAAACGGGCGTTTTCGGCGAGGAAGGGGGTTTTGGCGTGAGCGGTATCGCAATTATTTGTGAGGGAGCAGGCCAGGCATTTGGTGGGTTAACTCGCACAAATCGGGCGTAGAGGACTGCATTTCAACTAAATCAATGCGCACTTGCCCCTGCTGATACCTTGGACGCCCCGACTGGTTTTGCGCTTCCTTCCTTCTTCCCCCACTCACTCCTTTTCTTGAAATATTTCGGGTTCACCACCAATAATCCAAAGGACTCGCAATCCTCCTTTGTCTGAACGGCGTGGTGCGACCCGTGCGCCCGCAGTATGGCCCGGCTGTACTTCGAGTCCAATTGCCGGAACCACTCGAAGCGCTGGTGGATGTACACATCGTGGATGAGGAAATAAATGGCCCCGTAAATGGTGATGCCCACCCCTACGTAGAACAGCGATGTGTATGCCGTAAGCGTTCCAAGCAAGATACCGGTGATGCCCGGCGTGGCAAAAACGAGGAAGAAAAGGTCGTTTTTTTCAAACCACCTACCTTCCTTGAAGTCGGGGCGGTGGTGGTCTTCGTGCCATTTCCAGCCGAACCCGTGCATGATGTACTTGTGGGCAAACCATGCCACGAACTCCATGCCGCCTACCGTGGCCAACGTGATGAGGATATTTTTGAGAACCATTTTCGAAGGATTGATGGATTGAAAGATTGAGGACGCTAACGTTGCCCTCCACTGTCAATCCTTGTTAAAGCATGTTCAAACTCATGCGAACCGCAGAGCTGCACAGCAGGTAAATCTTCTTGCCGTCGTTCACCCGGATGCGCTGTTCCTTGACCTTTGCCGCCGCCGTTCGGCGAATTTTCTTGAACAAATTCAAGTAGTAAACATAGGCCAAATATACACCAAAACGGGCGCTCTTTGGCAATTGCACGATGCCGAGATAGGCATCGTCGAAGTCTTTTTTTATTTCTGTCTCGATGGTCTCCTTTTCCGCTTGCGTGAATGTGTTGAAGTCCACCCCAGGGAAATAAACCCGGCCCCGGTCGTCAAAATCGCTCTTCAGGTCCCGCAGGAAGTTGATTTTCTGGAAGGCTGCACCGAGGCTTCGGGCAGGCGATTTCAGCCGGTCGTAAAGTTCCCTATCGCCCTCGCAAAATACCCGCAGGCACATCAGGCCCA
Organism: Saprospiraceae bacterium UBA6168; assembly: GCA_002435785.1. Lineage (GTDB taxonomy): Bacteria > Bacteroidota > Bacteroidia > Chitinophagales > Saprospiraceae > UBA6168. The sequence goes on along the minus strand of DIUC01000057.1, from coordinate 31,886 downwards.
CTACCTCCGCCGAACCGTAGATGTATTTTTCGTACAGGTCGCTTCCATAATAACTATGGTGCAGGTCCATTTCCATGCTGTCAAGAAAGGCGTCAATCAACTCCTGCTCGATGCCATAGCGGTGCACCACTTCCTGAAAGGCATGAAGTACGGGATTCAGGCTGATGCCCTCCCGGATGGCCGTGTAAGTATCCTCCCGGAACCGCTGCAGCAGGTTTGCCTTTGGGAAGCCATGAAAGGTGTCCACGATTTCATCGGCAAACCGCACGAAGCCATAAATGGCATACACTGGCATCCTGATTTTTGGGTCAAATGCCTTTATGCCCATCGAAAAGGAAGTGCTGTACCGCTGGGTGATGAGGCGGCTGCATTCTTGACAAGTGGTATTGTATAGATTTAGCATGGTCAAGCCAGTTAGTTTCGTTTTTAGTTTAAAGTTTTAGCCGTGGTTCTTTGCAATCAGTCCTGCCACGACCTGCCCCGAAATCAGCGACGGAGGCACGCCGGGGCCAGGAGCGGTGAGTTGGCCGGTATAGTAAAGGTTTGCTACTTTTTTGCTCTTTATCCTTGGCTTCAGAAATGCGGTTTGCAGGAGGGTGTTGGCCAATCCGTAGGCATTGCCCTTGAAAGCGTGATAGTCCTTTTTGAAGTCATTGTGGGCAAAAGAGCGCTTGTACACTATCGAATTGCGAACATCTTGTCCGGTCAGGCTCTCCAATCGCTGCATCACGATGTCGAAATACCGCTCCCGGAGTTCCTCCGTGTCTTGGAGGTCGGGCGCCAAGGGAATCAGCACGAAGAGATTCTCGCAACCCACTGGCGCCACGGATGCATCGGTGACAGACGGGGCGCAGACGTAGAACAGCGGGTCGGTCGGCCAGGCAGGGTCTTCGTATATCTCCACCGCATGTTGCTTGAAGTCCTTGTCGAAGAAAAGATTGTGGTGCAGCAGGCCCTTCAAGCGTTTGTTCACGCCGAGGTAAAACAACAGGCTCGACGGCGCCATCACCCGCTTGTCCCAGTACTTTTCGGAATATTGGCGCACCTGCCCATCCAGCAGATGCTGTTCGACATGGTGGTAATCGGCACCGCCAACCACCACATCGGCAGCGTGTTCGCCCTTGTTTGTGATGACTTTTGTGGCGTGACCATTTGGCACGAAGATTTGGTTCACTTCCTCGCCGAGGCAGATTTTCACGCCAAGTTCCTCGGCCAGCGACACCATGCCCTCAATAATCTTCGTCATGCCGCCCATAGGGTACCAAGTCCCAAGCGCCATGTCGGCGTAGTTCATCAAGCTGTACATGGCAGGGGTGTTCTCCGGTGTGGCACCGAGGAACAGCACGGGGAATTCCAGCAGCTCGATGAGTTTTTTGTTGGTAAAAAGTGACCGCACATGCGACGACAGCGAGCTGAACATCTGCAGCCGGAACATGCTGGCCAGTATCCGCCAATCGGCGAATTCCCAGATGGACAAGCTGGGCTTGCGCACGAAATCGCCCATGCCCACTTCGTATTTGTACTTCGCTTCGCTCAAAAATTGGCGCAGCTTGGCGCTACTTCCAGGCTCCTCCCGCTCGAACATTTGGCATAGCGCCTCCACCCCAGCGGGAACGTCCATTTCGTCTTTTTCACCAAAAAATATACGGTAGGAAGGGTCAAGGCGCACGAGGTCGTAATAGTCGGAGGCTTTTTTGCCAAACAGGTTGAAGTAATCCTCAAAGACATCGGGCATCCAATACCAGCTCGGTCCCATGTCGAATGTGAACCCCGCCGCCTCGAACTTGCGGGCACGGCCACCAGGGGCGTCGTTTTTTTCGAGTACAGTCACCTCAAAACCCTGCTGTGCCAGACAGCTTGCGGTGGCCAAACCCGAAAAGCCAGAACCGATTACAATTACTTTTTTTGCCAAAATCATTTTTTTGCTTTCTTGCGAGAAGAAGAAGTGTAACAGAGTTTTATTTTTTTTGTTTAAACATTTAGGTGGAACATTTAAACAAAAAAAAGATGGCTCATTACTTTTGAGCAAAGTAACAAAGCGAATTAAAAACACCCAGCAAAAGTTTGGAAGAAAGGCTGGCCAGGATTGGCCTCCGTCTACGCTTCCTCCATCGCCTTCATCTTCTCTGTGTTTTCTGCGATTTGCAAACCTTCAATGATTCTGGTGATGTCCCCTTCCAGCACTTGGTCGAGGTTGTAGAGCGTCAGTTCAATTCGGTGGTCGGTGATTCGGTTTTGTGGGAAGTTGTAGGTGCGGATTTTTTCGGATCGGTCGCCGGAGCCGACGAGCGATTTTCGTTGGGCAGCAATAGAGGCATTCAGCTTCTCCTTTTGCATCTCATAAATTTTCTGGTAGAGCCGCTGTTCGGCTATCTCCTTGTTGGAGTGTTGAGAGCGGCCTTCGGTACACTCGACTACCACGCCCGTTGGGATGTGTGTGAGGCGCACACCGGATTCTGTCTTGTTCACGTGCTGACCACCTGCGCCGCTTGAGCGGAAAGTGTCAATCTTGAGGTCGGAGCGGTTGATGTTCACGTCCTCCATTTCCATCTTGGGCATCACGGCTACGGTAGCTGCGGAGGTGTGCACCCGGCCCTTGGTCTCGGTGGCAGGTACTCGCTGCACCCGGTGTACGCCGGACTCGAACTTCATTCTGCCGTAAACGTCATTGCCCTTGACCTCCAATGAGACCTCTTTATAGCCACCAGCAGTCCCTTCGTTTTCATAGAGCACTTCTGTTTTCCAGTCCTGTGTTTCAAAATATTTGATGTACATGCGGAAGAGGTCGCCAGCGAAAAGGCTGGCCTCGTCGCCGCCCGTGCCAGCCCTTATTTCGAAGATGATGTCCCTTGCATCCTCTGGGTCTCGGGGTATGAGCAGGGTTTTGATGGCTTCCTCCAGTTCTGCTTTGCGAGGCTCCAATTCTTGGAGTTCCTGTTTGGCCATTTCTCGCATTTCCTCGTCCTTCTCACGGAGCAGTTCCTTGGCACCTTCGATGTTTCCAAGTACGTTTTTGTAGTCCAAATAGGCATCTACTACTTCTTTCAGCTTAAAATATTCTTTGCTGATTTTGGTGTAACGGGCTTGGTCGCTGACAATGCCAGGGTCGGACATCTGCTCCTCCAAGTTGATGAAATTGCTGCGAATGGATTCAAGTTTATCTAACATGCGATTTTTTTTGACTTTTGCGCCGGAATATGGTGCCCAGCAATGTTGAATAATGGAAGGCCGATACTCCCATCGGAGGTGGGAGAAAAGATTGAGCGTAGCTACAAAAAACGTTGAAACAGGTAAGCGTTCATAAAGTGGCTGAATGAAAATCAAGGTTGTGGGTGCAAAAATAGGAATTTAAACGACCGAAAATACCAAGCGATTTTGACAGTTCCAATCATCTTAAATATTGAAGCGGCAACGAGCGTGTGTTCCGTGTGCCTAAGCAGGGGCAAGGAAGTGCTTGCATTGCACGAGTCCACCGGAGAAAACGAGCACTCAAGGGTCATCACAGTGCTCATCCAGCGCTGCATGGAGGAGGCTGGACTCGACCTAAAGGACCTTGATGCCGTAGCCGTAAGCCAAGGGCCGGGATCATATACCTCACTGAGGGTAGGCTTCTCTACGGCAAAGGGAATCTGCTTTGCACTGGACAAGCCGCTCATCACCGTCAGCACGTTGGCAGCTTTGGCCAGCGCAGCCAGCGAAGCAGCCCACGAACAAGACCCACAAACCCTCTACTGCCCAATGATTGATGCCCGGCGGATGGAAGTGTACACGGCGCTTTTCGATGCGGCTGGCAACGCCCTCCTCGAGCCACAGCCAATGGTGATTGATGGCAGTTCGTTTGGGACTTACTTTGATCGTGGACAACGAATAATTTTCTGTGGAAATGGGGCCGAGAAGTGCAAAATGGCGTTCAACACCCCCTTGGCAACATTCAGCAAGGTGAAAAAATGCAATGCAACGCAAATAATTTCACAAGCTATGACTGCATTTTTGAATAAGAATTTCGAAGATGTGGCCTACGCAGTCCCATGCTACCTAAAGGTACCAAACATTACCTCCGCACGGCCAAAATCGAGCTAAATTATTGATTGTTAGGCACAAATGATTTCATATAAGATAAAAAATTACTTTTAATTTTCTTTGAATTTTAAAAATGTGCGTTTATTTTCGCACTGACTTTGGGGGCTTTAAGCATTACAAGCGACTGTTATCACTTCGATTGGTATAGTTCTTGGTTTGCAGGTATGAAGATTTTATTAATTTGAGAAAACTTAAATGTTGTTAACAACAATTTTTTAACCAGTTTTTTAAAAAAACATAATATGAGAAAGCAAAAAAGCGAGACAATTGTGCTCAAGAAGGGAAAAGAAGAAATCCAGCTCGACTACGCTGAACTGCGCAAAGCCGTACTGGTGCTCAGGGCCATCAATCACAAACTCCGCCAACGGGTCATTGACTTACTGGAAGAGAATGAAAAAATGACCGTGACAGACATCTACATCAAATTGCGGCTCGAACAAAGCGTAGCTTCACAGCACTTGGCCATCCTGCGCAGGGCTGGTGTAGTCGCCACAGAACGCCAAGGCAAGTTCATCTTTTATGGCTTGGACAAGGATCGCTTGGGGCAAATCTCCAAATTGGTGGAGGATTTGGCTGCCTGATTTTATAGGCATCTTCTGCTGGGTGAAGGCTAAAGATTTCAAAATCAAATTATAATCCTTTGATGAAAAAAAATTGACTCAGGGCAAAGCGGCAGGTGCTCGATTGATTGCCTGTTCGTTATTTGCCGATATTTCTATTTTAGAAGGCTTTTTCAAAAATGCTGTAAACCCGTATGGGCTTACAGCATTTTTTTTATAACTTTTTTGAAAAGATAAATAATTAGCGCATATTTGCCTCCACAACTTCGTTTCGCCAAAAATTTTGACTTCTATGAGAAAGGCTAAGGTAATCATCAATGATGACAAGCTACAGGTGTCGTCGGAGATACTCAGGGCATTGGCGCATCCGCTGCGCATGAAGATACTTGAGTTCATTGACGAGCATGAGACAATTAATGTCAACAAAATCTACAACACCTTAAAGCTGGAGCAGTCCATCACCTCTCAACACCTCCGAATTTTGCGGTCGGCAGGTCTTGTGGAAACCATCCGTGATGGCAAATTCATTCATTACAAGGTTGAATACGACAGGGTAGCCAATGCCATTAAAGCTATTGGGGCCTTTCTTGATAACAGTACCAAGAGTTGAAAAGCGTCTTGGCGCTTACTGGAAAGGCACTTGGCAATATCAGGTGGGCGTTACCCCTCGATAAACAATGCTGAAATCGAGCGGTGCTCGTGCGTATTGCGTATGGCCCTTGCGAACAGCTTCGCAGTGGAAAGCACTTTTATTTTGTCCGGTCGCCCTGCCTGTGGAATTGGGATGGTGTCGCAAACTATCAATTCCTCAAGCGCTGATTTTTGGATGTTTTCATACGCCTTCCCAGAAAGCACTGGGTGGGTACAGATGGCTCGTACACTGTTTGCACCTTCTTTGATGATAATGTCTGCCGCCCTGCAAAGTGTGCCCGCAGTATCCACAAGGTCATCCACCAAAATTACATCTGCTCCCTTTACATCACCTATTACGGTCATCTCTGCAATCTCGTTGGCCTTCTTGCGGTACTTGTCGCAGATCACGAGGTTCTTGCCAAAATGCTTGGCATAAGTCCTTGCTCGCTTCACGCCGCCCACGTCGGGTGAAGCGAAAAGGGCATTGGTCAAGTCCATTTTCTCCAAATGGGGAATGTAAATGGCCTCGCTCTTCAAGTGGTCAACCGGGATGTCGAAGAAGCCCTGAATCTGGTCAGCGTGGAAGTCCATGGTCATCACCCGGTTGGCACCGGCGGCCTGCAGCAGCTCTGCGATGAGCTTGGCTGAGATGGGCACTCGTGGCTTGTCCTTCCGGTCTTGCCTGGCGTAGCCGAAGTACGGTATCACGGCGGTGATGTACCCGGCAGAGGCCCGTTTGGCAGTGTCAATCACCAACAGGAGTTCCATCAGGTTTTCGGCGGGGGCAAACGTTGATTGTATCAAGAATACATAGGCCCCCCTTACGGACTCGTTGATGACGGGTTGCATCTCTCCATCGCTAAAGCGATTGACGGAGATGTCCCCAAGGGGTTGTCCGTAGTAGTCGGCAATTTTTTCGGCGAGGTAATTCGAGTGCGTTCCTGAGAAAATTTTTACTTCGACCATAGCATTTGTCATAATGTAGATTGGAAGGGATGGATTTTGGCTACCAGCAAAACAGTTATGAAAACAGAACTACCAACTGATTTTCCTGCTGATAAGCTTTCTTATACAATTCATTTTTTTGCTGCCCGACCAAAGATTATTTCGTGGCGCAAAAGTAGAAATTCTTTCCTCAAAGCACGACGGCTTTGACGGTTGTTTTTGGATTGAAAATAATACAACCACCAGCAGGTCAACGCAGGTTGGTTTCCCTCCAATGTGTCAAATCCTTTTTTCCGATTGCCGCCTCCATCAGCGCTGGAAATTTGTCGGGGGTACAGGCAAAGCTTGGAATATCCATTGTTGCCAACGTAGCTGCAATTGACTTATCAAACGATGGCGCCCCTTTGTCGTCGAGTGCCAACAGTACGATGAAGTTGACGCCAGCGGCTTTGATGGCAGCGGCCTTTTTGAGCATTTCTCCTTGGTTGCCCCCTTCGAAGAGGTCACTGATGAGTACCAAAATTGTGTCCGAGGGCGATTGTATTAGCGTCTGCGAATAACCCAGTGCCTTGTTGATGTCCGTGCCGCCACCCAGTTGAACGCCGAACAGCAAGTCCACTGGGTCTTTCATCTCGTAGGTAAGGTCGGCTACCGCTGTGTCGAAGGCGACGAAGTGGGTGCGCACCGACTTGAGCGAGGCCATGATGGCCCCCATTACCCCGGCGTACACCACCGAGGAAGCCATCGAGCCGCTTTGGTCAACCAAGAGGATGACCTGTCGCAAGGATTGGCCCTTTCGACCGTGACCGACAATGCTTTCTGGTATAACTGTTTGATAATCAGGTTGGTAATATTTCAAATTGAGGCGAATGGTGCGATTCCAGTCCACTTCATTGAGCTTGGGTCTGCGGTTGCGCACCGATCGGTTCAGCGCACCCTCGATGGCTTGGCGGAGCGGGTTACGGAGTTTCTTCTCCAATTCTTCCACCACTTTCTTTATCACCATCCGAGCAGTCTCACGGGTTTTGGCGGGCATGACCTTGTTCAAGGACAGCATGGTGGCCACAAGGCCCACATCGGGCTCCACCATTTGCAGTAGTTCCGGCTCCAACAAGAGGCGATGCAGTTCCAGGCGTTCCACGGCATCTTTCTGCATGACCTGCACCACCGAGGTAGGAAAATACTGCCGGATGTCACCCAGCCAGCGGTTGACGTTGGGTGAGGATGCGCCAAGGCCGCCTTTTCTATCAGTGTTGTAGAGCGCTTCCAGCACGTCGTCCATGCCAGCGGCATCGCCTTCAAGGCCGACTTCAGCCTCCGGGTCGGACTGCTTGCCGAGAATGAGCCGCCATTTTTTTAAACGAAAATCCTCCATTCGGTAAAGTTAAGCAAACTTGGGAGTGGCAAGGCGCAGCTTTGTGGGAGGGGAAGGTTTGATTGAACATACTTGTTTCTCTCGTCTCTACGGGTAGTTGAACATGCCTTTTTGCTAATCCCAAAATCACTGGCCAATTTGTCACTTCCTGTTCTTCTTGCCATCTTTGCCAGCAAGTCCTCAAATTTATCCTATATGCCAGCAATTACTGCCCCACTCGACCTCCTCATCATCGGCGCAGGCCCCACTGGCCTCGCCATCGCCATTGAGGCCGAGCGGGCTGGGCTGCGCTATCTTGTGATGGAAAAAGGCGTGTTGGTCAATTCCATCTTCCGTTTTCCCGCCAACATGACCTTCTTTTCCACCTCCCTCAACCTCGAAATCGGCGGTGTCCCGTTCATCTCGCACGTGGACAAGCCCACCCGCCGGGAGGCGTTGGAGTACTACCGCCGCATCCTCGAAAGCTGGAAACTGAAGGTAAAAACCTACGAACCTGTGTTGGGCATGGAGCGCCGCAGCGACGGGATTTACGAAGTGAAAGCCACGAAAAATAGCTACGCAGCTCGCCATGTCGCCATCGCCACGGGCTTTTACGACGTGCCCCGGCTGATGCACGTGCCGGGCGAGGATTTGCCGAAGGTGAAACATTTTTATGATGAGGCGCACCCATACGTGGGGCAGAAGGTGCTGGTCGTCGGTGCTGCCAATTCTGCCTGCGACGTGGCATTGGAAACCTACATGAAAGGCGCCGAAGTGACGATGTGCATCCGGGAAAGTGGCATCTATGAAAATGTGAAATACTGGATCCGGCCCAATATCGAGAACCGAATCAAGGAGGGCAGCATCCGGGCATTTTTCAATTCCTTGGTCAAAGAAATCCGCCCACAGGAGGTAGTGCTCTCCACGCCCGACGGCGAGGTGACGCTCGAAAACGACTTCGTGCTGGCCATGACGGGCTACCAGCCGGATTTTGTTTTTTTGGAAAAATTGGGCATTGAATTTAACGCCGATGAATGTCGAAGCCCCGTGATGGATGCGGAGACTTTTGAGTCAAACTTGACGGGGGTGTATCTGGCAGGCGTGGTGCAGGCGGGGCTGAATACGAGCAAGTTGTTTATTGAGAATACGCGGCATCATGGGGAAGTGATCGTGCGGGAGGTGGTTAGGGACAAAAATGCCCTACTTGCTTAAATGGATGCTGCTGATGAATAGTTGGCACTCGTCGCTGCACGGTTGGCACTCGTCGCTGCACGGTTGGCACTCGTCGCTGCACCGTTGGCACTCGTCACTGCACGGTTGGCACTCGTCGCTGCACCGTTGGCACTCGTCGCTGCACGGTTGGCACTGCCAACTTCACCTTCGCCTCATCCCATAGCGCATCCATCTCTGCCAGGGTCATTTCGTCCAGCGGCTTGGGGGCATTCGCCTCGATGTACTCGAAGCGGGCCTTGAACTTCCGGTTCACCCGCTCCAGTGCTGTCTCTGGTTCGATGTGGAGGAAACGGGCGTAATTGACCAGCGAGAACAGCACGTCGCCGAACTCTTCTTCTTTTTTTTCTTGCGAAAAATTGCCTTCGACGGCCTCTTGCAGCTCACCGATTTCCTCCTGCACCTTCGCCCAGACCTGCTCGGTATTTTCCCATTCGAAGCCTACTTGTGCCGTTTTTTGCTGCATCCGCCAAGCCTTCACGAGGGCAGGCAGGGAGGTCGGAACGCCTTCCAGCAATGATTTTTTGCCGCTTTGCAGCTTCAGTTTTTCCCAGTTACGCTTCACTTCTTCCTCGTCGGCCACCTGAGTATCGCCGTACACGTGCGGGTGACGCTGCACTAATTTATCGCAGATGGCGTGGAGGGAGTCGGCCATGTCCCAAGCCTGTTTTTCCTCTGCGATTTTTGCATAAAAAACCATGTGCAGCATGATGTCGCCCAGTTCCTCCTTGATGCCTTTGAGGTCGTCATCGAGAATGGCGTCTGCGAGTTCGTAGGTCTCCTCGATGGTAAGGTTGCGCAGGGTTTGAAAAGTCTGCTTGCGGTCCCACGGGCATTTTTCCCGCAAGTCGTCCATGATTTGGAGGAGGCGGGCGAAGGCTTCGAGCTTGGCGGGGAGGTTTTGGACGGTGTTTGTCATTTGTTGGTTGATATGGGTTGATAAAAGGTTGAATAAAGTTGATAGGCGTCATTTATCAACCCTATCAATCTTTTATCAACCCTTATCAACCTGATTTTCTAGCACTTCGCAACCACCTCCACCCTCAAACTCAACTCCTTCAACTGCGTCTCATCCAGCCCATCCGGCGCATCAATCATCATGTCCCTCCCCATGTTGTTTTTCGGGAAGGCTATGAAATCACGGATGCTCGTCTGGCCACGCATCACAGCGCAAAGACGGTCGAGGCCGAAGGCGATGCCGCCGTGCGGGGGTGCGCCGTACTCGAAGGCACCGAGCAGGAAGCCGAACTGGTTTTCGGCCTGTTCCGGCGTGAAGCCGAGCAGTTGGAAGTTCTTCTCTTGAAGCCCCCGGTCGTGGATACGGATGCTGCCGCCGCCGATTTCCGAGCCGTTCAGTACGAGGTCGTAGGCATTGGCACGCAGGTTTTTCAACGTGTCATGGTCACCGCTCATCATCTTATCGGCATCCTCCGGCAGCGGTGCGGTGAAAGGGTGGTGCATGGCGAAGAAGCGTTGCGAATCCTCGTCCCATTCCAGCAGCGGGAAGTTGACGACCCATAGCGGCTTGAAGTCACCCGCTTTCATCAGGCCCATGCGGCGGCCCATTTCGAGGCGGAGCTCGTTGAGCTGCTTGCGGGTTTTTTCGGCTTCGCCGGAAAGCACGAGCAACAGGTCACCCGGTTTTGCGCCCATTTTAACCGCAAATGCCTGCAACTGGTCTTCGCTGTAAAACTTGCTGACGCTGCTGCGAAAACGACCAAATTCGCCGTTCGGGTCGGCGTTGTATTTTATCCAAACGAGGCCCTTCGCCCCGATTTGCGGGCGCTGCATCCACTCGGTGAGGTCTTTGATATGCTTATTGGAAAATTCCTCAGCTTGGCCTTCGGCCACGATACCCACCACGAGTTCGGCGCTATCGAAAACGGAAAAGCCGTGGCCTTGGGCTACGCTGTTCAGTTCGCAGAACTCCATGCCAAAGCGGATGTCCGGCTTGTCGGAGCCGTAGCGGGTCATGGCCTCGTCGTAGCTCATGCGGGGAAAGTCAGCCATTTCAAGGCCCAAAACGGACTTGAAAAGATGCTTGGTCAGCCGTTCGAACGTGTTGAGGATGTCCTCACGGGTCACGAAGGCCATCTCGCAGTCTATCTGCGTGAACTCCGGCTGGCGGTCGGCCCGCAGGTCTTCGTCCCGGAAGCATTTCACGATTTGGAAATACTTGTCCATGCCCGCCACCATCAAGATTTGTTTGAAGGTTTGCGGCGACTGCGGCAATGCATAGAATTGGCCGGGGTTCATGCGGCTGGGCACCACGAAATCCCGTGCGCCCTCCGGCGTACTCTTGATGAGGTTCGGCGTCTCGATTTCGATGAAGCCCTCGCCACTGAGGTGCTTGCGGGTCTCGATGGCCACTTGCGAGCGGAACATGAGGTTTTGCTGCACGGGCGAACGGCGAATGTCGAGGTAGCGGTACTTCATGCGCAGGTCGTCGCCACCGTCGCTGGTGTCTTCGATGGTGAAGGGCGGGGTTTTGGAGGCGTTGAGGATTTGCAGGTCACTGACCATGATTTCCACATCGCCGGTGGGGCGGTTGGGGTTCTTGCTGGAGCGTTCCCGCACTTTACCGGAGGCGCTGATGACGAACTCCCGGCCTAATTTGCGGGCTTTTTCGCAGAGCGCCGCGTCATCGTCCATGTTGAAAACGAGCTGGGTGATGCCATAGCGGTCGCGGAGGTCAACGAAGGTGAGGCCACCGAAGTCACGGCCAATTTGCACCCAGCCTGAGAGTTTCACTTCCTGTCCAACGTGTGAGATGCGGAGCTCGCCGCAGTTGTGTGTACGATACATGATTTTGATATGAGGAATGAGGAGTGAGGAATAAGGATGATTGCCGCATGGCAAAACATGACTCAATAACTCAGCTCTTTTCAAAAAAGTGCGCAAAAATAGTAGCTTCTACGCCAAAAGAATTGGCGAGTTTTCAAATTTGACACGTTTTTTGAAATAGAGGGGTAGTCGTTGGAGTTTCTGGCAAGAATTAGACACCGCTCAGAGCACCAGCCTACCGAATCCCCCACCGATTTTCTGGTCCCCCCTTTTGTTCCAAGTCTATTGGAATTAGATGCAAACCTTATATTTGCTAAACGTTCGCATAAGACTTGGCCACAACCTGCGTTTTCACCCTATCTTTTTGCCAAAAACTTTAGAACAACTTGAGATGAAAAGGAATTCATTTGTCTTTCTGCTGCCGCTGTTGATTTTAGCGTTTACGGTGCCTAAGCTCAAGCCCACGGTTCGTGGCAACTATCCCAGCAATTATTTTCAGGCACCCGTTTCACAAGCAATCTTGCTATCTGGCACCTTCGGCGAGCTGCGGCCCAACCACTTCCATGCGGGCATTGACATCAAGTCAGCCAAAGGCGTGACGGGCGATGCCGTATTCTCTGCTGCCGACGGGTTTGTTTCTCGGATAAAAGTGGACAAAAGCGGCTATGGCAACTCACTTTACATCAGCCACCCGAACGGCTACACGACCGTGTATGCCCACCTCGACAAGTTTAAAACGGAGATTGCCAACTTCGTAAAGGCTCAGCAGTACATTCAAGAGTCTTTTGAGTTGGACCTTAACCTGACGCACGATAAGTTTCCCGTTTCGCAAGGCGATGAAATCGGCAAGATGGGCAACACCGGCTCCTCAAACGGGGCGCACCTGCACTTTGAGGTGCGGGAAACAAGCACCCAAAACCCCATCAACCCCCTGCTTTTCGGCTTTCGGGTGGTGGACAACATTGCCCCAAAAATGCACACACTAAAGGTGTACTCGCTGAACGAAAAACGGGAGGAACTCGATTCCAAGGCTATCACTCTGTTAAAAGCGGGCGACACCTATAGTGTAAAGGGCGACACCGTCCTGCTCGATGCCGGGCAAACGGGCTTTGGCCTCAAGGTCTATGACCACTTTGACCGGGTGAGCAACTGGAACGGCATTTTTGAGCTTTCCATGTACCAGGACGACAGCCTCGTGTACGATTTCAGCTTGGAATCGTTCTCGTTTGACGAAAGTCGTTACATCAATGCGCACTGCGATTATGAGGAGCGGGTAACTAGAAACAGCTACTACAACCGTTGCTACTCCCTGCCTGGCAACAACTTGTCCATCTATCGGCATCAGTCCAACAACGGCGTTGTTCAACTGGTGGGGGCCCAAGCCAGCAAAATCACGCTCGTAGCTTCCGATGTGGCTGGCAACAGCTCCACGCTTGAGTTTTGGGCAAAAAGGAAGCCCGAATCCACCAACCTATTGCAGCCCGTCCAGAACAAAAACTACAACTATATCCTACCCTACAACGAGGGCAATATGATTCGTACCGAGGGCCTCTACCTGCACATGCCGCCCGGTACGCTTTACGAAGACCTTTACCTTAAATATGACGTAACCCCTGAGCGGTCGTCTGGCTATTACTCTGCCGTGCACCACCTCAGCAACAGCCGCACTCCCGTGCATGATTTCTTCGACATCGGAATACGGCCCACACAGTCCATCCCTGCCGAACTGAAGCCCAAAGTGTTCGTGGCCTACTGCGAAGGCAGCCGGGTGCTAAACTGCGGTGGCCGCTGGGAAGATGGCCTGCTTCGCACAAAAGTTCGTGGCCTCGGCGACTATGCTATCATGGTGGACGTAACGCCGCCCGTCATCAAACAGGTCGTTTTTGGGCAAAACATGCAGAACTACAAGCAGTTTTCCTTTAAAATAAGCGACAACGTGGCCACCGCCCCCAATGTGGAAAGCCTAAGCTTCGACGCCCATGTGGATGGCCAGTGGGTGCTGATGGAATATGACAAGAAAAATGGCACGATTACCCACCGCTTCGATGGCCTCATTCCGCCGGGCGAGCACAATTTCAGGCTCGTGGTACGGGATGCGGTGGGCAACGAGGCCGTGTTTGAGCGGAAGTTTTTTAGGTAAAAATTGCACCAACTGGAAATTGGAGCGGCCCGAAAACGACAAACCCGCACTGNNCAGTGCGGGTTTGTCGTTTTCGGGCATGTCGGAATTGGGGTAGATGGAAGACCTATTACCCAATATTGCGGAAGCTATTTTATCAAATGCACTTGGTGCGCTTGAAGCACTTCTTTCGATGCGCCGTTGAGGCTCACGATGGCCACGATTTCGCAGTTTTCCTCCTTCCATCCGGCTGGCAAATTATAGGAAAAAGTTTTTTTGATTTCTGCACCAGCAGAAAGGGTGCCAGTGACGGGGTCCCCATCATAGGCGGTGAGCATGCCCCGCAGTACGTGGCGGTGGTTGTAATCCGGCTGCGGTGTGGAACTGGCGGGGGTAATCTGCCAGTCCTTGATATTGTTTTCGGTAATCATGATGCTCAGGCGCACATCAGAGGAAGCAATGGCTTCGTCCATGTACAGCGTTACGTCGGCGTTCAGCTTGCGGGTGCCCAAGTTGAAGTCAGGTTCAATATTGATGCGCACCTTCGGGGCGACCTCCTTTTCGGAGGCAATATAGCCGGCCCAGTCGCCCTGGCCGAGCTGAAGGTCGAATTGGCCGGGGAACAGCTTCCTGTTTACGACTGCCGACGGGAAGCCGAACGGTTGGTCGAGGTAGCTCAAAAGCTGGGTGCCTTCTGGTGTCCTAAAGTCGTACTGGCTGCCAGAATACGGGTTGGTGAAATCGCCAGCGTGAATGGACACTGCGATGAGCTGTTCGCCGTGTATTGCCAAGAGGTCTTGGATAAATGCTGCGCCAGCCGGGCACTGTACGCACCGGACTCCCGTAAACTCCTCGATGATGACCTGGCGCTTTTGGTCTTCCACAGGGTTTGGGGTATTGCCTCCACCGCCTCCCATAGAGCCGGTAACCTTGGGTGGTATTTCCTCACAGGCAGTCAAGAAAAATAGGACGGAAGCGAAAAGAAGGATGTATTTTTTCATTTTCAAAAATTGAATTGATAATTGACCCAACAACGGGCTAAAATCATTAAAAAGTTGAGTTGACGGACATTTTTACACCACTGAACGCTGGCTCCAGTCGGCAAATACCGCCAGAGCACACGACGCCTTCCACTTGTTTCACATAACTCAGCGAAAAGCGGTTGGCTTTGTGCGTATAGAAAACGTCGAAACGTGGGTAATGGATTTCCTGCTTTTCGCCTGTTTGAAAATCAACTGGCGACTCCTTGCCGGGGTCAATATTGTACATATCGGATACCGTGATGGCCCAATGCGGTGCCAGCGTGAACTCCACAAGGCCGAACACCCAACTACCGTAGTCAGACTTGATGCCGTGGTCTTCCGACATGCTCATGTACTGCGACTCGAAGCGTATCGAGGTCTTTGGGTTGAATTTGTACATGAAATCAAAATACGGCGTAATGGTCTTCGCGGGCGCTGCCTCTGGTTTGCCAAAATAAACCTCCAAGTTGTAGTCCTGAAGCTGCACCCCGGTCGTGAGCGTCCACTTTCGCTTGTACTTGTAATAGACTTCTGTAAACAGCTCCCGATAAAGTTTATCGCCGTCAAGGTTGGTGATATTGGAAAAATTGGCGCTCAGCGTCAGCTTTCTGTTCAATGCATAACTGGCATCTACCTGAAATGCCTGTTCTCCGACGAATTGAGTGTTGGCTGCGTAACGTGCCAACAAGCGGTAGGTGTTCACCCGTGTCATGGGCGGGATGTAGTGCATCAGCCCCCTGACGCCTTCCTCTTGCGGGCGGGTGCGGAAATCAAAATTTTCGGTACGCTTGCCTTCCACTGTTAGCCCAAGCCCCTTTTTTGCGTAGCTGAGGCTGGTGTAGATAACGCTCCCTGCTTTGTTGATGTACCTGCCCACGACCGTGTCGCCCGATGCCGTGGTACGCTGCCCAAACGGGTCGTAAATCACATCTTTGGTTTTTCCCGCCGCCTCCATGTACCATACGAATGGCCCAGCAGTGAGGGTGTTGTAAAAAGAAAAAGCATAGGTGTTGTAGCTGGGGCCTTCCCCGTTGAGCGTATCAGGGAACATCTCAATCACATCTACTTTCCGATAGGTGTTCAATGTGGCTACGAGGTTGTTCATCGAGCCATCGTCGAGGGTGCGGGCAACGGCACCAAAGCCGGGCGCCAACGTTACCCTGGAGGAGTCAATGCCGATAAAGCCGTCAACGGCAGCTCCCCGAATCACGCTGTTGTAAGTGCTGAACTGCTGTTTCTGGCGGCCCGTAAAGCCCTTTACTTTCCAATTATCAGTCAAATCATACGATACTTTCATGCCGTAAAGCGCTTGGTCAATGGCCAGCGGTCGCTCCTCGTAGGCACGGAAGATGATACCACTTCCGATGATATCGTATATATAGCCACCAGTGATGCCGAGCTTGTGAATTTTTTTGGAGACATACCAGCGCCCGATACCAATGCCCGTGAAAGTACCCGTGGGGTTGAGCAAGTTGGAGTTGTTGAACATATCGAACCGGAGGCCCATGTCGAAGCCCCAATTCTGGTAGTTGAGGTTCAGCCAAGAGTCGGCCCCAAAAAGTTGGCGGTCGTACTGTGGAATATCGTAGGCCCCGATAAGGGAGTCCCGCATGAAGAAATTGCCATTGAGTTGGAGGTTGCCGGATAGGCGGCCTTGGTTGGTAGTAGCCTGTTCGTTTTCGGCCTCCTGTGCGGTGACGCCTTGCATCGCCAGCGTCAGAAGCACGATTGGCAGCCAAAATCTTGGAATCATGTTGGAATGGTTCGTTTACTTTTACCCTAAAGTAGTTAAGGGCTGGTTAATCAATTAGAATTGCATGGATTTAAAGGGATTTAGGGATAGTTTTGCAGAATGCAATTTTTTAGCCACCAAAGGTAGCCAAATGAGTTGCCTTAAATTTATTTTTTACCATCTAAATATCGAAAAATATGAAGCAAGCGACAATTTCACTGTTCTTTTTTTTCTGCTTCGCAATGGTTGCGACAGCCCAAAAGACAGTGCCAAGCGTAACCGTGAAAACCTTGGACGGCCAGACGGTCAACCTTAAGGACTACGCTGCCAAAAGTGGCAAGACCATTATCATTGATTTTTGGGCGACATGGTGCTCTCCTTGCAAAAAAGAACTCGACACCGTAGCCGAACACTACGAAGAATGGCAGAAAAAATACAACGTGGAACTGCTCGCCATCACCATTGACAACCAGCGTGCCCTGCCAAAAGTACCGGGTATCGTAGAGTCGAAGGGTTGGACATACACCATTTTTGCCGGCAACGAGGAAGACATGCGCAATGCCTTCAACTTCCAGACCATCCCGCAAACGCTGGTCATTGACAAAAAAGGCAACATCGTCTTCGAGCACAACGGCTACGTGCCTGGCGACGAGGAAGAACTTGAAAAAGCCGTGGCGAAGGCGGCGGGGAAGTAAAGTTTACAGTACGATAGGGGGCAGTTGACTGTCAGGAACTGCCCCCTCCGCACAAATAACCCCTCCATTTTAATGCGCAGGTTCCGACTGACAACTGTCCCCTATCCAACTGACTAACTACTATGAGCGACTACCCACCAACACCTAACCTGCCCATCACCGCTTGGGCCGAAGACGACCGCCCCCGTGAAAAACTGCTGACGAAAGGTCGGCAAGCCCTCTCCGATGCCGAACTAATTGCCATCCTCCTCGGCTCTGGCAGCCGCAACGAATCCGCAGTAGCCCTCTCCCAGCGCATCCTCGACGCTGTGGGCAACAACCTCAACGAACTGGGCAAGCGCAGCGTCGCCGAGCTCATGAAGTTCAAGGGAATCGGCGAGGCCAAGGCCGTTACCATTGCCGCTGCCATGGAACTGGGCCGCCGTCGGCAGACCGCCGACCTGCCCGACCGCCCCGAAATAAAGGGTAGCCGGGATGCCTATATCCTCCTCGCCCCCCTATTGCTCGACCTGCCGCACGAAGAGAGCTGGGTGCTGTTTTTGACCAAAAGAAACAAGGTCATAGGCAAGGAAAAACTGAGCATCGGCGGCACCGATTCCACTATCATGGACGCCAAAATCGTATTCCGAAAAGCACTGGAAGGCATGGCCGCCGCCATTATCGTTGCGCACAACCACCCATCCGGCACCCTGCGGCCCAGCCAAGCGGACATTGATTTGACCAAAAAAATGAAAAACGTGGGCGACGCTATTGGCCTACCGCTTGTTGACCACATCATTATTGCCGATGGCGGCTACTTTAGCTTTTTGGACCAAGGGCTGTTGTGATGATTGCCGACATTGGTTGATGGATTTTTGCTGGTGAAGCCGTGCTGACAATACCCCCATTACAACAATCAAGCAATCATGGCTTTTTCGACTTAACATATTTCCCCTTTTTTCACCATACCAATCGGATTAGCTACCTTTGTCGCTGATTTTACAAACATATTTCAGCAAAACCCTGCCAGAAGAGGGTAATTGGAATCTTCGATTTCTCAATTTCTCAGATTCCAATTTCCCAGCGGAGACGGCAGAAGCACAGCGAAGCAGTGGCAGTCAAAAAAAATCCGAACCAGCTTTCCTTTAAACTTGGCAACGACGACCGCATTCCCAAGCTCATGGGTGTGGTGATGCTACTGTTGTCCGCCTATTTGTTCATTGCGTTTTTCTCCTACCTGTTCACGTGGACGGACGACTACGCCGAGGTAAACAACAAATCTCTCTCCGACCTTTTCAGCGAGGGCTTTCAGGCTTCCAACCTGCTGGGCAAGCTCGGTGCCATTGTCTCCAACACCTTTTTTTGGTGGGGCTTCGGCCTTCCTTCCTTCATTTTGGTTTATCTCGTGGCCGTTTATGGATGGGCAATGGTGAGGCGCATCCCGCTTCGGGCGCACCGTATGTTGTTGCGCCAATGGCTGGTCATCATGGTATTGGCATCCGTGTTCTTGGAATTTATTTTTGGCGACTCGGCCTTCCCGTGGGGCGGTGCCTTCGGCGAAAAGGTGAGCACCATGATGACGGGCTTCGTGGGCGTGTTGGGCATGGCTGTATTGTTTTTGGCCATTTTCGTGGGCATCATCGTTTGGTTCGTCAACCCCAATTTCAACGAACTTACCCCGCAAAAAGCTTGGTACGAAACCAAGCTCTGGTTCAGCGACATCCTCAACCGCCGCTATGGTACTCGCAAGCGCCCCGTGCCCAATGTCGCTGTTGCCACTGACGAATTCACCGAACCGAACAAGAAAACACCTCCAATTCGACCTGTCGTCGCCAAAAAAGTCGGTCTCAATGATGGCGACGACATGGATTTCAGTTCGGTTGAAAAATCTACATCGGGCAAGCCACTGACGCTCCGGCCTGGCGACTCGGATTTTGAGATTGCCGAGAACCTACCGACCGTAGAACCTGGCGTAGAGGACTTGCTGGCGCAAATCGCAACTGTGCCCGCTTCCAATATCCCAGCGCAGCCTTCACTTTTCCCAGAAATGGCCGTCGCACAGGATTCCCAAAATTTCAGTGAGCCTTACGACTCCACGCTGGAGCTTTCCTCCTACGAGCATCCCGTCATGTCGCTGCTCTACGACTACGCCGACCAAAAAGTGGAAATAGACCGGGGCGAGTTGGAGGCCAACAAAGACCAAATCGTCGAGACACTGCTCAACTACAAAATTGAAATCGTGAAAATCCGCGCCACCATTGGCCCGACGGTCACGCTATACGAAATCGTGCCAGCGCCCGGCGTCCGCATTTCGAGGATAAAAAACCTGGAGGACGATATCGCCCTCAGCCTTTCGGCCCTCGGCATACGCATCATTGCCCCGATTCCCGGCAGGGGCACCATCGGCATCGAGGTGCCGAACAAGAACAAACAGATAGTGGCGCTGAAAGAGCTGCTCATGTCCGACAAGTTCAAGCGCTCCAAGATGGACCTGCCCATTGCCCTTGGCAAAAGCATCTCCAATGAAGTCTTCGTAGTGGACTTGGCCAAAATGCCCCACTTGCTCATCGCTGGGGCCACGGGCCAGGGCAAATCGGTGGGTATCAATGCCGTACTGCTCTCTATTTTATACAAAAAGCACCCGTCGCAGGTCAAGCTGGTACTCATTGACCCCAAAAAGGTCGAGCTTTTCCCTTATGCCCGCCTGCTGAACCACTTCTTGGCGTTCCTGCCCGGCCAAGAGGAACCCATCACCACCGACACCAAACGGGTGGTGAACACGCTGAACTCCCTCGTGATAGAGATGGACACCCGCTACGACCTGATGAAAAAGGCGCACGTGCGCAACATCGGCGAGTACAACGACAAGTTCGTGGCCCGCAAGCTGAACCCCAATAACGGCCACAATTTCATGCCGTTCATCGTGCTGGTGATTGACGAGTTTGCCGACCTCATCATGACGGCTGGAAAGGAAATCGAGTTGCCGATTGGGCGATTGGCACAGCTTGCACGGGCAGTAGGCATACACCTCATCATCGCCACGCAGCGCCCCTCGGTGAACATCATCACGGGCGTCATCAAGGCCAACTTCCCCGCCCGTATCGCCTACAAAGTATCCGCCAAAGTGGACTCCCGCACCATCCTCGATGCCAGCGGTGCCGAGCAACTCGTGGGTCGGGGCGACATGCTTTTCTCCGTCGGTGGCGACATGGTGCGCCTCCAGTGCGCCTTCGTGGACACCCCGGAAGTGGACCAAGTCATCAAATTCATCTCCGACCAACGTGGCTACCCAGAGCCATTTTACTTGCCAGAATATCACGGCGACGACGAGGAAATGGGCGAGATGGGCAGCTTCGACCCCAACGACATGGACGATATGCTCATGGAAGCGGCCCGCCTTGTGATGCAAAGCCAGCACGGCTCAACGTCCATGATTCAGCGCCGCCTAAAATTAGGTTACAACCGTGCCGGACGTATTATGGACCAATTGGAAGCGATGGGCGTGGTAGGGCCTGCAGAAGGATCGAAGCCTAGAGAAGTTTTATTATATGACGAGGCGGAATTGGAACGATATTTGGAAAAGTGGAAGCATAGGAAATAGGAGGCAAAATCCTTGAACGGTGTAAGATTCGTCAAGGAAATATCAAGCCCGGTGAGCGAAAGTTCACCGGGCTTTCTTGTATCCAGCACTATTGTTCCTTTGCGGGCGCCGTTTCCTCGTCCATCATCATTTCACCATCTTCGTACATATCTTCCGGCATTAGGCCGGGTTCACTGGCTTCCCCCATCATGGCCACGATGTCCGGGCAAACTTTGCGGAGCGCCTCCATTGCTTTGTTCTCCGCCTCTTCGCCTTCAATGACACCGTGCTTTTTCTCCAGTGCAGCGATGCAGGCTTGGCCGTCCTCGTCTATTTTTTGGCCCTTGGCCATCATGGCCATTGCGGCCTCCTGTTGGCCATTCTCGAACATGGCAGTAAGCTCCTTCTGGAGGTCAGCCATCGGCCTCATGCAGGAGCAGAGGTCATCGGCGAAGGCTTCATATTTGTCCTTCTTAGGGGCGCAACTTGCGGCCAGCACGGCCACAACAACAAACAGCTTGATTGAATTTTTCATCGTTGAAAGGAAAAAGCAAGAAGGACAAAGTAAAAACTGAGGGCTGGAGATTGGCAATTGCCTGCCGCATGGCCTGTTTTTTACTTAGACTTGTTACTTCATGGTTAAAAAATGGCTGCAAAGTTGGGCAAAGTATTCCATGACGGAAGGAAAAAGTACAAAGTCCCATGTTTTGATGCCCTATTAACGTCACACCCACTATTTTTGGCCAATCGCTCAACCACTCAATTTCATTTTCATGAATTTCCCGCACCTCTTCGCTCCACTCGACCTCGGCTTCACCACCCTGCCCAACCGGGTGCTAATGGGCAGTATGCACACGGGCCTCGAAGAAACGAAAAATGGCTTCGAGCGCATGGCCGCCTACTTCGCCGAGCGGGCGAGGGGCGGGGTTGGCCTCATCGTCACGGGTGGCATAGCACCGAACCGGCAGGGCTGGGTAGCACCCTTCGCCGCCCGCATGACCAACGGGTCGCACGTTGCGGAGCACAAAAAAGTGACCAAGGCCGTGCATGACGAGGGCGGCAAAATCTGCATGCAAATCCTTCATGCTGGGCGCTACGGCTACCACCCGCTGGCGGTGGCACCTTCGGCAATCCAGTCGCCCATCTCCCCCTTCAAGCCGTGGGCGCTCATGGGCTGGGGCGTTCGGCGCACCATTTCGGACTTTGTCCGCTGCGCAAAACTGGCGCAGGACGCTAGCTATGACGGCGTGGAAATCATGGGCAGCGAGGGCTACCTACTCAACCAGTTCATCGTTTCGAAAACCAACAAGCGCACCGACGAATGGGNNGCCCGAATTTCATCATCATCTACCGCCTCTCCATGCTCGACCTCGTGGAGGACGGCAGTAGTTGGGAGGAGGTGGAACTCCTTGCGCAGCAAATCGAAAAAGCGGGCGCAACAATAATAAACACGGGCATCGGCTGGCACGAGGCCCGTGTGCCGACCATTGCCACGATGGTGCCACGGGCGGGCTTCGCTTGGGTGACGAAGCGGCTGATGGGCAAGGTGGGCATCCCGCTCATCACCACCAACCGCATCAACATGCCCGA
>DIUC01000057.1:0-9532 GCA_002435785.1 Saprospiraceae bacterium UBA6168 | reverse complement strand
ACCAGGCCTGCCTTGACCATACGTTCAGCCGGAAAACGGCCTCCTGCCTCGTGAACCCACGGGCCTGCCACGAGACGCTGATGCCCGTTTTGCGAAGCGAAACCAAAAAGAAAATAGCCGTGGTGGGCGCTGGCCCAGCCGGGTTGGCGGCGGCTGTGACGGCGGCGAAGCGGGGCCACGAGGTTCACTTGTTTGAGGCTGGTGCTGAAATTGGTGGGCAGTTCAATTTGGCGAAGCGCATCCCTGGCAAGGAGGAGTTTTACGAGACGCTACGGTATTTTTCGAAGCAACTTGAAATCACGGGTGTTCATCTCCATTTGAACACGATGGCAACCACGGAACTACTTGAAAATCAAGGCTTTGTGGAGGTGGTGATTTCAACGGGCGTAGCAGGACGCAAGGCGGGCATCCCCGGCGAAGACCATCCGAAAGTGGTGAGTTATTCGGATTGTTTGCTCCGCAAAAAGCCAGTTGGGAATTCCGTCGCCATTATCGGAGCGGGAGGAATTGGGTTTGATGTGGCAGAGTTCCTTTCGATTGCGGACAATTCGATTGCGGATTGCGGATTGCGNNAAATCCGCAATCCGCAATCCGAAATCCGAGATTTCATGACCGAGTGGGGCGTTGACACCGAGTACCGCAGCCGTGGGGCAATAGAAAAACCCCATCCCGAACCTGCTGCCCGTGAGATTTTCCTACTGAAACGCTCCGAAGGCAGATTTGGCGCTGGCCTCGGCAAGACGACTGGTTGGATTCACCGGGCCAGCCTGAAAATGAAAAAAGTGAAAATGCTGGGCCAAGTCCAGTACGTGAAAATTGACGACGAGGGCCTGCACATCCTTCACGAGGGCAAGCCAAAGCTGCTGGCGGTGGATAATGTCGTGGTTTGTGCTGGGCAAGTCTCAATACCTTACCTCTACAATTCGCTACTGGCGAAAGGAATGAAAGCCACCCTGATCGGCGGGGCAAAATTGGCAGCGGAAGTGGATGCAAAGCGGGCGATAGAGGAGGGGTTGAGGTGGGGGCTTCAAGTTTGAGGAACGAGCATTTTCAGCGCCTTCGGCAAAATGCCAAATTGAACTGGCCCCTCCCCCAAAAACTCCCCGTCCGCTTCCACCAAAACGGGTTGATTGTCAGCGCTTTCCACCAAAATCTCCTCCACTTGGAACATGGATACTTTTGGGTGCCAGCCGATGTTGCCGGAATAAAAAAACGGCGTGATGAGCAGCACACCGAGTTTGGAGATATGCCCGGCGAGGGTCAGCGCCAGCTTGCCGTCGTCGGGGATGGCGTGTGGCACGAGCTGCAAGCCGCCGCCGGAGTAGCGGCAGATGCCGATGTTAATGGTGTAAAGGCGCTTCTCGACAATCATTCTATCGAAAACCACCCGGATGCGTGGCACTCGGTACTCGAACAGGCATCGGAAAATGAGGAACAAATAAAAGATGGCACTTGAAACCTGCGTCTTGTATGCCTCCGCCCGCTTGGCCACGTAGGCGTCGTAAGAAAGGCCAGCGACATTGATGAAGTAGCGTTTTTGCTCCGTGCCGTCCGCTTGGTAAGTCAGCCAGCCCACGTCTTGAAAGGTGGTTTTGCCGTTTTTCAAAAACTCGACCCAGTGCGTGGTTTTTTTCGGAATGCCGTGCGTTTTTACCCAGTCGTTGCCTGTACCAACGGGCAAAAGCGTGCAGGTGACCTCCTCCGACGGGCAGGTGTTTTGGCGTAGGATGCCGTTGACGACCTCGTGTGCCGTGCCATCGCCGCCCACGGCCACCAAGTGTCGGCGGCCTTCGGCAATCGCCTGCTCGGCAAGTTGGGCAGCATGGAACCTGCGTTCGGTAAAAACGGCGTTGAAGGTGATTCCCGAAGCTCGGAGCAGGGCTTCGATTTTAGGCCAGCGTTTGTGCACGGTGCCACCGCCGCCCGCGGGGTTGACGATGAAGTACCAAACGGGATTGTCAACAACCTGGCCGCTCGAAGAGACCCCTGCTTGGCTGACAAATTTTTGCTTTTTCATCAGGATTGATGCAGCAGTGATACATGCCTTGTTATTGCTCTACGCTACCCTTTTGGCTTTCGTAACGCCGGATGTATTCTTCCACGATGTCGCCAAGGATATCCTTGAGGTAGGCTTTTTCCATTCGGGCGATGGTCTTGAGCTTGCTTAGCTTTTCCTTATCGAAGCTAACGGTGAGGCGGCGGGTGCCGGTCAGTTGGTCTTCTTCCACGGTACCACGCTCCACGGTGCGGCGAATGAGCATGTCGAGGCCGCCGAGCGGCTTGCGGCGGTGAGCTTGCTGGTGGAAGGGCTGCGCTTTGTTGGCGGTGGCAGCAGCTTCCCGCTCTTGGATTTGCTCCTCGAAAGACTCTTGCATGGCCTCCTGTAGCAGGGAATCAAGGTCGGTCGTGAAGTTTTTGCGGGAGGTGTTCTTGCTCACGGCGGGCTTGCCGACGCCGGGCCTCATCTCGTCGGGGTTCGTGCCCTCCAAGAACGTAGTGCCCTGCCCGCTTTCCTTGTTGTTGTCAATGGAAAAGAGGCTTTCGAGTCCGTCCGTGAATTTCTTTTTGCTCAAAATACAGAGTATATAATTGTCCGAAGATTTTGAATTGGTTGAGTAGGTAGCTCCTGACAATTCAAGCGCTTCAAAACAAACTATTTTCCATCTTCGATTCGCTGCAATATCTCTTTGCAAAGGTTCATGTAGTCGGTTGCACCGATACTGTTCCTATTGTAGTTGAAAATATCCTGCCGCTGCGACGGTGCCTCGGCCAGCGAGACGTTGTCACGGATGAGCGTATTGAAAACTTTTTCACCAAAATACTTCTTGATGGTGTCCACTACGTCGCGGTTCAAAATCTTGCGAGAGTCGTACATGGTGGCAATGACCCCGCCAATTTCGAGGTTTTTGTTCAACCTGAACTTCACCTTGTCAATCACCTGTTTGATTTTTGCCAAGCCCTGCAATGCCAAGAACTGCGTTTGCAGCGGGATGTACACGTAATCACTGGCACCCAAAGCATTTAGGGTAAGAAGGCCAAGCGATGGTGGGCAGTCAATGATGATGAAGTCGTATTCGTCTTTGATGGGTTCGAACAGTTCTTTCAGGATGTACTCCCTGCCAGCCTCGTTGATAAGCTCCATTTCTGCGCCGGATAGGTCCAATGTTGACATCACGACATCAAGGTTTTCCCGGACGTTGTAGGGTTCCAGTTCCGATTCGCCACGCAGGGCTTCGTAAATGGTATTGGGCTGGCGGGGTATTCCAAGGGAAAGGGAAAGATTTGCTTGAGGGTCCAGGTCAATAAGCAGCACTTTTTTGCCCAGCTCGACCAAGCCGGCTCCTATGTTAATGGTGCTCGTAGTCTTACCGACGCCCCCTTTGTGGTTCAATAGCGAGATGATTTTTCCCATATAGCTCGTTTACCAGTTTTTTCCTCCTTTTTGTTCGTGAGAGGATGCCCGGCAAAAATAGAAAAAATATCCTGCCAGCGAACCCGATTTTTCCACACTGCTTATGTCATCCCTTTGTTTTGGCGCAAAAACCCGGGTAAATCGGTTTCATTGGCTGGAATTTTCCATTTTTCCAAACCAAACACCGTATTCATCGTTTTACTTTGCTTTGCCTTTCGGTTTTTGAAGCCTGAGCAAATACATTCAGACGATTAAAATTCAACCAACATGATGATTTCGAAGAAAATGGAGGAAGCCCTCAACCAACAAATTGAATTTGAAGGTTACGCTTCGTTCCTGTACCTCTCCATGTCCACTTGGTGCGACAGCCTGGGCCTCAATGGCTGCGCAGCCTTCCTCAAGCGCCAGTCGGAAGAAGAGCGAATGCACATGCTCAAGATTTTTGAGTACCTCTCCGACGTGGACGGCTTTGCCCTGACCCCTGGCATCAAAGAGCCGCCCCGCAAGTTCGAAACGGTGCAACTCTTGTTCAAGGAGGTGTATGCACACGAGCAAAAAGTGACACAAAGCATCAACAAGCTCATCACCTTGGCCAACAAGGAAAACGACCACGGCACACAGACCTTCCTGCAATGGTACATCAATGAGCAGCGGGAGGAGGAAGCGCTCATGCGCACCGTACTGGACCGCATCCGCCTCATCGGCGATGGCCCGCAGAGCCTTTACTTCATTGACAAGGAAATGGACGCTGTCAACAAAGCTGCCATCGCCGCAGAAGCTGCCGGTGCTGCAGAATGACCATGACGAATATCTGGGATTACTTCAAAGATTTCTTTCGGGAGGCGGAGCAAAGTTCTGCCTCCCGGCCCATCCTCAAGGAGTGCATTGAGCGAAGCCCGGCGGAACGAGAAGCCTATGAGGGTTGGAAGGACACACTGGACTGCCGCCGCATCTTCGCCCTTTTGGCAGAAGGGTATGCCATGTACCAGTCATCGCCCAATGGCGTTGACCGAGCGCTTACTTTCCTCGACACGCCTTCCTCCAAGGGGTTTGCCATCCACTTCCCCCTCACGGAATTTGCAAGGCAGGATGCTGGCCACTTTTTCGACCTGCTCAAAGAGAAAGTGCTCATGCTTGACTACCGCAGCGACCTCTCCGATACCCGCTCCTGGTCGGAAAAGGATTGGATGCAAACCGTAGAACGGCACTACCTGAAGCCTCGGCAGAAATGGGAGGAAGGCAAAAAAATCAACCAGCAGTTTGGCAACATCACCATCGAACTCACGCTGCGGAACGACCGCCCCCATTTGCTGACCTTCCGGGCCACGAGCTATTCCGACCGCCTTTATGGCGACGCAAAAGAGCTGCACGAACTGATGCAGTTTGTACTTGCCTAAGCGGCCATCACATTTGACTTCAAAAAAAAACACCTAAACCACCTCGATTCGCTGTCTATCTTTGCTGCAACAGCCGCTGCACCAACCATGCAGGGCCATCAAAAAAACAAGCAGCAATGTACCCAGACCTTTCCTATTTGTTCCACGACATCTTCGGCACGCAACCCGATAACTGGACTTCCATCTTCAAAACCTTCGGAGTGATGCTCGTGGTGGCCATCCTCTCGGCAGCACTGTTTTTTTACCTCGAACTCAAGCGAAAGGCAGACGAAGGAATCTACCAGCCTACGACCGTCAAAACCCTCGTTGGCGAGCCAGCCTCCCTTTGGGAAATTGCCTCCAATGCGCTTTTTGGTTTCTTCCTCGGCTTCAAGCTGGTCTATATTTTCCAAAATTTTGCAGCGTTCCAAAAAGACGCTGCCGACGTGCTGCTCTCGATGAAGGGCAACTGGCCAGCGGGCATTGCCCTCGCCCTCGTGTTTGGTGCAATGCGGTGGTGGGAAAAGAAAAAGCAGGCATTGCCCAAGCCAAGAGAAATCGTCAGTACGCTATACCCGCACGACCGCATTGGCGACCTGACCATCATCGCCGCTATCACGGGCATACTCGGCGCCAAGGTGTTTGCCATCCTCGAAGAGCCGTCCGGGTTTCTCTCTGACCCCATTGGTACCTTCTTCTCTGGCAGCGGTCTGGCCATATATGGTGGCCTTATCTTCGGCTACCTTGGCGTCACTTGGTACATGCGCAAGCACAATATCCCGTTCTGGCCGACAGCGGACGCAGTTGCGCCAGCGCTTATCATTTCCTACGGCGTAGGGCGGATAGGCTGCCAGCTTTCAGGCGACGGCGACTGGGGCATAGATGCCGCCGCAATCCCAGATGGATGGTTCCTGCCCGACTGGTTTTGGGCTTACGATTATCCGCACAACGTCAACAAAGTAGGCGTGGCCATTGAGGGTTGCCAGTGGATTCACTGCACCCGCTTGGAAAACCCGGTTTATCCTACCCCATTGTACGAAGTGTTGGCCTCCTTCCTCATCGGCGGCTTCCTCTGGGCCATCCGCAAGCGGGTGACGGCGTCGGGCGTCATTTTCTTTATTTACCTGATTCTCAATGGCTTCGAGCGGTTTTGGATTGAAAAAATCCGGGTCAACGAGGTCTATGAGTCGCTGCCTTTTCAGCCGACGCAGGCGGAGATAATCGCCGTAATTTTCTTTTTGATAGGAATTGCTGGCGTCATTTGGCGCAAACGGGTTAACGCCAAAGCTTGATTTTTTCCCTTCGGCAAATAGGGGAGTTGAGTGTATGGTCGCATCTTTCAAATGCAAGAGCAATCATTCACCAGTTTCTTAAAAACTCCTTTGTTTCGATGAAAATCACCTTGCTTTTATCCTTGCTCACGGCATTGTCCTTTGCCGTATCCATGCCTTCCGTTTCTGCTGCGTCAAGTGCGGGCACCACACCAAGCCATGCCGTTTCCGCCGTCCAGTTGGATTGGAAAACGGCTGCACCTTCCCAATTTAAAAAAGGAAAGAACGCAGGCTGGCTGAAAAAATGGTGGGAGAAAAAGACGACCAAGCATTCCCAAAAATCAAAGCTCGTTCAGCGCCTGAGCCTTGGCTTTGTTGGCCTGCTGGTGATGATTCTGGGCGGCATGTTCATCGTGTTGGGTATCGTGATACCCTATCTTGGCATCCTGTTCTTGGTTATCGGCATCATCATCGCCTTCGTGGGCTTGTTGCTTTGGGTGCTGCTGAGCAGGATTGGGATTCGGGTCGAGTCGGGGGATGGGCGCAGAATGAACTCCAACTGAAAGTGAGCTAGGATTGATAGCGGAAGGAGATGGAGATGAGAATTTGGAAAGGCGAGATTTTGGGTGCTGCACACTTCCGCATGTGAACCTTAATTCGATCGATAAGCAGCATTCACGCAAGCAAATTTCCTTGAGCTTCAGCAACAATCTTTGCCCTTTTCGTTTTCCACCTGCTCACCATGTACGCCGACAAAAGTACGGTTGAAAGGATGGCAATGAAGGCGACAATCGCCTTGAACGATTCATTGCTGAAGTCCCACCAGATGATTTCACCGGGATATTTCCTAAGCTGAGGCAAGCACGAAAAAACCAATGGGGCAATACAGACCAACAGGCCGTTCAGTAGCCACTTTCCCCGAAAAAAAGTCAATAATGCCACTAATACAGCAAAAATCATAGGGGTTACTATGGCGAAAACCATTGGCGGCATTTCGATTTTCAACGTGAAGGCTGCAAAACCGACAATCATAACACCGAACATCCCCATGATTCCAACGAATACCGGCAATAACAAGCCCACAAACCAAATCAATCCTTTGCGGGCCTTAACCTGCCAGTCCAAGGCTTCGCCCGATTGCAGTTCCTTGGTCAAAAATCTTTTCCCCAAATACACCCCAGAGAGGCTGAAAACCATCGGAACAAAAATCAGCATTACCATAAAAATGGTCAATTGCCTTGCTTCGGGATTGGAAGCCAACTCACCATCATTACTGGCTGAAAACAAAAACTGCACGATGCTTGGTCCCAAGGAAAACAATGTGGCAGCATGCAAAACCAACCACCCCAGCCAAACTTTGTGCACCCTAAGCAGTCCAATCACCAAACCAAGAAAAAAGAACATGCCACTGACAATCAATGTCAACTGCACCATTTCGGTTTTATGGTGAACGTTCCAAATAATGAAGGTTGCAAATGAACCAATGCCGCCCACAACCAAAGTGAAAATGTAAGGAAATAATTTGTCTTTCATGGCGAGAAGGCTTTTGCTTGGCAAGCTACCGGCATCCCCATTGACTTGTCAATGATGCTGTACAAGGCATTAGCCTGATTTTGGTCAACCCACGAATAATGGCTGGGCTGCTGCTCGGCTAGCACGGGCTTGAACTGCCCGCCGAGGACAACCTGAACAACCGTCTACGCCTGCTCAAACGGGAGGGACTGCCGATTTTGACAAGGCGGCGAAGCGGTTGATGGGAAAGGGGAAATGATGGTTGCGGGCATGTTATTTCGGCCTCATTGCTAATCTTAGAAACTGCTGTATCACCAATTTTGCCAACGTTCCCAATCATAGGAATCCAGGTCGAAATGCTTGTCCAACACACAGAGGAACATAAAAGCATGATTTGTGCCCACGGCATAGCTGCTTGTCATTGATTTGAAAACGGTTGTGCAAACGCCTGTCATTCAGAAGTTGCCTCGCTTCGTTGTAGCTTGGTGCGGGCCATTCCTCAAAATATTGGCTTTGGCTCTCCCGTTCCTTCATCAACTTAGCTTGGGAAATGGCGGTAGTTTGCGACAGCGAAAAGGCGGCTGGGGACGGGTATTGCACACTCCCAGCAGGGTATTCCAATTGAATAGAATCAATGGGCGAAACTGGCGGCACTTTCGCACCCCCGTCTATTGGGTTTTGTCCTAAAGCAACCAAGGGCAAAACCACCATTGCGAGGATAAAGTATTGCAGCGTTTTCATCGGTGAAGCTTTGGATTCATTGCATTGATTTTCCTGCCCAAGTTGAAGTCTGCCATGCAGAAAAGCAATGGCAAATGTCAAGGCATTGCCCAGTTGCCGCCTGGCTCTCGACCAGAACAGCTTCATTTTGCCCCAAAAGGAGCTATCACGAACCCGATTCCCAAGCTTGGCAGGATGGGGAAATCTTCAATTGAAACAGGATAAGCCCCTAACTCAGCATGAAGCCCTAAATTCGTTGTTATCGGGAGCAGGTATTTGGCGCCGATATAAGGCAAAACCCCGAAATTGGAGCTTTCCCCTGACTCATCTTCAAAATCGCCGCCCAAGAATAAAAACTCCGCTCCACCTTTTGCAAAGAAGCGGGAATCGCCTATTTGGTAAACAGGACCAACAAACGCCGTTATTACCTCCGTTCCCCAAAAAATAGGGCTCCGCACCGATAAATCTATCCCAAATTTTTTGTCCGATAAATAGCCTATATTCAGGGAGGAGAAAAAAGCTCATGTTGCGAGATTCCGGTTTGGAAGCCCCTCAGCGGTATTTTTCTTCCTGTTTTTGATTGGGTTGGCAAATCATCTGGTGTTGGCTGCGATGCTTGTTTGGTGGTACTTGGCTTGAGCATTATGCCAGCCAACAGGTAGGTTTGCCGATATGTGGGTATATCCTCCACCCCCCTGAAGCTTATGTTAAAGTCGTGGGTTATGGTTGCTTGCCCTTTCAATTGCCATTTACCGTGCGTTGCGATAGGGAAAGACACGCCACCCAAAATGCCATAGTGAATCGGGAAGTGGGTACTCTGATTGGATACCTTATTTGAAGAGCTGGCGAGGATAGGGTTCTCCAATTTTCTTTTGCTTACCATTACTTGGTGGTAAATGCCTTGCAAGCTGTCATAAACCGATTTAAAGACCAAATCCGTATAGTAGGTGGTTTCGGCATTGTTTGATATTACCCAGTCTTGAAACCTGACTCGCATGAACCCACCGCCGAATACCGACCACTCCCGTTTTTTCAAGCTTATATCCCGCTCCAGTGCCAAAGAAACTTGGAGATTTGCATATCGGTATTTGAGGTCTGTGATGCCTGAAAAAACGAGGTCGTTTACTGACCGCCTGTCATAAACCCAGTACTTATTATTAACGGGCGTTTCGACGAACTGCAGTTTGGCGCTGTTCTGTATTTTCCAATGTTTTCCAACGGCGTTGTTGCATGAATCGGCC
>DIUC01000043.1 GCA_002435785.1 Saprospiraceae bacterium UBA6168 | reverse complement strand
ATCACGGTGCCGGCCTACTTCAACGACTCCCAGCGCCAAGCCACCAAGGAGGCAGGTGAAATCGCCGGCCTGAAAGTACGCCGTATCATCAATGAGCCTACTGCTGCTGCATTGGCCTACGGCCTCGACAAGCGCCACAAGGACATGACCATCGCCGTGTATGACCTCGGTGGCGGTACTTTCGACATCTCCATCCTTGAGTTGGGCGAGGGCGTTTTTGAAGTGAAATCTACCAATGGCGATACTCACCTTGGCGGCGACGACTTTGACCACAAAATCATTGACTGGCTGGCAGATGAGTTCAAATCGCAAGAAAACATTGACCTCCGCAAAGACCCGATGGCGCTCCAACGCTTGAAGGACGCAGCCGAAAAAGCAAAAATTGAACTTTCTTCTTCTGCCGAAACGGAAATCAACCTGCCCTATATCACAGCGGTGGACGGTGTGCCAAAGCACCTCGTGCTGAAACTCAGCCGTGCCAAGTTCGAGCAGCTCTGCGACGACCTCGTGAAGCGCACCATCGAGCCTTGCCGCCAAGCCATCAAAGACGCTGGTATCACGGCAAGTGATATTGACGAAATCATCCTCGTAGGCGGTTCCACCCGTATCCCTCGCATTCAGACCGTGGTGGAGGAGTTTTTTGGCAAAAAACCGAACAAGGGCGTGAACCCGGATGAAGTAGTTGCAGTTGGTGCAGCCATCCAAGGAGGCGTCCTCACTGGCGAAACCAAAGACGTGCTGCTGCTCGACGTGACCCCGCTTTCGCTGGGCATCGAGACAATGGGCGGCGTTTATGACGTGGTCATAGAATCGAACACCACCATTCCGACGAAAAAATCGAAAACCTACTCAACGGCTGCCGACAACCAGCCAAGCGTGGAAATCCACATCCTGCAAGGTGAGCGCCCGATGGCCCGTGACAACCGCAGCGTTGGCCGTTTCATCCTCGATGGTATTCCGCCCGCACCGAGGGGCTTGCCACAGGTGGAAGTCAGCTTCGACATTGACGCCAACGGCATACTCAGCGTGAGCGCCGTGGACAAGGGCACTGGCAAACAGCAGAACATCCGCATCGAGGCCAGCACAGGTTTAAGCAAGGAGGAGGTAGCACGGATGAAGGCCGAGGCACAAGCCAACGCCGACACCGACCGCCAGACTCGTGAAAAGGTGGACAAGCTGAACCAAGCCGACTCCCTGATTTTCCAAACGGAAAAGCAGTTGAAGGAGTACAAGGACAAAATACCAGCCGACAAGGTTGCTGCCATAGAAGCCGCTTTGACCGAACTGAAAGATGCTCACAAAGGTGAGAACCTAGAAGGCATTGATGCTGCCACCAACAACCTCAACGCTGCTTGGCAGGCTGCCAGCCAGGACATGTACCAGGCTTCGCAACAACAGCCGGGTGCCGACACCAACGGCCACGCCCACGAGGCTGGTCAGGATGGCGGTGCTGGCAACAAGGAAGACGTTACTGACGTAGAATTTGAAGAAGTGAGCGGCAAGTAATAGCCGACAACGATACGCTTTACGAAAGGCGACACTCTATGCAGAGTTGTCGCCTTTTTTTTGTTTAAAGCCTTTCCAACACCAGCTCAATCCCAAAATGTCAATGGAGTTTTGCGGTTAAAAATTTTATAAATACCTTAGCCCACTTCATTTTCATTTTCATTAAAAAACATTTACGGTATGAAAAAACTTTACAAAATCACAACACTTGCTGCCACCCTTCTCCTTTCCTTTGGTTTGTTTGGGCAAAACGACACCCTGTTTTTTCTGGACTTCCAAGTGGACCCAAGCGCAGGGATGGCCATTTTTCCTGAGCCTGGCGAAACCGATACCATGTGGGTAAACTATGACGAGGACGGGATTGCTGCAGCAGCCGCTTTTCCCAGCAACTATTTCCTTGACTTGGATTGGAACTCACCGGATACCATCCCAGCAACGGATACCAATTTCGTTTTCGTTAGCCGCTCTTGGTTGGAGGGCTTCGATACTTCCTCCAGTAACTGGCTCATCAGTCCAGCCATGCAGATTGTGGATGCCAACGCCACGCTCCACTGGAAGTCTGCGCCTTTCCAAGGACCACGATACATTGACGGCTATTCTGTGAAAATCTTGGTCGGCTCGCAAGATTTTAGTGAAGGCACCACAACGGTGACGACCGTGTTCCGGGCAGCTGAAATGACGGATATTGTTGGCAATAGTGGCAGCGTAATCTTGTCAAATTTTGAATTTTCCAACGGTTATATCCATGCCGATGGCTTTACGCTTTCACAATATTTTGTCGCCGCCGACACCGCTGCTGGTGAGAGCATCCACACGGGGATTTTGGAGCCGCACAGCATCAGCCTCGCTGCCTTTGCAGGGCAAACCATCTATGTGGCATGGCACCACGATTCGGCGGACGACAACCTGTTGATGTTCGACGACCTGTTGCTGGTAGGCACAAAGCCTGTTTCTGGGGTAGCAGACCCTACTTTGGCCGACCTCCGGTTCGTCACCTACCCGAACCCGGTTGACAATTTCCTGAACGTCATGTTCCGCCTGTCTGAACCAGCAAATGTGCAGCTTGAAATCTTTGGGAAAGACGGCAAATTGGTGGCGGCAAAACCATCCCGCAAGGCGGTTGGCGGCGAGTTCACCGACCAGTTTGACCTCCGCAACTTGGCCTCGGGGAGCTATACCATGGTGCTAACCGTGGGAGGCCAGCGTTTCGCAAAAAACATTGTGAGGAAATAATGGGCTGATAGGGTTCCTGCATTTCCCATTTTCAAACGAATGCCCCATGATTGCTGGATTTGTCCTGCGGTCATGGGGCATTTATTTTCGGCTGAATGCCACAGATTCATTGCCTAATTTTTCAACCACCACAGGCCCACCATTACGATAAGGGAAAGTATCACCCACTCCAGCACCAAGGCCAGCGACATGATTAGGATGGCCAAGGGTGCCACCGGAAAAAAATACCACTCCTTGCTTCCACCATAGCGGATATTGAACCAGCGAAACAGGCGGTGCATGGTTTGTTCGCATTGCCACGCAAAGGGTATTTTGACGGCAAAGATGGGGATGGACCACCCAAAGGTTGTTTTTTCGACCTGCCTCGCCCGTCGTTTGTAATTGCCTGATATGCCCACCTTCACCAAGAGGATGAGCGGCACGTTGAGGTACAGATATACCCACTGCCGGTTGCTTGTGCCATTGCCTGATTTACGTTTGTTGTTTAGCAGCGTCGGATTATTATGAGGTGCCGTTTGTAAGTTGGACAAGTGCTGTTCAACGTGAAATGACGGCGTAGGTTGCTTTTAGCAACCATAGGCAGAATAGGATTTCATGGAGTGATAATGTTTTAGCACCTACTCATAGTTGGCATTCACTCTGGTGAACATTAGCCCATAGTGCTGGTTCTGACTTAAACGGAGTCCTGTATTAGGTGCGCTCCTTCAAACACTAACAAAATATGCATTACGAAAACCTCTTTTCTCCCAAATCCCGCTTGTTTTTCCTGTTTTTTTTCTTGTCTTTTTTTCTCATTATTGCTTGTTCAAGGACAGAGGGGAATCCTGCTTCAAATCCAAAACCACCCGTCGTTGAAGCCGAAACACAACAAAAGGACACTACCCCAAAATTGGATACTGCCGACTACCAAAGCAGGTTCGATGCCTTGCATGTCGGCGACAAAAGCGGTAAATGGCTGTCCCTGAAAACGCCGTATCCCCTGCCCGGTGCATTGCTTCCCTTCAACCGGGTAATAGCCTATTACGGCAATTTCTACTCCAAACGGATGGGCATTCTCGGCGAGTATCCCGAAGACGAAATGCTCGAAATGCTGAAAGCAGAGGCCAAGCGATGGGAGGCGGCGGACTCTCTGACGCCTGTCGTGCCAGCCATTCATTACATCGCCGTCACGGCACAGCGAAGCCCTGGAAAAAACAACAAATACCGCCAGCGGATGCCGAAGGCCCAAATCGAAAAGGCACTTGCCATCGCCAAAAAAATTGACGCCATCGTCATTTTGGACATCCAGATTGGATTGAGTTCATTGGAGGAGGAATTACCAGAGTTGGACAGCTTTCTTTCCATGCCGAACGTACACCTGGGCATTGACCCAGAGTTTTCCATGAAAACAGGCGCTCGCCCCGGCAAGAAAATCGGCAGTTTCGATGCAGAGGAGATCAACTATGCGGCGAATTACCTGGCGGGGTTGGTCAAACTCCACAACCTTCCCCCGAAGATTTTAATCGTTCACCGCTTCACAAAACCGATGTTGACCAACTACCAAAATATCACCCCGTTGCCTGAAGTGCAAATCGTGGTGCAAATGGACGGCTGGGGCGGCAAGGCTAAGAAGAAAGGGACTTACCAGCATGTGATTTACCCACAGCCTGTACAATTTTCTGGATTCAAGATTTTTTACAAACACGACACAAAAAAGGCACCTAAGGTGATGCAGCCGGAGGAGGTATTGGAGTTGATACCAAAGCCGATTTACATCCAATACCAATAGGTTTTGGTTGGAACAGACGGGGTTCCCCATCCCTTAGAATCACAACATTTATTAGGAAAGCCATTTTCTTTGACGCTTGTTGAGGGGAAAGGGAATATCTGGGTTATTATTGCGCAAGCAAAAGCTCAATAGTATCTCGCATGAAAAAATTTGAAAACAAGACCGTTTGGATTACCGGCGCATCTTCCGGAATTGGGGAGGCATTGGCGCACGAATTTGCCAAAGAAGGCGCTCGGCTGGTGCTCTCGGCCCGCAATGAGGCGGAACTACAACGGGTAGCCGATGCGTGCGGAAGGCCAGATACTGTCATCCAAACCCTTGACCTTGGCGACCACGATTCACTGCCTGGGGTGGTCCAGTCGGTACTTGCGAAAGCGGGAAAGGTGGATGTGCTTGTCAACAATGGCGGCATTTCGCAGCGTTCATTGGCACAGGACACCAAGTTCGAGGTGGACAAGCGGCTCGTTAATGTCAACCTATTGGGCACCATCGCACTGACCAAGGCCATTTTGCCGCATTTTTTGGAGCAGAAGGCAGGGCATTTTGTGGTCATCACCAGCTTGACTGGCAAGTTTGGTACGCCATTGCGCTCCTCGTATGCAGCGGCCAAGCATGGTTTGCATGGTTTTTTTGACTCGTTGCGGGCGGAGATTTGGCGGGAGAATGTTTTGGTCACGCTGGTGTGCCCGGGATTTATTTCCACAAAGGTCAGCGTAAATGCCCTCACGGGAGATGGCTCGCCACAAGGCTCTATGGATCACGCCACCCGTGCCGGAAAAAGCCCGGAGGCATTGGCTAAGGCTGTCGTTTCAGCGGTGGAGAAGGGGAAATACGAGCTGCATTTTGGAGGAAGGGAGTTGATTGGGGTTTATGTAAAACGGTTTTTCCCAAGGCTATTCACCCATCTTCTCCGCACGGCGAAGGTCACGTAGTGGGCTGCCGAATTGAAAACGACGGGTCTTTTCGCAAAAAAGTCGGGGAGGTTCAAAAACCTTCCCGACTTTAAACCACGGGCTTTTCAAGCTGCCAGTGAAGCTGCTATCAGTTCGAGCCATTTTTCTTCTTGGCCAATTCCTCTTCCAGCTTTTTGATTTGTGCTTCGAGGTCTTTCTTCCTTTGCTCCATAGAGGTGACTTGCGTCTTTTCGGCTTCCAGCGATTTCCGTTGTTCGGCAATTTGGGCAGCCACGTCTTCTTTGACCTTTGTCACTTGGTCGGTGGCTTGCTGTTTTGCGGCATAAACGGCGTCAGAGGCCTCCTTTTTGGCAGTGTTGATTTCTTCTAATGATTGCTTGCGAGCGTCCTCTATTTCCTTGTTGTACTGTGATTTCTTGTCCGTGCTTTCCCTTTGTGATTTGGCGATTTCGTCCTTTGCTTGTTGACGGGCGGCCTCCATGTCTGCCTTTGCTTGCGCTTCTGCTTCAGCCACCAATTTGGATTGCTGCTGAATCATGGCGTTGGCCTGCTGCTGCGCTTGGGTGATTTGTTTTTGGGCGGTGGCTTCCACCTCTGCGATTTGTGCCGCTACCTCTTTGAGTTTGGTTTGCTTGTCGGTTTGCGCCTGAGCGATGGCCTCCTGGGCCTGTTTTTGTGTGGACGCCACTTCCTTGGCAGCGGTTTCTTTTGCTGTCGCAATTTTTTCGGCAGCATCTTTCCGGGACTCCAGCACTTCCAGGGCAGAGGCTTCCTTTTGTTTGGCGGCCGTCTCTTTTGCAGTCTTGATTTCGTTGGCGGTTTGTTCCCGTGCCAAGGCAATTTCACGGGCTGACGCTTCACGGGCTGCTGCCACCTCGCCAGCGAGTTTTTGTCGTTCGGTGGCAGCGTTTTCACGGGCCGAGCGCACTTGCTCCGCCTCTTCCTGCCTAATTTTTGAAATGTTTTCCGTTGCGTTCCGCTTTGCCTCCGCCACTTCGTTGGCAGATTTTTGTTGTGCCAATGCGGCTTGCTCCTTGGCTGCACCAATGTCTTTTGCCGCTTTTTCTTGGGCAGCGGCCACTTCGGCAGCAGCTTTATCACGAGCTGCCACGACTTCGGAGGCGGTCATATCTTTGGCCTGCTTTTCCCGGCTCTTTGCATCCTGAACGGACTTTGCAGCTTCATCCT
Source organism: Saprospiraceae bacterium UBA6168 (assembly GCA_002435785.1). Taxonomy (GTDB): domain Bacteria; phylum Bacteroidota; class Bacteroidia; order Chitinophagales; family Saprospiraceae; genus UBA6168. Next base: position 85,322 of record DIUC01000043.1, on the reverse strand, counting down.
GTATTTGCTTGATGCGTTCTGTGGCGGTAGTCTGTGCGCCGGCCACATCGGAGGCATAATCTTTTTTGGCTTCGTCCGACCGCTTTTGAGCTTCTTGCACCTCTTGGGCGGCTGTTTTTTGCGCTTTTGTTATCTCCTCGGTGGCACGCTGCTTGGCAGCCACCACCTCTTGAGCTGCTTGCTGCTTAATCTTGTCCTCACTGGCCTTGGCAGCTTCTACCGCTGCTACCACTTCTTGCTGAATCCTTTTGATTTCAGCCTCAGCCTGTTTTTTTGCTTCTGCAATTTCCTGCACAATCCTCGCCTTTTCTGCTTCTGCGTTTGCACGAGATGCAGCCACTTTTTCAGCCTCCTGCTTCCCGATTTCCACGATTTGGCGGTTGGCCTCGTCCCTGGCTGCCTTGACCGCCTCGGCGGATTTTATTTTTTCAGACTCGGCCACTTGTTTGGCAGCCGCTACTTGCAGGGCGGCTTCTTGTTTTGCTTTCGCAACTTCTTCGGCGGCACGGCTCTTTTCTTCAGCCACCTGCATCTGCGTCTGCTGGATTTCTTCGGCTGCCTTCTTTTTGGTGGCAGTTACCTCCAAAGCAGCCGTTTCTTTTTGACGAGCCACGTTTTCTTGCATTTCGGCCATCTCAGCAGTATTTTTTTCTTGGACTTGCGATTTGTCCTGGGCTGCCTTTCGCCTGCTTTCCGCCACTTCAAAGGCGAGCCGCTCCTTTTCGATGACGGCCATTTCCCTTGCTTTCGCAACTTCGGCTGCTGCCTCCTCCTTTGTTTTCAGGATTTCGTCGGCGGCGGTTCGCTTGGTGCCAACAACTTCTTCGGTCGTCCGCTCGCGCTCCACTTTGGATTGCTTGCGAGCCTGTTCCACCTGGTTGAGGGTTTCTTCTTGTATGCGTTTCATCTCCGCTGCGGAGTTGTCCCGGGCCGAGGAAATTTCGTCGGCATACTGTAACTTGGCCATTTCCATGGCGTCTTTTGTCTTTTTGATTTCTGCTGCGGCTGCGGCCCTTGCTGCGGCTACCTGCTCTGCCGATTCCAGCTTGGCCTTTTGTATTTCCTCGTTTGCCCGCTGTCGGGCTTCGCCCACGTTGGCGTTGATTTTTTCGACTTCAGTGGTGGCTTTTTCTTTTGATGCGATGACATTTGCGGCACTTTCCTTTTGGGCGGTTTCTACTTCAGCCTGTGAGCGTTTGCGGGCTTCAAGCACCTCTTGTGCATATTTTGTTTTTTCTGCTTGGGACAACTCTCTCGCACTGGCAATTTCTTGCTGAATTTGAGTTTTGAACTTCTCAAGCCGGTCGTTTTCAGCGGCAATTTCTTGCCTGACACGATCCTTGGTGCGGCGTAGCTCGTCGTAGAGGTCAGCCAATTCTTGGTCGTTGAGCTGGCTGATGTCGGCGACCCGCTTGACACCACTGCTTGTTTGCGAGATAGGCGCACCGGTGCCGCTGGTCCGGCTGATGGGGTCGTTTCCGGTCACTTGGCGCTCATTGGCCATTAGTGGGTTGTCTTTCAAGATGCTCTTGTCCAATTTTTGGAAAAAGCATTTGGCGATATTTTGAAAATCAGATTGCCGGTTGCTGTTGACCGTAAACTTGAGCATCTGGTTTTTCACATTGTTTTTGATGAAAACGGTGGTCATCACGTTCTCGGAAAACCACTCCATGGAGGCAAGGTCTATGGCCAAGGTGTTTTGGTGGGTCGGTGTGCCACCATCTTTTGCCATTTCTCCCATTTCGACAAACCGAAAACTGCGGCGGCTGTTTTTTTCGTCAATGAAAATCAGCTCGTCATTTTGGTTGAATATTTCGCCCCCTTTGGAGTAAACCCTGGCGAACAGCCCATTCCTTTCATTCCGAAAGTCAACACTGTAGGTGTAAGTGCCACGAACGATGATTACTTCGGGTACCGTTTTTATCAGTTGCGTTCCGCTAACGACTTTATCTTCCACAATTTTGTTATCACAGGTTTGTGAGAAACCGTAGGAAGAACCTAAAAGTAGGATAGTCAGGACCAGGATGAAAAGAGATTTGTGCATAGCATGGAAAATTTATCAACAAGGTAGTAAAATCTGCGATTTTTTAAAAAGTACAGGAAAAAAAATGGCTTTTGAGGGAAATTATTGCGCTTTGGCGAATGCCTTTAGCCCAGCCAGCATCATGTTTGCTGCTGCGGGGTTGGTAGCTAAGGGCACGTTGTAAACGTCGCACAGGCGCATCAGCATCTGGACGTCCGGTTCATGGGGGTGCTTGTCGAGGGGGTCTCGGAAGAAAATAACGGCATCCAATTTGCCCTCGGCCACCATGGCTGCTATTTGGGCATCGCCGCCTCTTGGCCCCGACAAAAGTCGCTCTACGTTTATGCCGGCCCGTTCGATATGCCCGCCAGTAGTGCCGGTGGCATACAGCGTAGCCCCCATCAGCATCGCTTTGTTTTGAAGAGCAAAAGCGACCATCTCTGGTTTTTTCCCATCGTGGGCAATCAGTGCAAGGTTCATAAATTGCGATTTTTAGGGTCAATGGAACTTTTACGGCTGCCATTAACCCCTTCGATAACGGGTGCACCTCAAGAAATTGTTCAGTGCTTGACTTTAATATTTATTCGGTGCAATTTGCGATGCAATTGAGCAGTTCTGGCAAAGCTAATTTGATATGAAAAATAATCGGCAGAATTGCGAAAAAAACCCTCCTATTAACGAACATCCGCAACAAAATCCATGTTGGCAAAGTATAATTTAATTAGGCATTCATCGTGAAACACTATTCATTTTGACTGTCGAAAAACCATTGTGTTACCCATGAAGAAGATTATTGAACTTATCCGAACGAAGGAGCGTGAAGAAAAAGCGCCCCAAAACTTAAAAAAAGCAAACGCCAAGGAGGACAAAATCCAAGCCCCAGACCAATCAAACGGCCCAGCCATCGAGCAGCCGCGTGACTTGTTCTGGGATGATTACAGCGACGTTGGCTACTGCTGATTTGAATTGCTTTTTTGTTTACAAGTTGGATTTTGACCCCAGGATTTGCTGTTCTGTGTCACTGCTTTTTGCGAAGCAACATCTTTCCTGTCAACTCCCTCAGTTTCCAGTTTCCCGTTTTTTCAAAAGACAAATTGTCGGTTACCAGTTTGAACTGGTAGGCAGCCGATGTCGCCTCGTAGATGGCCATCGAGTCTGCCTGCGTCGGTTTCGAGCAAGCCTCGCCTGCTTCCAGCCGCTGCAGGTAGGGCAGGAGGTCGAAGCTGTCTCTTTTTTCCCCAGCCTCATAGTATTGGAGCGAATGGCCTCCTTTGGAAATATCGAAACCTGAAAAATTGCTGGCAAGGGTCTGGTCCCCATAGAGATAAACCACGTAGAGCAAGTCATACCCAGCCACATCTATGGCCTTTGGAGTATTCCTATCGAAGTAAATATAGCAGGTATTTGGCACCACATTCGGGTCAGTCGAGATGCCCAATTTCTTTAGGGTATTGTAAGCGCCCTGCCAATCCTCCAAGCTGTCCTTTGGGACGCCGAACCAAGGCGTCACTTCATCCAATTTTTCCTTGCTCCGCAAATAGACAATGGCCGATTCAATCTCACCAGCATCCTGCCTACTAATGGTATCCTGTGCGGCCACCAATTTTCCGTCCACAAACATGTTGTTCTTCTCAAAAATGGCCTTCAATCGCCCAATTTGGCTGCGCTCCGAAACCTTGAATGCGCTGAAAGGCCCAAGCACCGTAAGCAAGGCGAAAAAAGCCAAGCTGATGGGAATGAACTTGATATTGTCCCGTTTGGAGGCAATGAAATACACGGACATGAGCAGCAGCCAAACCCCTGCTATGGCCACCACGTACCTCGACTCCGTCACGCCGTAGTCGCTAATCCGGCGGCCAATGGCCACGAACAGCAGCACCACCATTGGCAACAAGACGAAGAAGAACCAGCGGCGGAATCCTTTAACAGCCATGCTATCGTCATATTTGACCAGCAAGTAATTGAGCAAGTAGGTAAAAATACCTGCCACCGAAAAGCCCAAGACAAGCTTCCCCACCCAACCTTCTGGCAGTTCCCAAGTCAAAAGTATCTTGGCCGAGAAGGCATACAAAATCAGGAAATAGATGGCGACAATCGGTATCAGGATGAACTTCGTCAAGTTCTTCAAGGGACTGGTGAAAAGGTTGGTCGTTTCTGCAAGTTCCTGATTTTCAGCGTTTTCTGTGGCAAAATCAAAACGCTTGGGGAAATGGGCAAGGAAATAGGCCGTGTTGAAAAAACCTGCTATCACCACGAACAGGTGGGCGTAAATTTTCCCGTCAATATGGAGGTTGAAAAGCTCGTTTACCGCCAAAATGGCAAAGCCAAGGCCAGCGAAAATCACCAAGCTGTAAAAAGCACCGACCATGAAATTGCCGAATAGCCGCTTGTTGTATTCCCAAAAATCCTCCACCGGAGAGCGGTCGAGGTATGGGATGAAGGCCACGCCGAGGTGTGCCGCCAAGTTAAGCCCAATGAAGCGGATGGGCGTCGTGCTTTCGTCCAAGTCGGGAATGGCCCTCAAGGAAAAATAATAGATGGCCAACAACCCCAGCGCTACCAAGTGGGCAGCCAAGGCAGACGGGAAGCGCAATTGCCAACGCTCACAAACGATTGCAGCACAAAGCAGGGTGGACAATCCCACCAAGCAGGGCAGCAAGAGCTTAATGTAAGCCTCGCCCTCCGTGCCGCTGTCCCGTTCTATCAATATCATGGAGACAACGACCCCAAAGGCTGTGGCAGTCATAACCAACGGGAATCGGCGAACTACTTGCAGGAACGCATCGGCGAGGTAGGGAATGGATGGCAACTTCATTAGCTGAATGTTTTGGTGAAAATGAGGGCGAAATGTACAAATGTTTCTGGGGTTTTTGCAAGGCTATGATAATCAGCTATTTAAGCAAAGGAAAAGCGAGGCACTGGAATTGGGGCAGGTTTGGTACTTTTGCCACCCACATTCACCATGAATCTTTATCAAAAAAACATGAAGCAACTTCTGACCATCTGCCTTCTGGCAATTTCTTTTCCCCTGCTTTCCCAAATTGACACCACCATCTACCGAATCGTAGAGGAAGCCCCACGCTTCCCCGGCTGTGAGGCGCTGGATACCACCAGTGCCGTAAAAAACCAGTGCGCCCAACGGGCCTTGCTGATGTTCGTCAACCAAAACATCAACTACCCAAATGAAGCCCGAGAAAACAACGTGGAGGGCACCGTTGTGGTCAGTTTTGTTGTGGAAAAAGACGGCTATATTTCCAACGCAACCTTATTAAAAGACCCCGGCAGCGGCTGCGGCGAGGAGGCCATGCGGGTGGTGGGCGGCATGAACGAAGCCCTAAAACAGGCCAAGTTGGCATGGACGCCCGGTAAGGATAAAGGTAAGACGGTGCGTACCCAGGTCACTTTTCCCATCAAGTTCAAGCTGGAGGAACCCGCTGATTTCGTCATCGTCAATTACCGGGACACGGTGTACATCGTGGTGGACGACTCCTTGACCTTCAATGGCGGTGATGCGGCGCTGGAGCAGTTTTTTGCAAAAAACCTAAAATCCCCGGCGGGCTACAAGGACAGTTGCGTCATCGGTACGATGGACATGACCCTGCTGGCTGAGCCGGATGGCTATGTGGAAGTGCTGGACCTCAGCGACTACTGGAACCTCGGCAACGAGTTTCGTTGGGAGGCGGTAAAGACCGCCACCGCTACCTGGGGCCAATGGAAACCCGCCGTGCGGAAAGGCCGACAAGTGCCCTCTTCCGTGGAAATTTCCGTGAGCTTCCGGCCCGATGCTGCCCGGTGCCCACAGGCCATAGCGAAGTATGAAAAAGCCACGGCACTGGCAAATGAGGGCAGCGATCTTTACAATGAGGGAATGGAGGAGGCAGGGGTGGCCAAGCTGACCGAGGCCCTCGCCATGTTCCCGAACAATGCCAATTTCCTCTACCTGCGAGGCCAGGCTTACATGAACATGAACCGATTGGAGGAAGCCTGCAAGGACTTCCAAAAAGTAAGGGCTACGGTTTATCTTGACGTGGTGGAAAGGGTGGTTCCATTGATTTGCAAATAAGCTGGGTTTGGCGGAAACGCCTCTTGTCACCTTCCTTGTCGCCCAAATGTTAAAGTGACTTTAGCAAGCCAAATTTTTCCCTTCGGAAAACAAAAACCCCATCATTGGGCGTTAAAGCTTAGCTTCTTATTTTGAAACAAAATCATATTAAATGCAAACCCGTTTTCCGCTGATTGGCCTGCTCTTTTTTCTTTTCTCCGCAAAAATTTCCGCCCAAACCGACAGCATCCCGCCCGATTTTACCATAAAGGGGATGGCCATTGGCATTAGCGCACCAGAAATGATTGACCAATTGATGGTCACCATGCCCGGCCTCGGCTCCAATGCCAAGGCCATGATGAACGAGCAAAGCATCAAGACCTATCTTATGCCTCCCCGAAAAGTGGGCGAGCGGGGCACGCTCACCAGTTATATCCTCTCGGCCTGCATGGAGTTTTATGCCAATTACCGGAAGAACTATAAAGTAAACCTCAGCCCCGACTTCGTGGCACTGAACCTCGTCAAAGAGGGCAAGCCAGACATCAAAAACGGCCTGCGCTTCCTCGTGACGGATGGAACGGTCAGTGCCGACGTAATGCCCTACGACTCGCCAAAAATCCCCAACACTTCCAGCGCTTCCAGCAAGTTTCGGATTACCAACTACCTCCAGATTTTCAAGGAAACCCACCGGGAACCACAAAAAGTCTTTGAAGTGCAAAAAGCGCTGATGCGGGGCAATCCCGTCATCGTGGAGATGAACGTGCCACGTAGTTTTGAAGGCGTTTCCAATACCCGATTCTGGTCGGCCATTGGTTCCACCGCTGAGCGCATCACGCTGCCGTTCATGGTGGTGGGCTACAACCTCGAACTGGAAGCCTTTGAAATACTAAGCTCGTGGGGCACGGAGTGGGGCAGCAATGGCTACCTCTGGATTGATTTTGATGACTTTGGCGACATCGCCCAAAACGGATACGTGCTGGTGCCGACACCGTAGCGATTTACGATTTACGAGTGACGATTTACGATTGGGTGCAACAGTTACCGAATACCGATGCCCCCAATCGTCACTCGTCACTCGTCACTCGTCACTTCAAAATACTTTTTTGATGAAACAGCTTTCCATTTTCCGCAAACAGCTCTGCTTGGTGCTTGGACTTCTTGGGGCATTTTCACCCCTTTTTTCCCAAAAGCAACTCGAACTCATTTCCCACCTCGACTATGTTTCCTTGGCCAATGACGTATGGGGCTATACCGCTCCCGATGGCACGGAATACGCATTGGTAGGACTGAGGGGCGGTGTGTCGGTGGTCAGCCTCGCCGACCCAGCCAACCCGACAGAAATCCAGTACATACCCGGCGGCCAATCCACATGGCGTGACCTCAAGACTTGGGGGCATTTTGCCTACGTGACCGCCGACCAGCCCGGCACGACGGAGGGGCTATTAATCATTGACCTTTCTGGCTTGCCAAATGGCGTGACTTGGAACAATTGGCGGCCCGTGCTGCCCGGCCAAACCGACTCGCTCTATACCTGCCACAACCTCTGGATTGACGAGGAGGGCTACTGCTACCTCTCCGGCTGCGACCAGAACAGCGGCGGCCCAATCATCCTAGATTTGTTTTCAGTGCCGGGGCAGCCGCAGTTTGTGGGCTACACGCCCCCGATTTATGCCCACGATTGTTTTGTCCAAAACAACCTGCTCTACACGGCCGAGATTTACAAGGGACAATTCAGTGTTTACGATGTTTCAGACAAGCTGTCGCCGGAATTGCTGGCCACGCAGAAAACGCCGTTCGAGTTTTGCCACAACGTGTGGGCGAATGCGGACGGCTCCGTGCTGTACACCACCGATGAGCGGGCGAATGCGCCAACCGCTGCCTTCGACGTGACCAACCTCGACAACATCAGGCTGCTCGATGAGTTCCGGCCACAAGCCACCCTTGGCACTGGCGTCATTCCGCACAATGCACACGCCATCGGCAACTACATCGTCATTTCCAACTATACCGATGGCTGTGTGGTCGTGGACGCTACCCGCCCCGACAACCTCATCGAGGTGGAATCCTTTGACACCAGTACGGAATTCGACAATGGTTTTCATGGCTGTTGGGGAGCATACCCATATTTTCCTTCGGGGTTGATTGCGGCCACCGACATCGAAAACGGGCTGTTTATTTTCAAGCCCACCTATCCTCGTGCGGCCTATTTGACCGGAAAAGTAACCAACGGCGTAACAGGAATGCCTCTTACCGGGGTTGAGGTGCAAATCTTGTCAGGGGATGCCAATGTTGCCACCACCAGTTTTACAGGGGAATACAAAACAGGGCAATCTACAGAGGGCCTTTTCTCCGTAAAGTTTACTGCAAAGGGCTACCACAGTTTGATTTTACAGGCGCAATTGGTAGCCGGAGAAATCACGATGCTGAACGCACAGATGGGGCCGTTGCCCTTTTTCACGCACATAGGTACGGTGGTGGATGAAAAGACACAGCAGCCCATTGCGGGAGCTTCTATTCTACTTGAAAACAAGGATTTTAGCTATGAGGCAATTACGGATGCCAATGGCAGATTTGAATTTTTGAACGTGCTTTTGGGCAAATACGCACTTTATATAGGCAGTTGGGGTTACCAGAACTTGAGCGATTCGCTGGATATTTTTGTCACCCAAGACCACCTTTTTAAGCTATCCAGCGGCTACGAGGACGACTTCAACAACGACCTCGGATGGCAGGTGGAAAGCACCGCAACCAATGGCCTTTGGGAACGGGGCAAGCCCGTCGGAATCCGGGCCGCCAACCAGCAGTTCACCCCAAACGGCGACTCTCCCGCCGACCCCGGCAACCACGCCTACGTCACCGGCAACCAAGGTGTGCTCATCCACGACGACCAGGTGGACAACGGCGAAACCCGCCTCACTTCTCCCCCCATGCAGTTGCGGAGCCGCTACAACCGACCGCTCCTGACCTTCGACTATTGGTGGTACAACGCCATCTCCAACAACGCCGCCAACGACTCGCTGGTGGTTAGCGTGAGCAACGGCTTGACAAATGTGGTGCTAATGGTCTTGGCAACCGATGCCGACAATGTGCAGGAATGGACGGCTGCCGATACCTTCAACCTTGCCGATTTCATTGAAATCACGGATGATATGCGCATCAGCTTCACGGCCTCTGACCGCAACGGCACTCCCAACGTCGTGGAGGCGGGCCTCGACCATTTCAGGGTATGGGAGGGTTTGGGCGACGAACTTTTATTGACGAAGGACGACCTCGCCAAGTTCCGCATTTACCCAAACCCAAGTGCTGACGAGGTGACGGTAGATTATAAAATCAATAAGCCATACAAAGAACTGCGCCTTATCGTGGTGAATGTTTTAGGGCAAATAATCCGGGAGATATACCTGACGGAACCGCTCGGCACCATTCAATTGGATTTGCGGGACGAGGTGGCTGCTCCCTATTTCATCAGCTTCCGGGTGGATGGGAAAATGAGCGAGGCGGGAAAATTGCTGAAGGTGGTGTATGGGAAGTAGGGATTGCGGTCATTGGTCATTAGTCATTTGACCAATTCACGGTGATTTTTTTGTTGGCCAGATTTCCGAAATCTTTAAGATTTCGGAAATCTTCGGAAGCCCTTTCAAGGTTTAGAAACTTGGAAGGGCTTTTTAACAGAATAGAGACTCTTTGCCTGCCCAAGTAAACGCAAAAAAGCCCCCTCAGCCCAAAATCCACCTACCAAACCCTTAGAAAATCGCTCCAACTTCGTAAAGAACTTGTAAAGTGCCATTTTGACCGTCAAATACACAACACGAAAGTTCTTGTTGAGCACTGGATTAGTTTGTGGGGTTTTTCCTGAATTTGGGCGCTTTTTAAATGAATTTGGAGGTTTTCAAAAAATTAAAAAAAAAATTTAAAAATCTGAAACCCAGCAAAACTCCTTTCGTTAATCAGTTTATCGCTCAGCGCTCTTTTATGCCCGAACGATGCGGTTAGGTGGTCTTAAAGGACATCTTCCTTGGATTTCTGACCTGTAGCAAACTTAAAACTAAAAAAACAATGAAACGGCTCTGGAGTTATCTCATCAACACCTTCGAAGTCAACACAAGGCAGTCCAAAAAGAAAATGTTGGACTTTGCCAACGACCATGATGCCCGCCTATCGAATTACCTTACCGACCCAGTCATTCTGGCGCTTTACACGGTTTTCCATGCCCAATTATTAAATTACCGCAGCTTGATGTCCAAGCGGACGGCGGTTGGCGGGTCGCAAAAAAGCTTGACGCAAGAACTTACTAGTCTTCTTCTTCAGCTTCGTACAACTTGGATAGCATTTTGGGAGGGAAAAGTGCGCAATTTTTTCCCGGAAGGCAGCGTGCAGGATACGGCCATTTTCCCAAATAAAAGAAAGCCGTTTTACGAAGGAGGATATGACCAACGCATCAATGCCGTGCAGGCGCTAAAAGATTCGATGGAACCTTATCCACAACTGGCGGATACGATGGCGGACGTGGAGGAAAAATATGACCTGCTCGATGCTGCCCGGGAAGTGCAAAGGCAGAAGAAGAGTGCCGTAGGAGCCAATGCTGACCTCCTGGAAAAGAGCCGGAAGGAATTGGCTAACCTCATGTACAAGCACCTCGGTACGTTCATGGCCATGCACTATACAAACCCGACCGAGGTCGAAAAATACTTTGACCTGCCGATGCTGCGCAAACCGGTGAACGACAATGACTCCATTTTCAACACATCCGGCACCGTAGAAGGAGGCTTTACGATGGCTATCGCCTTGCCAAAAAAATTGCAACTCAACGCCAATGGGTTGTTTACTTTTACCAATAATTCGGACTTGGTGGAATTGCAGTTCTTCTTTTCCACCAACCCCTCCGCCGCCGACAATACCGTCAAAGTCACCGTGCTTCCCAACGAAACCGGAGAGGGCACGGTCGCCGAAGCTGGTTGGTCGCCCGGCGATACTTATTTGATTGTAAAAAACACGGGTACCGTTACTGCGGAATTTGAAGTGCAGTTGATGGAAGCTGTGGAAGGATAATGGAAATTGTTTTCATTTGGTTTTTTAGGTTTAATCCACGTGCCGTCCCCGCCTGGGGATGGCATTGTTTTTTTAATTGAACATTCCTCAAAACTAATCTTCCTTAATACTCCCCAACACCGGAACAGCTGTCGCCTTAGGCATCACGATGGAATCCACCAAAATCGAATCTACTTTCGGGTGCCGAAGGCCATAACAATCCAGCCTATCCAGCGTGATGCTATCCAATTCCGGGAACTTGTTTTTCAGCCATTTCTCATAAGGCTTTGCGGTGTACACTTGGTTGAGGAAGTTGGTGCAGATGGGCATGGCCGTGCTGGAGCCTTGCCCCATTCTTGTTTCGTTGAAGCGCACCTGCGGGTGCTCGCCACCGACCCAAGCCCCCAGCGCAAGGTTAGGGGTGAAGCCGATGAACCAACCGTCCCGGTTGTCATTGGAAGTGCCGGTCTTGCCTGCCACGGGCACTGGCAACGTAAACAGGCTGCGCAAACGGTGGGCAGTTCCGTGGTTGCTTTCGATGACTTTAACCAAGAAGTGGCGCATCATGTCGGCGTGCATTTCCGACATGGCAGCGGCAAAGCTTTTGGGTTTTGGCCCTTCAAATCCTTGCAGGACCTCGCCATCATTGGTCTCGATTTTTGTGACCGTGTGAAGCACTGGCCGCTTTCCCCGGTTGGCGATGGTCGAGAATGCGTTGACCATTTCATACAGCGACAGGTCAACCCCGCCAAGGGCAATTCCCGCTTCCTTGGGGATAGGGGAAAAAATCCCCATCCGCTTGGCCATCTCCCGCACGGAGTCCACCTTCATTTCCAAAATAACCTGCACGGCGATGGTGTTGACGGAGCGCACCAAGGCGTTTTCCATGTTGTAGTACCCGCCGTATTCGTCGTTCACGTTCTTGGGAGCCCAGTTGTCGAACTCCTCGTAGGTGATATGTTTGTCGTGCCAGTTTTTGCAGGGGTCTATCCCGCTTCGCAATGCCTGTGCATACAGCACGGGCTTAAAGGTGGAGCCGACCTGGCGGCGGGACTTTACGTGGTCGAATTTTGTGTATTTGAAGTGGACGCCGCCGACCCAAGCCAGTATTTGTCCGGTGTGGTAATCGGCAGCAACAAAACCTGCGTTCAGCAGGGAGAGGTAATACTTGACCGAATCCATTGGCGAAAGCAAAGTGTCCACGTCCTTGCCTGTTTTCCAATCCAGAATGGTCATGTTCACGGGCGTGCTGACCGCTTTGGCAATCACTTCTTTGTCGGCTTTTTGGCTTTGCAGTACCTGCACCCTGTCCGACAATTTCACTTGTTGTTTGAGCAGGTTCTCAGAGCCATAAGACAAGGCACTCTTATCCATTTTCACGGACCGGAAGTAATTGCCTTGGATTTTCCGCATTTCTTTTTCAACTGCCTTTTCCGCAAACTGCTGCAGTTTGGAATCAATGGTCGTGTGAATCTTCAACCCATCAGTGTAAAGGTTGTAAGCGCTGCCGTCCGCCTTGGTGTATTTGGCCAATTCTTTTTCCAACTCCATGCGCAAGTGTTCCCGAAAATAAGTCGCCATCCCATCGGTGTGCGTCCGCATTTTGTAGTTGAGTGCCAGCGGCGATTGCTGAAGGGAGTCCAGTTCGGGTTTTGACAAAAAGCCTTGCTTTTCCATTCTTGCCAGCACGACGTTCCGCCGCAACATGGAGCGTTCCGGGTTTCTTACGGGGTGGTAGGCCGTGGTGGCTTTGAGCATCCCGACCAGCAAAGCAGCTTGCTCAGGTTTTAGTTGGTCTGGTGTGGTGTTAAAGAAGCGGCTGGTAGCGCTTTTTATCCCAAAAACATTGCCGCTGAACGGAATGGTATTGAGGTAAAGGGTGAGTATTTCCGCTTTGTCATATACTTTTTCGAGCCGCCGGGCGATGACCATTTCCCTGGCTTTGTTGATGGGGAGACTGAACAGCCTGAATTTTTTTCGGGGAAAAAGGTTCTTGGCCAACTGCTGTGTGATGGTGCTGCCGCCGCCCGATTCGTCTTCCTGTAGGAGAATACTTTTGAAGAAGACCCTTCCCAAGGCCCTGTAATCAATGCCATTGTGCTCGAAAAACCGGTCGTCCTCTGCGGCAACAATGGCGTTTTTCAAACAATCTGGAATCTCCTCCAATTTGGCGGGCAGCCGGTTCTCGAAATAATATCGGCCCAGCAACACGCCATCCGCCGAATATACTTCGGAGGCCAAGTTGTGGTCAATCTTTTTCAGGGAGGCGGTGGCGGGTAGCGGCCCGAACCCACCATTGAACAGCAGGAGGACGAAAATGAGTGAAAAGGCCAGCATCAACAAGAAAAGTAGGCTGGTGGCCAAAAGGGTTTTGGCCAATATCGGTCTGCTGCCTTGGAATTGCCAATAGCGCTCCCGCCACCTCAACGGTACAGGATTCAGTTTTGTCAACCTGTTTTTCAACCCGGACAACAATTGGTCTTTTTGCATGGCGGTTTTTGTTCGTTCGACCTTCTTTGACGGATTTGGCTGCATTCGTCACTTTACTTGATTGGGTAATTTCACGAAATCAACAGCGTTGGAAAACAAGCTGCAAGTTCAACAAAATCCCGTTTCCTTTTTGTTGAACCGACCCTAAATAAACTGGGTGCCTTAATCACGGCATGGTTTACGCTATTTTTGTGCGAACAAATATGATTGCATGAAAAATACCTTCTTCGTTTTGTTGGTCTGCTTTACGGTTGGTTGCAATGCCCAAAACCAGCCCAAAGTACCCCCCACGGATGCCAGCCTGAAAGACCTTCGCTGGAGCCTAAACGACCTGCTCACCATGCAGTTGCCGTCCAGCCTCCCCGATTCGCTCAATGGCGCCACTTACCGAAAGTCTTTTTCCACCAATTTTACCCGCACGGACAGCACCTTGCTCGAAATCCCTGAGCTGCGGCGCACCTTGGAAAAGGACTCCGTGTTTGGCGGCAGCAAATACTACCTCCACTTTCAGGATATTGATGTCGAAAACCTGCGAATCGTGACCACGCCCGACGAAAAGTACACGGCCATCCTCATTCCGGCGAAGCCGGGAAAAGTCTTCCTTCATGCGCCTTTCGGCAATGAGCCGGAGCGACAAGTGGAGGTCGTGACCATTGGTTGGTACGACCGGGTGCAGGACCGAACCCTCGCACGTGCCTTTGTGCTGTGGAAGCAGTTCCTGCTAAAACTGACAGAATAGCCTCTCATTCAAAACTCGAACCCCGATACCCGAAACTTGCCTTAGCTTTGCCCCGCACTGCGGACTACTCCATCGCCTGAGCCATGCCCGAAAGGAAGTGGTTTGGGAGGAAAGTCCGGACAACGTAGAGCGCCACACCACCTAACGGGTGGGACTCCGGCGAAGGTCGGAGGCCAGAGAGTGTCACAGAAAATTACCGCCATTCGATTTCGGATTTCGGAATGCGGATTTCGGATTGGGGAGATGCGTTCATCTACCAATGGCTGAGCAAGGGTTTTAGGGTAAAGCGGGTTTTCCATTGCTTGAATAAAAAAAGCATCAACCCTTAGAAAGTGGGGATTGCTAAATTGTTCAAAAAGTAATTGAATGGAAGCAGGCCCTCAACCCGAAATCTGCCCTCCAAAATCCGAAATCGAATGGTAAGGGTGAAAACGTGCGGTAAGAGCGCACGGCGTCGTTTGGCAACAAGCGGGGCGGATAAACCTTGTGGGTTGAAATGTCATGTACACCGGTGATGCCCTGATTCGTCATTGGTCATTTGTTGTCATTTGTCATTAATGGTCATTTGTCATTAATGGTCATTTGTCATTAATGGTCATTTGTCATTGAAAGTCATTAAAGTCATTAGACAATGACTCCAATGACTAATGACTAATGACCAATGACCAATGACCAATGACAAATGACGACCGATAACCAATGACGGGTCAGGGTGGAAGGGCTGCTCGCCCGAGCCGGGGGGTAGGCAGATAGAGGCCAGCCGTGAGGTTGGTCCCAGATAAATGATGGAGCCCCGATTTCGGTCGGGCGTACAGAATCCGGCTTATTGGTTCGCAGTGCTTTTTTTGCTACCTTTCACCATTCCGCTATTTCATCTCCTCATTTCCCCGATTCGCCGACTACCGGGTAACTATTCTGGCGAGGGCCTGTTTTTAGATTGGGTTTTAAATCTAACACCAACTAACGACTAACCTATTCCTCTCCAACCAAACCCAATTTCACAACTAATCATAGATTCACCATGAGAGCGCATTTGGTTATTTGCTTCGCAATTTTTTGCTCAACCCTCCAAGCCCAAATAAATGGTAAAGTCACGGATGCCCAGACCGGCGAGTCCTTGCCCTATGCCACCGTCAGTTTGTTTTCCATCACAGACAGCCTGCTTGTGGACGGCACCATCACCGATGAATCCGGCAGTTTCGAGATAAATGGACAGCCCGGCGATTACTTTGCCAAGGTCGAGTTCCTCGCTTACGAGGCAATGGTCATTGAAAAAATAGTGGTAAAAAAAGCGCCGATAGACCTCGGCACCATCAAATTAAGGGCAGCGTCAACGATGCTTGGCGAGGTAGTAGTACAAGCAGAAAAAAGCACCATGCAGATGTCCTTGGACAAGCGGGTGTTCAACGTGGGCAAGGACCTTGGCAACGCCGGGGGCAACGCTGCCGAACTGCTCTCCAACATCCCCTCCGTGCAAGTGGACGTAGAAGGTAATGTCAGCCTGCGGGGCAGCGGCAACGTGCGCATCCTCATTGACGGAAAGCCCTCTGGGTTAGTCAGCTTCAACGGTGCGGCGGGCTTGCAGCAGTTGCAGGGCAGCCTCATCGAGCGGGTGGAAATCATCACCAATCCCAGCGCCCGCTACGAGGCCGAGGGTGTGGGCGGCATCATCAACATCATCCTGAAAAAGGAGCAGCGCAACGGGTTCAATGGTGCTTTTGACCTCATCGCCGGATATCCCGAAAACTACGGGGTGGCGCTCAACCTCAACTATCGCCACCAGCGCTTCAACTTTTTTGTCAACTACGGCGTATCCTACCGCACCTCACCGGGCGGCGGCTCTATTTTCCAGCGCTCGTTCGCTGGCGATACGACCTTTATTTACCGGCAAAAAAGCACCCGTGACCAAGAAGTGATTGCCCAGAACGTGCGGGGTGGGCTGGATTTTTATTTCAACCCAAAAAACATCCTCACCGCCGCCTACACCCTGCGCCGCACCAATGGCGACCGTACGATGAACATCAGGTATTGGGATTTTGTGGGCAATGAAAACAACCTGACCAGCATCAGCACCCGCAGCCAATTGGAAAAGGAGATAGAACCCAATGCAGAGTATTCGTTGACCTACAAAAAGACGTTTGACAGGCAAGGCCACGAGTTCATTGCGGAGGCCCGTTTGCAGGACAACTGGGAGGATAGTGACCAGGATTTTGTGGAAAAATTCTACCTGCCGGATGGCTCGCCGAGTGGTGCGATTGATAAGTTGCAAAGCTCTTTTAACAAAGAAACCGAGCGTCAACTGCTCCTGCAAGCCGATTACGTGCATCCTTTTTCAAAGAACAGGAAAGTAGAAGGTGGCCTTCGCAGTACTTTCCGTAATTTGTCGAACGAGTTCAAGGTGACGGAGCTAAAAGATGGCACTTGGGTGACGGTCAACGGGCTGGACGATAAGTTCCATTACGACGAAAACATCCTTGCCGCTTATGGTATTTTTGGGGACAAGCTGGGCAAATTCTCCTACCAACTGGGCTTGCGGGCAGAGTTGACGGACTTGACCACGGCACTATTGGAAACCGATTTCAGGAACGACCAGGATTACTTGAACCTATTCCCAAGCGCCCACCTGACCTACGAATTGCCCAGCGAAAACGCCATGCAGGTCAGCTACAGCCGCCGGGTGAACCGTCCCCGATACCGTGACCTCAACCCATTCGTCACCTTTTCCGACGAGCGCAACTTCTGGAGTGGCAACCCCAACTTGCAGCCAGAGTTTACGGACGCCTACGAGGTCGGCCATATTAAGTACATGAACAATGGTTCGCTTTCTTCCTCCTTGTACTATCGCCATACGGAAGGCAAAATCGAGCGGATACGTCGGGTGAATGCAGCGGGCATCGCCGCTACTATGCCTGAAAACCTTACCACGGAGGACGCTTTCGGGTTAGAGTTCACCGCAGCATACAACTTGGCGAAATGGTGGAAAATGGACGGCAACTTCAATTTCTTCCGCTCCATCACCGATGGTGCCAACCTCGGCGCTGACTTCCAGGCGGACACTTACAGTTGGTTCACCCGCCTCACTTCCCGCTTTACTTTTTGGAAGAAAACCGACCTCCAGCTTCGGGGCAACTACGAGGCAAAACAGCAGACGACACAGGGCTACCGCAAGCCAAACTACTTCCTCGACGTGGCCATCAGCCAGGACATTTTGAAAAACAATGCCACGCTCACCCTCAACGTCAGCGACCTGTTCAACACCCGCCGCCACCGCCACGTGTCGGAAGGCGTGACGTTTTACACCGAAAACGACTTTCAATGGCGCAGAAGGCAGGTGAACCTGACGTTCAGTTATCGTTTGCACCAGCAAAAAAAGAAGGAAGCGAGGTCGGAAGAGGGCGGAGATTTTTAGGTGACAGTTCAACCTTCAAAAACCTTTTCCACGGCGATGGTTAAACCTTCGAGCACTTGGGATGCTATTTCGCCGGATTCCATGGCAAAAAATGTAAGCTCGTAGTCGCTATCTTTCAATGTATAAACTTCGATGGATTTGTTGCGGGGGTCAACAATCCAGTATTCACGGACGCCGCTGCGGCGGTAAACCTTCATCTTGTCGCCCCGGTCGTCCTTATGGGTGCCAGGGGAAAGGATTTCAACAAGAAGGTCGGGTGCGCCTTTTATGCAGCCGGGCTTGATGATGCCCGCATTTTCAGTAGCGACGAAAATGATGTCAGGTTGAAGGAAGTTGTAGTCGTCAAATTGAACATCGTAAGGGGCGCAGAAACATTCTCCCTTGCTGTTATTCAAAACAAAGCTGTCAATTTGACGGAAAAGGTTGCGGGATGCCCGCTGGTGGTCGGTGGAGGGTGAAGCTCTTCTCACGATTTCGCCATTGATTAGTTCGTACAGGAAGCCCGCTTCGAAATCGTCCATTTCGAGGAATTCACTGACGGTGTAGGTTTTTTCCAGAACGGCAACCATGGTTGAATGATTTTTTTTCAAAAATAGGCTTTTTCTTGAATTTGCAAATTCATTTTTCCAAATATTTGACTTAAAATAGAAGCAAATTCAGGATAATGCCGCATCAAAAACAATAGCACTATGGACCAGCAAATCATCAACCTCTACGACGAGTACACCCATAAGCCCCTGCCACGCAGAGAGTTCCTCGAACGCCTTGCCAAGCTCACGGGTGGTATGGCGGCGGCGTTGGCCGTACTTCCTTTGATTGAAACGGGCTGCACCCCTGCCAACAAAACGCACGGCGACGACCTGCACACCGAGTACGTCACTTGGCCCGGCGTCAACGGTGAGATGAAGGCATACCTTGCCCGCCCGAAAAAGCGGAAGAAATACGCCGCCGTCGTGGTCATCCACGAGAATCGGGGACTGAACGCCCACCTCGAAGACGTGGCCCGAAGGGCAGCCAAGGCGGGCTACCTCGCCATTGCCCCTAATGCCCTCGCCCCATTGGGCGGCACGCCCGCCGATGAGGATGAGGCCCGGCAATTGTTCACCACTTTGAAGCCGGAGGATTCCCTGCAAAACTTCATCCGTGCTTTTGATTTGTTGGGGAAAAGAGAAGACTGCAACGGCAGCTTCGGCTGCGTCGGCTTCTGTTGGGGCGGGGCGATGGCCAACAACTTGGCCGTGAACCTACCAAACTTAAAAGCTGCCGTTGCCTTTTATGGTCGCCAACCGGAGATTGCTGACGTGCCTAAAATCAAGGCCGCTGTGCAACTGCACTATGCGGAAATGGACGAGCGGGTGAATGCGGGAATGGCTGCTTACGAAGTAGCATTGAAAGTGGCGGGTGTGAATTTCGAGCAATACCTGTATCCCGGCGTTCAACATGCGTTTCACAACGACACCTCCACGGCAAGGTACAACGAGGCCGCCGCCAAGCTGGCATGGGAGCGGACGCTGGCGTTTTTCGGGAAATATCTTTAAATAATGATAAATGAAAAATGATGAATCCCCTAATGCTCGTCGCCAAGTTAACACATCCAACTTCCAATTTATAATTTACGTTGGCGCAACCCCCACCGAGTGAACATCTTGCGGGCAAGCCCTGTTCATAGTATTAATTCATTGATTAAGCAGTTAAAACCCTATTATTTTAACCATAATCAATTGCTATGAACCTCCAGCATTTTTCAAGGCTTGCCTTGCCCATCCTGCTATTTTGCCTTTTCAACAAAGCCTCAGCCCAATCCGACAGCAAAAACTACCCGTTCTCCTGGAAGGATGCAACGGAAGATTGGTATATGCCATCCGGCTATACTTTTAAGTTCTTGTCCGACGATTTAACGGCGAAGGGCGCTTCCACCAAGCCAACGGCCAACCACGGCCCCGTTTTTTCCAATGCCTGCAAAGAAACGTCGGCTCCCGGTGCCTGCACGGAAACCTTGATGAACGAGAAATTCAAGGACATTGAGCTGCCGAGCAATGCCTTCCCGGCTGGGTACAGCGGGGTAGAGTACGTGACCTTTGAGGTGCAAACAAACGGGAAAGTGAACAACTACCAAGTGGTAAAACAGGCGGTGGTATGCAGGCCCTGCATCCAAAAGGCCGTGAACTTGGTGGCATCCCAGGGCGAGTGGCACCCTGCCGTCCAAGACGGGATTTTCGTCAAGAGTGCCGTGGTAGTGCCGGTCTTTTTCAAGGTCAAATCGGCACTCCGCAGCAATTAAAAGTAATGGCTAAAAGGAGGAATCGGTTATTACCGAAGGTCGGAACATCATACCGAATAAACTTCGTGGTCATCCCTAACCCTCAATCCTCAATCGCATCAATACCTAATTCTTTGAGTCGCTCAAGGCCCTCTTTCATGGCCTTGAGCTGTTCCGGGGAGTGACCCTGCCAGACCACGACCTCACCAATGACCCGCAGCGGATGCTTGGTGCGGTACGACTTGGTTGGGTTCCCAGGGAACTTTTTATCCGTCAAATTCGGGTCATCCTCATACGGGCCGGTTAGCTGAACGATGTATATCCTGCCGGGACCTTCGCCCAAGGCAAGCTCGGCTCCCCAAACAGCAGCATCCATCGTGGCGGTCAGATAGACATAAGCCGCCTGTTTCCGCTGACCGTAATTTGAACTAAAGCCGGGAGCTATCAGGTCATCCAAATTCAGGTCGGCCTTGGTGCCATGATAGAACGGCGGGGTGCCGGGGTTGTCTTTGTTGTTGTTTGTTTTCATTGTTGATGTTTGATGGTGAATAGACTTTGGTTGGTGTAATGGGAGGTTAAGGACGGGCGTATTTCAAGTTTTCGGTTTGGTGTCTCATATCAAGTCGCTTTTGTCTTGGCCGTAGGCCAAGACAAAAGCGCCATTATGAAATGCACTCGTTAGTTACGGCCATGTGTTGTTCATTGTCATTAAGTTAATCCCAAAACGGAATGTAAACATTTAAAAAACCTTCAAGGTTTAGTAAACGTGAGTCTTAACTTAATGGTGTTGATGTGTTTCCATCCAATGCGTCAATCTCAAGCCTGTGTGCTACACCAGCAGCAGCGTCCAGCTCAGAACAAGGTAGCTCGCTAACCCATCCCACTGCCAGTAGTCAATTTTTTGTGACACGTTTTTTCACTTTTTATTGAAATTATTCACTTTATCCACGCATGCTCTGCCCACCTTTTTTCGTCAAAATGAAATAGCGGCGCAGACCAAAAAAAATCACAAAATCCAGCATTTACAAGGGTTCCATAACTTTTGCAGCTCCAAGTCCATCGTTTACAGTTCGAACTGAAATNNATTTCAGTTCGAACTGTAAACGATGAAATGGCCAAAAAACACCTTGTTTTTGGCATTTTGAGCCTTTTTTTAGGGCAAAATCGATTTACAGTTCGAAATGAAAACGATGCAATAGGGAGTGTAAAAGGACTGGTGTTGTGACATCGAATCTAATCGAGCACTGTATCCTTTGTTTTGGAAGGTGAGCGCCAAACTCTTGTGCGCAGACAGGTTGAATGGTACAGTTACCTTGGTGGAAGGAGGGTCGCACAATGCTTTTGGAGGTTTGCGATGGGGGTAGAAATGCACCCGGCAACTTTGGCCCACCGGGGCAGCCTGCATCGGTAGGGAACTATTTTTTAGGAGGGTTTTTGGAGTAAGCGCCCGTCAGAAAGTGTTGAGGAAGGGTGTTCCGGTACTAATTATCGCAAAATCGGCTCAAAACTGAATAACAGCTTTATATTTGCCGTGTTGTTTATGCCCTTGCTATGCCCAATATCCTAACTTCCCTTCAACAAGCCAAGGCCGATGGCCAGAAGAAATTCGTCGTCCTCATTGACCCCGACAAAGTGCGCCTCGGCAACATGGACCGAGTGCTCGAACTCGCCGTGGAGGCCAAGGTGGACTACTTCTTTATCGGCGGCAGCCTCATCGTCAACAATGCGCTCGACCAATGCCTGTTGGCCATCAAGGAGCGCTGCCACATCCCCATGGTGCTGTTCCCCGGCAGCTCGCTCCAGTTGAGTTGGAAGGCCGACGCCATTCTTTTCCTGTCCCTTATTTCTGGCCGAAACCCTGACCTGCTCATTGGCAACCACGTCATAGCAGCGCCCTACCTCAAGCTCAGTCCCCTCGAAATCATGCCCACCGGCTATATGCTCATGGACGGCGGCGCACCGACCTCTGTGCTGTACATGAGCAACACCCGGCCCATACCCACCCATAAAGACGATATTGCTGTCTGCACGGCAATGGCTGGCGAGATGCTCGGATTGCGGCTGCTGTACATGGATGCAGGAAGTGGGGCGCAAGTGCCAGTGCCAGCGCCTATCATCGAGTCTGTCAGCGGTGCCATCAGCATCCCGCTCATCGTGGGGGGGGGCATACGCACCCCTGAAAAGGCAGCCGAAAATGTGCGGGCTGGTGCCGATGTCATCGTGGTGGGAAATGCGATTGAAAAAGACCCCGATTTGGTCAAGGAAATGGCGCAGGCAGTGCACGAGGCTTGAAACGGAAGCCTGTTTGTCCCAATATTAATGTAACGATGCCCGATGAATGCCTTTTGAGTAGGAGCGCTTCATCAATCCCACAATCTTCTCGTAGGCCGATTGGTCGGCCCAAAAATCCACCTCCGTGATATCAATGATGAGGATGGGCAGCTCGCTGTCGGACTTGAAGAAGTTGAAATAGGCATCCTGCAAGGACTGGAGGTATTCCGTTTTTATGTTCTGTTCGTATTCCCGTCCCCTTTTTTTGATGTTGTTGGCCAAATCCGGCACAGAGCGGTGCAGGAACACCAAGAGGTCGGGCTTGGAGAAAGTGCTGTTCAGGGTATGGAACAGCCGCTGAAAGAGGCGGTACTCCTCGTCTTTGAGGTTGTTTTTGGCAAACAACAGGGTTTTTATGAAAAAATAATCCGACACCACGAGCTGCGGGAACAGCTCCCGTTGCGACAGCGATTCTTGCAATTGCTTGTGTCGCTCTGTCATAAAAAACAGCTCGACGGGGAATGCGTAACGGTCCGGGTTTTTGTAAAACTCCGGTAGAAAGGGGTTGTCGGTAAATTGCTCCAGTATGAGCCGGCAGTCAAAATCGTCCTCCAGCATCTTGCAAAGGGTCGTCTTGCCAGCCCCGATATTGCCTTCAATGGCAATGAACCCGTGGGGGAAGGGATTGATGTCAGAAGGTTGGCGGTAGTACGCCGAAATCGTTTCGCTTTTCATAAATGCCAAAATTCAGGATTAAACAGGAGCCACTTCGTCCAACATGACCACATCAAGGTCGTCGGAGCTGGCTTCGTACAGTTCTTCGATGGTTTTCTTGAAAACGGGGTGCTGCTTGTTTGGGGCTATTTCGAGCATCGGTACGAGGGCGAAGTTGCGTTCGTGCAGGTGGGGGTGGGGGAGCGTCAACTCATTGGTGTTCAACACTTTGGCATCGTAAAAAAGGATGTCAATGTCAATCGTGCGAGCATCCCATTTTTCTTGCCGGTTGCGGCCAAGCAGCTTTTCTATTTCCAGAATAGCTTTCAAAACGACCAGTGGCGGCAGTTCCGTGGCCACCTCCAAGGCTTGGTTGATGAACTCAGGCTGGTCGGTCTTCCCCCAGGGCTGCGTTTCGTAAAGGCTGGAAGCCTTCACCACCGTGCCGATTTTTTTGGCGATAAGATTTCGTGCTTCAGCCATTGTGGCGAGCCGGTCGGCGAGGTTGGCGCCGAGGAGCAGGTGTGTTTTGTTGAGTCTTGACATAATGGGGCAAATGTAAACGATGCGGCGGGATTTTTTAGTGGGCAGTGGGCAGTTTGCAGTGGGCAGTCGGGAACTGCTCAGTTTGAAAGTGAATGTGGGAGGCTGAATTCAACCCAGAATATTGCGCAAGCACACCGTGTAGCCGGGAAGTGCCGCTGCACTTACTTCTTCGTCGAAGGAAAAATAGCGGCTTTCAAATTCCCCTTCTTTGACACGATTTTTTGATTTGACAAAATTCCAGTTTTTCAAGAGAAAAAATCGAAAAATTTCCGCCATACCCACCTAAAACCTCCTGTTTTTGCTGCATTATTTCCTGTTTGCGACAAATTTGAAAGCCTTTGCGACGCTTTTGATAACCCTTCCCTGTGCCCTGCCCACACCTTTGCAACATGCTTTTTAAACAAAATTTTTTCTTCAAATCAAAATTTCATCAACAATGAAAACGACATTATTCAGCTTCATCATTTTCTTAGGTACCATGCTGTTTACCCAAAATGCGGCAGCTCAAAAGGCCGACCAAGCCACCTTCGAAGCCTTCCTTAAACAGGTGTACACCGCTTACCAAAGCAGTAACGAAAACGCAATGTGGGACTTTTACACCGATGCCGCTTCCGAAATCACCCCCGACGGACTGCTCACCTCCGGCAAACAGAACTTGAAAGCTGGCTGGGAGGAGTTCATGAAAATGGTGGACAGCCGCCCAACTTTTACCTATAAGTTGACCTCTTGGCGGCTCATCACACCAGTGGTAGCTTTGGTCACTTGGGATTCTACAGCCGACATCAAAATACAAGGGCAGCAAGTGGGTGGGCCTTCTACCTGCGTGGCCTTGCTCCACAAAATCAACGGGCAGTGGAAAATCGAGTTCGACGGCATGACACCCGTGATGCAAATGCCAGCGGGCAACTGACGACCAAATAAAAGCACCCGGGGTGCAGCTTTTTGGTTGCGCCCCCAACTTCAAAGGCCATATTTCACCAACTAAAACTTCACCAACATGAAAAAAATCCTAAAATGGACCGGCATCACCCTCCTCAGCCTGGTGCTCCTCGTCCTCCTCGCTTCCTGGATACTCGCCAGCAAATTCAATAACAAATTTGAAAAAGTCTATGACCTGCAACCTGCCCCCGTCGCAATTCCCACCGACTCGGCCAGCGTTGAGAGGGGCAGGATGCTTGCCGTCGGCTGCACCGGCTGTCATGGCTCCGACCTCGGCGGCAAAGTCTTCTTCGACGACCCAAACATCGGCGTACTGCCGTCCAGCAACTTGACCCGTGCCGCTGGCAGCGAGACCGAAGGCTACACCGACGAGGACTTCGTGCGGGCCATCCGCCACGCCGTGAACAAAAAAGGCCACCCGCTGATGGTCATGCCCAGCGAATCCACCGGCCAAATGAGCGACGAGGATTTGGGCTGCGTCATTGCTTACCTGAAGTCGCTGCCGCCCATTGACCGCCAATTTGAAAAACGGCATTTCACCTATATGTCGCAGGTGATGGCGGGTGCGGGGCTGTTCGGCAACTTGTCCCCTTATGACATCATCGAGCACGATAAAGTAAAAAACCTGACGGCTCCTCCCATCAGCAACAGCGCTGAATATGGAGAGTATATGGTGCGGGTGCATGGCTGCAAAAGCTGCCACAATCCCAACTTTGGCGGCGGAAAATCGCCCGACCCCGTGTCGCCACCCGTACCGGATATTAGCACGAGCGGCATTGCTGGCAATTGGACGAAGGAGGAGTTCATTAGCTTTTTCAAAACCGGGAAAACGCCCGACGGGCGGCTGCTGAATTCCCAGTTCATGCCATACGAGGGCCTTGGTGCGCTACCCGCTGTGGAGATTGAAAGCGTGTACAACTACATCCAATCAATGCCTCCCGCCAACCAAACGGGGAAGAAAATAGCTGAAAAATAGCTTTCCTGTTCACCTGACATCATTCATAAATCCCAAAAAATCAAAAACAACAGCCGACAAATAATCGGCTATCAAACCAACTTTTTTCACCAACAAAATTTTTAAAAATGGAAAAGAAAATCATTCTCGGAACACTGGGCGGGGCAGTCACTGGATTGCTGCTCTCTATGGCAATTTTTATGACACTCATGGGTGGTATGATGGAAAAATGGCTTGCTGACAATGCAGCCTGCGTCCACGAGCCGAACGTGGTCTGGTGGGTAGTGGGCAGCTTAGTCTTTTCGCTGTTTATCACCATCCTGTTGTACAAATTTGGTGTCAATACTTTCAAAGGTGGCGCTGTGGCGGGGGCATGGATTACCTTCCTGGTAATGCTCTGGTTTGGCATTTTCAACGCCTCCAGTTTCAAAGCGTACACCTGGGACTGGCTGCCGATTGATGTGCTTGTCAACACTGTCGTCGGTGCGGTGGCAGGCGGTGTCATCGGGTGGATATTCGGCAAAGTGAAGTAAACATCTAATGCCGTAGCCCCAAAAACCATTTTTCAATTAAGTTATAAACCTTGCAGCAGGTTTGACGATTTTCAACTGAACAGGTGTCAGAAATAATCCACTACTTGGAAACCCTTTGCACCTGCTCATAAAACCCGTCCCTGTACGTCGCCGAAACCGGAATGACCTTCCCGCCGATTTTGATGCGTTCCCGCTCGATGGTATCTATTTTCCCAATTGCCACTATGTAAGATTTATGCACCCGGCAAAGCAGGTTGGGCGGTATCTGCTGTTCGAACTCGGTGAAGGTTTGCAGCGTAAGGATGCGCTTCTGAGCGGTGTAGATGCAGCGGTAGTCGCCCATGCCCTCGATGTAGAGGACATCGGCCAGCACTACTTTTTCGAGGCGGTTTTCTGTTTTTACGAAGATAAAATCCGGTTCACGTGGAGGCGTTTTTTGGTTGAAAAGCTGCTGTGCCCGGTCGGCGGCTTGCAGGAAACGTTCGAAGGAATAAGGCTTGAGCAGGTAGTCGGTCACTTTTAGCTCGTAACCTTTGAGGGCGTATTCGTGGTAGGCCGTGGTGAGAATGACCTGGCAGGGCAGGGTCGTGTTTTCCAGCAACTGGATGCCCGATACCTCGCCGAGGTGGATGTCGAGGAACATCAAGTCCACGGGGTTGGATTTTATAAAAACCAACGTGTCGAGGGCATTGTCGAAGGTGGCCAACAAGTGCAGAAAAGGCAATTTCGACACATAATCCTTGGCACGTTCGAGCGCCAACGGTTCGTCCTCTACGATGATGCAGTTAATTTTCATGCAGGTCAATGGCTAAATGAACCCTGTAAAGCTCGTCGTTTTTTTGGACAGCCAATTGGTGGCGTTCCGGGTAGAGCAAGGCTAAGCGCTTTTCAATCAATTCGTTTCCCAGTCCGCCGGGTTCGGTCGGGGAGGTGTCGTTGGGCAGGTATTTGTTTTCGCAAACGAAAACGAGGCTGCTGCCATTCACGGCAAGCCTGATGCGAATGGCGTCCGCTGATTTCACCCGTCCGGCATGTTTGAAGGCATTTTCCACAAAAGGAATCAAGGTCATGGGGGCGATGCGGACGTTTGCCAAGTTGCCTTCCACGCTGTGGTCAACATAGTTGCCGATGGACGTCCTGATTTTTTGAAGGGCAATATACTTCTCGATGTATGCCCATTCTTCAAGCAGCGGTATCTGTTCCGATTTGGACTCGTAGAGCATGTAGCGCATGATTTCCGACAACTTTTGGAGGTAGGCGGAGGCCCTTTCGGAATCTTTAGCGATGAGCACGTCAATATTACTGATGGTGTTGAACAGGAAATGCGGGTCGAGCTGCGATTTGACGAGTGCCAGTTCGGTCTCGAAGTTCTTCCGGGCGAGGTCTTCTTTGAGCTTCAACTCATCGTACCAGCGGATGAAGCCCCGCACCAGCAACCCCATGCCGCCATTCAGCAGGGCAATGATGGAGATGAGGAACGTGATTTGTAGGGCAGATAAAAAGCCGTCGGTGGTGATGCCCGGCCCGATACGGAACGCCGAAAGCAGCGCCAAATTCATGGCCCCCAATATCCCGCACAAAAATGCCGACACAAGGGCCGCCAAAACCAGGGACTGGATTTTTTTTCGGCTCAAAAATCGGCTGAACAGGAAGCCATAAAACACATAAAACCCAGCCACCGCAGGCACAACGGCGAACCCCAGGAACATCAGTCCAAAGCGGTACTCCGCAAGGTTGGGTTGGGTTTGCAGGTCCGTGCCGATGACCAGGCACATCAGGATGAGCAGCAGCAGGCACCCGTACAGGAACCAGTAACCAAGGTGCAGCAGGATGATGACGGATTTCTTCATAATGGACAACCAATTTTCCTTTACCCTTTTTCCTTTTTGGAAATATATAGCACAAAGCTCAACACCGTGAAAAATGCAAAATAACTCAACGCCAGCCAGTGGATATTCACGTCTTTGGAACCGCTCATGGCACTGCCCCGGAGTTCAAAAAAATTATAGGGGCTGTATGTATAAGGCACGATATAACCATATTTCCACTCCACCATGACCAGCGAAAGCATCAACATCGCAATGCCCACCCCCAATGGTACAAAGAAATTCTTGAATTGCAGGCTGATTAAATATTGCAACCCGACCACGGGCAATATGTCCAACATAAACCGACCGCTGGTCTTCAGCATATACATGAATGGAAAAGGCTGACTTGGATAATCCACCGTGCCAAGGAGCAGCGCAGGCACTGCCCCGGCAAGGTAAATCCCGATGTTGAAAAGGATAAAAAACTGGACGACCATCACCATTATCACCATTAATTTGCTCCAAAACAACGTATAAAAATGCTGCGGCGTGGTATGCACCTGCTTCCAGGCATTGTTCCTGAACTCAATTTGCGTGATAAGGCTGGTTGCCAAAATGACGCCCATCGGAAGTAGGAACAGCGCCATGAACTGCCAGCATTGCCCAGCCAGGTTTTCCCAAAAAAGTGGCGACGTGCTCTCGGCGCTCGTTTTTTCATGGTAAACAGTACGGCCAACGAGCATGATGAACGGCAAGAAAAAACCGCCAATGATGACGAGCCATGCGGCGAGGCTTCGCCTCGTTTTTAGCCACTCGCTTTGAAAACTGTGAAGGAACGAAGTTGACATATTTTATTGATTGGTAAGGTTCATAAAAATGGTTTCCAAGTCATCCTCTACGGTGGCAATGCGGTAAACATCCAGGCCGTGCTGCACCAATTTTCGATTAATATCGGCGATGGCAGGCTTTTCGGCGGCAGCCAGGTTGATGCACCCAGCTTCGATGCGGGGGTCGAGGCCGTTGCCAGCGAGCAGTTGGAGGGCGGCAGCATTGTCGCTCGTCTCGATTGCTATCCGGGAGGCTTGGTGTTGGCGGAGCAGGAGGCTTGCCAAACTGCCTTGGAACAGCATTTTGCCCCGGTGGATGATGCCCACGTCCGTTGCCAGTTTTTCAATTTCAGGGAGCAAATGGCTGGAAATCAGGATGGTCACGCCTTCCTCCCGGTTGAGGTTCCTGAGCATTTCCCGAATTTCGATGATGCCGCCTGGGTCCAGGCCGTTGGTCGGTTCGTCGAGCACGAGCAGTGACGGTTGGTGCAGCAGCGCGGCGGCGATGCCCAGCCGCTGTTTCATCCCCAGCGAAAACTGGTGGGCCTTCTTGATGCCAGTGCCATGCAATCCCACCAGCCGCAGGGCTTCGGGGATGCGGTTTTTAGGGCAACGATAGGCTTTTTGCCAAACGGTCAGGTTTTCGGTGGCGGTCAGGTGACCGTACACCGTCGGGCTTTCGATGAGCGAACCGATGTTGGACAATAGCTCGGTACGGTGCTTTTCAAAAGGTTTTCCGAAGATGGAAATCTCGCCCCCCTGTTTGCGGAGCAGCCCCAACATCAGCCGCAGCGTGGTGGTTTTGCCAGCACCGTTCGGCCCAAGAAAACCGTAAATGCTGCCTTCCCTGACCCGCATTTCAATGTTTTCCAAAACGGGTATTTCTTTCGAGAAATGATGTGTCAGCCCAATGGCTTCGATGGTGTGCATGATTGGTTGGATTTGTTGGACAAAATTAGGCCCGTCGCACACCCCAATAAAATGCGTTCTGTGACATGGCCGGATGGGTCGTTGAAATGGGGTTTTTGGCAGGTGAGGAGTTGGTGGGATTGTGCCTGTGCAGCGAAAATCGGCAGGGAATACAATCTTTAAGGGATAGGTGTGGAAATAAAGTGCAGCTTATTCGCTGGCATTGAAAAATCAAGTTGAAAAATCAGTTTGTTTTTAACTTGTGGGCAAATTCAGCGAAAACTTCTGCCAATGGTTGTCCGAAGCATATTTTTTTCACTGGCGTTCATCGCCTGCTGCATTTCATCAACTGCGCAATCATCCGTTGCCGACAGCTTGCGCCAAGCTTTCCTCACGGAAAAAGACCCCCTCAAAAAAGCAGACATTTACTACAACCTCGCCGATTTGTTGATGAAGGAAAAACCCAAAGCTGGTATTGCCTTTGCCGATACCCTCGAACTATTGGCGAAAGCTGCCCGTGACCAAAAAAGCCATGCCAGGGCGGAAATCCTACGTGGCTATTCGCTTTACGAACAAGGGAAATATGCAGATGCCATGCCGCCCTACAAGCGGGCACTTGCGATTGCGATGAAGACCACTGACCTCGAATTACAGGGCAAAACGCTCAACTCGGTGGGCAATGTGTTCCACAACATCGGACGCAACGACAGTGCCATCGTTTACCTGATGCAATCGGCTAAAATCAAGGAGGAACTGGGCAACATGAAAGATGTGGCGGCGGCGTATTCCAATATTGGCAATGTCTTCAGCGATGAAAAATCTTCAGAAAAAGCCATTGAGTGGTTGGAAAAATCGCTCGCCATCCGCCTGAGTTTGCCCGACGGCGAGAAGGGCGCCATTGTTTGCTACAACAACCTGTCGGTTGCCTACAACGGCAAGGAGGACTATGACAAAGCCATTGAATATGCCCAAAGGGGCTATGACTTGGCTATGGAAAGTGGCAATAATTTCCACGCTGGAGTACTGGCCGGGGGCCTCGGACATCTTTGGTTGGAAAAACGCAACCTCGACAAGTCCATCGAGATGAGCGATAAGGCTGTACAACTTTTGACGGAGACGAACCGAAAGTCCAACCTCGTTTTCCCATACACCAACCTTTCAGAAGCTTGGTGGCGCAAGGGCAACAATGAAAAAGCGCTGGAAATGAACCAGTTGGGCTATGCCATTATGGAGGAGCTAAAGCTGATTGAACCGTTGGAAGTTTACTATGAAAACTTTGGCAACATCTACGAGAGCCTGGGCGACTACAAGCAGTCCCTTTTTTGGTTCAAAAAATTCATGGTGCTGGACGATTCGCTGTTCAACAAGGAAAAGCTGGAAGCCATCGCAGGGGTAGAAGCCAAGTTTGAGACAGAGAAGAAAGAGGTGCAATTAGCCAAACAAAAACTGGAACTGGAGCGCCAATCGAGCCAAAAAAGAATCATCCTCATCAGTGCCATCGCAGCCTTGATGGCGTTGGGTGGAGGCTTCCAATACTTTAGGAACAAACATAAAATCAGGCAAAAAGAAGCCGAACTCGCCGCCCAACTTGAACATGCCGAGGCCGAAAAACTACGGGAGATGAACGCCGTCAAAAGCACCTTTTTTGCCAACATCAGCCACGAGTTTCGCACTCCGCTCACCCTCATCGTAAGCCCATTGGAGCAGATGATGAACGGCAGCTTTCAGGGCGATTACCAAAAATACTACCGCATCATGCACCGCAACGGCAGGCGGCTGCTCGACCTCGTGAACCAACTCCTCGACCTGTCAAAATTAGAGAGCGGCAAGCTGAAATTGGAAGTATCGGAGGGCGATTTGGGCAAGTTCGTGTCGGCCATCGCCTACTCATTTGAGAGCTTAGCAGATAGGCAACACGTTGATTTTCAAGTAATTGTGCCAAGTGAGCCATTGGTTTGCCACTTCGACCACGATAAGGTAGAGAAGATTCTGGCCAACCTTGTTTCGAATGCCTTTAAGTTCACCAGCGAGGGTGGCAGCGTGAGTGTGGAAGCCTCCCCCCTGCCCCCTCCGAAGGAAGGAGTGGCTGGGAACTCCCCCTCCTTCGGAGGGGGCAGGGGTGAGGCAGAAATCGTCGTTCGAGATACGGGTATGGGCATCCCGGCGAAACAGTTGCCGCATATTTTCGAGCGTTTTTCCAAGACCGCCGTCTCCGAGGTGCAGCCCAGCAGCGGCATCGGCTTGGCATTGACGAAGGAGTTGGTCGAGCTGCACGGCGGAAAAATAGCGGTGGAAAGTAGCGAGGGGGTAGGTACTACTTTCACTGTCCTGCTGCCTGTGGGCAAGGAGGTTTTCAAAGCGGACGAAATTATTGAGAGAGGGCTTACCTCGGATTTGACGAAGTTTGAAAAATTGCCAACCCTGCCAGCATCCAAGTCAGCTACGGACTTCCAATCCGGACTCCGCACTCCGCACTCCGCAATCATTTTGGTCGCCGAGGACAACGCCGATGTGCGCTCCTACATCGTTGACCAGTTCAAGGGCCAGTACCAAATATTAGAGGCGGAAAACGGCAAGATTGCGCTCGACAAGGCCCTCGAAACCACGCCCGACCTCATCATCAGCGACATCATGATGCCGGAAATGGACGGCATGGAGCTTTGTAAGCAATTGAAAATCAACGAAAAAACAAGCCATATCCCCATCGTGATGCTCACGGCCTTGGCCGAACAGGGCGATAAGTTGAAGGGCTTGGAAAACGGTGCCGACGACTACCTCGTGAAGCCCTTCGATGCCCGTGAACTGCAAGTGCGGGTGGCCAACCTCATCGCCGGGCGGCAAAAATTGCAGGAGCACTACCGACAGTCGTTGAACGCATTTGCCCCAAAAGCGGTGAAAGCCGAGAGCCTCGACGCCGTGTTTTTGAGCAAAGTCAGGGAGGCCGTGGAAGCCAATCTGGAGGATGAAAACTTCAGCGTGGTGGAACTTGGCGCACAGGTGGGCATGAGCCGCAGCCAGTTGCACCGCAAGCTGTCGGCACTCACGGGCTTCTCCCCCAACGAGGTCATCCGCAACATGCGGCTGGATCGGGCCAAGCAGTTGTTGGAGAAAAAAGCAGGCAATGCCTCCGAAGTGGCGTACATGACGGGGTTCAGTTCGCCTGCCTATTTTGCGAAGTGCTTCAAGGATTATTTTGGGGTGACGCCGAGTGAGGTGGGGTGAGGCCGAATTTGGCGAAGTGACCAAGAACCCGTAATTTTGAAAAAAATCACAAAACATGGAAGCTGTTGCATTACAGAAGAAAAAAGCGGCTCAACCCCGCAAGCCCAAAGTGCCGGAGCATTTGGTGTACGAAATCGTTCAGGGCAAGCCCATTTACTACCGGGGCTACAAGGACGTGCTGAACAAAACCAAAACCTTTGAGGAAATTACCATGGAAAGCAAACTACAATCAGGTATGAAGGCAGCCATATCTGCCATTCTTTATTTCACATTAAAGAAGCTCGGCTATCAGGTTACCGCAGGTGAGTTGGGGATTAATCTCTCCAAAAGAGATAAGCGAGGAGCCGACCTTGCCGTTTTCAAAGCCGAAAACTGGGATTGGAAGCCCAATTTCTCCGATATGCCTCCAGAAGTCATCATCGAAATAGACGTACAAGCTGAACTGGAAGGAATGACCGAGATGGATTATATTTCCACTAAAATCAAAGACTACCTTGACTTTGGCGTCAAAAAAGTCATCTGGATTTTTACCAAACAGCAGTTGGTATATGTGGCAACCCGACAGTTGCCTTGGCTAACTTATGATTGGAGCACTGAAATCGAAGTGGTGGAAGGAGTCGGCTTCAAATTGGATGAAATGATAAAGGCCGATTAGATTTTCCCTTTTTCTTTCAAAAGCCGCTTGGTCATCATGATC
Organism: Saprospiraceae bacterium UBA6168; assembly: GCA_002435785.1. Classification (GTDB taxonomy): domain Bacteria; phylum Bacteroidota; class Bacteroidia; order Chitinophagales; family Saprospiraceae; genus UBA6168. The sequence continues at coordinate 51,910 of DIUC01000043.1, read as the reverse complement.
AAGCGGCTTTTTTATTTTTTGTTTAAAAAAGACCAATTGGTTTATATTTGCAGCAACTTTTAATTCGAAATGACAAAATCCGAAAAAACAAGGCAGTTCATCATCGAGAAATCGGCAGCGGTTTTCAACCAAAAGGGCTACCACGGCACCACGTTGGAGGACCTGATGGTAGCCACCGGTTTGTCGAAAGGAGGCATTTACGGCAACTTTAAACGAGAGGGATTGGACAAAAAAGGCGTGAAGGACGAGATTGCCATTGCCGCATTTGAACATGCGGTGCAGCGAGTTTACGATGCCATCAAAGAGCGGACCACCGTCATCGAGCATACGCTGGACAAGCTGAAAGCGGTCGTCTATTTTTACCGGGAACGCATCCTGGACCCGCCAGTGGAAGGGGGTTGCCCTATACAGAACAGTGCCGTGGAATCGGACGACATGCTGCCTGCGCTGCGGGAAAAGGTGCAAGCTGCCATCCAAGAATGGGAGCGCCGCATCGTTAGGACATTGGAAAAGGGCATCGAAAAAGGCGAAGTTCGAGCAGATGTGGACAAGTCAGAATTTGCCACCCTGTTCATTGGCACACTGGAAGGTGGCATATTGCTGGCCAGGGTGCAGCACAGCGTGAAGCCGTTCGAGGTGATGTCGAGGCAACTGGTTTCAATGATTGAAAACTTGCGGCCACAAAAAGACCGATTGGTATAAAAATCAAATTTCTCAACTTATGGTAATGACCAAATCCCGCTACGAAATCCCGGCTTTCCAAGTCGAAACCCTCCCGCATAAACAGCCGAGCGAGTACCCGTTTTACTTGGTTTTCGTGAAATGGGGCTTTGCCTTTTTCGGGCAAATTTTCCCCAAAGCCATCGCCAAATTGGCCTTCAGGATTTTCACCACACCAAGAATGAGGGCCGTCCACAAACGCACTGACGAAGTCATCGAAAGTGCCAAGCTCTTCGAGGTATTGTTTGGTAAGGTCATTTTGAAAGGCTATGAATGGGGCAGGGGAGACCGCGCCATCCTGCTCGTCCACGGCTGGGAATCAAGGGGTACGGCCCTGCGCAGCTTCGTGCCTGGACTGGTACATGCTGGCTTTCGGGTGGTGGCTTTTGATGGGCCGGCGCACGGCAATTCCGGTGGAAAACAGACCAACCTGCCCGAATTTGCGGGAGCAGTGCGGGCGGTTTTGAACCTAATCGGGCCCGTGCACGGCATCATCACGCACTCGTTTGGTGGCTCTACCAGCGTTTTTGCTTTGGCGCACTTGGACAATTCAATTGCGGTGGAAAAAATGGTGCTCATCGCAGTGCCAGCCAGTACCCGCAAAGTGATTCAGGATTTTGCGAAGCTCGTCAGCCTGCCGAAACGGGCTTTGGAAGCGCTCAAAAAGATGATGCACCGCAAGCTGAACGGCCTCCATTTTCACGACACCGACCTCATGGAGTCATTGGCAAAGGCGAAAGTTGGGGAGGTGCTGGTGGTGCACGACAAGTTTGACCCCTCCGTCAATTTTGAATCGGCGGAGGCCATTTTTGAAAAATACGACCACGCCAGTTTGCTCGTGACCCAAGGGCTTGGACATTTTTACCTAATGAAGCACCCAGAGGTGATTCGCCGGGTGATAAATTTTTTGCGAAGCGAGGATGAATTGCTTTTTTCGTAGAATTGCGCCGGAAAGGCGTGTTAGCCGATTGGCGAGTTGGCATGTTGGGTAGTACATAACCCAACTCGCCAACTTGCCAAATAACCAATCACCTATTTTACATGGAATTCGTACTTCCCAACTTCGCAAGCTTCGACACCTGGATGAGCCTCCTGACGCTCACTTTCTTGGAGATTGTACTCGGCATTGACAACATCATTTTCATCTCCATTGCCGCCAACAAGCTGCCACGGGAACAACAGAAAAAGGCAGCAAACATTGGGCTAATGTTAGCCATGATTTTGCGTATTGTCCTGCTCTTCGGCATCACGATACTGGTGGCCATGAGCGACAATTGGATTGAGTTCGACAACGAGTTCATCACTGGAGGCTTGTCTGGTCAAAGCATCATTTTGATATTAGGTGGCCTGTTTTTGCTATACAAAAGTACCTCCGAAATCCACCACAAATTAGAGGGCCAACCTGCGCACAAGGAGGTCAACAAAAAGACCTTGATTTCCCTCAAAAGCGTCATCCTGCAAATCACCATCATCAACATCGTTTTCTCCTTCGACTCCATCCTGACGGCGGTGGGCATGACCAACGGGGTTTATGGCGCATTGGTCATCATGATAATTGCCGTGGTTGTTTCCGTGGTCATCATGATGCTTTTCGCCGTGCCAGTAGGCCGTTTCGTGAACGAGCACCCGACCATCCAGATGCTTGGACTTGCCTTTTTGATAATGATTGGCTTTATGCTCATCGTCGAAGGGGCGCATTTGGGGCATATTTCCATCTTGGGTTCAGAAGTTGGTGCGGTGCCAAAGGGCTACCTGTATTTTGCCATAGCATTCTCTTTGCTGGTGGAGTTTTTGAACATGCGCTTGCGCAAAAAAATAGCACCAATCCAGTTGCACGGTGCTGGCGAGCAAGCCAAGAAGGAGGGTATCTTGGGGGAGAGCGACAAGTTGTTGTAAATGGCTCTAAAGCATAGGTTATAAATTTATGAAAAAACTATCATTGCTTTTTGCTGGGTTCAGCCTGCTTTTGGCAGCTTGCAAATCGGAAAAAGAAGCCCTTTCCTACCGCACCATCGAGGGCAAAACGATGGGCACTTATTACAAGGTCACTTATTTGGACAGCCTCGACCGGGATTTTTCCCAGGCTGTGGATTCCCTTTTGGTGCAAATCAACCACGAGATTTCTACCTACGAAAAGAACTCCACCATCTCGCAGTTCAACCAGTCGTCGGGCAGTTTTTCCACCGGCATCAATTTCAAGGACTACTCGCTTTGCGTGGCCAATCCGGCTGATTGCGGGAGGGTCAAAAACTACCATTTCTTCAAAAACCTGCTGGCTGCAAGGGTAGCCAACCAGCGTACCAACCAGGCATTCGACCCCACCATCATGCCCTTGGTAAATTACTGGGGCTTTGGCTATACTCCGCACAAGGCAGTGGAGAAAACGGACAGCCTGAAAGTAGACTCGCTGCTCCAATTCGTTGGTTTTCAGAAAGTTGTGCAAGACGATAGCGCTGGTTATGTGGTGCTTCGCAAAGCACTGCCGGGCGTTCAACTCGACTTCGGCGGCACGGGACAGGGCTATGGCGTGGACGCTGTGGCCGTTTTTTTGGAGCTGAAAGGCATCAAGAATTTTTTGGTGGACATCGGTGGAGAGAGCCGGGCGAAGGGCCGCAACCCAAAAGGCGAGTGGTGGGTCATCGGCATCAACACCCCAAAATCGGAGGCTGAAGTCACGGACTTCACGAGGGTCATTCGCCTCGAAAACAGGTCAGTCACCACCTCTGGCAACTACCGGAACTTCCATGAGGTGGATGGCGGAAAGTACAGCCATTTCATTGACCCCCGTACTGGCTACCCTAAGCAGAGCACCCTGCTGAGCGCCACCGTTTTTGGCACGGACTGCCTCGAACCCGACGCTCTCGCCACGGGCTTCATGGTGCTGGGACTCGATGCGGCCTACGAACTCGCCACCCAATTGGAAGGTATCGAAGCGCTGTTTATTTACAGCGATGAAAAGGGAAATATGCAGGTAAAATACACGCCTGGTGTGGCGGCGATGCTGGTGGAATGAGCGTTTCAATTCATGAGAGCTTGAGCGTTTAAGTTGCATTGTCCTCCTCAGTCACTCAAACGCTCAAGCTCTCAAACGCTCCTTTTAACACCCCATCTTGCAGCCGACCAATATCAGTCGGTCAGAGGTGGCCTCGTCGAAAGTTTCGAGTTGGTAGCTCCCAAACGTTTTGGCTATTTTCAGGCCGGCCCTACTGAAGAGCCACTCAAAATCTTCGAGGGTAAATGCCCGCACCCGTTCCGTAAAGTCGAAGTGCTGCCCGTTGTCCTCAAATTGGATGTTCTTCAAAATATAGCCATCCTCGTCCACCCGTCGCTGTATATGGAACACCACCGTCCCCACCTGTTTTATTTCGTTCATCAAAAGACCGCTGATGGCTTTTTTTGAGTTGAAAAAATCGAGGATAAACTTGCCATCAGGGCGCAGCCCCCTCGCAATGTTGGCAATGGTTTTCAGGTGGTCTTTGTCCGTAGTGAAATAACCGAAGCTGGTGAAGAAGTTGAAGACGTAATCAAAATAATTGATGCGGAAGGGTAGTCGCATATCGTGCCTAAAGAACGCAAGATGCTGGTTTTCAAATCGTTGTGCGTACAAAATGCTTTCCTCTGAGATGTCTAATCCTGTAACGAAATATCCTTTTTTGGCCAAATAGCGGGAGTAGCGCCCCTTGCCGCAGGCCAAGTCAAGGATACATGATGCTGGGGCGGGCTTCAGTTCGGTGAGCAGTCGGTCAATGAACTTATTGGCCTCTTCTTCATCCCTGTTTTTGTACAATTGATGGTAGTAGGGTGAATTGAACCAGTCCTTGAACCAATCTGCTTTTGTATGGCGGTTGGGCATTGGGCGTTTTTTCATAGTTGCTTGCATGGCGCAAAGGTAGCAAGGGGAGCAAAGAATTTTTACTTTTGCAAATTGCTCGCCCCAAGCAAGCCTTGACCAAACACTAACTGAACAAATTATGCGAATTTACCTCGACAATGCAGCCACGACGGCCCTTCGCCCAGAAGTCATCGAAACCATGACCAAAGTGATGCAGGAGCAATATGGCAACCCGTCCAGCATCCATGCCGATGGCCGTGCCATGCGGGCCATCATCGAAGAAGCCCGAAAGAAAGTGGCCAAGCTCATTGGCGCTTCCATTGGCGAAATCTTCTTCACCTCCGGCGGTACTGAAAGCAACAACATGGCCATAAAATGTGCCGTGCGGGACCTCGGTGTTCGCCGTATCATCAGCTCCCCGACGGAGCACCATTGCGTGGGGCACTCGCTCGAATCCGTTGAGCGTCAGGGAGTTGTGGTAAAAATGCTGCGAGTGGACGAGCGAGGCCGCCTTGATTACGAACACTTGGAGGAACTGCTGCAAAATGACCTCAGCACCAAGACCCTTGTCAGCTTGATGCACGCCAACAATGAAATCGGGACGGTGAGCGACATGGCCCGCATCAGCCAACTTTGCGAGAACTACGGGGCGTTGTACCATGCCGATACGGTGCAGACCATGGGTCATTTCCCCTTTGATGTTTCCAAAACCAAAATCCATTTTCTGAGCGGTGGCGGGCACAAGTTCCACGGCCCAAAGGGGGAGGGGTTCATTTACATCAACAATGAGACGCAACTCAAGCCCTTCATTGACGGGGGCGGCCAAGAGCGCAACATGCGGGGCGGCACCGAGAACGTCTATGGCATAGCCGGGGTTGCCTGTGCCCTCGAACTGGCCTGCGAGCACATGGAAGATTACCGACAGCACATCGAGGAAGTCCGCAGCTACTTCATGGAACAACTGCTGGAAAACTTTGAGGACATCCGCTTCAATGGCGACTACGATGGAGATTACCTCTATACCATTTTAAGCGTTTCGTTCCCGCAGTCCGCCAAGTCCGACTTGCTGCTGCTCCTGCTCGATATGGCGGGCATAAGCGCTTCTGGCGGTAGTGCCTGTAGTTCCGGTGCAGAGGCTGGCTCGCACGTTTTGGCTGCCATCGGAGCCGACCCAAGCCGCAAAACCATCCGCTTTTCTTTTTCGCATTTCAATACCAAAGCGGAGGTGGATATGGTTGTGGAGAAGTTGAAAACAATAGTTGAAGTGCGAAAAATGGAAGCCGTAGCTTGATTTAGTTATTCCTAATTAATTGCTTTTTGTTTGTGGTATAAGACAGGAGATGTAAGTTCTAATTTTTCAATGACAGCAAGGTTTTTGGTATTATTAAATCTTATTTCTTACTTCTTATATTCTAAATGAAAAGCCAATAAGTAAATAAAATGCCCACCACAAAAATCGCCGGAATCGGCTTTTACGTCCCCGAAAAGGTCGTCACCAACTTTGACCTCATGCGCCACATGGACACCAGTGATGAGTGGATACAGGAGCGGAGTGGAATCGTGGAGCGGCGCTACGCAAAGCGGCACGAAGAAACGACCACCACCGTTGGCGCACGGGCCGCCGAAATTGCCATCGAGCGGGCGGGCATTACCAAAGAAGACGTTGATTTCATCATTTTTGCGACGCTTAGCCCCGACTATTTTTTCCCGGGTTGTGGGGTGCTTTTGCAGCGGGAACTGGGCATCACCCACACGGAAATTGGCGCACTCGACATCCGAAACCAATGCTCAGGCTTCATTTATGGCCTCACCGTGGCCGACCAGTTCATCAAGTCGGGCATGTACAAAAACATACTTTTGGTTGGTGCGGAGGTACACTCAATGGGCCTGGATTTTACGACCCGAGGCCGCAACGTGACCGTGCTTTTTGGCGACGGGGGAGGTGCGGTCATACTGCAACCAACCAACGAGCCTGGTCAGGGCATTTTGACTTCAAAGCTCCACTCGGACGGCACCCATGCCGAGCAATTGGCCTTCATCAATCCCGGCTGCCACAGCGGCTACCATGCAACAAAGCAAGGCAAGGAGGTGGATTTCGGCTACGATGAGAGCCAAGAATTTGGTGGCCTGTTTTTGACCCAAAAAATGATGGACGAGGCCATGACCTTTCCCGAAATGGACGGTCAATTGGTCTTCAAAACGGCAATAACGAAGTTCCCGGAAGTCATCAAGGAGGTGCTTGACGACCAAGGGCTGACCGTTGCCGACATTGACCTTTTCATCCCGCACCAAGCCAACCTGCGCATCAGCCAATTCGTGCAAAAAAAACTTGGCCTTCCAGACGAAAAAGTCTGGAACAATATTCAACGGTACGGAAATACCACGGCAGCCACCATCCCCATCGCACTTTGCGAGGCATGGGAGGCGGGGAAAGTTAAAAAAGGTGACCTTATATGTATTGCCGCCTTTGGTAGTGGGTTTACTTGGGGAGCTACACTGATTCGCTGGTAAGTACTGACGCCAACTGGAAGAGGGGCAGAAATGCCCACAAGCAGCTGTATTTTGGAGCACCAAGAATTGTGCATTTTCCTACCCGGTTGATAAGGGTTGATGATGGTTTATTAAGGTTTATTTGAGACTTTGCAGCGTTTTGTGCAATTCCCAATTTCCCAAGCATTAGCCTGAATATATTGCGGAGCGTATTATCCATCACTCATGGAAATGCTACGGCTATGACCGCTTTACCGGATTTCACATCCCGGTAATCGCCGTGAATGTCCCATAGCCTGCACCTGAACTCCAGGGTAACCTTCTTCGTTTTTTGCCCCAGCTCATTTTCCTCATAATCTTCAACGGCAATCACTTTTACAAAAGCGCTTGGTGCTTGGGAATTCCGATTGGAGCTGAAGTGCATCCCGTTTTTTGTGTTGTACTCAATGGTGACGCCTGAAAATTGAAGGCTGTCGCCTGAGGAACCGACTGGCAAAAACAGGGAGTCCACGATGGGGGTTGGGCTGGATTGATTGAACTTTGCAACGCAGATATTGGGGACGGTGCCCGGTGACCAAATTGTGGAAATTCCACCCGACGTACTGCATCCGGTACCGTCCGTAACGGTGACGTAAGCAGAGAGTTGTCCCGGTATAAGGGAGTCAATGAAATAATTGGGCCCGCTGCTGCTGCCGCTGCTCCATTGAAAGCTGAAAGGCAGTGTCCCCGTTGGTACCGCCGTGATTGAAAGGCTTGGGTTAAAGCTGCTTGGGTTAAAAACAACGTCCATGTTCAAGTCACAGGTCGGGGTAACGGCATCGGCGGCGACAGGCTTTGACAGAAAACTTGAGCAACTATTGTTTATAGCGGAAACCGTCATTTGCACCGGCGAATTTTGGGGAAATACTGGGAAAACAAAGTTGGTGAAGCCTACCGTGTCCGAAATAGCTGCAAAATTGCTGAACTGCCATTCATATTGAACAGGCGTTGGTGGTAGGATGCTTTGGTTGGCATCGAAGTCCACACCCCACCCAATGGTGTCCAGGGTGATGGACCAGACCGTATCGGTTTTATCCGAGCTAAATAGGTAAGTTCGGTCTTTGTTTATTGCCTGTGAAATGTTCGGGCTTCCCTGTCCCAATTGCTGGAAATCCCGGATATGGATGGCTAATAATTCTTGGCCGTCAAGGCTGTCTTTTTTTGCAAATTCCCCAGAAAATATATGCACGTCGTGCGCATCTTTTTCAAAAGAAGAGAACATATAGAAGCCATCAATGCCAGCCTTTAAATCAAGCGGAGAACTGTCAAAATCAATATTGGCCATGAACACTGGGGCTCCGTCCACAGGGTCAAGTTCGATTTTGTTGCACCCCATCTCCAAAAGGGCAAACAAGAGTATGGTATAAATAACTGTCTGTTTCATAAAGTTTTAATTGATAAAATAGGCCAATTGAAGGCCCATATAAAGATGGTCAGATTCTTTGAGCAAAAAGTCGCCAATCGGGGCAATATGGCTTTTATCCAAAATTCCTCCCAAATTATAGTTCACGGACATTCCAGCCGCCCAGGATTTGCCAAATTGATAGCGGTATCCCAACTGCGCCGTTGGCACCAAACGGCGGAAGCCAACAGTATTTATCCAGCCTTTTTGGTCTGCCACAAAAACCTTGACGGGCGGCTCTCCAGTCTTACGGTAACTGCCAGTTTCCCCTCGCATCCCCGTCAGGAGGTCCAGCATTATGCCGCCTTCCAACTGGTGGCGATTGCGATCCCAACCAACCAAGGCGGGCATGGAGAGATAGTGTATGCTCGTTGGCCGGAGCGGCAGGGTATCGAGCTCCAGCCCAAAGCGGTAGCTGCGGACAGTGGCCAATTCGGACGCCTCGAAGCTGCCCGTTCGGCGCTGGTATTGAATGCCGCTGGACAAGTAAAACCCGGCCTGTAGTTCCAACTTGACAATTAGCCCTGCTTGTACGCCAATACGGGTTTGTTTGTCGTTGTCAAAGGGGGGGGGCAGTAGAATTTGCGAAGCTGAAAGCCCTAAATGTAGCTTGCGCCTATTGGGCACTTCGATTTTTTCTGAGCTATATGTGGTTTTGGTGGCCATTATTTCCATAAAACCTCCCTTCACAAATGCAGGCAAGGTGGCCAAATAATCAGGAGCAAACTGTCGCTCCATGAGCCAGGGAGTATCACCCGATTCCAGCAAACCATTGGTCATGGCATCGGTGGTATTGGGTGTTTGCTTCGCAATTGGGTCAGGGCTATTGTTCGATGTGGCAGTATTTGTTGGGGAGGGCATGGTGGTTTCGGCAGCGGCAGCAATGCTTTCACCTATATTGGATTTGGGCACGGAGGAGCTTACTTGCTGCTTCCCAACTCGTTGTTCCGCATTTGATAGTGAAATAATGGGCGTGGTGGAATGTTGCGCCAAGGAATTAGTTGGCAGGTTGTTTTGGCCTTGCGGCAAATGAGCATCAGGTATTTCGGCCTGCTCGCTGCTTGGGGCTACTTTGGTTTCGGTTTTTGAGGGGAAGGTTGGCGTTTCCACCCCGACTGCCACAGGTGCTTGAGCGTTGTTTTCGCCGATGTTGTTGGGGGCATCGGTTGCCTCATTTCCGCCAAAACCCAATGCAAGCAAAATGCCAAGCGATAGCAAGGCAAGGCCACCGCCCATCCACCAGAGAAGCCCCCCCCTGTTGCGTCGGCGCTCGTCGGCTTCAAGGAGTTTTTCTGCTCCAAGCCAATCCGATTCCTTCATCTCGAAACGCCTGTCGTGGAGGCTGTCTTTGAATATTTTGTCAAGATTCTTGTCCATTTCAACTATAGTTGAATTATTTTTTCTCCTTTACTAAATGTCTCACGCCCGTTTGCGCCAGCAACTCCCGAAGCCGCTGTCTGGCAAAGGACAGGTGCCATTTCGAGGTGCCCTCGCTTATGCCGAGCAGTTCGCCGATTTCGAGGTGCCCATAACCGTCAATGGCGAACAAGTTGAAAACCTTTTGGCTCATGGGCGGCAACGAGCGCACCATTGCTTCCAGTTGGTCGGCATCAAACTGGAGGTCGGCAGTGTTGAAATCTACTAACCCTTCGTGGTTGGTGTGGTCGGTAAAGTCTTGGTTTTCTATGAGTTCGTATACTTTCCGGTTTTTCCGAAAATCATCAATAAGCGTGTTTATCATAATGCGGCGAATCCAAGCCTCAAACGGCGTGTCGGCACTGTACCCGGGCAAATTGTTGACGATTTTCAGGAAGCCCTCGTTTACCATTGCCACCGCATCCTCTTCCGAGCGCCGATACCTTGCGCACACGCTCATCAGTACGCTGAAGCAGCGCTTGTAGAGCTGGAACTGTGCCCTTCGGTCGCCGTTGGCGGCATCAAGGAGTAGTGGTTGGTTTACCATTTTTGTTAGAAAAACCGGAAAGGAAGGATTGAAAACAGCGGCAGGGTGGGGGCCTATCCATCTGTTTTCAATCTTTCCTTTCCAATTTTCCGTTTATCAGTTTTTCACAACTTTGGCAGCTACCACGCCCCTGCCAGTGGTCACCTGCAGTAGGTATAGGCCAGTAGGTAGGCTTGACAAGTCAAGCTGGATGGCCTGTTTGCCTTTCACAACTTGTTGGTTCTCTGTTAAAACGGTTGTACCATCCAGCCTTGCGATGTTGATTTTTGCCTGAAAGTTGTCGGTTGCTTCGAGCCAGATGTTGAGGTTGCCAGCAGTGGGGTTTGGTGCCAGTTCGAGGCCGTTCCCGGCTAACAGGTCCTTCAGGGCCAGCACTATACCCGTCTCCGTCACCTCAAAATCATTGCCAGCTGAGTTGGGGTTGGCGGGGGAGAGGGTCACCCAGCGCTCGGCCTGCTCCGTCCCGACGATTTCTACTTCGAGCTTGTAGGTTCCAAAGGGCAGGTTTGAGAAGCCATATCTGCCAAGCTCGTCAGTGAGGACGTGGGAAACGGGCTGTTCATTGTTGTCGAAGAGCAGCACACTGGTATTCGGTCGGGGGGTGCCGCTGCGGTTGTTACCATCGTTGTCGGCAAAGCCGTCACCCTCCGTCACGGTCCCGCTGATATTGCCGGAGCCGCCGGTGAGGTTGGTCCCATCGCTCAGAATGATGTTGAACAAGCCAAACCCAGCACTGGGCAGCGTAATCAAGTCGGCTTCGCCCCAATGTACGGTACTAAAATGATAAGTCGGCAAATAGTCGCCAGCGTTGGGGGAACTGGGGTCAAGCGTCGCTTTTACGAGGTATTGGCCAGGCGTAGCTTGGGTGCCGAAGTCATAGTGGTTTGACCAACCAGCCGAATTGGATTCGATGGCCACAGTGCCGAGAGATTCCCAATTGTTCGAGTTGGCTTCCAGAAAGAACAGCTCGACCGTGCCCTCCATTGGGCCGGGGTTGTTGATGGAATCCGGGAAATAAAGGTAGCCACTGATGTTGTAATTGTTGACGATTTGATAGTTATAGCATACATTCGCCGTGCATCCCCCCCCAGTAGCGGTCACGCAGTAGGTGCCGGGGTTGTTCGGAAAAATGACAGAGGAGGTCTCGCCAGTGCTCCAAAGGTAGGTCACTGGATTGGAGGGCATGGAGGCTATGGCGTAAAGCCCTGTTATGCCGATGGTGTCCGATTCAAGAATCCAGATAGAGCAGCCATTGTTGCTTCCAAAAGCACATTCAATGGCGATACAACCCGATGCGTCGGTCACAGTTACGCAGTAGTCGCCGAAGTAAGCCGGGTTGAGGGGGATATACTGTGTATTTCCACCGGGCCACCATTGGTAGGAGAAGGGGGCGGTGCCGGAGGGTATGGCAGTAAATCCAGCGCCTGAGCTGAGGGTGTCGAAGACGATGGCCACGTCACAGGTGTCCTGGGTTAGGCCCCAAGTGGCGCAGGCCGAAGCACTGCAGCCAAGGACATCCGTCATGGTGACGCAATACACCCCTGCCGCATTTGGTATGATGCTCTCGTCGGTGCTGCCGTTGTTCCACAGGTAGGTAAATGGTGACACGCCGCTGCCAACGGCTGTCAATCCGGCATTGGGGCTGGTGTAGATGTAGGAGTTGCAGGCATTCTGGTTGAATAGACAGCCCGTTGCGACGCAGCCCGTTGCATCCGTGACGGTCACGCAGTAGTTGGTGCCCCAACCGTCGAGGGGGATGGTTTGGGTACTTTCGCCTGTGGACCAGATGAAGCTATAAGGGGCTTCGCCAAAGGGGAATGCCGAGATGACGACTTCACCAGTGGCTGTGGAATCCCAACTTAGACTTACGTTGCAAAGGCTGTCGAGGGCGGCCACAGGGGGGCTGTTTTCTTTGCCCCAAAGCGTGATGGCAAAAAGGCAAAAAGCGAAGAGTTGAAAGATTTTTTTCATTGTTGAAATTATTTTTTTTGAAAGGTGAACTTCGAATTCGATTTCAAACACAATCACGAAGGTATGGCGGTGGAGGTTGGGTTGGGGTGAAGAAAAAATGCTAATTTTGAGGAAAAATTGAATCATGGTCATTGAGATTCCGAATGATTTGTTGAACACAACAGGTAAGTCTGAAGCTGATGTAAAGCTGGAGCTTGCCATCTTTTTCTATACCAATTTCAAGGCATCGAGTGGTCGCTGCGCAAAGTTTGCGGGCATACCGAGGGTGGTGTTTTGGGATGAACTCGGCAAGCGGGGTTTTCCCATTAATTATGATGAAGCTGCCTTGGCGCAGGACGTGGAAACAATTAAATTTATGCTGGATGATAGTAGAAAGTGATACTTCAGCATTGAGTGCATTACTCCGGGTTGGCGAAATTTCCATTTTAGAAAAACTATATGGACAGGTGATAATCCCGAGTAAAGTCTACGAAGAACTTATGGTACTGGGCAAGTTTGGCGTTGATACTTCGGTTTTGGATTCCTGTCATTGGATTGAAGTGCTTCCCAATCCAAACCAGTTGTTGTTTGCTGAACTGTCGGAAGAACTTGACGAGGGCGAGGCAGAGGCAATAAGCCTTGCCGTTTCGATAGGCGCTGATATTTTAGTTATTGATGAGTATGAGGGCAGAAAGGTTGCAGCACGTTTTGGGCTAAGACTGATTGGGGTAGGCGGTATTTTATTAGTGGCAAAGGAGAAAGGTATCATCAAGTCTGTAAAATTTTTATTAGACAGGATTATTTCTGAAACGAAGTTTAGGCTTTCTTCGAAAATTTACGCCGACATCATTTCCCTGGCCGACGAGTCAAATCTTTAACCTTTAACCCCAATACACCATGCCTCCACTCGCCGAACGCCTCCGCCCCACTTCCCTCGACGACTACGTTGGGCAGCAGCACCTTGTCGGCCCGAGCGCCATCCTGCGGCAAAGCATCGAAAGCGGGAAGTTGCCCAGCATGATACTTTGGGGGCCACCGGGCGTGGGCAAGACGACCCTTGCCAGCATCATCTCCCACCAACTCAAACGGCCATTCTACACCCTGAGCGCCATCAGCTCCGGAGTAAAGGACGTGCGGGAGACCATCGAAAAGGCGCAAGGGCAAAAATTCTTCAGTGCCGCCAACCCCGTCCTCTTCATTGACGAGATTCATCGGTTCAACAAGTCGCAGCAGGACTCGCTACTGGGGGCAGTAGAAAAGGGCATCGTGACGCTCATCGGTGCCACCACGGAGAACCCCAGCTTCGAGGTTATTTCGGCCTTGCTCTCCCGCTGCCAGGTGTATGTGCTGAAGCCGCTGGAAAAAGACGAACTGATACATATTATTAATGTAGCCTTGCAAAAGGACGAGTACCTCCGAGCGCTGGACATTGAAGTGGCGGAGTACGAGGCGCTGCTGATGTTCAGTGGGGGCGATGCCCGCAAGTTGCTCAACGTGCTGGAATTAGTGACCAATCCCGCCAAGCGGGGCGAAAAATTCACCATCACCAACCGATTGGTCGAGGATGCCATCCAGACCAACCTCGCCATCTACGACAAGTCGGGCGAGATGCACTATGACATTGCCAGTGCCTTCATCAAGTCCATGCGGGGCAGCGACCCCAACGCAGCCGTGTATTGGTTGGCCCGGATGATAGAGGGTGGGGAGGATGTCGAGTTCATCGCCCGCTGCATGATTATCCTCGCCGCCGAAGACATCGGCCTCGCCAACCCGAATGCCCTGCTCATGGCGAACACCTGCTGGGATGCTTGCCGGGCGGTGGGCTTCCCGGAAGCCCGCATCATCCTCTCACAGTGCGTCATCTACCTTGCCACCTCGCCCAAGAGCAACTCGGCCTACCTTGCCATTGCGCAAGCGCAACAGCTCGTGAAAGAAACGGGCACGCTCTCCGTGCCGCTCCACCTCCGCAATGCGCCCACCAAATTGATGAAAGACCTCAACTATGGAAAAGACTACCGCTATGCCCATGATTACGAGCTGAATTTTGCGCAGCAAGAATTTTTGCCAGAAGCAATAACGGGCAAAAAAATCTATGTGCCGGGCAAGAACCCAACGGAAGACCGCCTCCGCATTTGGCTAAAGGAGCGGTGGAAAGAAAAGTACGGTTTCTGATTTCGATTTGGCACAATGATTGTCAAAGCAGGTTTATCCTCCCAGCAAGATTCCCCCTCAATTGGATTTCCCCCCGTGTTTTCAACCGCTTTTGCGAGCAATGTTGGCCGCAAAGTAAGAACGTGAACAGCATGCGATGACTTTTACCCTATGTATCCGCTTTGCATTCCGGGCCAAGTGTGCTTGGCCTTCTTACCTGACGTTGAAAAGGAACTTTTTTAATTGCATTTGCCGCAAGGCAAAACGAAAATATTATCTGGCAATGGCCGGACAGGTTTTTTGGGTCTCACAAACAAACTGGTTTTACTCCTTCTTGAATCGTTGACCCAAAAAATGCTGAAAAACCATAGCGGAAGTGCCACTTAAGGCAAGGCAAATCCGCTAAAGATAAATTTTGGGTTTATAGTGTTTTTTCGGGCAGCCTTCTCGTCCCGACCTCGTGTCGGGACGAAAATGCCCTTTGGTTTCACGGCCCCAGTTCCTTTTCCCCCTCCCGATATGTCATTTTCACAATTTTAGTCCACATACAAAATTTATTAAACTCACGAAAATTATGTACAGATCCAACATCTACCCTAAGATGATACTCCTGGTGTCGTTTTTAGTGTTGGCGTTCAACTCGGTCTTTGCTCAACCAGCATTGGAAGTTAAACTACAACTCTTGGAGGCGAACAAATGGGGTGTTTTTGTCAGGCCCACACCTGACCCACTCAACGTGATTAACCCTGGCCCCTTGACCATCACGGGTACGGCACAGGTTACCGTTGTAATGCCTACTGCCTTCGCATGGACGGGGCTTCAAAGCATTAACGGAACTTGGGCTGCCAACGCCACGGTTGATGCACCAGTGGAGAACGATACGAGAAAATACGTCTCGTTTGGCCTCCTCAACGATTTTCCTCATATCACTTATATAAGTGGTGAGGAAACATTGTTGTTTACGTTCTTGAAGACAGGCGTTTGTCCTGATTCAATGTATATCATAGACAACAACAACGACCCTTTCAACGTCCTGCCCAACTCGGTGAACAGTAACCCTGGCAACGAGTTTTCGGTGTTTGATCCTCTAGGGTCTAACGTGTATGAATGGGTGCGCAATTATTCACCATCTGCCTGGAGCTGCCACGATTGCGACGGCGATGGCATCCTCAACGCATTTGAGGACACGGACGGTGATGGTATCTATGATGGCGTTTGGGAAGACGTAAACAACAACGGCATCCTGGACCCAGGTGAAGACTTGGACAACGACGGCTACCTTGACCCTGACGTTTCCCAGCTTTGTAATCCTTGCGACCCTTACCATCCTGAGTCCGCACAAATGGAACTTATCGGCGGCGCTGATGTCATTTGTGCCAACGATATTGGCGACACGGCGTGGTTCAAGGTGAACATCGTGGGAGGCTGGCCGCCATATACCGTCAATTATACAGACGGTACATCCAATTACTCTGAAACACTTTATTATAGTGGTGATTCAATTTCATTTGTGCCTACCACATCGGTATCGCTCGAACTTATTGACATCGTTGACTCTTTTGGCTGTTTGTTGGACACCTTGTTGGGTTCACCAATAAACATAGAAGTGCACGGCCCAATTTCCGTGACCAACGACCCAGACGACGTGGTGGAGTGCTTCGGCAACTCAACGTCCTTCTGCATCGAAACGGAAATCCTTGGTGACGGCATCGTTTTCAAAAAATGGCAAGTGAGCACCAACAATGGTGGCACTTGGGCGGACATCCAGGACGGCTCCGTCTATGACGATACCGACTCGCTCTGCTTGCAGGTAGCCAACGTGGCCAACAAGCACAACTTCCAGTACCGGGCGAAGATTTTCACCAGTGTCTGCGACACGGTCTATTCTGCCGCTGCCTTGTTGCAGGTGGAAGGGCCTATCACCATTTCTACGCATCCTACCGATTTCACGAATTGTGCAACAGAAGATGCATCCTTCACGGCTGCTTCCGTCAACGCTGGCGCAGTAGGCACCATGGTTTACCAGTGGCAAGAATCTGTGGATGGCATCACTTGGAACGACGTAACAGGTGGCACTGCGGGTGCAACGCATACCAACTTTACTTCTACTACACTCAACCTTGCTGGTATCACCGTCGCATTGGATGGTCGCTACTACCGCATGAGGGTCAGCACGGGCGAATGTTCCTTTATTTACACCAATCCTGCAAGGCTCAATGTAGAAGGTGCCGTAACGGTAACCAGCCACCCAGCCGACATCTCCAACTGTGCGGGCAGCGAGGTTTATTTTGTCACCAGCTTCGCAAACGCAGGTTCGACATACCCAGCATCGCCAAGCTCCACGGTGACTTCTTATATTTGGCAAGTGAGCACCGACAACGGTGTTACTTGGGCCAACCTGAGCAACGCCTCTGGTGTATATGCTGGTATTTCTGGTTCCAGCATAGGTGGAGTTGGCTCAGATTCGCTGACCATCACCAACGTCGTTGGCCTCAACGGCAACCGCTACCGCATCGTCTATACCACGCCGACTTGCTCGGTGCCAGTATATTCCAATTCTGCACTCTTGTCGGTGAGCGGTAACGTGACCTTCTCGCTCGACCCGAAAGACGTGACCGTTTGCTCCGGCAACGACACGACCTTCACGGCCACGGCCAGCATCCCACAGGGTACCTTCAGCTTTGGCTGGCAGTATTCGGATGACAACGGTGGCACTTGGACTACCATTGACTTTGTGGCAATGTCCGCTATGTTCACGCATACACAGTTGGGCGCCATTGGTTCCGGCACGGATGCACTGACAGTAAACAATGTGGCAGGCATGTATGGTCGGCGCTTCAGGGCAGTGGCCAATGCAACGGACTGTAGCTCGGTTTTCTCCAACTACGCCATCCTGAGCGTGGAAGGGCCGCTATCGGTAGCTGCACAGCCACAACCAATAACGGTTTGTTCTGAAAACGCTACCATCTTCACGGCTTCTTTCAACAACATAGGGGTTCCAGGCAGCACGATTTACCGCTGGCAGATAAGCGCCGACAACGGTGCCACTTGGTTCGATATCCCGAACGCAGGCGTTTACAATGGTGCAGCTACTACCCAATTGAGTATCTCAAACGTTGCTGGCTTGCATGGCAGGTGTTACCGCCTTTCTGCCCGCACGAGCACTTGTAATATCCAGTTCACCAACCAAGCTTGTTTGACGGTGGAAGGGCCAATCACGGTAACGGCACAACCAACGGATGCAACCATCTGCTCCGGTGCAGCCACTTCCTTTACTTCAACGGCTACGGTTGGCACGGCTGGCACATTTGCCTACCAGTGGCAGGTGTCTTCCGACAACGGATTGAACTACGCGGACATTGACGGCACAACGGACGGCAGTGTTTATACCAACTTTACCACTACCACGCTCAACGTAAGCGATGTGACTGGCCTCTACGGCAGGTGCTATCGCTTGGCGTTCAGCACGGGCACTTGTAACCGGGTGTTCAGCAACCGGGCTTGCCTACGGGTAGAAGGCCCAATCGCCATCGTCAGCCAGCCACAAAGCATCTTCCAGTGTTCTGGTGAAGCGGTGACGTTCACTGTTGGGACAACCAATACATCGCCACAGGACACCACAGTGTTCTACCAGTGGCAGCAGAGCACCAATAACGGTGCTACTTGGACCAACCTCGTGAACGATACGCTTTACAACGGTGCACAAACCAACCAACTCAGCGTGAGCTTCACGACTGGTTTCGATGGCAACCAGTACCGTGTTATCGTTTCAACGGCTACTTGTTCCCAAATCACTTCTGATGCAGCTACGCTGAACATCGAAGGCCCACTGACAGTAATTGAGGAACCGGACAATATCACTGAATGCTCTGGCTCCGGTGTTATCTTCGAAGCAACCATTTCAAATGCAGGCCCAGGTGTGTTGCAGTACCAATGGGAGGTAAGTTCAAACAACGGTACTTCCTGGAGCGACCTCTCCAACGACGGCAACCATAGTGGCGTGACCACTACGACGCTCGCAATTGCGGATGTGGCGGGCATGTACGGCTACCGTTTCCGGATGCGCTACCGCACAGCAAATTGTAATGCCGCATGGACCAACTATGCCGTGCTGACCGTGGAAGGCCCGATTGACTTTGCGGTCGGTGGCCAACCCGTATCGAGGACCATCTGCTCCGGCAACGGCGTCAACTTCTCGGTAAATACTACCAATACCGGCCAAGGTGCCATTACCTACCAATGGCAGGTAAGCCCAACTGGCAGCGGTGGCCCATGGTTCAACCTTGTCAACAATAGCAACTTCAACGGTGTAACCACGGCCAACTTGAGCATCGCCAACGTGGCTGGCTTCAACGGCTACTGTTACCGGGTGAACATCCAAACCTCTACTTGCGCAGCGGTTGCTTCTGCGGCTGCATGTCTGACGGTGGAAGGCCCAATCAGCTTCACTGACCACCCTGATAACGTTACGCAGTGTTCTGGTGAAGATGTAACTTTCTCCGCTGTCTCTGAAATTGCTGCTGGCAACGCTGGCACTATGGTTTACCAATGGCAGTGGTCAAGCGATGGCGTTAACTACAGCAACATCGTTGCGCCAGGCGCCAACTTCTTTTCTGGTTGGGATACACCAACATTGACAGTTGGCAACGTTGTGGGCATTAATGGCCGCCGTTTCCGCTTATCGGTCAGCTCCGGTGTTTGTAACCAAGTATTCTCGTTCCCAGCAATGTTGACGGTGGAGGGTCCATTGACCATCACCACCAACCCGACGGATTATACAAACTGTTCTGACAAGGAGGCGCTTTTCTTCTCAAAAGTGTCGAGCCCAGGAGTGGGTCAGGTCTTCAAGCAGTGGCAAGTGAGTGCAGACAACGGCACCACTTGGTCGGACATCATCCAATTGACGCAGACCATCAACGGCAACGTCATCAACTTTGGTGGTTATGATTCAGATACGCTGTTGGTTTCACCCATCATTGGTTTGAATGGATACATGTTCCGCAACATCTTCTGGACGGCAACTTGTAACCGTGATACCACCAACGAGGCAACGCTGAACGTGGAAGGCCCAATCTCCTTCTCCGACCAGCCAGACGACGTAACGCTTTGCGCTGCGCAATCTACCTGCTTTACCATTGCGATAGCCAACTCTACGGGAGTAGGCGTAGTGGAATACAAATGGCAACGTTGGACGGCAGGTGGTATTTGGGTTGACTTGACCAACACTTCGCCTTATTCCGGTGCGTTCACCAACCAGCTTTGTATCAGCGATGTGTCGGGGCTTTACAACAACAAGTTCCGGTGCGCCGTAAGGACGGGCAATTGCGACTGGGGTTTCAGCGACCTCGCCAACCTCTTCGTGGAAGGCCCGATTACTGTGGACTTGCAGCCGGTTGACGCCAGCGTTTGCTCCAACCGTGGACAACTGTTCAACACGACCATCACCAACCCTGGCTTCGGTCAGATGACCTATAGGTGGCAGCGCAGCGTGAACGGTGGCGCAACTTGGAACAACTTTGTAACCAACATTGGCAGCAACAACCCATACAACACGGGTACTTATTCTGGTGCCTTCGGCCAAGACCTGAACTTCACGAACACGGACGGCATGAACGGGCACATGTTCCGATTGCTTATCACCACACCGAACTGCTCCGTTACCACGAACACGGTTACGCTGACGGTACGTGACAAGTGCCTCTCCGGTACCTGTGACCTTGACGACGACGGCATCTTCAACGACCTCGACCCAGATGATGACAACGACCAACTGTCTGACTACTGGGAGGCTTGGATGACCGACAACAACGTAATTGAAGCAGTAACCGAGTTCCCTGGTACAGGGCCATGGTTCTACACCGTGAGCGGTGCTCCAGGGGTACTTCCATACATCAGCTACAACCGCTGCTTGGTGGATACGGACGGCGACGGCATCTGGGACAACCAAGAAGACCCAGACGGTGACGGCATCAACAACGGTGAAGAGACCGACGGCGACATCATCTTCGATGGTAACCCGCTCGACCCTTGTAGCCCAGTGCTCGGCCCAACTTGTATTGGCATCAACCTGGCCATCAAGGTCGGCTTGCAGGGTGCCCGCATCGGGGTGTCCAACGCCGACACGCTGCAACGGGCTTCCTTGCGGGCTTATGGTGCCAACAATACGGTACTGATTCCGAATGAAGAGCCATACACCGGCATTTCAAATAGTGCAGGCACTCCGTTTGACCACGTGCCAAACGATGGTGGTGGTACGGAGGAATTGTCCTCAGTCGGTGCAGATTCCGTATTTGCCAAGACTGGCCCGAACGCCATTGTTGACTGGGTGTTCGTCGAGCTTCGCAGCTCCACAGCCCTTGACAGTGTGGCCACGACCCGTTCAGCGCTCCTGCAACGTGACGGTGATGTGGTGGATTTGGATGGTGTAAGCCACTTGCGCTTCGCAAATGCTGCCGCCGGTACTTACTATGTATCGGTGCGCCACCGGAACCACCTTGGTGTGATGACAAGAGAGGCGCTTGAACTAAGCCCTGTGCTACAGGAAATTGACTTTACGGACGAAGCGACTTTGACAAACGGTCAATTTGCGCAGGTGAAAATCAATGGCAAGATGTATTTGTGGGCTGGTGACCTCAACTCCGATGGTCGCACGGTTTACCAAGGCCCCGGCAACGACATCCTCAAGCTGTTCACTACGGTGCTATACGATACGGACAACACCACGCTGATTGCCAACTTCATCAGTGAAGGCTACTCAGAATCGGACGTGAACATGGATGGACGTTCCATCTACCAAGGTCCGTTGAACGACCGGTCCATGGTGCTGCTGAATGCCATCCTCAGCCACCCGGCCAACAACAACTTGATTAGCAACTTTGTAATACTTGAAATGCTACCATAATGTGGACTACATGTGGGTGCGGTAGCGGGTGCTTCGGCCTCAAAACTGCACCCACATCGGTTTTAATCGAACAATAGAACCTTTGGAAATGCAAAGGCCGTCCTTGTGAAAGGGCGGCCTTTTTTGGTTGGAGAGCGATACGATTGCTCAAAGCAATCGTATCGCTTTTGGGCTTTTACCCTAAACAAATAAAGGTAGTGGGTTAACTGGGTTGGCAAACGACATGATTGCTTTGAGCAATTGACACAGTTTGATGAACACTCTCTTTCCTCTCATCAAAGTCAACAATGTGTGTTTAAAATACCATTTTATGTGTTTAATAGTTCATTTGTTGTCAATCAAAGTTCATTTTTCATCAATGACAAATGAACTTTTAAAAACAAAAAATGGGGTATTAACGACAAAAAATGAACTTTGATTGACAACAAATCAACTTTTAATAACGACAAGTCAACTTTGATTGACAACAAATCAACTTTTAATAACGACAAGTCAACTTTGATTGACAACAAATCAACTTTTAAAGAGTGAACAGGGGCTTTTTGAAACAATATGTTGTATTTTAACGAAAAAACGGGCGTTTTCGGTGAGGAAGGTGGATTTGGTGTAAGCAGGATGGCAATTATTTGTTTCTGTGGGGGAAAGGCCTGTGGCTGGCATTCATCATTCCCCCATTCCTCATTCATCATTGGGTCAATACGCCCCAAAGTACCGCCGCATGAACCATTCGAGCGAAAGCAAACCAAGAATCAGGAAGAAAATCCACTTAAAATGGATGACCGAGCGGGTGCTGGTGGAGGTAAAAATGAGTGGCTTGATGTCACGGGCGAGCAAGGAGTCGGCCAATGCTGCTACTTGGTTTTCGTAAAAAACAGCACCACCAAATTCACTGCTCAAACGACGGAGCATGGCGTGGTCGGCGGTAGTTTCGTAAAGTTCGAGTTGGATGGGCTGCACACTGAACTGCCCATCGAAACTGAGGTTTTGACCGTTGTAGGTCACGCTGCCCCGGAAGCGGTAGTTGCCCACCGGGAACACCCCGGCGTTGAGGTTGTAGCCCTTGGTCGTCTTGTTGAAGGTATAGTTGAACTCCTTCCGCTCGGCGTTGGTGATGGTGAGGCGCACGTCCGGGTCGTTTACCAATTCAAAACTTTCGTTGTATAGCTCGGCATCGAAAATGACCGGCTCGTTTTCGTTGAAAATGTTCTTGCTGGTCGAAATGCGGAACCGCCGCTTGTCCGCCTTTACGGCCACGTACTGGAAGTTCTTGCCGATTAGCTCACTGAAAATATCGTGGTTTTGGTGCTGGAGGTAGTCGAACAAGCGCCAGCGCCAAAGTCCCTCGGCTGCCAACACGGCCATTTTTGCCCCATCGTCTTCGCCGAAAAGGAGTAGCGGGTATTTGGTTTCCACCCTTCCTATCCGCTGGTAGAGCAGCACTTGCGCATCGCCCCGCACCGAAAATTCGCCGAAAGGCGCAGTGAGTGGATTGAATGTGGGTAGGTTGCGCCGCAGGTTTTCATCAATGGTAAACAGGCTAAAGTTCGGGTTGAAAATCCCCTGCACTGCGTTCGAGTTCTGTTGGTCGCCCTGAATGGTAATGAGCGGCTGCACCTGATTGAACCGGCCCAAGTTCGTCTGCGACCCGACGATGAACATGCGGGGCGTTTTCTTTTGGTTCAATACATTGAGCACGGCGGAGGCATCGTTGCGAGTGCTTGGCAAGTTGTGCAGCACCACGAAGTCGAAGTCGGCCACGTTCACCTTCAGGTCGGCGATGTATCCGATGGTAATTTGGTAGTTTTTGTTGACCTCCAGCGTCTGTTTCAGCGCCGAAATGTCGGGGTGGGGGGCATTGGCCACAATGAGTAGCTTCTGTCGGGCATCCAGCACGTCCACGTAAAACTCACGGCTGTTGTTGGCGCCGGATTTTTCGCCATTCACCTGCGAGAGGGAAATGCGGTAACGCTGCACCCCCGCCTCTTTTGCTTCCAGCACCACTTCCTTGGTCGTAAAAAAATCGTTGCTGTTGATGTTGAGCGGGATGGTTTGGAGGTTGCGGACCTCGTTGCCTTCCAATTTGGAGATAGTGATATTGGTGTTAGCGCCTGCGCAATTGCGGGCCGCCACGTCCATTTGCACACTGAACTTGTCGCCGAGGTAGGCGATTTTGTTGTGAAAGACCCTTTTCAGCACGAGGTCCTTTTTGGCAGTGGTATCGCCGAGGGCAATGGAGAAAACGGGAGCGCTGAGTTTTGCGCCAGCGTAAAGTGGGTTGCTGCCTTCGTTGTAAATGCCGTCGGTGGCCAGCACCACGGCGCCGAGGTTTTGGTTGCCATAAAGGTCGCCCACTTCTTTCAGGACACTGGAGATGTTCGAGATTTTGTCCTTCATCTCAAAGTTCACGCTTTCCCGTACTTCACTGCCGAAGCCGTATTCCTTAACCTCGTACTTTGCCCCGAGGTCTTTTTTCAGCTTGTCCCAATTGGTTTTGTATTGTTCCAACGCCTCGCCGGACAGCACCGAGCCGACCGATTCGGATTCGTCTTGCGCCAGCACGACCACTGGTTTTTTGGTCTCGGTGAGCAAGGACTTCAGCAGCGGCTGCAAAAGCAGGATGGCCAGCAGGGTGACGGCCAAAAATCGCAGAACGCCCAGCAATTTATGTAGGTTTGGGTGTTGCTCCGCAAAGGTTTTGTCCCGAAAATAAAGCGTGAACGCATAGCCGAGGCCAAGCGCAACGCAGAGGAGCAGGTACCAAGTGGGATATTGAAAGCTTAAATTTTGCATGTTGAAACGTGATGGGTGGCATTTTGGGCCGTGAAACGAATGGCAAATTTCACAAAACTGACGAATATGAACCCCGGAATTACTTTTTGGGGTCGGTATTGCCCCGGAAGGGTTTTCCGGGATTCAAGCACCAAACAGAAAAGAACGGCAGAAGGTTAATGACGTTGCTTTTTTTGCAAAGTTTTTGCAAGGTTAAATGGTTGGCTGAAACATTCGGAGGGCAATTCGCATTTAATGCTTTTCGTTTAGAGCATGTTTTCTTTCAGTAAAATTCAAAACCGGACCGCCAAAAATTTTTGGCGACCAATTATCCCGACATGAAGAAATTCCTTGTATCCTCAGCGTTTTTACTGCTTTTTGCTTCGCAAATGAGCGCCTCCTTCATGCTCCTGCCCATGGATGCGGAGCAAAAAAACCACCTCAAAGCTTATGGCATCACCTACTGGGTTATCAGTAACAACGTGGAGGGTTGGTGGTTGCTCAACTATCGTGGCGGCAGTTTTGCCTTCCCCCACACGCTGGTTTTTGAGAAAGAGTGCAAGACCCGTGGCGTCAGCTACGAGGTGATTCCCGACGGGGCCTTCAACCGGATTTTGAGCGAAATAGCGCAGCCAGAGGTCAATATGGATGCCATCAAACTCGAAAAAGCGCCAAAAGTGGCAGTTTACACTCCCGGCGACGCCTTCAAGAGCCAACGTGGCGACAACATCCAGCCGTGGGATGACGCCGTGACGCTCGTACTTACTTATGCCGAAATTCCCTTCGACAAAATCTACGACGAGGAGGTACTGGCGGACAAGCTCACGGAATACGATTGGCTCCACCTTCACCACGAGGATTTCACGGGCCAGTACGGCAAGTTCTATGCAGGTTACCACACCCAGGAATGGTACCGGGAAAACCAGCGGCTCATGGAAGAAATTGCCGCAAAGCATGGCTTCAAGAAGGTGTCCCAATTGAAGCTGGCCGTTGCGAAGCGGATAAAGGAATACGTGGTGGGCGGCGGCTTTATGTTCGCAATGTGCTCTGCGACAGATACTTATGACATTGCGCTCGCCGCAGAGGGCGTTGACATTTGCGATAAATATTACGACGGCGATGGCCCCGACCCGAACGCCAATTCCAAACTCGATTTCAGCAAGACCTTTGCTTTCAAAGATTTTGAGTTGGTGATGAACCCATTGGAGTACGAGCATTCCACCATTGATAGTCACTACGGACGCACCATTGACCCGGAGCAGGACTACTTCACGCTGTTTGACTTTTCGGCAAAATGGGATCCCGTACCCACCATGCTCACGCAGAGCCAAACCCGCACCGTTAAAGGTTTTATGGGCCAATCCACGGCATTCCAGAAGCAGTACCTAAAGTCCAACATATTGGTATTGGGGGAAACGAAACCGATGAAAGAGGCCCGCTACATTCACAGTCCTTATGGCCAAGGTTTTTTCACGTTCTATGGTGGCCACGACCCCGAAGACTATCGCCACTACGTGAACGACCCCGACACTGACCTAAACCTGCACCCCAATTCGCCGGGCTATCGGCTGATTTTGAACAACGTCCTTTTTCCGGCGGCCAGGAAGAAGGAACGCAAAACTTGAAAAAATTGGATTCGGCATTGTAAAATTGCCCGCTTGAGATTTCAAGCGGGCAATTTTGTTTAGGGCGGTTCTATTGCCTTGGCAAAACTATTTTGCCCGCCGAATTGTCCTTTTTGTTTCAAAAAAATATCAATCAAGGCCGCATGACCACCACCTTCACCATTCAAGAAAAAGAGGAAATCCGCAAGCTCTTTGGCCTACCGCTGGAGCAGCTCGAACTTGACGGCTTTCGCAAAGCCCACCGGGAGCTTCGGGCCAAGTACCATCCCGACAATTTTGAACACCTTGACAATGAGGCGGTTAAGGAAATGGCTACGGAGAAATTCCAGGCCATCGAATTGCTGGCGGGCAGGGTAGAGGCATACCTGAGCGGCGAAAAGCCAACGGTGTCAACCTACCAAACCAATGTGGCCGACCACCTCCACCCCGATGCCGTTTTTGTGGGGAAAAGGTTGAAAATCGAAATCCTCACTGCCGACAAGGACTTGAAGTACCACCTGTTCGGCACGTTTTACCGCTGGCTCCAATTTGGCGACAGCTTCAAAATCCCGGACACCGGTGGCTCTATCGTCATTGACGAGGACTATGCCGGGCGGCGCATCGGCTTTCAGGAAAGCGTGCGCATGTACCTCACCTTTGGCGAAGCCGACTCCATTGAAGACATGGCCAATTGGCTTTTTGGAAAAATTGTGGGCCGTGCCACCAAGCTGCTCGTGTCTGGCGAGGCCGTGGACATTGACCCCGAAAAAATCGTCAACGCCATCAAAAAGGAAACGCTGCTGCGTATTGGAGGGGCTACATGAGATTTTCCCTCGGTAGCATGGCCTTTAGGCCGTCCTGTCCAAGCCCTTTAGGGCGGTAACGGCGTAAACGCCTTTGACGGGACGGCCTAAAGGCCATGCTACCGAATTTCCCAATTTCCATACCTTGGCGGTCAAAATTCAATGCAATGCCAATTTCCAACTCTCCCCGTCCCTACATCTTAGAAGAAACAAACTGGAAGGCCGTTAAAGCCACCAAATTTGAAGTTGCTGTGTTGCCGTGGGGCGCTACGGAGGCGCATAACTACCATCTCCCCTACGCCACCGACAATTACCAGAACGAGGCCATTACCGAGGCTGCCGCAAAGTTCGCTTGGGAGCGGGGCGCAAATGTCATCGTGCTGCCCAATGTGCCGTTCGGGGTGCAGACGGGCCAGCTCGATATTCCGCTCTGCATGAACATCCTGCCTTCCACGCAGTTGGCCATTTTGAAAGATGTGTGCGATGTACTTGTGCGGGCGGGCATTCCCAAATTGATCATTTTCAATGGCCACGGCGGCAACGACTTCAAGGCGCTGGTGCGGGAGCTGTCGTTTCACTTTCCCAAGCTCTTCACTTGCGCCCTCAATTGGTTCAAAGTGCATGACAAAACGGGCTATTTCACCCACCTCGACGGCGACCATGCCGACGAAATGGAGACCAGCGTGATGCTTGAAATCCTGCCGCACTTGGTGCTGCCACTCGACGAAGCTGGCGATGGTTGTGACAAAAAATGGAAGTTCAAAGCAATGCGGGAAGGCTGGGTAAGCGCCCAGCGAGAATGGACGCAGGTATCACAGGATACCGGCGTGGGCAACCCTTACGAAGCTACTGCCGAGAAGGGAAGCCGTTATTTGGACGCAGTGGTTGCCAAAGTCGCTGACTTTTTTGTGGAGTTGGCGGAGACGCCGAGGAGTGGTTTTTACAATTGATTGGTGAATGGTAATTGGTAACTGGAAATTGGGCAGCCTTAGTCACCAATCACCAGTTACCGATTACCAATCCCCAATCACTGCCTCACCGGGTTTGCATAGTAATCTGGCAGTGACTTCCGCTCTTTGAGGAGGAGGCAGTACGGATTGCAGCCATTGGTGTTCACGAGGTCTTCGAGCTTGGTGGGCAGGGGTTCATGGTCGAAGGCAATGCTTTGGCCATCATTGGACAACCTGCCAATGAAATAGAGGCCAACCACCAGCACCAGCATGGCAGCGGCAGCACTGAGCCAGCGCATCATTACGACTTTTCCAAGTTGTTTGGGCTGGCTGTCTAAGCGAAGTTCGAGTTGTTGCCACGCCTGGGAAGTGGGCTGGATGGTAAGGTGCTCACTTCCTTCCTGAAATGCAGTGGATATGTCTTTACGAGAATTCATTTTTCTTAAATTTTTGGACTATTTCTTTTTAAAACAAAGTCATTAATGTACCAATTAGCTGGTGGCTGACTGCAAACTGCCCACTGAAGAACTACGAACTTCAACCAACCTTCCCCAACCTTTTCTTCACCAAATCCTCCATCCTTGATTTCGCCAAAATCAACTGCGACTTGGAGGTATTGATGCTGATGCCAAGCTCCTCGGCGATTTCCCGGTGCTTGTAGCCCTCCACCACGTAGAGGTTGAAGACTGTGCGGTAGCCGGGCGGCAGTTCATCGAGCAGTCCGAGGATGTCCGCTGATTCAAGGCGGTCTATCACAGTTGGCTGCTCGCCGAGGTCAATGTTCGGGTTGATTTCCTCGGTGAACTTGAAGGGATTGGCTTTGCGCAGGTGCATCAGGCTTTCGTTAATCATAATGCGGCGCACCCATCCTTCAAAGCTGCCCTCACCGTTGAACATGTCAATTTTCGTCAGCACCTTGAAAAAGCCTTCCACCATTACGTCTTCCGCCTCCGATGGGTTGCGGATATAGCGCCTGCACACACCGAGCATGACGGGCGAATGGCGCTCGTAAAGCAACTTTTGTGCTCGTCTATCCTGTCGTTTGCAGGCGGCTATGAGGTCTTTTTCGTTCAATTCAATTAGGCGTTGGGTGGTTGACAATGGGCAAAATTTGCAAAATCAAGCGCTCACGCCAAACCGGACAAGGATAAAGATGCAGCTAAAATCCTTTTTGGTGGAAACGTTATTGCCAAAAGCCCTGTTTCCTTGTTTCCCACGAAACACATTCTCTTATCTTTGCCAAATTTTTGAAATAAATGCGCATCGAACACCTTGCCATTTGGGCGAAAGACATTGAAGCATTGAAGTCCTTTTATGGAAAATATTTTGGCGGCAAGGCTGGTGAACGCTATTTCAACCCAACCAAAAATTTCCAGTCTTATTTCCTTTCCTTTGACAAGGGCTGTCGGTTGGAATTGATGCAGAAGCCCGAAATCCCCGGCAATCAAAACGCTGGGGAAGCGGCTGGACTGACGCATTTTGCCTTCTCCGTCGGGAGTGAAGCAGCCGTTAACGACTTGACGGAAACCTTGCGAAGCGACGGCCACCGCATCGTGGGCGAGCCTCGCTGGACGGGGGATGGGTACTACGAGAGCGTGGTGCTGGACCCGGAGGGAAATCGGATTGAGATTACTGCGTGAACCTAAAAAGTCGTTATCTTTGAATCAGTTAAACCATTAAATATCAGACGATTATGACTGCTACAACATTGATGGATAAGGATTTGATTAAAGCTGCTTTGATTGAAGTAATCGAAGAAAGGCCAGAACTTTTCAAGGCTATTTTGATAGAAATTATTGCAGAGGGGAAAGCCAACAACCTATTTGACGAGGAATCCCATCTTCGAGACCTTGACGCAATCATAACCAAGGATTTCAAAAGGTTTGACAAAGTTTTCAAAGCACTTGCCTGATGAAATACTTGATTAAAAAGTCATTCGTGCTTATCAATCGCCGGACTATTGATGCACATGGGGGAAGCTTTGTGCCTCCGGAAAACTTTTTGCACGAGAGCTTACTTGATTACACCGTTGAGGCCGTCAAAGAAAGTATTTTTGGGCAAGAGATGTATCCAACTTTGGCCGATAAAGCTGCATTTTACATGTTTCAAATCGTGACTGGCCATGTTTTTCAAGATGGCAATAAGCGAACTGGATTGGAAGCAGCTTTGGCTTTCCTCCAACTCAACAATGCCGATTTGCATCAAGATTTTTCTCAAATTGAAGCTGAGAAACAAAGGTTTATACCTGAAAAAGGAGAAAGTCCTGACGAAATTTTGGAAAACTTCACAATCGAAATGGCCTCTGGCAAAATCTCCCTCGACGAAGCTCGTCAGTGGTTTGCCGCCAACGCACAACCCCAATAACAATCCAACAATTTAGCAATTCAACAATGACAATTTCCGACAACCACTACCACCTCACCAACGGCGTTGACCCGTTGGCCCTCGTCGAAAAGTACGGCACGCCGCTGTACGTCTATGACACCGCCATCATCGAGCAGCAGTACAAACGCCTGGCTGGGTCGTTCAGTGTGCCAAAGCTGCACATCAACTATGCCTGCAAGGCCAACACCAACATCAACATCCTCAAGCTGCTGAAAAACCTCGGCGCTGGCCTTGACGCCGTATCCATTCAGGAAGTGGAACTGGGGATACTGGCGGGTTTTGCTCCACAAGACATCACTTATACGCCGAACAGCGTGTCGTTGGAGGAAATAAACACTGCACTCAAATTTGGGGTGAAAATCAACATTGACAACATCAGTATCCTGGAGCAGTTCGGCATGGAACACCCCGACATCTCGGTGGGCATCCGCATCAACCCGCATATCATGGCGGGCGGTAACTCCAAGATTTCCACGGGGCATATTGACTCCAAGTTCGGCATCAGCATCCACCAGTTGCCGCACGTGCTCAAGGTCATCGAGACCACCGGCACCAAGATTGACGGACTGCACATGCACACCGGCAGCGATATCCTCGACGCCAATGCCTTCCTGCTTGCCGCCGACATCCTCCTGAACGTGGCCAGCAATTTCAAATACCTCGAATACATTGACTTCGGCTCCGGCTTCAAAGTCCCGTACAAGGACGAAGACATCGAAACCGACATCGAGGAAGTCGGCGAGCGCATCTCCGAGCGCTTCAACCAGTTCTGCAAGGATTATGGTCGGGAACTTACCCTGGTTTTCGAGCCGGGCAAGTTCCTCGTGAGCCAGTCGGGCTATTTTTTCGTGCGGGCAACGGTGGTGAAGCCTACCCCAAGCACCGTCTTCGTCGGGGTGGACTCCGGCCTGAACCACCTCATCCGGCCCATGATGTACGGCAGCTACCACCGCATCGAGAACATCAGCTACCACCAGGGCAAGCCGAGGTTTTACACCGTAGTCGGCAATATCTGCGAAACGGACACTTTTGGCTCCAACCGCAAGATTTCCAGCGTGGAAGAGGGCGACGTGCTTTGCCTGTTCAATGCAGGGGCGTATGGATTCTCGATGGCCAGCAACTACAACTCCCGCTTCCGTCCCGCCGAAGTGATGGTGCACGATGGAAAAGACTACCTCATCCGCAAGCGGGAAACCATGCAGGATATTTTGCGTAATCAGGTGGAGGTAAAGTTTGAGGAGCAATCGGTAGAAGCTGGTTGACCTTTTTTTGCCAAAAATCTATCAATCATCAATTAAAGAAAATGACACACAGCAAGCTTTTTATTGTTCTCATTTTATTGACAATCAACGTGTTGGCCTGTAAGAACGAGCCAACAAACACCCCACAGGAGCAGGGTGCTGCACCAATTCAGGCTGACAGTGCCGGACAAGTTGCCTCGGCCACCAACCATGTGGCAGCACCCTCCACCGCAAAGCCAATCAATGCGGTCGTCAATGGCAGCATCCAGCTCAAGGACGGGACCCAAATTGCCCTGCCAAAAGATGGTGACAAGTCGAGCATCGTGGTTTTCTTCGCAACGCCTGGTGCCAAATCGCCGGAGATGACGGCCCTCTCGAACGAAGGCGTAGCGCAGGCTGGGCGATTGACCCGCACCCTCGCCAGCGCCAAACTTTCGGTGGTTTGGGCGGAGGGCAACACGGGCATGCAGTCCGCCCTCGGCACGGCCAAGGAAAACGCCGCCGAGTTCAACCTGCTGGAGCCAGCCACTTCCAACGAAACCCTCAAGGAGACCTTGCACAACCAGATGGGCAAAAAAGTCCTATTCGTGGCCTCGCCAGCTATTATTTCCGACCTATTGGTGCAGTTGGCTGGCAAGCAAGTGGTCCAAGTGCCAAGCGGCTATTCGCCTGTGCTGTACTGTGCAACCGTGCGGGCAATGGGCGATGCCGATGTGCTGGAAATGAGCTATTAAAAATCTTTCGGATTGATGCTGCCCTTCGGGCAATGGTTGCGTAAATTTGGCTCGAAACAATGGCCATCAACAACGCCGCATTGCACGAAGGGCATCTTTTTTTTGCGGTAATTCGTGCCATTTTGGGGTGGTGCTTTTTGCCAGAAAAACTATCAACAACATCATGAAATTGCTTTCCTTACTCCTGCTCCTATTGGCGCTCGTTTTTCAAAAAAGCCAACAAGATGGGGCAACCCATGGCGCTGGCACTAATTGCGAAGCCGCAGCATTTGTCACGGCAACTGACGTGGGCGTTGGTGCCAAAAAAATCGCTGGCGCAAAAATGTACTTTGACGGCAGCGCAAAAATGCTCCACAAAAAGTGGACCTACTGGAACGGCCCACGGCTTTCGGCCTCGCTCCCCATCAAGTGGCCGTTGGTGCGGGACCCCGATGGGTCGGGCGTGGCATTGAGCAGCAAAGACCCTGACCCGAACGCCTCGCAGGGCCTCTATGGCAGTGCCGATTTGGTCACAAAGGACAAGTTCCGGGACTTCCGGGCGCACGTGGAGTTTTTTGTGCGCAAGCGTGGCGGCAACAGCGGTGTCTATCTCCAGAACCGCTATGAAATCCAAATCCTTGATGGCGACTCAACTACCCACGGCATGGCGGCCATCATCAACGAACAGGCTGCCCCATATTTCCTCTACACCGGCCCCGGCAAGTGGAACGCCTACGACATCAACTTCCGGGCGGCCAGGTTCAAGGGCGGGAAATTGGTCGAGCAACCCCGTGTCACCGTTTACCTCAATGGCACAAAAATCCACCAGGACGAGGAAATACGGCAAGTTTGGGGCGGCCCCAACTCTGGTATTGATGGCGGCAACGACGGTGGCAAAGGCATCACCGACAAGCCCGGCGGCCTTAAGTTGCAATCGGAGGGACACGAGGTACTGTACCGGAACATTTGGATAAAAAAGCAGAACTTGAAGTTCCCAGACACGGATTTTTGAGTAAAAACAAAAATTGAACGCACTTGCTGAATGGGCCTGTCCAGTTAAATAATACAGGTGTTTTTGCAGGGTAGGGGAGGTTCAAAACCTCCCCGACCTTTACCCAACATGAAAATCAAAACGAAACATCGGGAATGATGCGCCATTGTAATTTCCGGTGTAACATCCAAACCTCATTCCTCGTCCTCCAAAAACAATCTTATGCCAATCCACCCGACTATGCTGCACCGAACCATTCCTTCCCTGTTTTTGCTGTTCTTTTTTTGCGCCCAAGCTGCTTTTGGCCAAGGCGAGTATTTGACCCTCACGGGCAAAGTCTTGGACAAGACAACCAAAAAGCCCGTGCCGTATGCCCATATCGGCATACCAGACAAAGGCATCGGCACCACCACTGGCTTTGATGGGGCCTTTCAGTTCAAGTTGCCCAAGGCGTTTGAAAACTCAAAGCTCACGGTGTCCTACATGGGCTACGACACGTACAGCCAACCTGCCACCAGTTTCAAAAACGGCTCGGCCATCTACCTCGAACAAGCCGTCAACCAACTAACCGAGGTGGTGGTGATGGACAAAAAAGCAATTGAGGACATCATCCGGCGGGCAGTGAAGAACATCCCGAAAAATTATGGCAACTCAGCTTCCAACCTCTTGGCATTTTACCGGGAGTCCCTCACGGATGATAGTTTGCGATACCGCTACCTGGCCGAAGGCGTGCTGAAAGTCTATAAAACCAGCTACGAAAATGACAAGGAAGGCCAGGTAGGGTTGGTGCAGGGCCGCAAAATCAACTTGCAAAACCCATTGGACACCACGTTCAACTCCGGCCTGGCTTCCGGCCACATGGCCGCCCACCGCTTTGATTTCGTGAAAAATCGAGAGGATTTTATTGACGAAGCCTATTTCCCCTACTATAAGTATTGGATTGAAAATATCACGACCTATAATGGTCGAACGGTCTATATCATTGGTTTTGATAAAGAAACCGAGCCAACTACGGGTGGCAAGAGCAAGCAGAAAAAAAGGAGCTTGGCAGACCGGCTCACTGGCAAGAAAAAGGAGGAGAAGGAAAACATCTCAGGTCGGATGAAGGGCCGCATTTTCATTGAAAAGGACTCTTATGCCTTCATCCGGGCCGAGTTTGAAATCACCAAAGAAGGGCTGCGCAAAATCAGTGACTACCCGCTATACGTGGGCAGTTGGAAGGCCAATAAATACGTGGTGAATTACCGCAAGCACGAAGGCAAATGGCATTTCAGCGATGCCCTTCGGGAAGGGGTGCGCACCAATGGCGGCCAATATGCGAACGAGGTGAAAATCACGGAAATCTTTGCTGAAAAGGGCAACCAAATCCCCTATTTGGAGCGGTTGGAACGCGGCAACGAG
The DNA here is from genome assembly GCA_002435785.1 of Saprospiraceae bacterium UBA6168. Lineage (GTDB taxonomy): Bacteria > Bacteroidota > Bacteroidia > Chitinophagales > Saprospiraceae > UBA6168. The sequence continues at coordinate 17,605 of DIUC01000043.1, read as the reverse complement.
TTCGTTCAACTGACGGGCAAGTACGACGATGATTTTTGGAAAAACTACAACATCACGCCCATGAGCGAGGGCCTTTCGGAAAGCATGTCGCAGTATAAGAACATGCTAAAAGCGGAGGAGGCGTTCAGTGCGGAGAACCTTGCGGCGATTCAACAAAAGCGGGACTCCATCGAGGCTGCCGAATTGCAACGCAAAAAAGAAGCACTGGCCAGGAACCAAGAAATCACCCAAGAGCAATTAGAAAATGTGGACTATGTGCCGGAAAGCCTGCGCAAGGTTGACAACGTGAAAAAGAAGTTCAGGAAGACCAAGTTCTCGCTCGGACTGGGTACGCACTTGATTCCGTCGAGCAGTAACCCGCTGACCATCAATTACTTCGATAAGAACGGCGGCGAGATTCTCTCGCTCACGGACGATATTCCCCAGCGTGATTTTGAAATCATAGCCCGTTGGGAATTTGATATTTTTTTCCACAAAAACGTGTTCATGCGCTTCGGCAATGCCTTTGATTTTTACAACAGCATTTACAAGGATTGGGCAATTGGCGGCGGCCTGCAAATGAACCTGTCCAAGCAGCGCCCAGTCTATCTGCGGACTGTGGCCCAATACAGCTACCTGCGCTACTACCGAAAAGTAGGGAATGCGGAGAACGATTATGGCAAGTTCAAAGTGGAGCGGGAGCGATTCAAGGGCGACGAAATCCGCCTCAGCTATGGCAGCCGTCACCACAACCTGAACCTCACTGGCGAGCTTTCCATCGAACTGAACCGTCGGCGGGAACTATATTTCCGTGGCACTTACCACTACACGTTTGCCAGTCGGCAGGATGTTTGGTTTCGAGAAACCAAGCAGTGGGGGAGGAAGGACCACCGCTTGCCCGTGAGCGATTCCCGGCTTTCGGTGATGAGCAATGATGCGGTTTTTAACAGCAAAATCACGCCTGACGAGACGTTTTCGTTTACGGTGGGGCTGATGTTTAAATAGTACCAATTGGCAAACGAAACAAACAGCACTGTTGGAGCTTCGAAGCTCCAACAGTGCTGTTTGTTTCGTTTGCCAATTGGCTCGTGCAGGTCAAATCAATTCTTTTCCAACCGCTCCCGCAATCTTTCGCATATCTGTCATCAAGTTTGTAAATTCCTCAAAATCAAGCTGTTGCGAGGCGTCGCTCTTCGCCTCTTTGGGGTTTGGGTGCGTTTCAATTAATAACCCATCGCAACCAAAAGCGACACTTGCCTTCGCCAAATCCGGTACCCCATAGGCATAGCCCATCGCATGGCTGGGGTCTAAAATCACGGTGCAATTGGTGTGCTGTTTCAACCAAGCAGCGCCACATAAATCGAAGGTAAAACGGGTCTTTGTCTCAAAAGTGCGGATGCCCCGCTCGCAAAGAATCACCTCGGAATTGCCACCGCTCAATATGAACTCTGCCGCTTGCACGAACTCTTGCAGCGTCGTCCCGAAGCCACGTTTCAGCAAGACTGGCTTTCTGATTTCCCCGCAGCGCCGCAGGATGCTCTGGTCGTACATGGCTTTTGCGCCAATTTGCACGATGTCCGTGTACTCAATGACTGCCTCGATATGCGAGCTGTCCTTCACCTCCGTGATGATGTTCAGGCCGTACTGTCGGCGTACCTCGGCCAGCATTTTCAGGCCCTCCAAACCGAGGCCCTGAAAAGTGTACGGCGAAGTCCTGGGCTTGTAGCAGCCTGCCCGCAAGGTGCTGATATTCAGCGATTTGAGCAGCTTCGCCACGGACTCTATTTGTTCCCAAGACTCGATGGAGCAGGGGCCAGCTATGACGACCGTGTGGTTCGTGTCCCCGCCAATTTCGGTGCTGCCCCAGCGGATGCGGCGCAGTTCGTTTTTATAGCTTTTGCTGGCGAGTTGTATGTCGGTGTCCATTGGCCAGGTAGCTTGGACGTGGGGCAAAACGGCATCCGGCAATGACTTCAAGGCAAAAGGCGTGACGAGCACGAAGCAGTCGGCCTCCTTGAAGACGATGGCTTGGAGCTGGTGGGCTATTTCGTGGGCGACTGGCTCGGCGACGGTATTTTTTAGATGGATAATCATCGTTTAGTTTTTGTGGCCACCCAATTTATTGGGTAGGCCGGATGTTGCATAAACGGCCAGCCCAATAAATTGGGCGGCCACAAGGGGCTATGTCTCCGCTTTTATCATTTGTGTAAACGTCAATGCTCCCGTCAATTCATTACTTTCATTTACTACCGGAATATACTGCAACGGAAACTTCACGCCCCGAATCAACTGCAATAACTCATCAATGGTTTTATCTTCCTGAATCACAATCGGCTTTGAATTAACGAGGTCAAAAGCATTGATTTCATGGAGGTTTTCAAAATTTCGGATTAATCCCTTGCGCACATCGGCATTGCTGATAATGCCTTTTAATTGGCCATTATCCGTGATTAAAACAAAGGCCATTTCATATTTATCTATGGCCAACAAAGCGTTTTTAAAATCCAAATCACTCACGTCCAAAATAGGCAGTTCCTCCGTTTCAATCATAAAATCCTTGATTAAATAATGGGAGCTGACCACCTCTCGCTTGAGGTGCAACAGCGCCGGGCCGACCGATTTGTTTTGGAACAAAAAAGAGCCCACCACGGCGCTCTCCACCCCCAAATTCCGTAAGATGAAGCTCACCTCTGCGTTCACCCCGCCATCTACTTGTATCTGGTGGCTGGGGAACAGCCGCCGAAACTGCCGGATGCGCCGAAATGTCTCCTTGTTGAAAACGCCTCCGCTATGCCCCGGCGTGGTGGTCATCAGCAGCACGTAGCTGCACCGCTCTGCGTAGGGGGCGAAGGCTTCCACGGACGTGTCGTTCATCAGCGCAAGGCCGATTTGGCTGGGCAGGTCGGTCGGAAACTGCACTTTTTCTGCAAAATGCTCCAACTGAAAGGACACCCGACTCACTGGCGTTTTGCGAAGCAAGTCAAAATACTGCTCCGGCGTGGGCGAGATGATGTGCAGGTCAACTGGCGTGGCGCTGCTTTGGTGGATGGCCTCAATATCCTTGAAAACACTGGGGTCGTTATTGCAATCCACATGAAAAAAGTCAATGAAATGCTCGTCCAAGTCCCGCACGACGTCGGCCAATGGCTGGTGTTTGTTGCTGTAAATGGAGGCGGAAATCTTCATGTGTGGGCAAAAGTAAACGGATTTACGATTTACGACTTACGATTTACGATTGGAGGCGCTACCTAATTCGCCATTTACCGCTTTTCTTTGCGCCTTTATTTGGAACAATGCCCGAAAAATGGCCGTTTACCGAATAACAAATCAACAATAAAACAATCCAACAATACAGCAATGTCCTTATCCACCCGATACTCCCCAAAAGAAACCGAAGAACGCTGGTACGCCCATTGGGAGGCGAAAAACTATTTCCACTCCGAGCCGGACGAGCGGGAGCCGTTCACCATCGTCATTCCCCCGCCCAATGTGACTGGCGTGCTGCACATGGGCCACATGCTCAACAACACCATCCAGGACGTGCTCATCCGCCGGGCGAGGATGCAGGGCAAGAACGCCTGCTGGGTGCCCGGTACCGACCATGCCAGCATCGCCACGGAGGCGAAAGTGGTGCAGTTGCTGCGCAAACAGGGCATCAAAAAAGGCGATATCCCACGGGAGGAGTTCTTGAAACACGCTTTTGATTGGAAAGAAAAATATGGCGGCATCATCCTCGACCAATTGAAAAAACTCGGCGCAAGCTGCGACTGGCAGCGCACCCGTTTCACGATGGAGGAGAGCTTGAGCAAGGCCGTTATCCGAGTTTTCGTTGACCTTCATAAAAAAGGCAAGCTCTACCGGGGCCTGCGCATGACCAACTGGGACCCAGAGGCGAAGACGGTTTTGAGCAACGAGGAGGTCATCCACCGGGAGGAGAATTCGCAGCTTTTTCACATCAAATACAACCTCGTTGACGATCCCTCCGACGGCATCGTCATCGCTACGCAACGCCCCGAAACCATCATGGCAGACGTGGCCATCGCCGTACACCCAGAAGAGGAGAAATACAAGCACCTTGTGGGCAAAATGGTGTTTATCCCATTGATTAACAAGGCCATACCCATCATCGCAGATAGTTACGTGGACCGGGATTTCGGCTCCGGAGCGCTGAAAATAACGCCTGCCCACGACCAAAACGACCTCCAGGTTGGGGAGCGGCACGGGCTGCCCGTGGTGGACATCCTGACCGAGGACGGCAAGCTGAACGCCGAGGCGCAAATCCTCGTGGGCGAAGACCGTTTCGTGGCCCGCAAGAAAATCCGCAAGCTGCTCGAAGACGCTGGCAACCTCGTGAAAGTGGAGGATTACCGCACCAGCATTGGCCACTCCGAGCGCACGGACGCCGTGGTGGAGCCTCGTTTGACCAACCAATGGTTCCTGAAAATGGGCGGCTTCGCCGCAACGGCGCTCGAAGCGGTGAAGAGCGGCGAGGTGAAGTTTTACCCTGAAAGCATGTGGAACATGTACTACCAGTGGCTGCAGGAGGACAACGTGCGGGACTGGTGCATCAGCCGCCAATTGTGGTGGGGGCAGCGGATTCCGGCGTGGTATGTGCGGTCGGTGGAATTTGGCAGTTGGCAGGTGGCAGTTGGCTCCGAACCACGTTTCTCGGAAAGCGGACGACTGATGGACGGGGATGAGGAAGCGGTTTTTGTGGCTGAAAATGCGGAAGAAGCATTGGCATTGGCCAAAGAAAAAACGGGCATCAAAACACTGACCATCAACGATTTGCAGCAAGACGAAGACGTGGTGGACACTTGGTTCAGCTCGTGGCTCTGGCCGATAGCGGTGTTCGATGGTTTTGAGCATCAAGAGGAATTGAAATACTACTACCCGACCAATGTACTGGTGACGGGCTGGGACATCATGTTCTTTTGGGTGGCCCGGATGATTATGTCGGGTTATGAATGGTCGGAGGAGCTGTTGGGCAAGGATTTGAAGGGCAAGATGCCGTTCCATGACGTGTATTTCACGGGGATGGTGCGGGACAGCAAGCGCCGTAAAATGTCGAAGTCGCTCGGCAACTCGCCAGATGCGCTGGAACTTATCGAAAACTACGGGGCCGACGGCGTCCGCTTCGGAATGTTACTTTCTGGTTCGGCGGGCAACGACATCATTTTCGATGCGCCGATTGACCCGGTGACGAAGGAGGTGATAAACGAAAGCAAGCTCTGCGAGCAGGGCCGCAATTTCTGCAACAAAATGTGGAATGCCCTGCGCCTCATCAAGGGCTGGGGGAAATCCGACGCCGAACAGCCGGAGGTAAACGCCCTCGCCGTGGCGTGGATGAAGGACAAATTCGACCAGACGCTGGCCGATGTGGAGGCCAATTTTACCACCTACCGCCTCGGAGATGTGCTGATGGGGCTGTACCAAACTATTTGGGATGATTTCTGCTCCTTTTACCTCGAAATCATCAAGCCTGCCTTCAACGAGGACGGCACGAGCGAGCCGATTGACCACCAGACATTGGAGGCAACCATTAATATTTTCGAGAAAATGATGGCCGCCTTGCACCCGTTCATGCCGTTCGTGACCGAAGAAATCTGGCACCAACTGCGGGACCGCAAAGCTGGCAACGACTGCGTAGTGGCCGCCTACCCAACCGCTGGCCGGGTGGACAAGGACATGATTCAGAAAGTGGACAAGGCGAAGGATTTGATTACCAAAATCCGGGAAAGCAGGAGCAGCAAGGGCATTTCGCCGAAGGAAAGCCTGCGCCTTTTTGCCCAAAACTTGCCGAGCACCCAGGCCATGTTCGAGCTGAACGGCCTTGCCGGATTAGTGCAGAAAATGGGCAACCTCAGCGAGTTGAGCTTCACCGACGAGGAGCCAGCGGGCACGGTTTCGCTGCTTTCCGGCACGGAAAAGTATTTCCTCGAAATGAACATCACGATTGATGTGGCCGCCGAGCGGGAGCGCATCACGAAGGAACTTGAATACTACCGGGGCTTCGTGGCCACCGTGGAGAAGAAGCTTTCCAATGAAAAATTCGTGGGCGGTGCGCCTGCTGCCGTAATTGACGCCGAGCGGAAGAAGCTGGCGGATGGGCAGGAGAAGATGCGGATATTGGCGGAGGGGTTGGCGAAGTTGGGATAAATAGCATGAAGAAATGTGCGATACTGAAACAATTTTTTTCTCCGCAACGCCAGTAAAAAGTTCCTCAAAGCTTGCTTTGTCGGAAATAAAGCGCGCTTTGCGGTAGGACAAAGCCCACTTCGAGGTTGGACACAGCGTGCTGTGTGGTTGGACACAGCGTGCTTGTGGTTGGACACAGCGTGCTGTCTGGTTGGACACAGCGTGCTGTGTGGTTGGACACAGCGTGCTGTCTGGTTGGACACAGCGTGCTGTGTGGTTGGACACAGCGTGCTGTCTGGTTGGACAAAACGAGCTTCGAGGACTTAATATCCGGTCGCTACGATCAACTCGTCGGCGCCTATCTAATTTGAGAGGAAGGCATAAATCATGCTGCCTCATGCTTGAAGCAGCATGATTTTGTTTTCAATGGAAAGGTGATACACGTGTTGGCGGCACTATATTTTTCGATAAGTCGTGCCGATGGCCAGCAGGATGAAGCCGACAAGCAGCATTTCAAAGCTGTATTTCGACAATCCATCTACCGGAACGAAATGAACCACGATGCCTAACAAGCCGATGATAATGGCGGCTATCCAAAGCCCCTTGTTGGGCGCACTGGGCAAAAACGTTTTACTTGCCATGTTGTTTTGATTTTGATAATGATAGAATGGAAAATTGGTTTTTGGCGATTGTCATGGCTAAAGGTAACTTAAAATACGACAGGGCATCATTTTCCCTAAATACCGCTGCTTCAAATGCGCATAAACCAAGTTTGTCTTTAGGTCAATATCATCGGTCTGATAGGCTGGGTCGGGCAGGGACTCAATCAGCACCTTGCTTACATAATTGAAAACGGCGGCAGCCCTTTGCCCATCGAAGCGACCTTTTTGCCCGTATAAGCCAGAAAAAAGTCCGACAAAGACACCTTTGTCGGACTTTTTATTGGCTTTCTCGATGCGAAATGGCAAATAACGACACCTACCAGAACACCAATCACCGATTACCAAAATTCGCCTTCCTTTTTTCCAAAAATGCCGATGCGCCTTCTTTGAAGTCGGCGGTGCCGGCGGCCTCGCCAAATGCTGAAACCTCTTTGTCAAAACCACCTTCGCCGGGGGCAAAATAGGCGTTCACCGCCTCGATGACCTTCTGCACGGCAAAAGGGCCTTTGGTGGCAATTTTCTCCAAAATCTCGGTGGCCTTGGCCACTTCCTGCCCGGCTGGCACGACGTGGTTGACGAGGCCGAGGCGCAGGGCCTCCTCGGCGTTGAGCATGTCACTCGTCAGCAACAGTTCGAGGGCCTTGGTCTTGCCAATGTACTGGATGAGCCGCTGCGAGCCGCCATAACCGGGAATGATGCCGAGATTGACTTCCGGCTGCCCGAACTTTGCCCGCTCTCCGGCGATGCGCAGGTGGCAGGCCATCGCCAGTTCGCAGCCGCCGCCGAGGGCAAAGCCGTTGACGGCCGCAATGACGGGCTTTGCGAAGCGCTCAATGAGCAAGAAAATGTCCTGCCCACGCTTGGACAATTGCGAAGCGGAAGCCACGTCCAATTTCAAAAACTCAGTGATGTCCGCACCAGCCACAAAGGCTTTTTCCCCAGCGCCAGTTAGGATGATGCCCTTGATGTCGGTGCGCTTGGGAGCATCTTCCCCAAAGAACTGCTTGAGGTCGGAGAAGGTCGCCGTGTTGAGCGCATTCAGTGCCTGCGGGCGATTGACGGTGACGAGCAGAATGCCGTTGTTTTCCGTAACTAAGAGGTTTTCGTATTGCATGATTTAAGTTTTATTAATTGTACTTCAATGGCCAATGACTCAAATGACTTCAATGACCATCAGCCGATACGACCACAATCCCTGCTTCCACGCCCGGTATTGCGCCAGCCCGGTTTTGTAGTGTACCCGCCCAAAATGGGTGCCATTATGGAAGAGGTTGTACCACTTCGTGCCAATCATGCCCGCCAGTGCGAACCAGCGGTATTTGACGATGGACTTGCGGATACCCGGTGTCACGTCCTCGACTTTTGAAGGCGTGAAATTATGATTTTTGGTTAAATCGTTCAGCTCCGCAATGGACAGTACATCGCTCATGGCCCAGCCGTTGAGCATGGTCTGCATGACGGGCGTCTCCGTGATTTTCCAGTTGCCTTCCTTGAACACATCGGCGATTAGCAACCTGCCACCGGGCTTGAGGACTCGGCGCATTTCTTTGAAAAACAGCGACTTGTCCGTAGCGGTCTGCATGGATTCCACGGCCCACACCACATCGAAATGGTGGTCGGGGAAACGGGTCTGGGTATAGTCCATCCGCTCGAAATTGGCCAAGTGGCCGACGCCGTTCTTCTCGGCAAAATGAGTGGCGGTGCGCACTTGCCGCTCACTCAGGGTGATGCCCGTGACTTGGCAACCGATGTTTTTTGCCAAAAAAATGGACGAGCCACCTACCCCACAGCCAGCGTCCAGCACCCTATCGTTGGGGGTGATGCTGCCCAAGGCCGCCAGCTTTGCATTGGTGTTGACGATGGCCTCGGCGAGGGTCTTGGTACTGGTGTCCCAGATGCCATAGTGCAGGCCCATGCTCTGCTCCATCTTCCAGAACTGGCGGTAGTGCGGCTCGGTGTGGTCGTAATAATTGGTGATGTCCTCGGTGGTGAAGGTTTGCATGGCTGTAGTAATGATGAATGATAAATGGTGGAAAGATGAATTGCGGCGGCTGTTGATTCATCATTTCAACATTTATCGTTCATCATTTTTCGCTCATTTTTTGAATTCACTGAAATTGGTGGAGAGGCTGAAATGGGTGTTCCCGGCACCGAGGTGTTGGATGGAGCGGCCAAAGTCCACCCGGAACCATTTTACCTTGATGCCGAAGCCCATGGCAAAACCGGAAAGGCTGCGAAGGTTGCGCACCTCGGTTTCTTTGCGGAGCAAATGGTTGTACCCCAGCCGGATGCGGAAATTGTCTTTTCTTCCCAATAAACACTCGCCGCTGAAGACGAAGTGCCGGGCAAAGTTGTCAAACTTGGGTCGGTCGCTGTTGGCAGATTGTTCCCCGAAAAAGAAGGTGTCCTCCTGCGAGTTGGGGTCGTCGTAGCGGATGTTCCAGCGGTTGAGGTAGCGGTAAATGACCGAGAAACGAAAGGGCAGGTACTTGAGCCGTTTGGAAATGCCAAGTTGCGATTCGTAGGGCATAGGCTCCCGGTCGCCATCGGTGAAGGTCTGCATTTGCATGCCCAAGTTCCTGATAACCAAGGAGATGTTGAGTTGTCGGGCCGTGTCGTGAAACATGGCGGCGAGGTCGGTGGCGATGCCGTTGGCGGTGTAGCTTTCGAGCTGGGAAGTGACGAAGCGGAGGTTGGCGCCCACGGTGACCCGCTCGTAAAGCTTGCGGCCAGCGCCCAAGGTGAAGGCATATTCTGCCGCTTTGAAGTCGCCGGTGATGTTGCCGATTTCGTCGGTTGCATCAAATGCGCCGTAGTTGAGGTACTGAATGCCGCCATGCAGGGTTATGCCCGCTTTGTCGAGGTGCTGGCCGTACCCAACATAGCCGCCCGCAATGTCGGAGACCATGAAGTTGTGGCTGAACGACACCTGCTGGTGCATGAGCGGGTTCAGCGCCGCCGGGTTGGACTGGGCGAGGTTCACGTCGTCGTCCTGTACCGTGATTTGGAAGCCGCCGAGCGCCGTCAACCTTGCCGAAGCTGGCAATCGGAGTACCTCAAAGGTGTTTTGCCCACCCACAATCTGCGCTTGGAGCGTGGAACTCAATCCCATGAAAATCAAAAGGTACGTCAGTATTTTTTGCATAAAAATCAATTTTGGAAATTGTGTGCATTTGCTTTTTCTCTTGCTGTCTCAGCCCCTTCACGTCCTCATTCTTCTCCCTCCACCGGGCTTTGCCGCTTCATGTTGGCGAGGTTGCGTAGCTGTGCGGTGTCAATTTTTTGCTCGCCATTTTCCTTCGTCCAAGTTGCGAAGCAAATGCCGAAATCACACAACATTTTCTTGACCAACTCGCCGTTCTCGTCGTACATTTTTAGTTCGCCGTTCTCGTTCTCGCCATCGAGGTAGTTGCCTTCTGCTTTGAGCTTGCCGTTTTTGTGGTACTCCTTGAATGGGCCGTTTTCGAGGTTGTCGGCGATGCCGACCTCCTCCATCAGTTCGCCAGTGTCGTACCAGCGTTTCCAGATGCCCGAAGCCATGTTGTTCACGTACTGGCCTTCGTTGGTGAGGCGGCCCTGCTCGTTGAATTTCTGGTACTTTCCCTCGAACATGCCGTTGGCGTGGTTGAAAATTTGGTCCACCTGCCCGTTTTCATAATACAGTTTCCGCTCGCCGTGCAGGCTGTCGTTGAGGTAAAAACTCTCCTCCAGCTTTTGGCCGCTGGGGTAAAAAGCGAAGTAAGCCCCCTCCATTTTCTTCGACTTTTTGTTGATGGTGTATTTTTCGGTGATTTTGCCGTTTTCGTCCTTTTTCTCAACGGTCTCGAAATTGGAGCAAGCAGACAACAGCAGGATTGCGAAGCAGAAATAAATGGTAAAGCGCATGATTCAGTGTAGTTTAGGAAGTTGAACGAGCAATTTTTTGCAAAGGTATCAACCCTTGAAAAGTTAATTCGCAAGTGCCCCGGAAATCCTCATTTGGGCCATTGCCCAAAACCCACATTAAGGGTATCCGATGCAAGCAGGGCAAATAAACGGTTTTTGACCCGCTCTAAATAAGCTGCAAACCAACAACAATTTGGGATTTATTCTTTGAAATGAAACCCGCAATGTAAATTTGCGCCACTAAAAATGGACTTTGGATTTTGTGCAAAATTCAAAAGGCAATGAACACCAATGTTTTGGCCACTTTCCTTGCCAACTGCCCAGCCCAACGCCCCTGACCAATGCCTACATCAAATAATTTCCAAACTCAAAATCATGTTCCAACCATCCAACGCACTACTCAAAAACCAATATTCGGAAACACCGCACCAAGAACTGAAAGCTTGGGTCAATTCCATGACCAGCCATTTTCAGCCAGACAACGTCCATTGGTGCGACGGCTCGGATGAGGAGTACGACCTGCTCTGCAACCTGCTCGTCCAGAAAGGCACTTTCATCCGCCTCAACCCGGAGAAGCGACCCAACAGCTACGCCTGCTTCAGCGACCCCAGCGACGTGGCACGGGTGGAAGACCGCACCTTTATTTGCTCCCGGCTCAAGGAAGACGCCGGCCCCACCAACAATTGGGTAGAACCAAAGGAAATGAAGGCCACGATGGAAAGCCTCCTCAAAGGCTGCATGAAGGGCCGCACGATGTACGTCATCCCGTTTTGCATGGGCCCGCTTGGCTCACCGCTCTCCCGGTATGGGGTGCAGCTCACCGATTCGGAGTACGTGGTGACCAACATGAAAATCATGACCCGGATGGGCAACCCCGCACTCCAGCTCATCGGCGACCACGGCGAGTACGTTAAGTGCATCCACTCCGTGGGCAAGCCCCTGGCAGTTGGGGAGGAAGACGTGAAGTGGCCATGCGCCACCGATATAAAAAACAAATACATCGTACACTTCCCCGAAGAGCGCTTCATCGTGAGCTACGGTAGCGGGTACGGCGGCAATGCGCTTTTGGGCAAAAAATGCTTCGCACTGCGCATCGCCAGCACGATGGCCCGTGAGGAAAACTGGCTCGCCGAGCACATGCTCATTCTCGGCGTGGAAGACCCACAAGGGGAAAAAACCTACGTGGCCGCCGCCTTCCCAAGTGCCTGTGGCAAGACGAACTTTGCCATGCTCATTCCCCCAAATGGCATGGAAGGCTGGAAAGTAACCACCGTGGGCGATGACATCGCCTGGATACAAAAGGGCGAGGCGGGCCGACTCTATGCCATCAACCCGGAAGCAGGCTACTTCGGCGTGGCACCGGGCACCAACTACAAGACCAACCCCAACGCTATGGCCTCCATCGAGAAGAACACCATCTTCACCAACGTGGCCATCACTGCCGACGGCGATGTATGGTGGGAAGGCATGACCAAGCAAGTACCAGTAGGCATGACCAACTGGCAGGGTATGCCGCACGACCCTGCCTCCGGCAAGCCAGCCGCCCACCCCAACAGCCGCTTCACCGCACCGTCCATCCAAAACCCTGTGCTTGACCCGGAATGGGACAACCCACAGGGTGTGCCCGTTCGTGCGTTCGTGTTTGGTGGCCGCCGCAGCACCGTGGTACCACTCGTTTATCAATCATTCAACTGGAACTTCGGCGTGTACCTCGCTGCCACGATGGGCTCGGAGATGACGGCTGCCGCCTTCGGCGAATTGGGCAAGGTGCGCCGTGACCCCTTCGCCATGCTGCCGTTCATGGGCTACCACGTGGCCGACTACTTCAACCACTGGCTCCAGTTCGGTCGTGACCTCCCCAACTCGCCCCGCATCTTCGGTGTCAACTGGTTCCGCAAGGACGACGACGGCAACTTCGCCTGGCCGGGATTTGGGGAAAACATGCGGGTGCTTAAATGGATTGTGGGCCGGGTGCGTGGCCGTGCAGGTGCAGTGGAAAGCCCAATCGGCTGGATGCCCCGCCACCGTGACCTCGACTGGGCAGGTCTTGAGGACTATCCAAAAGCAGACTTCAAAAAGGTGATGGCCGTGGACCGGGAAGCTTGGAAAAAGGAAGTGTTGGCCCACGAAGAACTGTTTGCCACCATGTACGACCGCTTGCCGAAGGAGTTCTTGTTCATGCGGGAGCTGCTGCTCTCCGGTCTCTGGCGCTCCCCGGAAAACTGGGAGACAGCGCCGGAACGGGTGGATGATTGATAAAGCGGGTGAAAGGCCCAGTTGGTGCTTTGCGCCAACTGGGCTTTTTTATACTGCGAGCCGTTAGCTTTTGGCTGTTTGCTGTTGGCCAAAAGCCAATAGCCAAAGGCTAAAGTCACCAACAAATGGACAAAACCTGGCGCTCGAAAGTATAGTTGCACGGTATTGAATGGTGTTTGGAACCATTTATGTCAGTGAAAAATCAGCTTTGCACAGCATGACCCCAAAATAGACCAAACTTGAAAGTGGCATAGAGGTCATCCAATTTTCTCGTTTTTCAGTTGAAAATAGGATGGCTATATTTGCCAGTAGGAGCAGGTTTCAGCTTTGTTTCGATCCCCTCGCCAAAAATGGGTGAAATGACGAAAGTAGGTTTCGACAGTCTGGAAGATTTAGGCAGGAGCCTGGCTCAAAACCACAAAAATTCAACAAAAAGGCTAAAGTAAATTCAATGGAAAAAAAACAAGTCAAGCCAAAAACCCTTAAAAAAAAGTACATACCAACTGCTGAGTTTTATAGCCAAATAATTGACAGCCTACAAGATTATTCGATTTTCACGTTGGATAATGATTTCATTATAAATAGTTGGAGTTCCGGCTCGGCAAAAATATTCGGGTACGAAGCAGACGAAGTTATTGGTGAGGCTTTTGATTTAATCTTTACGGAGGAAGACTTGAAAAATGGTATTCCTAAAAAAGAAATTGAAACTGCTCTAAAGGAAGGCAGGGCAACAGACAATAGATGGCATATCACCAAGGATAAGAGCCTGTTTTATGCTTACGGATTGGTATTTCCGCTCATTGGTCTGGATGGTAAGATGTTGGGTTATGTTAAAATTTTACGGGACTTAACAGAAAGAAAGCAATCAGAGGATGCCATAAAGAAATACATCAGGGACTTGGAAGAACTAAATACGCACAAAGAGAGTGTGTTGGCTATACTTTCACATGATTTAAGAAGTCCCCTTTCATCCATTATAGCCACAACAAAATATTTGAAAGACAATTTTCATAAAATGAAGCCTGAGACAGTTCAGGATATGCTGAACTTGCTTTATAAGTCATCAAAGGATGAGTTAGACATGTTGGATTATTTGGTAGAATGGGCAAGAATAAAATACGCATCGGACACATTTAGTCCAACAACCATAAAAATAACCGAGTACATTGACAAAGTCTTTGAATCCTTAAACGAACCTGCTTCCATAAACACGATAAACCTTCATCACGAAATTGAAACCGACACGGCTGTATTTGCAGATGGCAAAATGTTGATTTCCATCCTTCAAAATATCGTTTCAAATGCGATAAAGCATACGGATAAAGGAGGGAGAGTAACCATTTCCGCAAAAAGCAAAGACGACAAGATTATTGTTCAGGTAAAGGACAATGGCATAGGCATGTCCAAGGAATTGATGGAAAAACTATTCACGCCACAGATAAAAACCCTTTCAGAAACAAGAAAAAAGAACAAAGGGGCTGGAATTGGATTGTTTCTGGTAAAAGGGTTTTTGGAAAAAAATGGCGGTGAAATATGGGTAGAAAGCATTGAAGGTGAAGGTTCTTCTTTTTATTTTACATTACCTTTTGAGAAGCCTTTATACGAAATAGGCAGCTCCGACGAAATCATGTTTGATGAAAGTGCATGATGCAAAGACTGCCCAAAGCTATTTCGGCGCATGACGTTTTGGCAATCAAAACGGCTTTGTGTGGCTGCTTTTAGGCACTATTTCACCACCAGCAAGGGCACCTTCGAGTGCAAGGCCATCTGCTTCGTCATGCTTTTATGGAACAGTTGACCGAACAAATCCCGTTCAGGTGCAGTCATGATGAGCAAATCCAAGTTCCATTCTTCGGAAAAAGCCGCCAATCCTGTTTGGATGGACGCTTCAAAAAGGGTGTGAAAGGTGATTTGGAGCGCCATTGGGTTGGTGCCGAAAAACTCCTTCAACTCCTCAATTCGCAGTGCCGTTTCCGCCGTTTCCCCATCTTTTTCGATATGTGCGCACCGGATGATGGAATGGAACGGCTCCATCATTTTGCAAACCTTCCACAAGTGATAAGGGTCGGTCGCATGGAGGTCCGCCGCGAACCCAATCGTAGAAAACCCCTTAAAATCCGCCCCTTCCGGCACAACCAACACATGACAATGCGCCTGTTTGACCACATAAGCAGCGTTGGTGCCAAAGGTATTCTCCCACGCCGAGTGGTCGCTTTTTGTGCCAATAACTATCAAGTCGGTTTCCTCTTCCTCTGCGATTTTGTTGATGGCAGCGTATGGCAAGCCACTGATTTTTATTTCATCTATTACCCTTGGTTCACTTTGTAGCTCAGGCCGAACCTTAGCCAAGCCCATTTCTTTGAAATTGTGCAGTAGTTGCAAGGCAACGTCAATCTTCTCCTTGGTGGCAAGGTCCACTATTACGGGCAAATCCGTCACCCCGTAATCGGGTGAAACAATATGCAGTACCTTGACTGCCGATTTCCATTTATCCGCCAAGTGAAGGCTGAAATGGTAGGCATTTTCAGCACAAGGAGAAAAATCGGTGGGAACGAGGATGTTATGGATGACTTTCACGGCAATTGATTTTTGTTAAATCGTTGTCCAAATATGCCATTGAATTGGCGTTGGAGGGGTGATATTTCTTAGTCGTCTTGGTTGACAAACATCAATCGTTATATGTGCTCCGCAAAATATTCGCCCAATCATCCCTGCTATGTCGGCAGCAGCCCCCCCTCATGAAAACCCCTCTTCCCGTTCCCCTTTCCGGACTATCTTTTTGCTTTCTTGGCCCTTTACCGCTCCCAAATTATCGTCCAGCCAAACGATGGCGCCCGTGGGGCAGCGCTGGATTGGGACTTGCGTAAAGTGCCTTTCCGAATAATTGATGACGGGCAAATTATTGATCATGCTAATCAAATTGCCCGGTGCGTCCATGGCGCATTTGCCGCAGGCGGTGCAGCCCACTTGGCATTCGTCCAGAACGTCTTCCCCGTGTTCCAGGTTTTTGCAATTGACCCAAAGGCGGTGGCTTATCGGTTGGAGGGAGAACAAGTCCTTTGGGCAAACCTCCACGCAATCGCCGCAGGCGGTGCATTTGTTGACATCCACGACCGGTAGCGAAAAGGCGTTCATGGTGATGGCATCGAAATCGCAGACTGCTTCGCAATCGCCATGCCCCAAACAGCCCCAAAAACAACCCTTGCCGCCACCAGAAACTAATGACGCCGCCTGACAGGTTTTTATGCCGTTGTACCTTGCCCGGTTCAGCGCCACGTTGGTGCCGCCTGCACACGCCAGCCGTGCTACCTGTTTTTCGGCTGCGCCCACGGCTACTCCCAAGTAATTGGCAATTTTCGACCGCCCCTCGTCCGTGCTGACGGTACACTTGCCTGGCAGCGCCTTCCCTGTCACTAATGCTTCCGCAAATGGGCGGCAACCCGGAAACCCACAGGCTCCGCAATTGGCATGGGGCAGCATCTCCTCCACCGTGTCAATGCGGGGGTCTTCATAGACGTACAGCTTCTTGTTGGCCCAGATGATAAGCACCGCCAACAAAAGCGTCAAACCGCCCAATGCTAATAATGAAATAAGGATTGACATGTTGCCTTGATTGAGGGTTTGAGAGCGTGAGAGTTTGAGAAGGTGAGCGGGTGAGAGATGTGTGGGGGTGAGAAGGCGAAAAAGTGTGAACGGCACGCTCCCACGCTCTCTAACTCTCACGCTCTCAAACCCTCAAACCCTCAATAAATAACCTCCGCCCATTTCCCACCTGCAACCAACTCGGCCTTGCGGGTTTCCCAATTCTCTTTCGAGCCGAGGATATTGGCAAATGCCTTGTCAAGCATGGCTTTTACCTTATCATAGCCGGCAACGTAGATATAGGTGTTCGTATGGTTCAGCATTTCGAGTATTTCTGCGGCATTTCCCTCAATGGCTTCGTCCAGCGCAATGGGGTCGGCCATGTGCGGGCGGGGACTGAGGGCGTGAAATGCCTCGAAAGTGGCTTCGTCGTAGTAGTTGGTCAGGTCGCCGTCGGCATCGTTGAGGTATAGCAGTTCAAGGCCACTGCGGGCACCGTAAAACAGGCGGATTTTGCCCTTCCAGTCTTTTACGTTTTTGTAAATATGCTTTACAAAAGCCCGGAAAGGCGCAATGCCCGTGCCCATGCCCACGAGAATGAGGTTGGCATTTTTGTCCTCCGGCACCACGAATGGCAGCTTGTGCGGCCCAGTGACCGTGATTTCATCCCCAACCTTTCGGTCGCAAAGGTAGTTGGAGGCAATGCCCGGATAGCGCTCCCCGCTGAAGTCGTCCACGTAGGAGCAGCGTTTCACCAGCATCGTGATGAGCGGATTGCCGTTTGTCTTGCCAGGAAGGTCGGCCACGCTGTAGAGGCGGTGGTGGAATTTGTTGCCAAATTCATCGGTCGCCTTTACCAACACGCCGAAGCTTTGGTCCACCTGGCATTCGAACCCCGGCTGGACTTCCAGCACGATTTCCCGTATCTCCTCGGTGCTGGCTGGCGTCAACCGCTCCGATTTTTTGATGGTCGCCTGATACTTGTTTTTGACATCGAAGTCTGCTAAATTTGCCATGTGTTATGGTTATTTATTGACGTTTTTTAATTCGCTGAAATTTGAGGTTCCTTGTTTTTGCAAACGCAGACTGTGAAATAAGTCCCC
>DIUC01000037.1 GCA_002435785.1 Saprospiraceae bacterium UBA6168 | reverse complement strand
TGCCGTACCTCAAAGTTGTTCTTGAAGGCCAACAACGAGGGGTCTTTCAGGCTGAACATGGCAAAGGCGCTCATTACCACGCCTGAAAGGTCATGCCCCCTGTCTGTCTTGCGGTGGTCGGCCATTTGGCCGACAGTTTCATGTACCTTGCTTACTAAATAATCAAACATGGGTGTCGCTTTCCCGCAAAGTTATTCCTTGTTTCAATGAACGCTTTCAATGATTTTTTGAATGTGTTAAATTTTTAGTTCGTAGAGCTGCTCCCTTGCTGTCAAAACGGATGGCGTTGGCCGTGCTGCCCGCTGGCAATTCCACGAAAACAGAAGCCTTGCCAGCTGGTGTGATGATGCCCACCGTGCCATCTTTTTGGTAATTGACGACGTAAAGGTTGCCCGCTTTGTCCACGTTGGGGCCTTCGCAATTAGAGCTAAAGGAGCCTTCGGGGGTGAGGTCTGAGCTTACGAATCGGCTTGTAGCGCAGGCCGACAAGAAAACCATGAATGTGATGGAAGCTAACCTAATTATAGGTTGAAACCATTTTAGAACACGAATAAAGCTAAAACTTTCCTCATTGCAACAACGATTACCTCCCCACCGGATTGTTGTCCAATTTCCAGTACAGTCTCGAAAAATCATCCTTGTCTTTTCGCTTGAAACTATCGGGTATTTTTTCGATTTGGTTAAACCGCAAATCGCAGTTCTCGATATGGGCTGTGCTGAAATGCTCCGGCAGCACGGCTATCCGGTTTTTGTCCAAAAACAATTTCTGTAGGTATTTCCCAGCGATGGAGGGCGGTATTTCAGCAATTTGATTGTCTGAAGCAAACAGGTTTTTCACACCCGTGAACTGGAAAATACCATCATCCAGTACACTGATTTTGTTCTTGGAAATATCAAGGATGGACAAACGGGAAAACAAGTTTTTTGTCACCCGGAACTCGGTCAGGGCGTTGCCAGCGATATTCAATTCCCAAACGTCACAGGGGCTGCCACCGGTGGCAACCGTCACTTTCGCAGGGTCGAACTGACTGATTTTGTTCGAGCGGAGGGACAGTTTGTTCAATGGAAATTTGGAAAAAAGGCGGTAATCCAGCTCGCTGATTTTGTTGTTGGAAAGGTCGAGGTCGGATAGGAAGAACAGCGAAAACAGCGTTTCTTCAATGCTTTGCAGCTTGTTTTGGCGCAAGGAAAGCGACCGAAGCCCCGACATGCCCGCCAGTTCCTTTGGCAACGATACGAGTTCGTTCCGGGCCATGTTCAACGTTTCCAGGTGCTCAAGCCTGCCGAGCCAATGCCACGACTTGATTTTGCACCCCTCCACATTCAGCTCAACCAAGTTGGTCAATAGGCCCAGTGCCGGGGCATCCTCCAAAACATTGGAAGTGAGGTCAAGGTGCGTCAGGTGCTTGAAATTGCCGATAGAGGCAGGTATTCGATAGTGGCAGCCGCTGAAATCCAATCGTCGGAGGGACGGCCAATGCCCCATGTTGCGGAGCGCCCCGGCCACGTCCAGCCCTTTGCTGCGGCTGAAATCCACTGCTTGGAAGGACTCGAAAAACCGGGCGCAGGCAGGGAAAGCCTCATTGAACTGGCAGTCCTTGAAGCTCAATTCACCAGGCTCCACATCCTTTATCACGGGGTTTTCGACCGCAATCAGCCCGTGCATGAGGCGGAAGGGGATGGCCGGTATGCCGATGTCCGTTTGGAACAACCGGTTGAGCGTTTTCACTGTGTCGCCCGACCTGCGCAAGCTGATTTTCTTTTGTTTGAAAATGGTCAGGGCATTGGACGGCCCCACTTTGGCGAACAATTTTTCGGCAGCCTTGGCCACCTTTTGGTCGGGGTGCGAGAGCATGATGGCGGCTATCATGCTCACCAGTTCGTCATTGGCGCCGCCGCCCTCGATTATCTGGAAAGCCAGCAGGTAGTTTTCAACCTGGTGGCTGGTCAGCAGGCGATACACCTGCTCGCTGGCTTCCCGGCTTTCGGTTTGCCGCAGCCACGGGTCTTCCACAGCCGTCAGCCATTCCTTCAGGTGGTCTTCGAGCAGTATTTTTTTTCCGCTCCGCAAAAGTTCCAGCACCTCCCCGAACTCGTTCTGGTGGCCGATGATGCAAAAACTCTCCGCCTCCGGCTGCTCCAACCACCGGACGGGGCCGCTGCCACCTTGCTCCTTGGCCCTCGTCAGCAGGTCTTTGGCTGGCTTGTAGGCAAAATGGAAACTTGCCGTTTGCCCATTTTCCTGCGCTTCCAGCAGCCGGTTTGGCAGCAATGCCTTTGCCGCCGTAAGGTTTTTGGCAAAAATGCCGAACAACAACCTGCGGGTATCATCGTCAAAACCGTCATGTTGAATCGCTGCCTTGAAGTCGTCGAAAGTCTTCTCGCCAGCCCTATAATTGAGCCTGTGGAAAGACACGTGCCGCAGCAAGCCCCAGTGCAAAAAATCGGTGCGGGACTGAGGCGTCTCGCCGCCAGTGCTGATGCGGGTCAAATGGTCAAGGGCCGTTATCTCGCTGCCAATCCGTGCCAAGTTGAGGCGACTTCGGAACTCAAGTTCTTCCAGCCATTGCATCCTGCCGATGCTCCGCACCATTTCCAATTGGTCGGTCTTTTCGTCGTCAAAGTAAACCGTGAGTTGGCGCAATTGCTGGAAGGTTTCCAGCAAGGTCGGCCATTTGTTGCCATAATAGCCCGTCAGGGCCAGCGAGCGGAGATTTTCCAATTTTTTTAGCTGCGCAAAACGCTCTTCCAACCGCATCTGCGGGCAGTGGACGTGCAGGCTTTCGAGGTTTTTGTTTTCAAGCACGAAATCCGGCAACTGCTTGAGCTTGACGCAGTAAAGGCTGATGGATTTCAGCTTTTTCAGGCCATTTATCGAAGTGGGAAGCTCCGCCACGTTTTTGATGTGCAGGGCAAGGCCCTCTATGTTTTCATGGCCTGCGAACAAATCTTCGGGCATGCTTTTCAAAGCTCCGCCGTAGTCATTGATGGTCAAAAACTTGTCGTTTGAATGGAGGTATTGTGATAAATCAACAGTTGACAGTGCTTCTTCGGGCTTGGGCGTTGCCGCAGGCGTTTCAGGCTTGAACGCCTGTGCCGGAGGTTCCGGTATTGCCGATTTTTGGGCAGGGTTGGGTGCTGCCGCAATGGGTTTCTGCGCCTTCGCCTGTGCTACCGCCGGCGGCAGAGAGACAGGGGCTTGCGCATGTGTTTCCTTTTTGTTGCCTGTCAGCAGTCTGATGATTTTTTTAAGCATTGGGTTTTGTTTTGAGTTAAACGTCGGAGAAATTCTGAACCTCCCCGACTTTAAAACCTCACATCTTCGCCAAAATCAATTTCCCCACTTCCGGTATAGCATATAGGCGTTTCAGGTCGCTTCGGTTGGACTTGACGAGGTCTTGCGCCATGCCCAGCCGCAGGTCGTTCGGGATGACGGGCATGAGGATGAAGCGGCGCAGGTTGTCGAACATTTTGTCGTCGAGTTTTTCCCCCATGTAGAGCAGGTAGTTGGCCAGCCGGGTCATGATGACGGAGAGGATGTCGAGGCGCTTGGGCGTACCGTTTACCAGTGTGTTGATGCGCCGCTCGATGTCGTCGAAGGTCTTGGCATGGAGGATTTCCTTGGCGGGGATGAGCTTGCTCAGGTCCATGTTGACGAAATTGGTGAAGGCCACCGCCGTCTCCCGGTCGAGGCAGCCCTCGGCTAACATGCGCACCAGTTCGAGGTCGGCCTTCAATTCCTCGATGCTTTGGATGGTGTTGAAAAACTGCACCAGCGAGCGGGGCGTGGTGCGGCGGCTGTTCACCACCTCCGGGTAGGTCAGCACGAAGGAAATGCCCCGTGAGTCAATGCCCGCCTTCTCGGCCCAACGTGCCCATGCCTTTACGTCGTACTGCATGGTCACGTGCAGCATCCGGGTTATCATGGCGTCGTCCATCGTCGTGACCGAATAATCGCCGCCGTCGGGGTTGGCGGTCAGCACCATCATCCATTTTTCGGGCAGCCGCCAGCTCACCAGTTCGTGGTTTTGGAGCAACTGCATGATGCCCCGGAGGATGCGGTCGTCGGCCCGGTTCACGTCGTCAATGAGGAATATGCCGGGGCCGGGTTCCCGTGGCACCCAAGCGGGCGGCAGGAACTTGGTGCGGGTGCCCGATGCGTCGGCGGCGGGCAGGCCGAGCAGGTCGCCCATTTCCTCGAACTGCGCCGGGGCGATGTAGGTACACTGGCAGCCGTTTTCCTTCGCAAATGCCTGCACGAGTTCGGTCTTGCCGATGCCGTGCATGCCCCAGATGCAGAGGGGCGTCACCCGGTGCTGGTCGTCCGAGTTTTTTAGTTGATGCAGCAGGTGCGACAAGAACCCCTGGATGTTGTCCGCATGGGTTTTTGCACCGTAGGTGATGTAATTGAATTGGGTGTCTTTGCTCATATTTTTAAAGGTTGATATTTGGGTTGATGAGGTTGATAAGTAGTCCAGCAGATTTAAACGACACTTAATCTCTCGCCCGCAGATTTCACAGGTTTACGCAGATGTGGCCTTGTCTATCTGCGTAAATCTGTGAAATCTGCGGGACGAAAAATGTCAAATAGTTTTTGATTGCTACTTGAAAGGCTGATAAAAGGCTGATGTAGGTGGGCAATAAACCCTTATAACCCTCCTATCAACTTTTTATCAACTTCAAATCAACCGACCAGTTTCGCCTTCCTACCGGGCAGCATTTTGAACTCGTCGCTGTCGGGGGATAGGCCGTCTTTCGTGATGACCCAAAGCAATGGGCAGCGTGGCGTCGTTTCGGGCTGTCGGGCAAATCCATCGGTGAAATAAATAAGCCCATCGGGCTGAAAGACCCTGTTTGCGAAGCGGATAGGCTCATTGAAATCGGTGCCGCCACGTCCGAGGACGAATGATGGTGTCTTGCCTCGGTAATCGTATTCCCGTTGGATGACCGTGTCGCATTCCACGACCTTTACCTCGGCGCCTTGCCGCCAGAGGTGGTATATTTCACCAAAAAAATCCTCCAAGTCCTGCTTCTCGACGCTGCCGGAAGTGTCCACGGCGATGAGGAGTTTTTTCAGCTTCTTGATTTTGATGCCCGGCACGGTGCCGAAGCGTTTGGAGGGGCGTTTCATGGTGTTTTTCACCTTGGTTTTCGAGCTGCTTTCAGAAAACAGTTTGACGACCCGCCGCCAGTCCACCAGCGGTTCGGGGCGGATGAGGAGCTTGTCCAGCAGTTCCCTGATATTGCCGGGGATGTTGCCCCACGCGTTCTGGGGCGTTTTCTGGTGCGCCAATATCAGCAGGTTGTCAATGATGCTGTCGCATATACTGAGGTTGGTTTCCGATAGCGTCTCCACAATTTCCCAAAGTGCGTGGCGGTCGAGGCCGTGGGAGTCTTTCTGGATGGCAGCAAGGTTGGCAGCGGATGCTGTGCCCTTGAACCGCCCTTCCATTTCCTGTTGGAGCGTTTTCAGTTTTTCATAATAATATGGCCAAGTCTGTTCCTTTTGCAGGTGCAGTTCGGGGAAGGTTTCCAGCAGCAGCGCCCCCGCTGGCAGTTGCTCCCGCAGGATGTGCTGGTTCACCGCCAGGTCCATGGCGATGTTCATCAGGTGGCGGTCTTTGGAGGGTTCCCTGACCAGGGTGTGCTTGAAGACGATGTGCAGGATTTCGTGCTTCACCACGCCGTATCGGTGGTCGGGATGGGTCAAAATTTCATCCCAAAACCGCTCATTTACATACACGACGTGATTCAGGCCGGCCAGCCCGACTGCCATTGTTTTTACCTCGCTCTCCGGCCCCGTCACTTCTTTGCTGAGGCACGAGAAGATATGGGCATAGAAAGGCTCTTTCAGCAGTATCTTGATGCTGGTACGGGTAACTTCTTCGAGTATGCGGTCGTGCTGCATGGTGTATGTTGTACCGCCGAACCCCAGTTCGGCGGAGGTTGTTTGTCACCCCACGCCGAACTGGGGTTCGGCGTTACGTTACGCACGCCATGCACTACGCCGAACTGGGGTTCGGCGGTACGTCGGCATAACAGTACAAAAATGGATATTCCTGCCACTCTTTTACCAGTTTGGCTTTTACTGGATTGTTCAGGATGTACCAATAAATGCGGTCAAACTCACCAGGCCGAACAAGGTGGTCATAGCTTTCATCTTCCCAGAATTTTCCCTTTCGCCCCAACTTTTTATTGATTTGCCTACCTGAGTATTTTTTCATGTCTTGCAGCACCTTCCAAAGAATGGGTGCGCCGGGTTTCATTTTTATCAGTAAGTGTACATGGTTCGACATGATGCAACAGGCGTACAGTTCGAAGTACCGTTCTGCATAATGCTTGATGTTTTCCAACTCGAATCGAGCGATATCGGGTTGTTTAAGCCAATGCGGTTCATTCAGTTGGCGGCTGTCCAAAAAATCGTCGAATTTTTTGAAATAGCGCTTATGTTCAAGATAGCGCTTCTGTTCCAATATGTCAGCCAATTTTGTTTTCATCTCAGGGGTCATGTTATCTGCAACTTTCAGGAAGTCTTCTGCATGTTCTTTTTCCGTTTTTTCCAATGCTGCCATATAAGATGCTTTGATTTCTTCAATCACAGGTTTTGGAACGGAGCCATACAGGCGATATGTAATGAAAAAAGTGCCTTCTGGTGGCTGCCAATGCGGTAGATTGGCTTGGTAGAAAAAGTTTTTCATGGCATGTTGTTTTTTGCTGCGTTTCGTACCGCCGAACCCCAGTTCGGCGGGGTCGAAATATCAAGCAAAATTACATTACACGTTCAATATAATACCACGCCGAACTGGGGTTCGGCGTTACGTTCCACACGCCGAACTGGGGTTCGGCGGTACGGCTACTGCACTGCGGTGTTTTTAGCCATAATCCCCGCTACACGCTGCTTCAATTCAGCGCTGGCATGGTAAGCTGCTCCCAATCGGACATTCTCAAACAAAGGCAATCCAGCTGGGTCGGGCAGGCGGGTGTCTTCCCGGTAAACCGAAATTTGAAAATGGGTTTTCATTCCAAAAATAGCTGCTGGCACCTCGGTGAAAGCCTCGCCGGAAGAAATATCAATTCGTTGGATGCGGCCATCCCAGGGCTTGTCGGTCGGGATGGTGGCGATGGGGTTGCCCGCCAATTTTACCATGTTGATTTGCTGGGGTTGGAAAATCAGTTCGGGGATTTCGGTGAGCTGGTTTTCTTGTAGTTCCAGTGTTTCGATGCGGCCCCAGCTTCCATCGCTGTTTTTGTTCGGGACGGTAAAGATTTTTCGTAAAAAACCTCCTTCCTGTTTTTCCTCCTGCGGGAGGTCAAGCCGTCGGATTCGGTTCTTCTGCGCATGGATTTTCAGCTTGGGGTAAGGGTCGTTCGGGTAGAGCATGAAAAGCGATATTGGCAGCGATTCCAATTGGTTTCCGTTGAGGGTGATGGTTTCGAGGTTGCGGCAGCCAAGAAAGGTGTCGGGCAGGGAGGTCAGCAAATTGCCCCCAATATGTACCCGTTTTAGCTGCTTAAATCTTGAAAAATTCAAGTCCAGTTGTTGCAGGTTGTTCTGGGTGAGCGACAAGTCCTCCATGTCTGTCAAACGCTCGAAAATACTGCCGAAAACGGGCACTTCGGTGTTGCCAATGCTCAGGTTTTTGAGCCGGGAGAGGCTGGCGATGCCCTCCACCTCGTCAATAGTGCAGTTGAGCAATTGCAACTGCTCCAGGTTGGGGAATTTGTCGAACTGCCGAGCGTTGGTGATGCGGCAGAACGACAGCCTCAGTTCGGTCAGGCTGGGGTTGGGGGCAGGTATTTGGGAGAAATCAAAATCTGAGACTTTTTGATAATTTCCAGCACTGAATTTGCGCAGCGAGGGCGAGGTCAATATCCTGACAGGCATCGTTGGTAGGAAAGCGTGTATGTTGAAATCACCGACGTTTTTCTTTATGACGATTTCTTCCAGAAGTTCCCAGTCCAGTTCGCCGACTGGCTGCCCAGCGAGGCCATGTATATTCTCAAAATCCAAAAAAGCGGGCGTGACAACGCTGGCTGGCAGCTCGTTCAGGTTAATGCTCCAGAACCGTTGCAAATTGTAATCATTGGCCTTGTCCATGACGGGCATCTTGTGCCAATGCAGCATTTTCCAAGCATGGAGAAAAGCGCCGCCGTCCCATTCGGCGTGTTTGAGCAATGGTTTGAAATGGTACAAGTCTTTGTCCCGTAGGCTGTCTTTCCAATGCTTTTTCACATGCTCCTGCAAGGCGGAACTGGCATATTTTCGGAACAGGTTCCTCGCTTTTTTGCGCACCTCGGCGTCCTTGTGGAAGAGGTGGATAGCGCCCAGGTAGCTCATGATTTTTTGCGTAGCGCCGCCGCCCTCGATGAGTTCGAGGAGCAACGAAGTCTGGTCATCTTGCTCCGATTTCAGCAGGTTGGTCACTTGTTCCACCAGTTCGGTGTTGGCCGCTTCCATGAGGTAGGGCGTGTCCTCGGCGATTTCCCTTTCCTTGAGGTGGTCTTCCAAGATATACCGGTAGTCGCCGGCCAGGAGTGGCAGGTCTTCGTCGCTGATATTGGGTGTGAGGAAGAGGTGCGTCACTTTTTTGTCCAATGTTTTGGCAACGGTGGCTCCCCTCGCCTTGAGGTTTTCCTGCAATGCTTTCAGCGTGCCAGTGCTCGGCTTGGCCATGATGAAAACACAGGCGCCATTGAGCTTGCCATGCTGGTCGAAGGAGTTTTCTACCTGGCTTTGCGCAGCGGCAAAATCCCTTTGGAGCAAGGAGAGCAAGGGTAGGAAATTGGGATGCTCCTGCCCGATTTTCTCCGTCAGCATGGCCTTCAGTTCATCGAAACGCAGGAGCGATTTGACAAAGCGGTCGCAGTGAAGGACGCCGGACGGGAAAAAGGCAAACTCCTTTGGCATGAACTGTTGGAAAGTCAGTGGGCCAGTGATAATCATCTGCAATTTTTCCAAATGGGCCAGTTTGAGCAGGCTGGCGGGAATGGGCTTGTTGGTGAACGTATTCAAAATCTTGAGCTTCGGCAATTGGGTTGCGCAGTTCACCATTTCCTCGAAATCAATATCAGGGCCGGGATGAAAGTGAAGTTCCCGCAGGTTTTTCAGGCGGGGCAGGTGTTGGATGAAATGCCGACCGTCAAAGTTCTGGAACGGGATGCGCAGGATTTCCAAACCATCCAAATCGTAGAAGCTATCTGGGAAGCGCTCTAATGCAACCCGGTGCAAGAACGTTATTTCTTTTAACTCGCCGAGCGGCTTTAATTGCCTGAAAACCTCATCCGTGGGTTCGGCCACCGTCACTTGCTCCAAGACTTGCAGCAGTTTCAGTTTTTCAAAATCGAGTTGGCAGCCGTTTTTGTAAAAGCCCAACCGTTTCAACTTGGGAAGGTCGTACAAGCTGTCGGGCACGGCGGTCAGTTTCGGGCAATCGTAAATCGTCAGGCTCTCCAATCCCGCCATGTCGCCGATGGTTTCGGGCAATGCCTCCACGTTGGGGCCGCACAGCGTCAGCGATTTCAAGTTGCCCAATTGACCGATGGTGGCCGGGATGCTTTTCAGGTTTTTTCCGCTGAGGTGCATTTCCTCCAAATGCCGGAACTGCCCGATGGACGCAGGCAGGTCTATCGGCTTTTCTTGTAGCATTTCGGGGAAAGAGCCGCTGTACATTTTCTTGTAAACCGGCACCCGTGCTAGCACGGGGAACAGTTGCTCCATTTTCCACGGGTTGTTGTCGATATGCAGTTCCTCTAATTGCAGGTCAGCAAAACTGTCCGGCAGGGTTTGCAGCTTGTTTTCCCGCAGGTTGATTTTGCGCAGTTGCTGCATTTTGCCGATGGACTTGGGAAGCGATTTCAGGTCGTACTTGGAGAGGTCGAGCGACTGCACGGCGGGCAGTTCCGCCATCAG
Organism: Saprospiraceae bacterium UBA6168; assembly: GCA_002435785.1. GTDB lineage: Bacteria > Bacteroidota > Bacteroidia > Chitinophagales > Saprospiraceae > UBA6168. Next base: position 1,049 of record DIUC01000037.1, on the reverse strand, counting down.
TTCAAAGAGTTGTTCCAAGTCCAGTTGGTCGCAGCCATCGAAGGCCAGTGCCTCCAATTTCTTCAAATCCTTGATGGCTTCGGGCAGTTTTTTCAGGTTGTTTTTGGAAATGACGAGCGTTTTCAGGTTCACCAGTTTCCCAATGGTGGCGGGTATTTCCGATAGGCCACAGGTGGCGATGTTGAGGTATTCGAGGTGTTCCAGACCGAAGAGGAAGTCCGGCAGTTGCTTGATTTTGTTGAACTGGAGGTTCAGCGATTTGAGGTTTCTGAACCCGGCGAAATAGTCGGGGATTTCGGTCAGGCTGTTGTTGCGGAGGTTTAGGTATTCGAGTTGCGTCAGGTGCTGGAAGGTGGTGGGCAGCGATTTCAGTTCATTACTCCAAAGCTCCAGCACTTCCAGGTTTTCCAGCAGCCCGATGGACAGGGGCAGCGTGCCCATTTCGTTCTTGATGAGGCCCAGTCCCCGTATGTTTTTGAAAGGGCCCAGGCCATGAAAAAGCTCCTCGTGGTTCATGGTCCGGTTGTAGCTGAGGTCCAGTTCCACCCTTGGTATATGTGCGATGTGCTCGATGCCCTTTGGTAGGCCAGTGAGTTTCCGCTGCTGGAGCACGAAGCGGACGTTGGGGGCTGTGCAGTTTTTGGCTTGGCGTAGGTCGCCGATTTCGGTGAGGCCCTCGGCTGGCGGCATGGATTGGTATTGCATGAGAAAGGGTTTTGGTAGAAATAATTCAAGGTGCAAACCTACGTGGCAAAGGTGGGCAAAATTGGCAGAAAGTCATTTTTTTGGTAATTTATTTTCAAAAAAAGTGCATTATTTTCAAATAGTGTAATCAAAATAGTTTCAAATAATTGCTTGTTTCGTAATATCCGACCCACAATAAAAAGTGGAGTGAGGGTGTTTTATGATTTCAATTTTTAAAGATGGGGCCTGGATTTATCGGGCTAATGGGACGAACGAAGAAATTAACGGCTTCCACAACAACTTTACAGGCGAAACATCCTCCCCGGCTTTGAACTAAAACCTAAACTCGACTTTAGCCAATTAAG
>DIUC01000014.1:111358-151578 GCA_002435785.1 Saprospiraceae bacterium UBA6168 | reverse complement strand
CGTGTCATTGGTCATTGGGGTCATTTACTTCGTGTCATTGGTCATTGGGGTCATTCGTCATTGGGAGTCATAGCAGTACCCCCAATGACTAATGACCACAATGACCAATGACCAATGACCAAAATGACCCCCAATGACCCATTTTCTACGTAGGTTTGCCCAAAAACAACCAACGCCGTGAAACTGATCTTCGGTCTCCAACTCGACAACCCGCCACAGCCCAGGCCCCAAGCCGAGGCGGGCAACCATTACGTCGGCCCAAAAGGGCTGTTGTCACTGTTTGAAACATGGTTCGGCCTCGGTGGCCACCCCAATGACATTGACTACCTGCGGGTGGAGCAGTACCGACAGGCGCTGCTCCGGCACACGGACACCTGCACCATGCCACCTTTTTACCAAAAATCGTTCGAGGCCGACCCCTTCACCACGGCTGCCGAGCTGCTCTCCCGCCGGGATGAGCTGCTGCTGGCAGGCTGGGACTTCAACATCACCGAGGCCACCCCGCCCCGCCTCGCCACCGTGGCCGAAATCGGGGCCGTTTTCCAGGCCGACCCCGATGGCCTCCAACTGGCCCCCGGTTTTGCCGACCGCTTCCATGCCGTGCTGCAAGTCCTCGATGCGCTGCCCGCCGCCCCCGGCCCCCTACCGCTCACGGAGGTTTGGGTCAATGAGCCGCTGCACCTGCTGCCGTGCCATTTTCAGCGTTTTTTTGAAAAATTGGAAAAATCAACTGGCCTCACCGTCCAGCCGCTCCACCGCCATGCCCCGGCACAGCCCGTCCCACCTGCCAACGACCTCCAACGGTTCCAGCAGCGGCTGGCCACCACCGAGCCTATCAAAACCAAAGAGACACTGAAAAACGACGGCTCCCTGCTCCTGCTGCGTGCCCGCCGTGCCAGCGAGGCCGCCGCTTGGCTCGCCCAACTTATCCGCCTCACCCCCCCCAATTCCCCAATCCCCCATTTCCTCATCTCCGAAAAATCCCGCACCCTCGACATGGCGCTCATCCAAGAGGGGCAGCCGAGCCTTGGCCTCCAGTCCACCTCGCTGGCCAGGCCCACCTTGCAGCTACTCAAATTGGTGACGGCCTTCCTCTGGGAGCCGGTGAACCCGTACCATGTGCTGGAGTTCGTGTCCCTGTCCGTGAAGCCGCTGGCCGACGACCTTGCCACGCTCATCGCCAACCAAGTGGCCGCCATGCCCGGCCTGCAGGGCGAGGGCTGGTACGCCATGATTAACCGCTACTTCGAGGAACTCGCCGAAAACGAGCCGCTCACCGTGGTGAACGAACTGCGCCGACAGTACAATTTTTGGTTCGAGCGGCGGCGCTACGACATGGGGCGCACCGTGCCAAAAGGGGAGGTGACGGTCATTTTTGACTACCTGCGGCAATGGGCCGTCAGCGCCTTCGAGGATGGTGGCGGGCGCAACCACTCGCTCATCGTGCTCAGCCAACAGGCCAAGCGGGTGTCCGAGCTACTGAACGCACTGCCGGAGCAGGAACTCCGACACCTCGAATTGGAGCGCATCGTGCGCACCATTTACGAGCCATCGCCCGTGGTGCTGCAGCCGCAGGAAGTGGGCAGCTTGCCCTACGTGCAGCACCCCGGTGCCTTTATTGGTCCAGTTGGGGAGGTATGGTGGTGCAACTTTGTGCAGCAGGAGCAGCCCCATTTTTTCTCAAAATGGTCACGCAGCGAGCGGGCTTGGCTGGCGCAAAATGGCGTACTGCCCGACACGCCAGCACAGGAGAACGGCCGCCAACTTTGGCAGCAGTCCCTCCCGGTGCTGGTCGCCACCCACCGGCTGGTGCTGGTGCTGCCCGAATCGGTGGACGGCACGGCGGTGAACCCGCACCCGCTCTTCGGGGATTTGCAGGCAGCGTTCGGCAACCTGGAGGCCATCACGCAGGAACTGGGCAGTGACGGCGGGCAGGCTTTTGCAGCCCATTTTACCCTACCCAAATATGAGGCCGTGCCGCTGCGCCAATTAGGCCGCCCGGCCCCTTTCCTCCAAATTAACCGCTTGAGCAACATGCAGCGGGAGCGGGAGTCGCTCACGAGTTTGGAGACGCTGTTTTACTACCCCTACCAGTGGTTTTTCAGGTACAAGATTCGGCTGAACAAGTCGAGCATCCTGAGCGTGGTGGCCGACAATACGCTGATGGGCAACCTGGCGCACCGGGTCTTTGAGAAATTGCTGAAAGAGGACATCCATTCGATGACCAAGCCGGAGGTGGAGAATAGGGTAGAGCAGGAAAGCCGCCGACTGTTGGCACGGGAAGGCGCCGTGCTGCTGATGTACGGTCGGGAGCCGGACCGGGTGGCGTTCGTCAACAAGCTAAAATTTGCCGCTTGGAGCCTCATCACCCATATCCGTGACAACGGCTGGCGGGTGATGGACACGGAAAAGCAATTGGACGGCAGGTTTCCGCTCGCCAACGAGGGCAGCCCCGAGGTCAGGGGCATCGCCGATTTGGTGCTGGAGCGGACGGGGGCCACCGGAGCCGTCGAACTGGCCGTGGTGGACATCAAGTGGCGGGGCAGCGGCTGGCGGGAGTCCGTCATCCGCAACGGGGAAGACCTGCAACTCGTGCTGTATTCCCGGCTGGCCTCGCCGGTGGGGGAGTGGGCACACACGGCCTATTTCATCGTGGATAATGGCAAGCTGCTGGCCCGGAACGCACGGGCATTTCAAAATATTTCGCCCATATCGCCGATGGACGACCACCGGGAGGTGAGCGAGCGTATCCTCGCCCGCATGGAGGCGACCTGGCACTGGCGCATGGGCCAGTTGGCCAAAGGGTTGGTGGAGGTGCGCTGCCGCACGACCATGGCCGCCATCGAGGATGCTTATGCCACAGCGGGCGACAACCTTTTCGACCTGCTGGAGATGAAAGGGGAGGATGCCAAGTACGACGACTACCGGGTGTTGATAAATTTGATTGAGTGAGGGGGAATTGAAAACAACTTCTTAGTTCATCGAGGTTGGCACTTAGCCAATACCAATAATCATTCGATTTTGCTGTGTACCGCCAAAGAAATGGGAGAATGATGGTAAAATCGCATACCTTATAGATAGTCGCATTTAAAGTTGATGGTGTAGCTATCGGTTGACTTTGAGTCCCTTTTACTCTTTCCGTCTCCAACATCAGTTTTCAATGCGCCTATTTATGAGCGAAACATGGCGGAAGAATGAGGCCAAGCGAGCAACCTGGCTTTTTTTCTACCAAGTGCCAAGGGTAGTGAGCGGGATCTCGCCGTATCTCAAAACAGCTTATCAGGAAAGTGACTGTTCCTACAAATTGGAATTGGGAAATGGTGTCAATCGAGACATGTTTAACGACAAGAAGCCGCTCAACAATTTGCGCACATCTTTTTTGATATTTTTGTTTTTTTTTTGAAAAAGTAAAAATTGTTTCTACCTTCCCGCCGTCAATGAAGAAGAGGCTGAAATGTTCCTAACAAACTGTAAAACAATCCGCATTCCACCAATATGAATACCCCCTATTATCTACTTTCCGATGCTGCTCAGTTGGCCCTGCGCCTTGCAGAAGGTCTGGCTTATGAGTACAGCCACTCAAATTACAGCGCTGAGCACTTGCTTTGTGCTGTCACTAAAGAAGACGTGGGGCTTCATCCTATGTTCAACCAAATAGACAAGGATCCATCAGAAGTTTATCGTTGGGCATTGACTCAAGTTGAAAAACTGCCAAAATCTACCCGTAGCAGATCTAACCCACTCCCAGATGATGGAGTGCTGTCTGTACTTAAAGAGACCCAGAAGCTTTGCCTGAGGTATGGTTATGAAGAAATAACCCCCTTGGATTTGTTCGAGGCAATATGTACGCCCGGTGTCGCTCTAAAGCCAGAAGTGCTTCGCCGATTACCCGTTGCACTTTATGAGATTATAGATTGGAGAAACAAGAACCTATCAAATATCCTTTCCACTATCGGCGAAAGCAATGATGGTGCTAATAATAAAGGTACAAATAAACATGGTGATGGCAGTGGCTCAGGCGAGGCTACGGGACAACAGGCTTTACAGCGTTATTGCGACGATTTAACAGCCTTTGCCCGCGAAGGGAAAATAGACCCTTTGATAGGACGTGACAAGGAGTTGAAGCAATTGGTGGAAATACTTGGTAAGAGACTTTCTCCCAATGTACTTATTGTTGGTGAGCCGGGGGTTGGAAAAACAGCCTTGATTGGCGGACTTGCCTTGAACATCCTCAGTGGAAATGTGCCCGAACGGTTAAAAGATGCCACAATTTTCGAAATAGACATAAGTGGAAGGTTGGTAGCAGGTGCGTACAAGGGAGAGGTTGAAGAGCGATTAAAATCTATTTTGAAAGGCATAAAGGGGTATGAAGGCAAAGCCATATTGTTTATTGACGAAATCCATGTGCTGCTTGACGAGCGTGGGCCGGTGGGTTCTGGCGTAGTCAACTTGCTAAAACCGGAATTAGCTCGCGGAGAACTGACCGTGGTTGGTGTCACTACTCAAACCGAGTACCAAAAGTATATTGAAAAGGACACTGCGTTCAACCGTAGGTTTTCTCGGTTGATTGTCAATGAGCCTGATGAGATTTTGGCCTGCACCATGCTGAAAGGTCTTCAGCATAAATATGAAGAATTTCACGGGCTAAGTATCGAACCAGGAGCTGTTTCACAATCGGTCAAGCTCGCAAAGCGCTATGTAGGCGATAAGAACTTACCCGTTTCAGCCATAGAACTGCTTGACTTCACGATGGCCTGTGCAAGTCAGATGAATTCCACCTCCGCAGCAATATTGGAAGAACTGGAAAAACAATATATAGCGTCCGAAGAAAAAGACTTGAACGTCTTTCGCCAAGCTATACGAGACCGCCTAAGTGAACTTCTATTAGGCAGGCTTGGTGACGAACTCGATGGAAGGGCGATAGACCTATTGGAAATAATAAGCCGACTCAAGTCTTGGACCAACGAGCCAAAATCCGTGATTCTGGAGGAGGACGTGGAAGCCATCATTGCGTACAGGTCGGGCATTCCGCTTGGGCGGCTACGCTCCAAAGAGCAGGACAAATTCCAAAACGTCCATGAGTTGCTACAGAAAAGAGTTGTTGGCCAAGACCACGTGGTAGATGCCGTCGCCCGGTCGCTCAAGACCTTCAGGGCAAACGTCAAAGACCCAAGGGAACCCGGTGCAATATTCTTTTTTACTGGTCCAACTGGCACCGGGAAGACCGAATTGGCCAAGGCCATAGCAGAGCTGCTGTTTGATGATGAAGACGCTATGATTCGCTTTGATATGTCCGAATTTCAGGAGTCCCATTCTGTCGCAGCGCTGATAGGCTCGCCACCGGGCTACGTAGGCTATGAAGAAGGTGGACTTTTGGTAAACAAGGTAAGGAAGCAACCTTATTCAGTGGTGCTTTTCGATGAAATCGAAAAGGCTCACCCTGATATATATGGTATCTTCCTTCAGATGCTGACGGACAGCCGCTTGCAAGACAAGCAGGGCAAAATGGCAGACTTTTCCAACACCATTATCATATTCACTTCTAATGCTGGGGCTGAAAAAATCGTTGATATATTCCAAGCTGGACAACAACCAACCCCTGAGCAACTAAAAGGATTTTTGAGGGAAACACGGAAGTTTAAAGACGAATTTTTGGGGCGGGTTGATTCCCAAATCTTACCCTTTGCCCCAATTTCTGAGCCGGTGGCCAAAATGATACTACAAATACATTTCGCCAAGTTCGCAAAGTTGTTGAAAACCCAGCACAACGTGACGCTTACAATTTCAGAAGGGGTGATGGAGCATCTACTGACCATTGGCTTTTCTCCGTTGTTTGGAGCAAGACCGTTGAAAAATGCCATCAAATCCTTTTTGACCCCTCCAATCGCTGACAAAATCATTGGAGGAGCAATAGTCAACGGCTCCAAAGTCCATTTGGATATTGGAAATGAAAGCGAATTGATTTGGGAAATAAAAAATTAAAAAATTAGCTTTTGAGAATAAAATTAATTTTTAACTTTGCTTGACTTAACATTTAAAATATCAACAGGACTGCGTGTACTTACCAAGTAGTCGCACCATGTTCTTGTTGGATATGCCTAAAATTCAACCTTATGTTTACGCACTACCTCGACTCCGTTCGTTTCAAAAATTATTTTGGTTTGGTGGGTGCCATTTACTCTATCCCGGACTCTAAGGGAGGCTGGCGATTTATATCCACAAACGTGTATGGTCGTACTTATAAAGTACGGATGTTCAATGACATGAGAAAGCATGGCAAGCATGAAAACATTGCCGAATGGGAGTGGCAGCCCATCGTGGAAAGAAGCCACTTGGAAAGCCTTGACTTTAATGCTACACTTTCACTTTCCTTTGATAATGAATTCCCCTGCGTGTTAATACGCGGAAAAGAAGAACACTCCACGTTCAGCCGCTTGTTTAGGACGTCCTCTGCCAAGGATCTGTTTAGGAGCGACTATTCCGGTGATTACCAGCGAAGAATATCGGCAAAAGAAGAGGCGCTCAACAATCCCAACTGGCGAAAAGTCTTTACGGAAAGGGCATTCAAACTCGCTCAAATGTACGAATACGCTTACGCAGGAGACCCTGTATTGCAGCAAATAGCTAGAAACGTGTTTCTGGAAGTCAAGCGCCGCATCGTGAACGGTGCACTCGGCACCCGATAATTTTGTCATAGCTGGACCACAATAGTTGGAAATTGCCAACCTGTCTTTTTTATGGAAATATTGAACAAAAATCAACGTGAAACCGCCGTCTGGCGACTGATAGCATTTGGTGTACTGGTGCTCGCAGCTAACGCATTCATCATGTTTGCATCATTCAAAGCATTTCAGGATAAAGGTGCCGGGGATGCTAATAGCTTGCGAAAAAAATTGGAGGATTGTGAAGCTAAATTGTTGGGTGTCACAGCAGATTTAAAGGTAAAGGAAAACAGCCTCATAGAGGAAAAGAAAAAAATGGGCAACCTGATGAAAAGTAGAGACCCTGAGAAGGATGCGATTACCGCAGAACTGAAATTGATGAAAGCGGAGTACGACATGCTTGACAAAAAATACAATAGATGCCTACAGGAATCCAAGTGATATAGAAGAATTTTAATTTTTAAATATATAAAGCAAATGGCAGCAACCGTACGTTACAACATGCCCGGCCCGATAGACCTCCCACAGGAGACCAATTCGGGCCTTGACCTACTCCCTACTAACAGGACATATATAGCCCTACCGTTGAAGGGAGAGAACGCCCTTCGGCAACCAGAAGAAATCCCAATGGAGTCATCTACTTCAACAGAGGCGGTGATGAAGTATTCTGACCCGAAGGTCAAAGTGAAGCTGAAAACCGGCAACCTCGACAAGGCCGAAGTAGAGGACACCATCCGTTTCCAAGGCGGTGTAGAATCCTTCACGCCAAATGCCATCAAACGCAATTCCGCACTGCTGCGCAGCTTGGATGCAGAGTTCAAGGCGGCGGAAAGCTTGGTGGATATGATAGACAAAAATGTAAAGTTCAGGAAGGCACTCGATGATGCGAATGCCCGTTCCGCTATCTTGGCTGTCATAGCGGAAATTATCGAACAATTGGACGAATCCATGCCAAGTGAACACGATGATGAGAATTAGCCAAGAAAAATAGAGGGGGTGCAGTGGCTATGCCATCCTCGAACCCCTAATTGTTTAATTTTTGCTCAGGCAACTAAAAAAGGCTGAGCATAACAACTCGTAAAAAAGCTATTGTATTATGGCAGAACAAAAAAAACAAAGCCAACAGAAAGAGGCACCAGTAAAGAAGGCAGTTGTAGTTTCGGCACCACCGCCTCCGCCAAGATTATCCCCGGAGGAAATAGCCGACAGGTTAGGTCAATATGATGGGTTCGATGAACTCATAACGCCCCTTGCTGACAACCTGGACCGCTTTTCCCCCAAGGCTGCTTCTAAAAAACGCCGTTTCCTCCAAGACGAAGATTCGCTGGATAATAGAATTGAACTCAGAAACCGCCTCCAAGCGTACTTAAATATTTTGAGCAAAGGAGATGCCATAGAAAAGGATTCCCATAAAGTCATCCGAAAAGAAGCTCAGGAAAAGTTGGACAGCAACGAGGCGCTTATCAATGACAACCTAAGTACCATTCTCAACGCCTCGCGTGACATGGAGCGCACTTACCGGGACCTCGAAAACTTTTTCCGCAATGCAGCGCCAACCAAGGTCAAGAATTTGACGCTTTTGTCGGTGCATCCAGATGTCCTATTGGATGCCGATAGCAATTTGGTCTATAATGAAATAGAAAAGCGGCTGACGGACGAGTCCCGCTCCGTTGACCAAAAGAAAGCTTATGCCCTGTTGGTAGTGCCTTACCTCTGGCGCAGTAAGCGACCCAAGGACATCATCGAGCGATATACAAAGCTGGCATTGAAGTCCAGGCTCCACTTCGTTACCGATTTCGCCGATTGCGACAGCGTCGAAGAGGCCCTGAAAGAGCGTGAATCACGTCGTTGGCTTGGGGTCACCGGTCCAGAAGAACACCATGCGCACCTCGCTTTGTTTGCCAATCACATCACCTTGCGTGGGGAGTACACAGAATTGAGAGAAGAAGGCGACCTGCGCGGTTCGCCCTGCATGGCCGTTGCTGGCAAAATGTACTCCGAAAGGATATCGCAGCCCATCATGGGCGAGATGAACGGCTCACTGTCCGGCTCGGCTGGCTTGGCCTTCCATACCGTACAGGATACCGTGGCAGACTTGTCCGACGAAGGCATGAATGCTACCATGCACGCTTATGAAAAAGACATGGTCTATGAAGCTTGCACTGCCTTTACCGGACATGAATATGCCTTGAAGCGTTATGCTGTGGTGCGCACGTTCGACTACGTTAACCGGGTGCTACGCCATTACCTCGGAAAAGTAACAGGCCAGCAGCTTGACCGTGAAAGGGCAAACAAAGTACGTGACATCGTGCAGGATTTCCTCGACCAATTGGCCGAACAGAAAATAATTACCAGTGGAAAGGTAACCCATTTTGATTGGAATCATCGGGTGCCCGACCGTATTGATATTGACATCAGCATCGTGCCGCTGTGGGCGGTTCGTACCTTTGTTTATAAGCTAAATGCTGCCGATAGAACGGCAACCGACAAGCTGATGAACGAAGTCAAATAGTAATCATTAATTTTTTTAATAACCTAAAATTCATTCTTATGGCTGCAGCTCATACCTGTGTCTTTGAACTTGAAGGTGCAAAAGCCCAAGTTCTAGACCTCGGCTATTCTTTTACACGGGCAACAGACCCTGAAAAGGGCCAACCCGTAAAAGTTGTCCGCAATGGACAAATTGTCATTACCATCCGCTCTGATGAAAAAGAGATGATTGGTAAAATCATCAACTGGATGGGCAAGCAGGACACGCCAAAGGCTGGTTCGCTTACCATCTGGCGGGATGCGGAACAGACCAAGGAACTCAAGAAGATTGAATTCGAGAATTCCTATGTGGTCGGTTACGAAGAGCGCTTCAACTCGCAGGGCGATACCGACAACACCCTTGAAACTTTCCGCATCACTGCTGAAAAAATCAAGGTAAGCGGTGCCGAGTTCAAGATGCGCTGGCCGGACAGCGAGTCGTAGAAAAGGTTGACGAAGCGAATTTCTTTTTGCAATTTATCAAAGGTATGATGGTAATTCCTTCTCATGCGGATTTGACCCATGTCAATCTGTCGGGGCTATGTTGTAGTGCCTTTGGCTCAACGACATCATAGTTTGATATTAGTATTCTGGAATTCGCTTCGTTACCATTTTTACTTCATCGCCCTCCTGTTTACTCCATTCATTGGTTAATACCAAAATCTGCTACTATGCCAAAATACATCTTGGTTGCGGTTGACGGCACGGGTTCCCATGAATGGTACAATGGGGGAAACAGCTACACTCGGAAGTTCTTCGAACAGTTCAATACCCACGGTGGATTCAAAATTTACATGCACGGGCCTGATTGGCAGCTTACTGGTTTTGACGCCAAGCAAAGGCTCAAGGATGCAGCCGTATTTATTGATGAAAGTGTACGTTCCATCAATATAGAACGGGGTAATATTGAGAACGCTCCAACTCAACTGGCTGGCAGTATTGCTGAACTGGCTCCAAAGGCAATCGGCAGGTACGATACTTATGATATAGAGATTGTTTTGGTGGGGCACAGTAGAGGAGGAGCCATTGTGATTGAACTTGCAAAGGTGCTGCCAAAAAGAGCACTTTTTATGGGACTATACGATGCTGTGGATATGTCTTTTTTTATTGAAGCATCAGAGATAGCAAATGTAAAAACCGTATATCATGCCATCAGAAAGCCTACTTCGAGAGGTGGATGGAAAAACGCAGGAACTACAAAGAGTAGGTCAGTGGGCGAATATGTCGAAATGAGATTTTACACCTCGCATGGGGGTATCAACGGTGGCTACGAGCTCAGTCCAACGGGTCTTATGGCTGATGCGTCTTGTGCTATTTTTGTGCCTCTGGATGAAAAAAAACAAATAGTATATGGTCGAGGAGCAGTCCTTTATTACAGAACAGAAGAACAAAGGGCACTCGAAAAAGAAATAATGGAAAAAAACAAGAAAGAAGTAGAAAGCTGCATCCAAGATTCTATGAAGGCCGATTCTTTTATAAGGTCTGGTGCCATGTGGTCAGGTCTTGCCTTCGACGGCACAGAAATGCAATCTATCATGTACGATAAGAGCGATAGCCATATCAGAAAGCGCTAAACAAGCCATTACCAACATTATCCCCTCAAAACTAAAAAAAACAAAACCTTATCCAATGTTAACTACCGTACGCACTGGTGTAAAAATAAACGGCAAGCGGGTCAGTGAGAACATACTGGCCCAAGTCAAGCTCAATCAACGGATTGGCGACCACCATGATTTTAGCGTACACGTTCAGATGAAGGTCAAAAATGCCGACCTGAACGCAAAATCCCAAGAATGGATTGGGCAGACCATTAGCATTGGACTTGGTTTGAAGGAAGACGCCTCCATTGATGGCAGCCCACCAAAAGAAGTGTTCAAGGGAACAATCACCTCAGTATCCTTGGTGCGGCAGGCAGGGGGGGCCAGCTTGGTCATTCAGGGCCGCAGCCCTACCATCATGCCCGACGGAGGGCCAAATACCCGTTCGTTCACCGACAAGGGACTTCAAGAAATCGTGAATGAAGTACTCGGCTCCTATAGCTTCCCCGGTGGCCTCAAGGTCAGCCCAAAGAATTTCACGGGATCCATTCCCTACACTGTTCAGTACAAGGAAAGCGATTTTGACTTCGTAAATCGGCTGGCTGGCTGGTACGGCGAGTGGTTTTTTTATGACGGAATGGATATGTATTTTGGAAAACCATCCGGTGGTTCGACGGTCAAATTGGACTGCTCTACCAATGATGTAGTCAATTTCGACGTCTCCGTGCGGGCCGTCCCACCAAAGTTCGACGTGCAAAGCTACAACTACCGGGACCACAAAGCCTTCAAAAAGGAAAAGCCGCCGAAGCCTGGCATGTCTTCCTTGGCAAGTGCAGTCTATGGAATTTCTGAGTCAAAGATATTTACGGGGAAGCCGCCCGTTCTGCCCGTCAATTTCTCCACTGGAGAAAAGGAATACAAGCACCTGATAAAGCGCAAGGCCCAAGCCCACGTCAGCGAGATGGTGGTAGCCACAGGCACCACCCGCAACACCAAGCTGAAACTGGGCGGCAAAATCAATATCCGGGACTCCGCCGCCGACGACTATGGCAACTATGTTGTGGTTGGCCTCACCCATGTGATTACCGAAGGCGGCAACTACCTGAACCACTTCGAAGCTATTCCCGTGGAGATGGATATGCCACCGAGCCTACAGCCGCTGCCCGCCCCCGTGGCCGAAATACAATTGGCCAAGGTGGAAAAAGTGGACGATGAAAAATCGCTGGGCCGTGTCAAGGTCAAATTTGAATGGCAGGAAGGCACCCCGGAGAAAACCCCTTGGATACGGGTGGCCTCCCCCTATATGGGCAAGGACAAAGGCTTCTACATCATACCCGAAGTGGGCGATCAGGTGCTGGTGGCTTTTGAGAACAACCATCCCGAACGCCCCTACGTGCTCAGTGGCATGTACCATGGCAAGGAAAAGCCTGAATGGTTTGACCCTAAGAACAAGTTCAAGGGCTACAAATCCAAGGGTGGCAACAAATGGAAGTTCGACGATAAGGAGCAGGAGATACAGATACATGCGCCAAAGTCCATCCTTGAAACCGCCGGAGAGAAGACGCAAATACGGACGGGGAAGAAGAAAGAGGACAGTTCCATCGTGATGGAGGAAGGGAAGACAATTACGGTTTCGACGGACAAGAAGGGCGATAGCGTCATTACGATTGATGTCGGTGATGGGAAGGTTCATATCAAGGGCAAGACCATCATCCTAGAGGCAACTGAACTGATTGAGTTGAAATCAGGGAAGGAGGTCAAAATCAATGGACAAAGCTTGGTGGAGGTTAAGAGCAATAAAGTTACAGTAAATGGAACCTCAAAAGTGGAGACTACCAGCGCCCAAGTTGATATAAAAGGCTCTGCCATGGTGGATGTAAAGGGAATGGTCATTAAACTGAATTAAACATGCTGCGCAAAGACTTCTATTACGCTATTCCGCTCAAGCTGAACCAGACCATGAAGGGGAAGCAGTTGGAGCATATAGAAATCAGGAAGTCCATCCACCAGAACATCCGATTGATCATCAAGACCTTGTCCATGAGCTACCGATTCGACCCCCTTTTTGGCAGTCTCATGAACAAGTACCACGCCCGCACCCCACCCCAAAGGAGGTCGGAAAGGGTCTGGCGGGAAGAAATGCGGGAGACCATACAAGGCAACTTGAAAGACATGCTCATCCGCTATGAAACCAGGCTTCAGGTGACCGATGTCGTGGTGGATCTTCAAGCCCCAAGAACAACGGACAGCGTCCCGATGGTCAAAGTGAAAGTGGAAGTTCATGGGCAGTTGAGCTTGGGCCGAAGGGACCAGTTCTATTTCCCTGACAGTGAAGTGGATGAGGATGCCCAGGATGCTTTCCCATTGGTGATTCCGGTGGGGAAAACCTAAAAGTATTTGGTAGATGCTCGCATTTAAAATTAAGTGCTGGTTTTTTTTGAGAGGCGGGGTTATCGAACCCCGCCTCTCAAAAATGGCTAAAAGCTCGCACAACCCAACCATTAATTTTAAATGCGATTGCCTATAAATAAGTACGCCACAGGAATTGGTTTAGCAAAAGAGTTGTGTAAGTGATTGATTATCAACGCAATTTTTAATTTCCTAATTTCCAATTTCTACTTAAAATCAATAGCCCTATGGGTAAACCCGCAGCAAGAATCACTGATATGCACGTTTGTCCCATGTTTGATGGGCCTAAACCCCATGGGGGCGGTCCCATCATGGGCCCTTGTGTGCCTACTGTCCTCATTGGTAATCTCCCTGCTGCCACGTTAGGCGATATGTGCGTATGCGTTGGTCCGCCCGACACCATCGTACTCGGCAGCATGAGCGTCTTCATCGGCGGTAAGCCCGCAGCCCGCATGGGCGACCAATGTGCGCACGGTGGGACAATCGTGATGGGCCTCCCCACGGTGCTCATTGGCGATGCCTTCACAGGTGCCCCATTCATGAAACCTTGCTAAAACACCCACACCGTGTTCGTCATCAAGAACAGCCAACTGGAAGCCATGAAGCTCCCCATCCGACAGCAAAAGCGGGGGCAGATGTTCGCACAACTGCAGGCAAATGGCTTCAACGTGAAGGAAGGCGAAGACAAGGATTTGGTGATTGAGGACAGCCGGGGCAACAAGACCCGCCTCGTATTTGACGAAAAATACACCCCCCAGAAAATCGTGAAGCCCTCCGGGCTGGAATACGCCTTCACTTTCGACAGCAACGACCACCTCGTAAAGTTCAGCTTCCCCGGCAACGAATCCATTGGCTTCAACTACCAAGACGACCTGCTGAAAGCCATCCTGCTCAACGAGGGCCGCATCGAGCTGAACTACGACGACAAGGGCCGCATCACCGAGGTCATTTCGCAGGACGATAAAAGCTACAAGATTGGCTACAACGTCAGCGCACAGGTAGAGACCATCACCAACCGGGCGAACGAGACCCGTCGCTTCGACTCGGCCATCAAGGGCAGCCACCTCGTGCATAGCATGAAGGACTCGCTGGGCCGGGTGACGCAGGTGGAAACCGACCCCATGGGCGAGGAGGGCGATACCATCCGCTTCCCCGACGGCACGGAGCAGACCTCCGTTTACGATGACGACCTCGATGCGCTCGTCACCACTTTGCGCAGCGGCGCTAAAGTGCATACCTACTACGACGGTGCCAGCCCCAGTAGGGTGGAGTGGGAGGACGGCAATTTCCAAAACCTCGAACTCAACGGCGAACAGGTAAAGGCCATCGAAAACCCCGCTGGCAGCCTCCGTTTCGAGTACGACGACAAGGGGCAGGTGCTGAGCGAAGAATTCCAAGGCAACAAGACCCGCTATACCTACGACAAGGACGGCAACCTGCTCGAAATGGCCTATCCCTCCGGGCTGGTGGTCAAATACAGCTACGACGAGGACGGCCGCTTGCAATCGCTGAAGGTCGGCGACGATACCTGCACCTACAAATACGGCCCGAACGACACCGTGGCCAAGGTCTATTACCCGAATGGCCTCACCCAAAAGCGCAGCGAGAAAGTGCTGGGCGGGCTGCAAGCTGCGCAGGTGGTCAACCCATCCGGCACGGTACTATCGCAGCAGACCTACCAGTACGACAACCTCTACCGCCTCACCCGCTACAACAATTTCGATGCTTCGAGCCAGTCCCCCAGCAAGGATTGGCAGTTGCGCTACGACGACGAATGGCGCTTGCTGAGCAGCCTCGAAGCCAATTCGCAGCGCTTAGAGAAATTCGAGTACGACCACAAGGGCAACCTGAGCAGCGTGAACGGCTCGCCTGTGACGGTGGGCCGCATGGACGAAGTGCTGAGCATGGGCGGCAGCACGGTGCAGTACGATGCCAACGGCAACGTGCGCTCCTTCGTGAATGCCCAAGGCCGCACCGTGGCGCTCACCTTCAACGACAACAACGAACTCAAGCTCGCCCGCATCGGCGAAGACACTTGGGAATACTGGTACGACGGCCTTGGCCGCCGGGTGGGCAAGTCGAACGGCAGGGAAGCCTATAAATTCTGTTGGGGCAGCGAGAAGCTGCTGACCGAGGAACTGCGCACGCCCGAAGGCACCACCCTGCGGGAATACCTCTACGGCCACAATGCCGCCGTGCCCGTGGCCTTCCGGGAAAATGGGCAATTATTTTGGCTGCACAGCGACGTGCGGGGTGCGGTCACGCAGGTTTTTGATACCTTTGGGCAGGTGGTTTGGAGCGCCGAGTACAGTGCATTCGGCGAGGCAACCATCCACCGGGGCCGCATACGGCAGCCTTGGCGACTGACCGGGCAGTACCACGATGCCGAGATCGGGCTGCACTACAGCACGGCCCGCTACTACAGCCCGCATTTGAAATCGTTTTTGTCGCTGGATAGGTATTGGTTGGAGTATGAGGCGTCGAATTATGGGTATGCGGGGAATGACCCGTACAATAAGATAGATGTTGATGGGAATTTACCGATTTTTTTGGTTGTGGCAATTCCTATTGTAAAGGCTATCGCTGTTCGAGTGGCTATTTATGCTGCAAAGATTGCAGTTGAAGGGGCCGTAATGGGGGCTGTGGGGTATGTGGCGGAAAATTTGATGAGTGGCAAGGATATTAAGTTGAGTTGTGTTCTTGACGCTGCTTGGCAAGGGGCAAAAGATGCTTTGTCAGACCCGCTTAATTGGATACCTGGAAGAATTCCAGGGAAAAAGGGGCCAAAACCACCCAAACCAAATGCTGTACCTACTAAACCCCCGAAGCCACCCAAGCCTAAAAAAGCTGATAAACCCAAGGAAGCGCCACCAAAACCTAAAGATAAAAAAGAAGCGCCAAAAACTTCGGCCAAGACCGCTCAACAGAAAAAAGCTATCGATGATGTAGAAAGTGGCAAAACAGAACTAAACACTAATGCCCGCAAAGGGAACTATGGTGAGATGAAGACCGATGTTGATTTGGAATCTAAAGGATACGAGCCACTGCATAAAAAAGTCACTGATATTGACGGGCCTACAGAACAGGGTATTGACCACGTATTTAAAAAGGGTGACCCACCCAAGTATTATGTTGTAGAATCTAAATACAATACTTCAAATCTCAAAAATTTAAAAGATGGAACAAGGCAGATGAGTGATGATTGGATATCTGGTAGGTTGAACGATTCGGTAGGAAAAGATGTAGCTGACGAAATACGTGCTAGTGGATTTGAGAGAGTAGTGGCAAGAACGAGTCCTGATGGAACCATTACATACAAAAAAGTGGGAGCTGATGGATATGAAACAGGTTCATTTGAACCATAAAATCATTAAAAATGAGACAAAATTTAAAAAGCAAAGAATACTTTGAACTTTTTCTTCAAGACTGCGAAAAAAGAACAGCTAGATTTTATTTGTGGTTTAAAGAAGGCAAAATAGCATCTGGTCAAGAAAAAATTGTAAATTATGAAATTTTTCAGATGGCTTATCAATCAACCATCGCAAAGTTTTCGATGGGCTGTAGTATTGAAGAAGTAAGGAACCAGTTTAAAGACTGTATTTCAAAAATGCAAATAGGGTGGTTTGATGATGGAAATAATCCAGCTGATAAATTTTTCTTTGATGCTTACCAGACAGCTCTGTCAATATTGTCATTAGCATCTTTATTAGGTATAGATGCGTCTTATAGAGAAGATGTTTGGTCAATGTTAAAAAGATACGAAAAGAAAGATTTTTTGCTAGATTTTATTTTTAACAATGGGAGAATAGATTTGAATACTCCACTTCAATACCCTGAATCTTATGCTGATTTAAGAGAAAGTATTATTGAGTACAAAACAAATATTATTTCATCTGAGAGGATGATTTTAGATTTTCTTAATAAGAAATGGTATAAAAATATGTCGATGGTCTTTTGGTATAATAACCATAAAAGCAAACATGATACACACTTTGGCTATTGGGCATTTGAAGTTGCCGAAGTCGTAAGGCTTTTAGGACTAAACCCTGAAGCCTTCCAAAAATCCCAATACTTTCCAATCGACTTGTTTCGATGAATAGCACCCACAATCATGGCTAATACTCCCTCCCCCCCCTTCAACTTCCTCCTCCTCGACGCCGCCTCCGCAGGCCAGCGCCAAGACGAGGCATTGGTGCTGGGCGCCCAGCACGAGTCGTTCTACAAGGGGGCCAAAGAGGAGAACCGCCGGGCATCGCCGTACCTGTTCGAGCTGCGGGCGGGCACGCCCTTGGCGGCTTGGTACTTCCAACATGGCTGGGGGCAGGCGTGGGGAGTGCCCGTGTTTGCGTCTGCGCCGTTCGAGGAGGTGTATCGGCATTTCCGCAAGTTCCTGATGGTAAAAACGGAAGAAGGGGAAAAGCTCTATTTCCGCTTTTACGACCCACGGGTGCTGCGTACCTTCCTGCCCACCTGCGATGCGGCACAGGTCAAGGAGTTCTTCGGCCCGGTGAAGCTGTTCATCTGCGAGGACGTGAACGAGGAGAGCTTGATCGTTTTCTCGCATTTTCAAGGGCAGTTGAAGGTGGATAGGTTTGAGAATAATTTGAAACTGTAATGGACAGATGCTGGGTCACTCAACCTTATCCAGCCATCTGTTTGTATAAAATGAAAAATATGTCATACGTTGCAAGGGTAGGTCTTCCTTCGCTGGAGGGCAATGATTCTTACGCCAACCATAAAGGCAATCACGAATGTGTGACCTTGGTGCAGAAGGCGGCTGGGGCTCCGAATACAGGTCAATGGAAACGGGGTATCAAAGTGATGGCAGCTAAAAAAGGCACCATACCTATGGGTACTGTAATAGCCACTTTTGACGGAGAAGGCAACTACCCTTCGACTGCCCGTCATGCTGCTATTTATGTCAACCACAATGAGATGGGTATCGGTGTTTATGACCAATGGAACAAACAAGGTAAAAGTAAGTACAGGGTTATCAGAAACAAAAAGCTTGGTTTTAGGAATGTGGATGATGCCGATTCGTATTGGGTAGTCGAGTAGGAAGCGTATGCTTTGATAGACTAGGAAGGTTCTGTAAATTAGCTCAAAACGCTTTAAAGTTCGACATAAAATCCTGTAAAATGAACCAGTGCGTAAACTATCAGCACAATATTATCCTCTCCCCTCAGCCAACGGGCATGACCTGTTGGTCGGCAGCGACCACTATGCTTTTCGGGTCTAGGTTCAGTGCTGGGCCAGGGAAAGCAAAACTTGCCAAGAATGGAGGTCTAAAATCCGACTTATCAAATGTTTACAAATTTGCTGAAAGCTATGGTTTGCGCGTCTACTCCATGCAAAGCTGGTCGGTTGATGGCTTGATTCAATTGATAAGGAGAGGGCCCGTAATCATGATTGGGGCACAACCATCCATGCATGCAGTAGTAATTGGGGGTATTAGCAGTGACGGGACACCAGAGGGAACATACATTAAGATATACGACCCTTGGCCTCCCGGTGTTGGCCGTATCCACAATGAAAATTACGCACAATGGATGACGAGTTTTCCGCTTTCGACGGTTTACATGCTCCAGCGATAATTTACTTGCTTATGGCTTTTTACACTGAATTCGATTAGAAATATACGCTTCGCAAATGTGGATTGAGCAATTATTTGTTTGCGGAGCCTCTTAAACTTCTTGTTTATGGTACAACTCGGCCTCGACATCCAACTCCCCGTCCGTGGGTTCTTCACCTTGGAAGAGCACCTGCTCGACCACTCGCTTTCAGAAATCGAAAGCCTCTTGGGCTACAACAAGGGCCGCCTGCGGCAAGGGGCGGATATCTTCATCCTGCAGCCACCAGCTCACACCTACGACTTCGATAGGATGGGTACCAGCGTGTTTCCCGGCCACCGCTTCGGCGGCAGCAAGCTTCAGCAAGCTATCAATGGCGATGAGAAAAAGGAGCACGATATGAAGATTTTCCAACGGAAAAGGCTGGCCAAGGTAGTGCCGTTGACGATTCACCTGGAGGCCATGCGCCGCTTCCTCACCGAGCCGGAATACATACTGCTAAAGGATACCTACGTATCAGGCAAGACTGCCAAGGAGACGATGGCCGAATGGAAGCGGGTCTTCGCCAAGAACCCAGATATGGTGACCAAAATCGAGCGGGATTTTGCCCGCAGCAGCGAAATCTATCAGCGCCAGAACATCAACGACGAACTGTACCCAATGGGTGCTGGCTGGGGCGTACCACAGTGGGAGTTGAAGACCACAGTGATGGCCCGCTGCGAGTGCCGCCTGACGGATTATACGGGGGACAGGTACCAGCGGGTGTTTTAAATCACGATAATTTCATCACAAAACGAGCGCCACCATTATGAAAGAACAACTGATTGCCAACTTAAAACGAGTGAACTGGGAGTTTGAGGAAAAAGGGGAGCAGGTTATTATCAAGGATTTCTTCAATTTGCATGTGATTGTTTCTTTTCACGAAGGTTCTTACAAACTTGAAAGTCTTTTGAAAGGGTGGAACCATCTGACTGGGTTTGGCGGAAAAAACCTCAGACAAGCCACCAATTTTAATTATTGGGGTTATGTTATTGCTGGGGGAGTCATCTTTCTAGATTTCATAGATGACGGTGGATCTTCGTTTTGGACGGGGTTTGCGTGTTTCCTTATATTGTGCTCCGTTGTCCAATCAAAAATCAATCTGATTTTTTGGGGCAGATACAACACCATTGCTTCGCAAATAGATACTTGGCTGAGGCCGAGTTGAATTCCTTAATTTTAACAACCCATGCCCAACAGCGGCTACATACGCAACCGGGAGTACCCGCAGTACTTCAACCATCCGCAGCTCAACGAGCAGATGCCGTTGGAGCATTTCAAAATGCTGCCCACCCGGGAAGTGGAGGAACATGCCGGGCTTTGTGACGGGCACAAACTGACCAAGGTCCACTTGGTCGAGGAACCGGGCAACCGCCGCTTCATCGTGGAGGTGGTGCTGGAGACCGGGCGGTATTTCATTGAGGCACCATGCACCTTCACCCCTGCTATGGGCCTCGATGCATTAGACGGCAACCTGGTGAACGATGCCGAAGAATGGATACTCGTTCAGAAGCTTCGGATGAAGCCCCGGCGGCTGCGCATCATCTTCGGCAATCGGCACCGACTTTCTTGCGAGGAATATATCAAGCTAGTTTCTGGGCTGCGTTCAGGTGGCTTCGCCGATATTCCCGTGGAGTTCCATGAGCCGGAACCTGTTTTTGGGCCGCTAAAAAAGCGCCGCAGTTGGTGGAAATTTTGGCAAAAAAGCTGATGGTTAAGATATTGTTTGTAAAATTGACCTAAAATTCACCATGCAGCCCACCCACCTTCAGATATACCAGTCCATCCTCCAGCGTGCCGCCGACGAGTGGGACGTTGAGTACGACGATGTCGAGCGGGACATAGGGCAACAGTTCGACCCCGTGGTGCGCTTCATGGCCGGGGCAGTGGCCTCCGAAATGGAACTGGTGTACCAGCGGCTGCACGATACGGAGTCACGTTTGCAGGAACGATTGGCCAAGACGCTTCTCCCAGAATACTACCACCTGCCCACGCCTGCCCATGCCCTTGCTACTGCTACGCCTTCCACCGAGTCGTTGCCCATTGACGAGACGGCGACCTTTATCCGCTATATTGGTGAAAAAGAAGGGGATATTGCTTTTTCCCCAGTGTTCCCGATGCGTCTGGTGCCTGGAGAGCTGAGGGTGTTGGCCACACCGGACAAGATTTTGGACGCCAACCAACGTGCCCCCCTGCGAATGAGGGCTGGCTCAAATGCTGGGGAGCGGTTCGGCAAGGTGCTGCTCGGCATTTTTACCAAGGTCGAAAACATCAACTGGAAGGATGCCTGCCTTTACTTCGACATCCGAGGGAGCAGCAATGAATCGGAGAAGGCCCGTTTCTATGCGTCCCTCGCCAAGAGCAAATGCCTGCTCAACGGGGAACCCATCCGGGTAGAGGCTGGCCTCCCGCCTTCTGATTTCATTTTGGAGGACTACCTGAACGGCAACGAGCGCCTGCAAAACCGGGTGAGGCTGCGCTATGAGCGGCATTTTCTCAGTTTTCAGGATGAGAGCGCACCGGTCGGTGGTGCCATTCCCGCCAAAGATTTTGTGCCCCGTTGGTTCACCTCCCAAGGCATGACCCAAGAGGATGCCGAAAAGCAATTGACCCGCTTGGAAAAGGAAGTGGCCAAGACGCCGATGATATGGCTGGAAGTACATTTCGGCTACCCCGTCGAGATAGCGCAATTTTCCTCTCGGCTTGTCGTCAAGCTCAATGTGTTTCCGGTGGTGAACCGCCGACTATGTGGCCATACCAGTGGCGAGCACCACTATATCGCCAACAATGCCATCAAGTGGATACACTTGCAGCCGCAGGAACCTTTTGTGGCCATAAGGCGGGTGTTCGAGGAGAAGCCACCGATGTACCCATTGTTTACGTTCAAGCCTTTTGCCGATTTCAAGGAGGAGAACAAGCCCAGTTATACCATCCGGGTAGGGGGCGTGGGCCGTTGGGACGACTTCAACGTATGGAAACGCATGGCTTATGTGGTGGCCATCCTTCAGGAAAACTATGGCCATGAGGAGCTGATTATGAAAGCGGCGGCATCGCTTTCCTTAGAGGATATCCACCATTTGTTGGGCAGAAAAATCAAGGAGACGAGCGAAACGCCCAAGGCTGTTTCCGATATTTACGTATTGCTGCACACTGGTGCCACGGGGAGTATGCGGGTGCGGGTGGAGTATTGGACCTCCATTGGCGAAGCCGCCAATGGTGTTGCTGCCAAGACTCCCCTGAAATGCACGTCCAAGGAAATGAGCGAGTTGGAGACGGAGAGCGTCGAGTTTGTGTCCATCACCGAGGGCGGGGGAAATCCACTGGAACCTACCGAGCAGTTGGATGCCATGAAGTTGGCACTGATGAGCCGTGGCCGGATAGTGACCCGTGAGGATGTCAAGATTTTCTGCAAGGAGCTATTGCGGGAACGGCTTTCCGATGTGACGGTCCGTGATGGGGTAGGGACAGACCCCCGTTTCGACTTTGGGATGACCCGTCGGTTGGAGGTTTTGTTCACGCCATCAGCGGAAGCGGCTGGAGAAGATTGGGAGGCCATCTGCCAGCAGGTGCAGCGGTTGTTGGAGCAAAAATCGTCGTCCAACGTGCCGATGCACGTGCAGCTTTCACCCCAAATAAACCTGCGAAGGCCATGAAAGAGCTGAAAGACCTGCGAACGGCCACTATTTTTGACATCAAGGCGGAGACGGTGGCGGCTGCAATATTGGAACAAGATGCCGACTTGCACGTGGAGCAGGTGGTGGTGTCGCCAAGAGGAGCAGGCCAAAGGCGGAGTGGCCACGAGGTACGTGAAATCAGGAAGCGCAAATATGAGTTCGACGAAGTATGGTTGATTGAAATAAATAGGAAGGGGTTGCTGGATACATTGCCGGAAAACTTATTTTTGCGTATTGACGATGACTACCCTGATTCCATGGCAAGAGCAAAGGCTTTTGACCAGCAGCTCAAAGAGGCTCGGAAGTTTTTCTTGCCCTTTGAGCAGGCCATGTACCAGCCAAGGATAGAATCGGAACAACTCGAACAGCAATGGACGGAAAAGTTCCCAGAGTTTGTGGAACGGATATGGGGACTGCCGATTTTTGGAGATTGCTTATCGGCCCGTCAGCGGTTTCTGCTGTGCAACCTGTTGCCAGAGGCACATCGAATCAGCGGGGATTGGGTGCTTACGGAACTGTGTTTTGAAGCAGTGCTGGGAAAGGACGTCAATCTCAAGTTTGTCCAGCCCCTCGTCTATGACATTCCGCCAGATACGCAGGTGATGGACTTGGGCGATTTGATCATCGGTGAGTCGTTTCGGGACGATATACCTGCGCTTGAAATCAGTGTAGAGGAAGTAACATTTGATGAGCTGGAAGACTTTCTGCCAGAAGGCGGCAAACGGCGGCGAGTCTTGGAAGAGTTGTTGTACAACTATTTTTTGCCCTTGGACACGACCGTTGTCACGCGCATCAATGTTTCGGAAGATGCCTGGGGCTTCGAGTTTGGGAAGGCATTTTTGGGTTATAATGTTAAGCTAAAACCAGTTGGCTAAAAAATAGGAATAGAAGACAAAAAATTTTATATTTTGAAAAATCCTTAAAATGAGAGAACCACTTGTCATAGCGTGGACCATCGCAGTCGTATTGGCTGGTTTCTGGTTCAGGTGGTGCATGAAGCGCTACCAACGCAGCATGGGCTCCAAGATGTCCATCCATATCCTCGTGCTGGTACTCTTGAGCTCCATTTTTGGACTGACCCTGCAAATAACGCTGAAAGGATCGCTCCACGTCGTTTGGGCAACAAGGCTGGCATTGATAGTGCTGGGTTCCTTGCATGTATGGCACTTGTACAGGATGGATTGGGTCAAGCGTGATCCTTATGTTTATCTGAAAGATTCCATGCTGCCGGAACTTTCATCCAGTGTACTGGTAGCGCTGGCCTGCTCTATGGCCTTTGTTTTGTCACCCCGGTTGTTGTCTATTCCATTCCTCCCCTTCAGTATGCCAAGGATTCCCGCTGATTATACGATGTGGGATTCCCCCGTGGCTTTTTTGCTACCTTTTTTGGTATATAAAATGGCTGATTACTCAAGCCAGATACCCTATCGCTTCGTAGAAAAAATTTGGTTCTACCCCCAAGAACTCCTTAGTGCGGAGAAGATACCCTGGCGGGACCTCATCCGTGTTAACTTCATTACATCGAATACGTTGAGGGACGAATATCGCATCATCGGAAGGCGGTCGCATCCTTGGATAGAGATTCCTGTTGAAGTGCAATTGGAAAAGGCTTTCCGACTGATGGTGCAAGAACGGCGAAAGAAGCAAGGATTGACCATCATTCAAGACTTGGGGAGCGAGTATGGCGGGGAGCCAAAGTTTTGGTGGCTTTTTAGGATAAAGGTAGTTTGGTGGAAACCGTCCACGTGGCGCAGAAGGCCAAGGTATCTAAATCCTGAGCTATCGGTTGGTGAGAACCGAGTAAGAGGAGGTGATATTATAGTAGCATCGAGGGTGCCGGCTGACAAGGAGATGTTGCCAGCCAACCGTCCGTGGGAGGGAAACAAGGGCTTCGACCCAGACAAAACCACGTTGTTGAATCGGTAATTCCATAATCATACGTCAATAATTATTACCATCACAAAACAAATGAAATGATTTTTCCCAAAATAAATAATTTCCCGCTCTTCTGGGAGAATGGCATGAAGCTCGCGGCGGAACATTTCCAGCACTTGGAAGAAAGCATAGAAGACGCTGTGCGGGACGGGCGGGCTTTGGCATTGTCGGGAGGACATGCTTTCGGGCTTTTGCCGTCGAGCGAATTTGTCGTGCGGAATGCAGAGGGTAATAGCCCACAATCGGTCAGGGTAATGGTAGAATCATGCCGGGCCATCATGCCAGGCGGGTATCGTATCGAGATACTGCCCGAAAACATGCACCAATTGCAACTACCGTTAAAAGTTCCTGCCGTTGAATTTGTGCCGACTCCCGGCATGTTGTACCATGTATATTTGATAGTCAATGAAAAGCGGCGCGTACCTGCTGGCGTACCACAAGTGCGGCCGATAAGGCATCCGCACCTCACACCTGAGTATGCACTGGAATGTATCCCGCACAACAAAATCTCAGCGACTGCCAACTTAGCCCCAAACCGCATGAAAATTGCAGAATGGCAAAACGGGAAAATAATGGAAGGCTACATCCCGGCCACATTGACCATAAAGGGGTTTCCTTTGCTGGACAAATGGCACCAGCTCTTCCAAAATCAATTGGAGAACATATCCAGGGTCGGGATTCAGGTCATTCACGAACATCGGACTAAAGATCCCATACGAGTTAGTTTTTGTGCGCCGGTGGTTCACTTTATCCGAAGCTCGCAGGGTTATTTCCGCTGGTACCTGCCAGGGCAGGCCCCGATTGAGATGGCCGTGTACTACGGGAATTTGGCTGGCTTGGTAGAGAGCCTTATTGATACCACCGATAGGGACTTTGTTCGCAACCACCTGAAAGACGGTATGGTCAACAACTTGCGCCCAGCCATGCACGAATTGACAAAGTTAAGGTCAATCCCGATGGAAGAAATGGCGAGGGTGATAACGATTATGAATAAATTTGGAGAGGCACTTCTGCTCACGTTCAAGCACTTGACCGCATTTGTGGCGCCATCGCTGCAATCGGGGGACAGAAACATTATCGCCAGTGGGTAAAAATATACGGATTGGCAGGATGGTTTGTTTATTGACAAAAGTCTTGTCAAAAGTGGTCAAAGCGCATTGTGCCAAATCCTGTACAACTTAAATACTTGGGAAATGATTATTCAATGTACCAACCCAACTTGTAAGAGTTCGATACCAGTGCCCGACGGCTCCTCTTATGTAGTATGCCCAATATGCAACACTTGGCATTTCCCGTCGGACTTTGATAGCGCATCGGATAACGCTTTGATGGGCAATATAGACTATGGTCTTCCGGCAGAGCCTAATTCGTCGCCAGCCCCACCCCCCGCAAACGAAAGCCCTTACCCCCAATACCAGACGCACGATGCGGTCGGGATTCCATCGTTTGAGCCAACATTTCATCAACCTGAGGCCGTTGTGCAAAAGGAAAAAACGACCATTGGCTCGGTGATTTTGCCCAATGGCGCCAAATTGCAGTTAAAGGTCGGCAGGAACATCATTGGCAGAAACGATTTGCCGAACACAGAACCCACCGTAAGCAGGAAGCACTGTGTAATCGAGGTTTCGCCAACGTCCGATGGTAGCAAATGGAGCTATCTTTTATACGACATTGGAGCATTGGAAGGAAAAGGTAGCACAAACAAGGTCTATATTTTTGGGCGTAGCCTACCCTTGGGGATGTCTGAGAAAATCGCCGTTTTCAATGGGACTGTTTTTAGCCTTGGCAATGTAAAACTAACCCTGCATTGTCCCGTATAAGCGCATGTCTGGGATTAGAGCCAAGCGACCAAATCCTACCAAGAGCTAATCGCATACTATGTATCGCTGATGTAGGGAAGACGGGACAATAATTCATTGTACGAGCATCAAATTTTCAAAACAAAAAAGTCAATCACAGCTTGCCAAATACAGAAGCTGTTCAGACTTTCCTCATTTGATTAGAAGTAACTGTTCAGGTTTAGAAAGTTAAGAGAGGTTTAGGAGGTTTAGACCATGACGAAAAGGTAAGTTCACTCGTTTTTGAAGGCCATATTGGCTCGACTAAACTTTCTAAACCTACTAAACCTCCCTAACCCTGAACAGTAACGATTAGAAATGCTTTTTCAACTCAAACAGGAAAGTCTAAACAGCTTCACAACAAACTTCGTATGCATATAGAAATCTACCCTCCTCACGCACTACACGAAAAAGGGCAGCGCTTGGGAAACGAGGATTACATCTATCCAGTCAGTTTAGATGCAATCACAGCTAATCAACACAAACTATTCGTCGTATGCGACGGTGTGGGAGGGGCGGAGAAGGGAGAAGAAGCCAGTCGAATTGTATGTGAATCATTCGCTGAAAGTCTCGATGGGCTGGATAATGTATATGCCCATGATTTTGAACGAGCACTGGAAATGGCAGAAAACCGCATGGATGCTTTTGTAGAGGCGTACCCAGATGCTGACGGGATGGCTACGACCTTAGCATTGCTTGTTTTTGACATTGAAGGGGCAAAAATATCACACATAGGCGACAGTAGGGTTTACCAAATACGTGATGGCCAAGTACGGTTTAAAACTTCCGACCATTCCTTAGTCAATGAAATGGTCATCAACAATATCATTACCGCTGAAGAAGCCGTGACTCACCCAAAAAGAAACGTGGTATCAAGGGCTATTATGGGAAGTCAACGACCCACAAAAATGGATACGACCCTCATTGCCGACTTAAAGCCAGGCGATTACTTTTTTTTATGTACGGATGGGATTTTGGAAAGTGTTTCTGATACAGCACTTGTTTCGATTCTATCACAATCCAGTACTGATGAGCAAAAGATGTTGGACATATCAAAACTGTGCAATGAGCATTCCAGGGATAATTTTTCGGCCTACCTTGTTTGTGTCAAGGATGTCATTTATGAGGACAAATCCCCGATTCCAGCAAATGAGTACAACAACGCCTATGAAGACACTCAAGCAGATGGAATGCTGCCCAAGTGGGCAGCTTACCTTTTGATATTCGTTTTTATCGCAGCAGTTTTGATGCTTTTGGTTACGGTGATTTTGATGGGGTGAATGGAATGTTACAAACACCTTCTATATACCATCATCTTCACCCGGTTTTGCACTCGGTGGATTGTCAATTTCCTCAAACGCTTTCTTCCGCAATTTCCTGCAATAGCTAAGTATTGGGTCTTTATCTTTAAGAGTCCCCAATCCTTTCTTCTTTGATTCAAACATCTTTTTGTAAGAAAGAATTACATGCGAACAGCAGCAATCTTCTTCATTACTCTTTGCTTCATCTGAACAACAACCCAAAGATTTGAATGGACTATTCTTAAATTGGTCATCAAGAACTTTTTGTTTCTTCTCGCTTATAATAGGCGTGGGGAGTGAGGGCTGTTCATTTACAGGGGTGACAGCTGGGGAAGCTATTAGAGAGTCTTGCATGGTTTTCACGTCTGTACTAGAATCGTTGCTATCTGAGGCACAGGAATGCAGACAAATGGAAAGTAAAATACAGATGAATATAATATTTTTCATTTTGATGGCGGTTTTTTTATCGTTCGTAAATAAGATTACCTGGTGTATCGCTCAATATTTTTTTGATTGTTTTGATTGCCAATCCTAAGCTTATCACAACAAGGAGAAATATGGCAACTGCAATCCAAGGGCTAAAAATATTGAACATGCTGTTCTCGGGATTCAGAAATAGTTCTATTCTATCAACCAACACCGTGAAAAAATAAGAGATGATGATGGATAGAACCAGAAAGGAAAGTATTATTTTTAGATATGTTTTGGTCAGGAACTTATTCCTTAGCCCGAATGCTTGAAAAGTACCCAAGTTGGGACGGATATTATATAAGTGGTTTCTGAGAATACTGTTTACGTAGATTACAATACTTAGTATTCCGAATGAAAGTAGAATAAGTGAAATCAAAAGCGTGAGCCTGGTGACCAACCAAAAATTTTCTTTTGATTCCACTTGGCTCATGTCCATTTCAATGTCGAAATTTTCTAAAATATCGCTTTTAAATTTCCTGATGTGCTCAAGTTCGTTAAAATGAAAAGCTAGGTAATAGAAATCCTCGGCATCTAAGTATTCGCATTGTTCTCCACCACAGTCAAAAAAGGCATATTCGCAAACAGGTAAGGTTTTACCGAAATCTTTTAGAAAGGACCTAAATTCATCTAAGCTCGGTGCTATTGAAGAATTAAACGAAATCCTTACACCATAGGAAATTCCTTTTTGGGGGATGAGATAAGTATTTTCGATGTCAACAAAAGGGCTGAGATTGAACTTCTCTTGAATGCTGCTTTCAATTTTCGATAAATTGTCACTGGCGTTGGTTATCAAGAAATAATTAGTTGCACCTTTTTTATTTCTTTCTATGCTTTGGCATGTCTTTCCGTCCATAACCCTCGCATGGATGACATTGTGAAGCTTAGGAAATGAAATGAAACGGTTGCCTAACCCCGGAATTTCTTCTACCACAGCAAAAACCCTGACGTACATAAGTAGACTTTCATTATCATAGGTTTGCTTATTAACAATTTCATACCTGATAGGGAGAAAAAAAACAGAGTCGGTTTTCTTTGGCAATTCGAATTTGATTGCTTTCAATAACGACTTTGTGACAATTATATCGCAAGACTCGATATCACCTGCAGATTTCCACAATACATTCTTTGGCAAAAAAACATTTTCAAGCAAAGGTTCGTCAGGCTCTATGGTACGCCCCCAGCTATTGCGATGCAAACTATCCGGTTGGTGCGAGAACGGGTCAAAGTCCATTTCATAGAAATCCAACACATATCTATTGAACCCATTCATGTTTTTCAGGTTAAACGAATCTTTTACCGATTGCCTGTTGTATTGTTCCTGTATGCGCTTGCTTTGCTGGTTGATGGCGCTTGTAACGTCAATATTCACCCAATTTGTAAATGGGTTGTCCATCTTCTTCTTCAAATTTTCCATGCCACCAACTGCAAAACCCAACGCCAGAAAAGTAAAAAACATGATTGTTACCAATGCCAATATCGTTCGCAGTCCTCGACCAGCTAATGCTTGATACTCATTGAAGAAAAAAACCTCTTCAAAATCCGAACCTATTCCGTGTATTTTTTTCAGGATGCCCATTGATGCTAATTTTCTGTAAGAATGTCCTCCAAATATGCTTGACACGAAGTTGTTGAACGTGCCTAACAATTGTCCCCTAGAAGTAATAGTCAACTCAATTTGACAAGAAGTAATTTAAGTATGCCTCGGTATCGAGCAGTTGTTCGCCATAGGCCGTCTCCCACCGATTGTCGTCCTTGCGAAAAATAACGTTTCTTGGTTCTACACTGCCACACCTATCGCCTGTGGATAGTTCCCTGTTTGTGATTGGGATGATTATATCTGCAAATTTATCTGCAAGCGTTAAATCGTGAGAAACAATGATTCCTGTTTTTCCTTTTTGGATTATCAGTTCTTTGAATATAGACATCAACTCTAGTGAGGTATTTCTGTCCAAGTTGCCTGTTGGCTCATCTCCAAACAGGACGGTAAAATTTGCAGTGATTGCTCTAACAAAAGCAAGTCGTTGGCGCTGACCTCCAGAAATTTCCGTCACTCGTTTATCAAACAGGTTCCTGTCCAGCGACAACCTTTCCATTACCTTCAACACCTCGTCTTTAGCTTCGGCGTAAGGTCTTCCTTCAATGAGAAGGCTGACCATCATGTTTTCTCCCGAAGAGAAATTAGGCATCAGGTTCGTATTCTGAAAAATGAAGCTGAAGTAACTACTCCTAAATTCAGACAGCTTATCGTTGGTTAAGCCCCAGCTATCTTTCATCTCCAATCTTTTTTCCTCTGTAGGAGAAAAAATAACTGAGGTATCCGGAAGATTCGCTATCGTTTTATTCATAAGTCCCAGGGTCTCTATGAACGTACTTTTCCCCATTCCCGACTTGCCTATCACGAATATTAGCTTGCTCCGAGGAATTTCCAGCCTATCAATTTGCAATGCCGGTGTCCCTGGGATATACTCGCATTGCAGGTTCTTTATCTCAAAGATATTATTCATACTTGATTTGGCCTCAAACCTTTTGTTGTGGTGGTGTGATGAAGTACGCTAAGGTAGCAGAACCGCATGTGCTGATGATCAGCCCGTAGTTCCAAATGGCTGATACATCAGAATACGTCGCGAAGCGGAATCCAATAATAACGGTTTGCCTCATCGCTGGCATAGCAGAATTCGTACGAAACTCCCATCCTGAGAATATTTTCCAGCATTTTTTCAACTTCCTTGAACCGAGCGATAATTCCGTTCAATTGATCGTCTGAAACTTTGGATTTGTTTTCTATGTCGCCCAGTTTGTACAAATATTCTATGGATTGTTGCGGCTTCAGGCCCTGCCTATTAATCCCTTGCATCATGTCTCGAAGCTCAGCGCTGCTCATATTTTTGAAATCTGCCCCTTTTCCTCCTGTGAACTTAGTCACGAGGCTTTTAAATGCATCCATTAACCTTTCTCTTTTTACATCGGGTGAAGAAAGCTCTGTCAATGAACTGACCAGCTTAATATCGGTCTGGTAGGATTTTATATCCGATTCAGGCATGAACACTGCATAGGAAATAGCTGGGTTGGAGGCCCCCCTAATATTTAGGGGTATATAGACCTTGGTGAACAGCCTGAACTTTTCACCAAGTACATCATGGAAATCAATACTTTTGTCCTTAGACATATCGTTCAGGTACGTCAGGAAGGAGCCTTCATAGGGACCCACGTCGTTGATGCCCAAATCTTTGGCAATTTGGTTTAGATTAGCTTCATTTCCCTCGTTGATTAGTTTTGATAGGATTTTTTTGTTGTTGACGGTAAACTCAAGTGCATCACCTGCTATTTTCTTCAAGATGGAAGGAATTCTTTCTGGCTCCAAGTACCTTCCTACCGATGGCCGCTTGAAGGAACCAGTGCAAATTTTCCCACCGCCCAAGATGTTATCCTCTTCTGTGGACTCAATCAGAGGTTGATCGTAAGATATATTACTACTGTATTCCCTGACTGACTTTAGCATCTTCTCGTCTTTGGTAGCCAAGAAGTTGTTGTAGTCCAGCTTCGCATTTTCAAGAATGAAATTAGTGGCCTGACGTCCAAAAAAATCCGAAGCCCTAAAGCCTTCATTTCTAAGCTGAACTGAATGGAGATGAATTTTAAGTTTATTGATGTTTTCAGCAATTGTATTTGCGTCCAGTAGGGCATCATCTTTCCTTGCCTCTGCTTCATCCTTCGTGATTTTGTCTGCCTTAAAGTCTGCATAGCATCCAATGACGATGACAATATTCAGATCCTCTGTGTCGAAACCTGCTACTGAAAGGGCTTTGTTCAAACCATAGTACATGGTCGTGTACTCCGATCTACTGACGATATTTTCAAACTTGGATTGCTTGATAAAGTTGACAACTTTGCTCTTGTCAGTGGTCAACGCAATATGCTCTGTCATTCTACCTTGCTCCCTTTCCCCGAGACCCCTGTACAGCAGGGCGCCGTATCGGACTTTCTGTGCCGATGGTCCAATTTCTTTATCAATGGCCTCAATGGAACTGGCTATTCTTGATTGGTAAGCCTGCACACTATCCGTGGCTTCCACTATAAAATAGATGCTAATATTTTTAGAGCGGTATTCCTCGGCACGGAGATATTTCTCCAATTGAGCATACTGATTTTCCTCCATACTAGAAATTCCCGTCTTGGTTCTAACAGGAAGGCTTCCAATCAGTCCACTCAAAAAATACTCTGTGCCGTTTGATGTTTTTTGCATGTCAACCATCGGAAAACGAACTACGGAACCCTTAAACCGACGGGGGTCGCTTTTCGCTAACTGGCTTTCATTAATTACCACTGGGTCGTTTGCCCAAAAAACATCTTCTTTCGAAGTGCTACCCTGAGCATAAGAAATAGCCCCTTCCGGATTCTTAAATGCCTTAATCCTGTACTTGGGATTTTCTTTTCGTTCTTTGAAAGCTTCTTTCTCGATATTGGGTTCTAAGCAAATCCGGGTGTCCCATTTATCACAGTCCCGTTCATTTACCCACCCTACCAAGGAGGTCTCGATATTTAGCGGAGTAAGGTTTACGGATTCCGAGAGAAGCATCATCTGCCCTTCTTTCTTCATGACGAAGTAAAACTCAAATACCCTTCGTTCCGGCTCGCGCCTTGCCTGATAAGGGTCACTGTATAAGCGCACTAAGTCTTTGTTGTCTTTGCGCAGGACATCATCTATATTCTCTGCCTTGTTCAACAACAAGGCTTTGCGGTGGATACGGGTCTCCGGACCTACGATTCCCGAAGTCCATAGCAGCAAATTTTTCTTGGGAACCCAACCGATGTCTATCTTTGTGCCACTGACAATTTCTAAGCCGCTTACCCGGGCTTCAACAAGCTTTAACCATTCATCTTTTTCCTCAACTACAAAATATAACTTTCTGAAAGGTGCCGTACCTACGACTTGTGATTGACTGCTCGGACTTTTATATACTTTATTGTCAGCTCTGTCGGAAATTACACTCCAAGCGTCTTTTTTATCTTTCCCTCCAGTTTCCAAGAGGTAGTTGTCGTAAGTCTTGTCACTTCCGAAATAGTCTACCGGCTTCTTGAAACTTTCCGGCTTCCCTAAAACTTTTGACTGTGCCAAGAGGCAGGTAATATTCCACCCCAGAAGCGCTATGATTAAGATTAATGGCTTTCTCATTTTGGATTTTTATTTTTTTAGATGCGAAAAGTAAAGATAGTCAATGTCCTCAGATGCTGCCAACAATTGCAGCTACCGATAATAGTAGTATGCTCAGGGCTGGTCCAAAAATCGGTGGAGCAATCCAATCCGTATCCCGGCATTGACCATGGTCAGGTTTTTAAAATAATGCTGGAGTAAGCTCAGGTCATTGTTGATAGTTTTATTGAAGTCGTCAGTAACACCAACATTCGGATACCTCAACAAAATATCTTCGGTTTCTGTGTACTTGAAAAGCGGAAGGAAGTGGTAAGTAATATCCGCCCCTATCATCAGTGACCAGTTGGGGTTCCCGTCGCCGAGATGGATAGTAACCACGGGCGAAAGCTGTGCAGCAATACCAAGTCCATTCAGCTTAGGTTCTGTAACGCCACTTAAGCCCCGGCGCTCCCCCCCCAGAAATGGGCCGTAAGTTTTTTGCTGGTTGAAAATGGAGACGGAATTAGCAATATTATCCGGCCGGGCGGCACGGTCTTCCAAAAGGCTCCAGTTCGCTGCCGCAATTTGTGCATCATAGTCGCCTGTTCCGGTTAGGGTGCCTTTTTCCATTAAGAATGAATAGGAGGCGAGCAACTTGGTTTGTACAAAAGCGTCAAATCGTTGTTTCCGCTTGAGCCTGAAGGCGATTCCCAGTGGCACTTCGACGGTTCCAATCGTTAATTCTTCCGTGGCGTTTATATTGAGCCCCTTCCGCTGATATGGCTCTACGTTCCCATTTACATCGAAGGCTTGGTCCGGTATATCAAAATTATAATCGGTCAAATTGCCAGAGTAACGATTGTAATTAAACCGGATACCAGTCAATAAGAAGAGATTTTTCTTCTCTGAATCTTTCGGGCTGAGGCGGTTGGTGAAAAACTCTACCCCTCCCGAAAAGCCGAAATCAGCCTCCAACTCCAGTTCCCCGGCCCCAACATTTTTTCCTAGGTAACCGCCATAAGTCTTGGATGCGACGATTGGCTGAAAAACACTAAAAGAGGGTCCAAAGTACCGGGAATAATCGGCAACGACGACGTCGCAATTCTCCTCTGGTCTGCAGCGCCTCGAAATTTTCGCAATCTTTGGCTTACTGATGTCGGTTTTGGGAATGTCAAGCCTTAGTTCGTGGTCTTGAACCCGCCCACCGATAGTCACCACTACATTGTTGGAAGTAACATAATTATAGAAGTCTTTTTCCGTCTTTATGACCGCTACCCAGAACGCATCTTCATCAATGATTTCCTCCAGGACAGCTTGATTCAACTTGACCTGAAGCCCTTCCAGTTCCATTCGGTTGAAAATATTGCCGCAGTAAGTTTCTTTGTCCACCATATCCAAGGGGATGTACTCCTCGTAATCCTGTACCAAGGTGGCCGTGCCCCCGAAGAGTGCCATGAACTTGTTCATGGCTTCCCTAGTAACCCGGTTTTGCTTCTTGTCTAGCAACGTCACTGCATCCGCATAGGCATCCAAGGCCATTTGTGCAGATTCCACTACTTGGTCTTTCTCATCTCCAGATAAAGTTGTCGGGTATTTGGCACCCGTTGTCTTTAGAATCACCCGCTGCCCGATGGCGGGGAAGGCAAAGGCAATCGCAAGTGCGACCAGCGCATGACAGCATATTCTTTGTTTCATTTTAAATGGTTTTGCTCAAACTTTGATGTTTTTCACGGATAGTCACTTCCCCAAACTAACTTGGTTAGCGCAAAGTGGACAATTCGTGGTTCTTTTTATTTCAACTTAGCGCTTTCAGACCGAACGTTGACTGTGTCATTCAATGCCCGATTCCGCTATTTTTATTTTTCGTTTTCAGTGCAATGGCCACCTCAACAGCACTTCGCAAAAAGAATTCGCACAACCCCGATATTAGCATTGACGGCTCAGCGTCGGTTTCCTTTTGATGCATATCCTATATTGGCTTTGCTGCTTCTGTTCTGTTGGGGATTCTGCGCAGGTTGACGCTGCGAAATTCTTGCAATTTTAGCCTGATAAACGTCCTTTTTGGGGATGTCAAATCTAATCTCCTGATGTTGAACCCGCCCCCCGATTGTAACCACCTGGTCTTTTGATGTGATATAATTGTAAAAATCTTTTTCCACGCTTACAATCGCCACCCAAAATGCCTCTTCCTCTATTACTTTCACCAAAGTTGCCTTGACCAACCTGGTTTGAACCCCGTATGCTGCCATCCGGCTGAAAACATGGTCACTGTAAGTGTGGACATCTACCAACTTTAGCGGTATATGCTCTTCGAAATCAAGGACTACCTCCGCCGTACCCCCAAAAAGCGCCTTAAATTTGCTGACAGATTCTTTCGACACTTGGTCATTTGCCTCGTCCATCAGGGTAATCGCAGCCGCATAAGCATCCAAGGCTTCCTGTGCACACTTGACAACCTGGCCTCTTACCGGACTTTTCAAAGCTGGGGCAAACCTTGTACTCGTGGTTTTCAACAAGACCCGCTGCCCAATGCATGGATGACTTACGGCCAGTGTC
The DNA here is from genome assembly GCA_002435785.1 of Saprospiraceae bacterium UBA6168. Lineage (GTDB taxonomy): Bacteria > Bacteroidota > Bacteroidia > Chitinophagales > Saprospiraceae > UBA6168. The sequence goes on along the minus strand of DIUC01000014.1, from coordinate 115,925 downwards.
AAAATCAACAATACAAGCCCAACTACACATTGCTTCATAAGTGTACACTTCAATGCAAATAAAAAGGATTTTTTGGTAGGCAATCTGCAAACCCAATATATACTGTTTTTCAGATTGCCTACCTTCTAATTTTTCAAATATTGTCAGATACCAACAACTACGGCTTCTCCCACAAGCCTATCAGCGCAGTACCAGCATCTTCATTTGCTTGTACTTGGCGCCGTTCCCATCCAACAGCCTGATGGTGAAAAGTCCGCTCGCCACATCAGGCAGCGCTATCAGCCCATCAATACTGCCATTGCTTACCTCCAAGTCTTGCTCCATTACTTTTCTTCCCCAAGTATCAAAAACCTGGATTGTGTATTGGTCGCTATCCAGCTTTGTCGCTTCCAGTCTGAAACTGCCCCGATTGGGGTTGGGGTAAACAGCGAACATGGCAGCTTCCTCTGGTGGCTCGTTCCCGATTTGGTCTGCCATCCTATAAGAAATGGTATAGCACGAGCAGGTACTGTCAGTTCCCGATTTAACCCAATACAAATAATCGGGTTTAAATTCTGCAGGAACAAAAGCCTGAAAAGTCTCTTGTGGGAAAACACCAGTTTCAAATGGTGCTTTTGTATTGTAATACCCCCATTCGTAGCATTCAGCTAAAGAATCCAAACTGATGAGAATGTTGTTGATAGCTGCGTGGTAAATAGTGGTGTCAGCAAGTGCCGTGTTGCTGCCATCCACTACGACGGTAAGAGTGTCCGTATCTGAACAGACATTGCCGCCAACATTCGAAGTGCCATAAGACTCCGTCGTGATAACCTGATACGTGCCTGGCTCCAGCCAGTGTACCCAAAGCAGGGATCCTGTTGTATCTACAATCTCATAGCCAGTACTTGGTACGATGGCCCAGCTGTAGGTGCTTTGTGCAGTCACATTATCTGAATCTTTGTAGAATACTTGAGCATTCTGGCAGACTGTGGTGTGGTCGGTTGATAGTTGTAATTCAGGGACGTCATTGACAGTCAATGAGTACAACAACGAATCCTTGCAGCCTTCAAAACTTCTCACAACTAGCTTGTAATCACCGTTTTGTGCAAATGTAACAGGGCTGACCTGGTAAACAGAGTCAAAATCAATCGGCTGAAATGAAGTAGCGGGAGCACCTGTATTCTTATAATACCAAGTGTACTGTTGCATTTCCGTATTACCGGAACTGATAGAAAACGCTGCTCCTACACACGGGTTTTGAACGATCGTGTCTAGGATTATTTCGGGGAAAACTTCAATTGTTGTGTCAATAACAAGTTCACATCCTGCACCACTTGTAAGTTCAATATGAAAATCAGTTGTCGAAAACAGTTGTAAATTTGACCAATTCGAGCCTACCGGCATAGACCCACCAATACTCATCGGGGTCCAATTAACGGTCCCAGTTAGTCCAACATCGCCATTAAAATTAATGGTCCCCCCGAAACAAAGTCTGTTGTCATTGTTTATAGCCCCTGATTGTTCACTAATTGTTAACTGGGGCTGAGGAAAAACGGTAAGATTAAATGTTTTTGTTTGTCCGGTACATCCACTGGCAAATGACGGTGTTATGGTTACACTTTGCTGTGTGTTTGGGCTAACAAGTGGTAATGATAGACTACCATTACCATTAGCATCCAACTGAATTGTATCTATTCCTTCATATTCGATTTGTATGATACTTAATGGTGTGCCAAAAATATTTACCAAGAAAGTATCACCTTCACAACCACTTGCGTCACTTGGGGATGAACTGATAACAGGAATTGGAGCGGCGTTAACAATAAATCCGTCCGAAGCGGTACATTGTGTAACGCTATTAGTAACTGTAACTGAAAATTGGGCAGAGGATTGAGACGGAGGAATTGGAATAGTTATGATTGAGATTGTACCATTCGCACCTACCTGAAAAATATTTGGATTACTATTTGTCCAAAAATAGCTCAAGTTGCTCATAGGAGGATCGACGGAAAAATTTACATTGGCATTATAATTAAAACATGATGTAAATCCAGCTCCTACATCAATTGGTCCTGTGGTTTGACCGCCAGCTGTTGGTGTGAAAGTAGCAGTGATTTCCAAATTCGGCCTAGGATTAACAGTAACAACTACCTGCTCCGTAGCTGGGCACCCGTGTGCTGTTGATGTAGCTGTGACAGTATAGGTGACGGTTTGAGTAGTCCCGACGGTTGGGTTATTCACCAGCACGTCGCTGATAGAGGTTGTAGTTTGCTCTGCGGTGCTTTCCCCTGAAATGTTCGGATTATCGGCCAGTGCTTTCCACTTGAAGTTGGAATTGACATTTGTATTCAACAGTATACTGACAGCTCCCCCTCCACATATTGTTTTATCATTGAGATTGATGAATTGAGGTGTTGGATTAATCGTAATGGTGAATGGCACTGCGGGGGAGCTGATGCAACTAAACCCCGTTTTGACAGAAATCGTAGCATTAAATACCAATGTGGTGGCGATATTTGGCAGATTGGCAGGTATTTGTAACACTATCTGCACACCAGAAGTTGGTAGTGGCTGGTCAACCACATCAATGAAGCCTGCATTATTTGCGCTTACATCATAATCAATGCTATAAGTTGATGGGGTGTTGGTAACCATGTAAAGAAGATTGGCCGTTGTGGCGCCATAGCAAACTGTTGGATTGGGCGGATTAAGTGTCAACGTTGGATTGGGGTTAACGGTTACATTTATGGGGGGAGAAGAAACAGGGCTATTCGTGGAGGAACACGGGTCGTTGTTCGTCAACGTCACAGTGATGATACTGTTATTGGTAAGTGTACTTGTAGTATAGGTGCTGTTTGTGGCTCCTGGTATATTGCTGTTGTTCAACTTCCATTGATACATGGGGTTGCTACCCTGATTCACCGGACTTGCTGAAAAAGTAACGGAGGTGCCACTACAAATTGTCAGCATATTGTTTGTCGAAGCTGGTGTCGTGAGAATGCTGACAGCTGGTGTTATTGTAGGTACAATAGTTACGAGTATGGCCACCCTCAAAGTGCTCTCACACCCACTGCTAGTTTGAGATGCGTAATAAGTGATACCATTTACCAAAGTGGTATTAGTAGGAAGAGGGGAGCCCCCACTAGCTGTGGAGTACCATGTAAAAGTAGCACCGGGAAGGCCTTGTACGGAGAGACTAGCAATGGTTGGCGGGGGAGTAGAACAAAACGGCTGGGGAGAGAAACCAGTTGGAGCAGCAGGTGTCGGGTTCACGGTCACCTGTGTCGTAGATGGTGCGCTCTGGCAACCGTTCACGGTGACTACCAGGGAATAGATTCCAGAATTTGCGGGAGTACTGTTCGGAATTGCAGGATCCTCTTGGCTTGACGAGAAATTAGAACCTGTCCAGGCGTATGTTGCACCGGGAACGTTTGGTGCATTTAATTGTATCGTCTGGCCTGGACAGTAGGGGCCATTATTCGAAACGCCGCCGGGTATGGTTGGCGTAGCATTCACGGTCACGGACGTAGTAGCAGGAAAGCTTGCACAGCCGCTCACTGTGACAGTCAGGCTGTATGTACCCGTCATGTTAGTTGTTGAGTTCGGCCTACTAGGATTCTGTTGGTTCGAGGTGTACCCACCTGGCCCCGTCCAAGCGTATGTTGCCCCTGGAACGGTTGGCGCATTCAGTTGGATTGTTTGACCTGTACAGTAGGGTCCCGTGTTGGATATGCCGCCGGGTATTGTCGGCGTCGCAATCACAGTGACGGAAGTGTTAGCAGGAGAGCTTATACAGCCGCTCACAGTGACTGTAAGTGTGTACGAACCCGACATGGCCGCCGTCGCATTCGTTCGGGTGGGGCTCTGCTGGTTCGATGTGTAGCCGCCGGGGCCCGTCCATGCGTACGTCGCACCCGCAACCGTCGGCGCGTTCAACTGTATCGTCTGGCCCTCGCAGTAGGGGCCCGTGTTGGAAACACCGCCGGGTATCGCCGGTGTTGGATTGACCGTTACGGTTGTTGACGACGGCAAACTAGCACAGTTGTTCACCGTCACCGTCAGGGTGTACGAACCCGACATGGCCACCGTCGCATTCGTGCGGGTGGGGCTCTGCTGGTTCGATGTGTAGCCGCCGGGGCCCGTCCATGCGTACGTCGCACCCGGAATCGTCGGCGCATTGAGCTGTATCGTCTGGCCCTCGCAGTAGGGCCCGGTGTTGGAAACACCGCCGGGTATCGTCGGTGTTGGATTGACCGTTACGGTTGTTGACGACGGCAAACTAGCACAATTGTTCACCGTCACCGTCAGGGTGTAGGAACCCGACATTGCCACCGTCGCATTCGTGCGGGTTGGGCTCTGCTGGTTCGATGTATACCCGCCGGGGCCCGTCCAAGAGTATGTTGCCCCTGGAACGGTTGGCGCATTCAGTTGGATTGTCTGGCCTGTACAGTAGGGGCCCGTGTTGGATACGCCGCCGGGTATCGTCGGTGCTGGATTGACCGTTACAGTAGTGGACGACGGCAAACTAGCACAGTTGTTCACCGTCACCGTCAGGGTGTACGAACCCGACATTGCCGCCGTCGCATTC
>DIUC01000014.1:0-111338 GCA_002435785.1 Saprospiraceae bacterium UBA6168 | reverse complement strand
TACGTCGCACCTGTAACCGTCGGTGCATTCAACTGTATCGTCTGGCCCTCGCAATAGGGTCCTGTGTTTGAAACACCGCCGGGTATCGTCGGTGTTGGATTGACTGTTACGGTTGTGGACGACGGCAAACTAGCACAGTTGTTCACCGTCACCGTCAGGGTGTACGGACCCGACATTGCCGCCGTCGCATTCGTGCGGGTGGGGTTTTGCTGGTTCGATGTGTAGCCGCCAGGGCCAGTCCATGCGTACGTCGCACCTGTAACCGTCGGCGCGTTTAATTGTATCGTCTGGCCCTCGCAGTAGGGCCCGGTGTTGGATACGCCGCCGGGTATCGTCGGTGTTGGATTGACTGTTACGGTTGTGGACGACGGCAAACTAGCACAGTTGTTCACCGTCACCGTCAGGGTGTACGGACCCGACATGGCCGCCGTCGCATTCGTGCGGGTGGGGTTTTGCTGGTTCGATGTGTAGCCGCCGGGGCCAGTCCATGCATACGTCGCACCTGTAACCGTCGGCGCGTTTAATTGTATCGTCTGGCCCTCGCAATAGGGCCCTGTGTTTGAAACACCGCCGGGTATCGTCGGGATTGTATTGACCGTTACGGACGTGGTGGCAGGAGAACTTGTGCAGCTGCTAACAGTTACCGTCAGGGTGTAGTCACCCGACATGGCCGCCGTCGCATTCGTGCGGGTGGGGTTTTGCTGGTTCGATGTGTAGCCGCCGGGGCCAGTCCATGCGTACGTCGCACCTGTAACCGTCGGCGCGTTTAATTGTATCGTCTGGCCCTCGCAGTAGGGCCCGGTGTTGGATACGCCGCCTGGTATGGTCGGGCTCTGGTTCGCTGTTATTGATCCTACACAACACGTGTCATTACTATTATCAATAATCACCACTGTGTAAATCCCCGCCGTGCTCGTCGTGAAGCTGGGAACGTTGCCGGGGTTGGGCACCCCGGCGGGGACTGTCCAGGAATAGCTTGGGTTTGAGCAGGGTGGCGGGGGCGGCGGGGGTGTCGCTGAGAGTTGTACGCTCGTACTGAAGCAGATAGTACTTCCAGAGGGCTGGTTATTTATTTCACATTGTCCAATTAGATTGGTGACACAAATAATGTGAAGAGAAATTGCTGCAAATAATATTCTTAAGGTTTTCATGATTAGTAGGAGAATTTAAGGTCGAACAATAAAAGCCGTCCCTTCTGGTCCAGCTTGAGTGCGGAAGAGGTGGCAGAACTAAGGTCTGCGCAGTTTTTTACATCATAGAAGGATGGGGTTTGGCTGGAAGCACAGGTGCCATAACCCGCAATAGGAGTCAAGGTTAGGGTGTACTTGTTGCCTGCCGAAAGCTGTGCATCAATATCCGCCATTGATATTTGGCTCCTTCCCGCATTGATGGCGGTCTGGAAGTGAGATTTGAGGTTGGGGCCGGAAAGCTCCACCTTTAGGCCGCCGCATATATCGGTATATACTTTGAAAGACGTCAGATCCACATCGCTAACAGGCGAAAGGGTGGCACTGAAAGCACCCCTTACACGGTCGGTACATTCATTGGAGGCGGGGTAGCCAGAGGTGGGCGGGCCTACGGATCCACTCCTGTTGAGGGCAGCGGTCTTTTGGGGTGCAGCGGGCTTGGTATAGGTTATGAAGGTTTCCTGACTTACCTTACCTGCACTGGTATTTGCCGAAATCCGAATGGTATTGCTTCCAAGGGATAAGGGTACGGAAGCAGATAGCTCGCCAGCATTTGCAGAGAAACTGAAATCCTTTATAGTCTTCCCACCCACTGTCAGCGTCAACTGTTCCTTCTTGGCAACATTCGAAGTGGCCACAACGATATCATACTTGTCATTCGACGTCGTTGTGCTTGTAGATGGTTGAATAAATCCAACAGATGGGGTGGCGGAAATACCGGGTGAATACATAAACTCTTTTTCCTGACTAACGGTCTCTCCAGCACCTTCGGCTGTCAACTTTACAAGGTTCCGCCCTTCTTTCAGGGGGATTTTAGAGGTTAACTGCCCCTTACTTAAATTGAATTTTTTGTAATCCTGTCCATTTACTATCAAGGTCACATCATCTTTATTGGAAATGTTCCGCACGCTAACCCTTATAGTGAACTCTTCATTTGGAGAATTGGTGGAATAAACATTTGGAAGAATGAATTTTAACTCTGGCTTTCTTACCACGGGTTCTTTAGGAGTTTTTTTGTCCGGCGGCGGCGGCGGCGGTGGAATATATTTTTCAACAAACTCAGGCCGCTCTTTCACCAAAATCATTTTTGCAGCGCAGTTTTTTTCATCATCCACACAAAATACCACCTTTACGGTGCCAGTTTCTTCATAAACGTAGGTGGTGAGCCTATCATTGAGGGCCTCCCATTCGGTTTCTTTTTTTCCGTCCAATTCCCAATAACGCCGGCGGTCGTCTTTTTGGGGTTCCGAATCATCTTTGAAAACGACGGTATCCCCTGCGTATATTTCGTAGAAGGAGTTACTGTCTATCTGGTTGACGGCGGTATTGCCCACATCTGGATATTCCCGCTCATTCATTTTGAAATTGACCTTTACATCTGAGCCACAGCTTGTAACAAGTGCAAAAATACAGGTGACGGAGAAAAAGGTGAGGAAGTAATTGTATTTCATAAATACTTGGTTTTGAAAGCACAATATAAAGCGAAATTTATTTTTTTTAGTTTACCTCAAGAAAAATTTCCCAAAGACTCGAAAAATGTCACTCAAGGATTCACTTACATTAAATAGACACTCGAATTTGAAATTAATGCCAGGGACTTTTGAGAGGCGGGGTTATCGTACCCCGNNCGGGGTACGATAACCCCGCCTCTCAGCAAAGGCTGCAAATAAGGCTTACCCAACCATTAATTTCAAATGCGACTACCCATCATGAACCAAAATGGAGTTGACGCCGCTCACAAGTTATTTATCAGCCCTTTGTCCTTTTGTCTCAAACCCTTGAGCAACTGCTCCCACTTTGACCGATAGGCAGTAGCGGTTTTGCTAAAGGCACGCTCGCCTTCTATGGTGAGGCTTGATATCAGGATGGTAGTTTGGTTATTGTCAACAGCGAGAGCGGCGGCTCGTTTCAACATACCAATTGCCTCGACATCGTTGCCAAGATACGCTTGGTTCTTCGCCATTTCATACGTCCAGCGATAGTCGGTTGGGTACACTTTTATGCCCCGCTCGATTTTTTTGCTCAATGCCTGAAGGGAATCGGCATTGCCTTTGAATTCTTCGTTTTGCTGCTGGACTTTATTGTACTTGGATATATCCTCCCAGACAGGTTCAATATAACCAGATGACCTTGGTGTTGTCGAATAATAGTAGGCAAGCCCCACCCCGACCACTATCAAAAGTGCCAAACCTATTTGCCACCATTTTATGCCGTTTCTCGGTTCCCCAGATATTAAGGAAGGTGGCTGATGCTCTGCGGGCTGACCCACAGGGCTTGGCTGGTTCACGATTTGGGTATAATCTGGCTTGGGTTCATCATACTTTGGTACCGTAAAGATGGAGCCACGGTTGTCAGATTCAAAGGGCGGGTATTTGGGTGGCTGTTCTGAAAAGCTATGCGGAAAAGAAGTGGACGGCTCGGGTTTATGTTGAACACTAGGCACTGTTTCGGAAGCGATGAACACGGTACTTTCTTCTTCCATTTTTGCCGATGGCTCAATGGGGACGAATAAAGTAGGCGATGGGGCGGTGACATGAAAGTGCTCCTCTTCATCCTCGCTATAATTACCTACATAAGGTTGCTCTCCATCCAAAAGCGAGAGTAATTCCTCCGCATTTTGGCACCTGGATTTTGGGTCTGCAACCAAACATCGCTTGATGATGGATTGGTAAGGCTCAGGCAGGGTGTTCACTTTGTCCGGTAGCTCGGCATTGACTATCTTCCGGCTCAATTCCAACTGAGACTGGGTATCCCGGCCATCTTCTTTTTGGCTGGTCTTGAACGGGAGTTCACCTGCCACCATTTTATAAATTATCACCCCAGCAGCCCATATATCTACGTTTTTGTAAATCTTTCGGTTTTGGATTTGTTCGGGTGCTGCATAAGAGTAAGAAAGCGCAATTGCTGAATTGTTGGCCGTGTTGTCGGTACCCATAGAACGGCTCAAACCGAAGTCGGTAATCTTGGGCGTCCACACCCCGTCATCTCTTTGGATGAGGATATTTTGCGCCTTTAAGTCACGATGCACATAATTGTTGTTGTGCAAAAAGCTGACACCCCTCAAAATCCCCTTAATAATAATGTGTACGTCGTCGGCAGTAAGGTCGTGGGTCGTAACAAATTGCTCTAAATTGCCATCTTCGTAAAATTTTAAAATAGCGAAGTCAATCTCCCCAGCTACCCCCATGTCAAATCGGTAACAGGCATCGTACCTTGCGATGTTTGGATGTGGGGGAAGCTTGTTCACGAGTTCTACCTCCCGTTGTAAGGTGAATTGCTTAACCTCGGGGCGGACATCGGCTACCTTTAGGGCCACGTAATGGTTTTTAGCATGGTCGAATGCTTTGTACACCTTGGCAAAACCACCTGAGCCGATGTACTTTCGGCTCTTAAAGCGGCTTTCAAACATCGGAAGGGTCATTTCATTTGGGTCGACCATTTTTGTTTAGGATTTTTACAAATTTCTGAAGCCTTTTTATTGCTACAGAAAAATGACGCTATTTGCTGTTACAAGTGTTTTAGGAGATTTTAATCCGAAAATATCAGAAAGATTCTTGTGAAGTTTTTCGAACGCTCAAATTTGAAATTTTTTCTTCGAAGTCAAGCCAACTTCGAAGGATTTTTTTTTTGACTTTGGAGTTTTCCTTAAACTTAGGGCTACGTAGGTGTTCAATATTCCGTCTATTTGCGTGACCTTACCTCAAAAAAGTGTCCCAGGGATTTGCGCTCGAATCCTAAACAGTTTTTTAAACTTCCAATTAGTGTTGCTTGAGGTTTAGTTGAAATCGAGCAAAGTTGAGGGCAACTCCTGCTCCATCAATACAAATGTGCCGCAAGTTTGTGCTGAAATTGTCCTGCGGAAATTTAGGAAAGGCTTGCCTGCCTCGAAGTTTTCGGTGGTACCCAAGCGGGAAACCTCATGACAAGTGCCGTACCCCGTCAATTCTTCCTACCCACTCCTCTTCTTTTTTTTCCCAAAGCCAATGTTGACCTTCGGCAAAGTTTTTTTCCTCCAAAACTTCTTTCTACCTTGCACTACCATCTTGGGCATCTTACCTAAAGCCTTGTTACTAACACAAACTTAAAGTAACGGCATTTTTTTCAACACCTGTTTTTACAAGTCAACACAGGGGGCTTTCCTCCAATTTTATTCATCTAAAAACTGATAACCATGCACAGGTTTACCAATCGTGATTTATTCGCTTCCGCAAAGAAGTGGTTGAAAGTACCGCTGCTTCGCAAAATCTTGTCATTGCCAGTGGTGGCAATGGCCTTGCTCGCCCTCCAATCCTGGGACTACCACCAACCGTGGGAGTCCGCCACCTCCTCGGCGATGGCCCTCCAGCCCGTCGGTGCTTGGGCCAACCTCAGCCCTGCCCAACGCCTCACGCTCCAGAACGGCGGCAGCGTGCCGGGCTTCAACTCCGGCATTTGCAGCGGAGCGAACCCCATCCTGCTGAACATCAGCGCCGGCCCTGCGCCCAATGCCGTGGCCAACAACGTCATCAACGCCCGCCAGCCCCGACGCTGGGGCAGCACCTCGTTCTATCTCGCCCGCCAGAACATGGGGGCTTCGGGGGTACGCTACTGCTTCGACCTCAGCATCGCTGCTCCGGTCGGTGTGGACAGCCGGGAGCACGCCTATTTTGCCTTGGGCGAAAACATTCGGGTGACGGCCCTCAACGGCGTCAACCCCGTTCCGCTGGCGGCCACCTACCAGGGCGGCCCCGTCGGCAATGCCACCATCACAGGCAACGGCACGGGCAGCATCCACTTCAATGCCAATGGAAAAACGGGCGGCGGCCTGTGGTGGAGCGTCAACTCTGGCGCACAACCCGTCACACAGGTCTGTGTGGAATACTACGCAACTGCGGGCGACATGCCCACCATCGAGCCGTTCCGCCTCAGCATTGACGGCATCAAGTGTGTGGCCGATGCGCCCATCTTTTGCGACAACAGCTCCCCGGTGAGCCGCTGGGGCAGGCTCTCCGCCAACGAGGGCCTTTGGCTCGACAACGGCCAGCCCGTCTTCGGTTTCAACAGCGGCTTCTGCGATGAATCCGGCGACCCAATCACCTTCATCGAGATTGACGCCAACCCGTCCACGGCCTCCGGCAACTCCACTTTGAACAATAAGCCGCCACGCCCTTATGGCCGTTTCAGCCTCGACAACAGCCGGGAGTTCATCGGCGGCGGCGGCAACACCTACTGCTTCACCCTCGACGAGGCCCGTCCCATCCGCCTCAACTCGCAGGAGCACCTCTTCTTTGCAGGGCCGGAGCGGGTGCGCATCCGGGCATGGTTGGGCGCCGACCCCGTCGTTATGACTGGCTTCGGCAACGGCCCAGCGCCCATCACCAATATCAATGGGCTGACCTTCAGTGGCGTAGGCTATGGCAAGGGCGTGCTTTGGAGCGCCACTTCCAACGCCCAGCCCGTGTCGCAGGTTTGCGTGGAATATTGGCGGGTGGACGGCGGTGCGCTCACGGGCGAGCCGTTTGCGCTCGAACTTTGTGCGACCCGCTGTTTGTTCGATGACAGCTATGCCTGCGCACAGGGCGGTGGCCCCAATTGCACCGCCAACATACCGGAGATAATGATTACGAAAACCGTAACCCCCATCAACCATTACGGCCTCAACACTTGCACCAATGCCAGTGGCAACGTGGACTTGCCCGCTTTCAAAATCAGCATCACGATGTTCAACAATGCGGGCGGCGCCAAAGAGCTTTTCTTGGAAGACGACCTGCTCACGTACCTCGCAGCCGCCTACTTGGACACTTTGACTGCTCCGCAAATAGTGGCTTCCACGGCCACTGGGCCGCCGCTCCTCAACCCCTATTTTGATGGCCGCAACTACACCAACCTCTTCCTGCCCGGCACGGGCTGGCTTTCGGCGGGGCAGTACCTGACGGTGGAGTTCACCGTGGCGCTCAACCCGAATGCGCCCGGTGCCTTGTCGGCGCTGTGCAACACGGCCTTTGGTGGCGGCACGGTCGGTGGCGGGCTGGTCGTGAGCGACCTCTCCGGCAACCTTGGCGCTGGGTACAGCACCCCCACGGTCGTCAACAACCTGCCCGCTGGCGTCATTGCCATCCCCGCACAGGACGTGACCCTGGAGGCCACGATGATGAACTACATGAACGGCCCGCAAAACTGGGTAAACAACAACGGCGGTGCCTCTTTCAGCGTGCCTGGCTGCGGCCCCATCACTTGGACGAACAATTTCAACATGAACAACTGGGTCTGGAATTGCAGCTATATTGATGGGCATATTGATGTGACCTTTGTCGCTACCGACAACTGCGGCCATACTTTCACCACTTGCGCCACCTTCACGCTCGTGGACACCAAAGGCCCCGACTGCGTGAAGCCCACCAACCTCGACCTCGACTGCGGCGCTCCCAATGCCGCTGCACAGCTCGACCATTGGCTCAACTACAGCGGCAACTGGAGCGACCTCAGCCAACCCGTCACCTTCACCCACGACTTCACTGGCCTGACCGGCAACGAGTGCAACGGCGACCCCATCAAGGTCACTTGGACCGGCACCGACAACTGCGGCAACACCACCGTTTTCGTGGGCTACCTGACCGTCACGGACAACCAAGCACCTGTACTGCAAGGCGTACCGCCCAGCGTCACGCTGGACCCCTGCTCCACCGTGCCTTCTCCTGCCAATGTCACTGCCACCGATGCCTGTGACCCCAGCGTTACGGTAACATTCTTGGAGACGAGCACTGGCCCCGCCTGCAACCACGTCATCACCCGCACATGGACGGCCACCGACGACTGCGGCAATGTTTCCTCCGCTTCGCAAACGATTACCATCGTGGACAACCTGCCGCCCGTTTTCTCCAACGTGCCAGCCGACATCACTGCGGAGTGCCCGAACGTGCCGCCCGTCCAAGACCCGACCGTGACCGATTGTTCAGCATTTACGTTAACTTTCAGCGAGCAGCAAACAGGCGGTGCTTGCCCATTGCCCAACATTATCACCCGCACCTGGATTGCCACCGACGCTTGCGGCCATTCGGATACGGTGACTCAAGTCATCACCATGACGCCGCCAAACGTGCCGTCCACGCTGATTTTCACGTTCGTACCGCCGGACATCACCGTGTCCTGCGACCTGAACCCCGGCTTCGGAAATGCCATTGCTGAAACAACCTGCCCTGCGGGTGGCCTCAGCGTCAGCTTCACCGACGTGGTGAACTCCAATGGCGACTGCAGCCAGCCGTTCAGCGTGACCCGTACTTGGATTGCGCACGATGCCTGCGGCAACATGGTGTCCGCTTCGCAAACCATCAGCACCGGGCCGGACACCCAAGCGCCCATTTTTGCTGCCGACACACCAGATAGCATCACTGTGGACTGTGGCGGGCCGCTTTACACGCCCGTGGCTTTCGACAATTGCGGAGCGACCGCCCTCAGCTACGTGGACAGTGACCAAACGGGCACTTGCGACACGGGCTTCCATTTCACCCGTGTTTGGACGGCCACCGATGTTTGCGGAAACACGGCCACCTTCACCCAGCAGGTGACCACCAACCCGGACACCACGGTGCCCGTGTTCATCTTCGTGCCTTACGACCAGTTCTTCGATTGCGAGGACACCATCGTTTTCCCAGACCCGATTGCCTTTGACAACTGTGGCGACGTGACCATCACGTTCCAGGACAGCATCATCGGCACGGGCGACTGCCATGTGGTGAACGGCATCGAGTACGGCTACGACATCGTGCGCACCTGGACGGCCACCGACGAGTGCGGCAACTTCACCACGGCCACCACCAGTGCCTGGGTGCTGCCCGGCTTCAACAGCGGCAACATGATTGCCTTTGCCTACGTGCCGGAGAACCTGACCGTGGATTGCAGTGGCGATGTCGTCTTTGGCGAGCCAGTATGCCACTCGGCCTGTGGCCCGTTGACCATCAGCTTTGTGGATGAAATAACGGCGGGCGACTGCACCAGCGCCACCACCATCACCCGGCACTGGACGGCCACGGACGTTTGCGGCAACTCGACGTTTGCGAAGCAAACCATCGTCATCATGCCCGACCAGTCGGCGCCGGTATTCACGCTGGCTTCGCAAGACCTGACCATGACCTGCGCCAGCGGCGGCACACCGACCTTCGACGTGCCGACGGTTGCTGACAATTGCGCCAGCGGCACCGCACTGACCATCAGCCACCACGATGCGTGGACCAGCGGCGGCTCCACGGCTTGCGCAAACCAGACCGTGACCCGCACTTGGACGGCGGTGGACGCCTGCGGCAATGAGGCGACCGCTTCGCAAACCATCACCATCGTGGACAATGACGCACCCGTGTTCAGCGCCGTGCCAGCCGACCAGTCGCTGACCTGCGGCGAGGCGGTGGTGTTCGGCTCGCCATTGGCTGACGACAACTGCTCTTCCGCCGGGCTTTCTTACTTGGACGAAGTGGTGGATGTGCCATGTGGCCAACAGTATATCCGAACTTGGACGGCGATGGATGCTTGCGGCAACTCAGCCATTGCGCAGCAAAAAATAACGGTGACGGACAATGTGGCGCCCAGCTTCGCTGCGTTGCCAGCCGACCAGGTGCTGACCTGTGGCGAGGCGGTGGTTTTTGGTTCGCCAATGGCCACCGACGGCTGCTCGACGGTAAGCGTGATGCACACCGACGAGGTACTGAACTTGGCCTGCGGCCAACAGCATGTGCGGACTTGGACGGCAACGGACGCTTGTGGCAACTCAACCATTGCGCAGCAAAAAATAACGGTGACGGACGATATGGCCCCGGTTTTTACCACCGATGTTGAAAACTTGACCATCGAATGCGGCGAGCCTGTGGCGTTCGTGACGATGACGGCAACGGACGCTTGCAGCACCGTGGCACTGGCCTTCGGCGACGAGGTGCAAATGGGCGCTTGCGGCGAGACCTTCACCCGCACTTGGACGGCGACGGATGCTTGCGGCAACGAGGCCATTACCTCGCAAACCATCACGGTAGTGGACACGGAGGTTCCGGTCTTCGAGCAGATGCCATTGGAATTGGTGATGACACAAGCCGAGTTTGCGGCCTGGCAACCACCTGTGGCTATTGCTACCGACTGCAACAACGTGACCATCAACGTGGAGACGGCGTTGGAAACAAACTGCGAATCGGCGGCCCATCTGTTCACGTACTTGGCGACGGATGCCTGTGGCAATGCGGCTTCGCACACGCTGCGGGTGACGCTGCTCGATGCTGCCTTTGGGGTGAGCGTGGAAATACCAGCGGACTTGGACTGTGGCAATAGCTATGCGTTGGTCGCCAATACCGTGAACGGCACTGCGCCTTACGATTTTGAGTGGTCGGTGCTGGAAGGCACTGGCTGGGAAATCACCAACGGTTCCAACGGCCAATCGGCCACGCTGCTGGCGGGTGCGGGCACTGCTACCATTGTGGTGCAAGTGATGGATGCAAGCGGCTGTGCTTGGCTGCAAGCCATTACGATGAGCTGCAACCAGACGGCCTCCAGCACGGGCGAAGTGGCCATCACGGCGCTTGAACTGTTGCCCAATCCGGCCACGGACTTCCTGACGCTGCGCTATTCCACCGCTGCCCCAGGCGATGCGAAAGTTCGCATCCTGAACACATTGGGAGAAGTGGTCTTGCTGCGCAATGGGCAGGTAGGCATTGGCCAGCAAACTGCCAACTTCGATGTGTCGCAATTTGCGGCGGGCACCTACTTCTTGTCGCTGCAAGTCGGCGATGGGGTAGTGACGAAGCGGTTTGTGAAGGTGCGGTAGAAGCGGACTTCACGGCGGCAGATGCAACCAATTAACTCAACGAAGCACCCTCCGGCATTAAGCTGGTGGGTGCTTTTTTTTTGGAATGCTGTGTCAGGCCGTTTGCAAAAAATGGTACGGAGAGGTTGAGGGAAAACTGCACCTTTGCGGTCTTGAAAAACTTAACACAAAAGTCAAAAATTATGAAGTTTCAGTTTACACGAATGGCAGGTCTTATGGTGGCGCTTGTTTTCCTTGCCTTTGGCAAAGTAGCGGCACAATCCTCGGTGGTCATCAACGAACTCATGGCCTCCAACCAAACCTATATCACCGACGAGAACGGCGAGTACGAGGACTGGATAGAACTCTACAATACCTCCAACGGTCCCGTGGACATCTCCGGCTGGCACTTGACCGACAAGCCGGACAACCTGACAAAATGGAAGTTTCCGACCAATACCAGCATACCCTCCCAAGGCTACCTCATCGTGTGGGCGGACGAGGACAGTAGCCAAGGGCCGCTGCACGCCAACTTCAAGTTGAGTGCGGCTGGCGAACGGCTGATGCTCGTGAATGCAGGTGGGAGCATCGTGCAGGACATCACTTTTGGGGCGCAGCAGACCGACAAGGGATATGCCCGCTCCCCGAACGGCACAGGCAACTTCGTCATCAAGAACCCTACCTTCAAGGCCAACAACGACACGGGCATCTCGGCAGTGGACGAGGCAGCACGGGCGAGGGCGCTCACTGTTTTTCCCAACCCAGCCAGTGGGGTGGAAGTGGTTTTGCGGAGCGAAATGCCGGGGTTTCAAACGGTGGAGGTCTTCGACCAACTTGGGCGGCTGCGGTGGAGCACGGCTTTTTTCAATGAAACAAAAATGGACGTGAGCGACTGGGCAGCAGGGTTCTACCTCGTAAAATCAGGCTCGGCACACCAAGTTTTGGTGGTGCAGTAAGCACTGCCAACTCACCAATCACCAATTACCAGTCACCAAGCCATGTTCGACTTTTCCCTTTTGCAAGCCAACGCCGACAACCCGACTTTGATGTCGGTGGTCTATGCCATGCTTTTTTCGTTTCTGTTGTCGGTCGTGGTGGCGTTCACTTACGAAAAAACGAGCCGTGACCTCTTCGTGCCCGGCAACTTCATCCAAGCCATGATTCTCGGTTCGATGGCAGCCGCCACGGTGATGCTGGCCATTGGCGACAGTTTGGCGAGGGGCTTGGGGATGATTGGCGCATTGGCCATCATCCACTTCCGCACCAACCTGCGTGACCCCCGCAACATCATTTTCATGTTCTCGGCGCTGGCCATTGGCATCGCCTGCGGGGTGCATGGCTACAACATCGCTTTCATCGGTACGGTAGCATTTTGTACGGTTGCTTTTTTGTTGAAATGGACGCCATTTTCCACGGCTGGCCACCACCAGGTCAACGTGCTGCGGTTTCGGTTGAATGCAGAGGCGGGTACTTCTGAGGCGGCGGTGCGGCGGCTGCTCAACGAGCATTGCACGAAAACCCAGCACTGGCGCTCCGACTACGTGACGGACCCCGAAGGCAATTTGCAAATCGAGTTCGATTACCGGATTGTGTTTAAAAGAAATTCGTCGGGGCTGCAGTTTTTGAGCCAACTGAAAAGCGTGGAGGGCATCTCGAAAATGTCGCTCTCGACGAGGAGCGAGCCGGAAGCGCTTTGACGTAGGGTTTACGTGCTATCATAATGCCGCAAATCAAAAATCTAATTTTTGATTTGCGGCATTATAGTTCCTTGATTAACTGATTGATGACTTTATCAAGGGGGCAAGCCCCCTTGGAAATGCGTTGTTTCCAAGGGGGCTTGCCCCCTTGTGTAGTACAAAACTTAAACAGTTTGTCCATCAACTATAATTTTCGAAAGCCATATTTCGCAAACCCTTCAAAAACTCCACCGTCGCCTCCATGTCCTCGCTTAGAATCCTATCTTCCTCCACCATTGGCACTACTTTCCGGTAAGCCGCCAAAGCATTTTCCACTGCTTCTGACGACTGCAACGGCCTCCTGAATTCCATCGCCTGCGTTGCCGTGAAGAACTCGATGGCCAGCACCCGTTCCACGTTTTTTACCACCCGCCAAGCCTTTGTGGCGGCGTTGGCGCCCATGCTCACATGGTCCTCCTGGCCGTTGGAGGACACGATGCTGTCCACCGAGGCGGGGGTGCAGAGCTGCTTGGCCTGGCTGACGATGCTGGCGGCGGTGTACTGCGGAATCATGAAGCCACTGTTCAATCCACCATTTTTTGTCAAAAAAGGCGGCAGCCCCCGTTGCCCACTGATGAGCTGGTAGGTGCGGCGCTCGCTGATGCTGCCCAATTCCGCAAGGGCAATGGCAAGGTAATCCAGTGCCAATGCCAGCGGCTGGGCGTGGAAGTTGCCGCCGGAGAGGATGAAGTCATCGTCAGGGAAGATGGTCGGGTTGTCCGTCACGGAATTGATTTCGGTGGAAAACACCCGCTCCACGTGGGCGATGGCGTCGTAGCTGGCCCCATGCACTTGCGGCACGCAACGGAAGGAATAGGGGTCCTGCACGGCGGTCTTTTCCCGAAGGGACAACTCGCTGTTCTTCAATAAGTTGCGGATGGCCTCGGCGGTTTTCAGTTGCCCCTCGTGCGGCCTTATTTTGTGCAACAGCTCGTTGAACGGCGACAGCCTGCAATCGAAAGCATCGAGCGAAACGGCTGCGGTGAGGTTGGCCAAATCGTACAGTCGGCGGGCTTCCAACAGGCACCAGACGCCGTAGGCTTGGCAAAATTGAGTGCCGTTGAGCAGTGCCAGCCCCTCTTTCGATTGGAGGCGAATGGGCTGCCAGCCGTGTCCTTTTAAGACATTGACGGCGGGCATTTTTTCGCCTTTTACCCGCACTTCGCCCATGCCGATGAGGGGCAAGCTTAGGTGCGCAAGCGGTGCCAAATCACCGGAAGCGCCGAGCGACCCCTGCTGGTAAATAACTGGCAAAATACCGTGGTTGAAAAAGTCAACGAGGCGCTGCACGGTGGCGAGCTGGACGCCGGAGTAGCCCTGTGATAGTCCTTGGATTTTAAGCAAAAGCATCAACCGCACCACATCCGCTGGCACTTCATCGCCCATGCCGCAGGCGTGGGACATGACGAGGTTTAGTTGGAGTTGCTCCAGTTCGTCGTGCTCGATGCGCACGTTGCAGAGGGAGCCGAAGCCGGTGTTGATGCCGTAAAATGTTTCCCCGGAGGGGGCCAGCTTGTTGTCCAAATAGCGGCGGCAATGCTCGATGCGCTGAGCGGCCTCCGTGGAAAGGGCAATTTTGCTGCCCGATATGAGTATTTCGCCGACCCGTTCGAGGGTCAGCGGGTCAGGGCTGATATGGTGCATTTAGTTGGTGACAATTTGGTTCGAGTTGGATGAATCAGCCCTGTTAGGGCTTCGAAGCCCTAACAGGGCTGATTCATCCAACTCGAACCATCTGGTTTTATTTGCGTTTTCACAAAGTTTGCAAAGGTAAAAAACCGCTGCTCAAACCACTTCAAACGATTCAATCTTGAAACTGAACTATAAAACTTTCGGGCAGGGCGACCCCATTATCATCCTGCACGGGCTGTTCGGGACGCTGGACAACTGGCAGACCATCGCCCGGCAATTGGCGGAATCGCACTCCGTCTTCATCCTCGACCAGCGGAACCACGGGCGCTCGCCGCACTCCGATACCCATGATTACCCGGCGTTGGCCGAAGACCTTCGGCAGTTCATGGAGGCGCACTGGATGTACGATGGTGCACACGTCATCGGCCATTCGATGGGCGGCAAGACCGCCATGCAGTTCGCCTTTGAACACCCGGATTTGGTGAAGAAATTGGTGGTGGTGGACATTGCGCCGAAGGCGTACCCCGGTGGGCATTTCGAGATTTTTGAGGCGCTCCAGGCCATGGACTTGGACAATATTTCCGACCGGAAGGAAGCCGAAGCGTTGCTCGCCGAGCGCATCAAGGAAGAAGATGTGCGACTGTTTTTGTTGAAAAACATGACCCGAAAGAATCCCCCTTCAGGGGGGCAGGGGGGTGGGGGATTTGAATTCAAAATGAACCTGCCCGTGCTTTGGAAGCACTACCCGGACATCCTGGCGGCGGTGGAGGGCGAGCCGTTCGAGGGCGAGTCGCTCTTCATCGTTGGTGGCCGCTCGAAGCACGTCACCTTGCCGGAGGATGAGGGGTTGATAAAGAAACTGTTTCCAAATTCAGAAATCAAGACGATTGAGGGGGCAGGGCATTGGGTCCATGCGGAAAAGCCGGCTGAGTTGTTGGAGCTGGTGCGGTCGTTTTTGGGATGAAAAAAAATTTGACGTAAAGGAGGACTGACTGTTTTTGGAAACTATACCCTTACAATCCCGGACATGTTTTCCCTGCCAATTGCCCTTCAGACTAATCAGATGACCCATTTGCCGCAGCATTTATCTGCATTAGATTTCGATTAAAATACGGCCAATGCACCCCTAACCATCGCCTACCGAAACTCCATTTTCAGTAAACTTGCAATCAGAACGTTTATCTACGCTAACCAAAATAAGTGTAGCAACATTTTTTACCTCCGCCCTTCACCTCACAAAGTTCTCCAGCGTGTTGGTGGAACAAGAAAGTCAAATGATAAAAACCGGATAAATCGGTGGGCAAAATACCGATATGTCAGTCCTTAAGAAACTGATAAAGCCTTGTGGGCAAGGCCCTCCAACCTTTCATACTAATTGTTTTACTTAAGGGTAAATATTATAGTCCCGGCAGGATTTGCTTGCCGGGGTTTTTTTTGTTTCGATTCCTTCCAACATGGACAGGGTCTTGAATCTCTCCGACGTTATCCACTGACTTTTTTACCGTCAGGATTTATTTGACAAATCAATTACCACTTCACAGCCTTGCGCAGCAAAACCGTATTCCCCGTCTTTATTTCCAAGAAATATATCCCTGCGGGCCAAGCCTCCGTTGCCAAGTTAGCCGCTGGTACTCCCTGCCAAACCAACTTGCCAAACGCATCGAAAACCCTTGCAAAATCAGGCGATTTACCATCCAACAGGATATTGAGATGGTGGTCAAATGGATTGGGGAAAACGGTGGCCGCCAACAATTGCGGAGCGCCATGATCCACTGACGAGGCGAGGTTGAGCTTGAACCTGTTAAAGAAGTTCCAAATCTCCACGCTGGCCTCGAAGTCCTGACAGGTGGCTCCAAATATCACCGTTGGAAAAGCGCCCGGCCAGGTGTGCCCACCGTTTTGGATGGTTATCAGCTTGACCTCCACATCCTCCTCGCAGCCCGTATGAATTTCAAAATTGGCCGTGGTTTGGTCGCTGCCCACGACATCCGGGTAGCTGCCCGTGAGGACTTGGCCTGTGCAGCCGTTTTTCGCAGCCCAAGCGGCTATCACGGCAGGAATGCCCGCATTGCCCATTGCCCCATTATAAGCCACAAGTTGGTCGGCGGTGCCGTGGATTTCGAGCACTGGCATGGGGCGGGCGGGGGTGCAGTTATTGAGCAATTGGTTGGTCATGCTGCCCGTCACCGAGGCAATGGCGGCGATGCGGTCGCTCATTTCGCAAGCCAATCGGTAACTAAAAAAGCCGCCGTTGGACATGCCGCAGGAATAGACCCGCTCCCGGTCAATGCCGTACTGCACATGGAAGCTGTCAATCAGGGTAGCGATGAAGCCCAAATCATCGGCGGTGCTGCCCCCGGCCACGCCGATGTTCCAGGCATTGCCCACGCCATTGGGGTAGCAGACGATGAACCCGGCGGTGTCGGCCACGGCGTTCATGTCGGAGTAGGTCTCCTGCTGCATGGCGTTGGAGGTGAAGCCGTGCAGGTTGAACACCAGCGGCGGGTGGCTGCCCGGCAGCAAGTTGGGTGGCAGGTGCAGCCGGTAATCCCGCTGAATGCCGTTGTGCTGGATGCTGCCCATGATGGTCTGGGCGGCCAACCCGTTTGCGAAGCAGAGCAAAAGGGCGATGAGTTTGAGTTGGTTTGCCATAGTTTGGATATTGTGAATGTTGAATTGAAAGGCAAAGACTTGCCAAGTTTTTGAAACTTGGCAAGTCATGCAAGCGCTTAGGCCACTTTTTTCGGCGGCAGGTCAAAAGCCATACACTGGTCTTCAAAGCCGTTCGCCCGGTGCGCCCCATCGCAAAATGGCTTGTTGGCGGAATGCCCGCAGCGGCACAGCGAGATGATGGTGCGGCCACCGAGGCCGTAGGCGTTGCCCTGTGGGTCGAGGAGTTCCACTTCTCCGTCAATCTTGATGGAGCCGTTGTTGTTGATGGTGATTTTCGTTTTTTCCATTGATGAAATTGTTGATTTTGAAATTGTATTTGAGAAATATTGCGTTCCGTTGCGTGCCGCTTTGTTGCCCCAAAGGGACTTTTTCACGCCATGCTGGAAGCCATGTTTGCCCTCGTACCATTGTGGTTCGCCTTTGGCGATGACAAAAGTGACACACAGGGGCATAACGCACGGCACATAGCGACACGCACATTTATTTGTGTCGTAGGTGCTTTAAAAAGCTACTGTTTTATCACCAGCCTGCTCCATACCCGCCCATCGCTGGTGGCGGTGAGCCAATAGCAACCGGACAGCAGCGAACTGGTTTCCACTTCCGTGGTGTTTTTTAGGTCAACAGCTTGCCAGACCACCTGCCCCAGGGCATTGGTCAGGCGGAGGTCGAAGCGGTCGGGGCCGTCCACCCGCAGCCGGTCGCTGAACGGGTTGGGGGCAATGCGGACGCCGCCCCAGCCGTCCGATGCCTCGCCCACGGCGGAAACGACGGGCGAGCAGTCCCCATCGGGCAGGTTGGCGTCCATCCAAGCGGCACGGGCAGCCACCCAACTTTGCAGCCTCGTGATTTCCTCGGCATAGCTCTGCGGAAGCGGCTGCACGTTCGGCCATACCCATACCCCGATGATGTCCCAGAGGGTAAAGTTTTCCGCTTGCGGCTCATCCAATTGCGCCGCTTTTTCAGCGATGATGGCACGTAGGCTGTCCGGGTGCAGGGCACCTTCCCGCAGCTCGTGCCAGCGGCAGGCGGTTTGCTTCGCAAATGCGGCGTCCTGCCAGATGCGCTGCCAGAAGAAGGGCAACTGGTCGTGGTTGTTGGCCAACCAATTGTACCGCCAACCGGAGGTGCTCCAACCCTCGGAGTAGTCTGCGTTGTTGAAGGCCAGGTCGAAATCCCACGGTGGGCCTGCCCTTAACTTGCCGTTTTTGTCCTTGTGCAGGAAAGTGGAGAGCCAGTAGGCATCCACGTTGTTCGATAGTTCGTAGAGCAGGATGAAGTCGGCAAAGGACTTTTCGGCAGCAAAACGCCGCCAGCCGAGGTCGGGGTCCTGGAAGTTGGGGCCGCTCATCGCCTGCTCGAAACTGTCCACATAGCTGGCGATGTACTCAGCTTGCGCAGGCGTGATTTCATCGGCCTTTGGGTAATGGAACTGGTAGTAGAGTTTGTTGGTGTTGTTGTTGATGGGAAAAAATTGCGAAGACCATCCACCGAGGTTCGTGCCGTTTTGCCAGTCAACCTTGACGATATAGCCGCCCGTCACGTCCTCGCCCGTGTTTTCGTCGGGGTTCAGCTTCGCAATGTCCACCCGCTGGCTGTCCCGTTTGATTCGCTCACCAAGCACGTAAATGCCCCGGTACTCACCGTCAATCACCAGCTCGCAGTGGCGCATACGGGGGCCGTACCGGCCCATTTTCTCATAAAAGGTTTGCGCCAAATAGTTGCGCATGAGGGTCTTGTCGGAATAGTTGGCGAGCAGCACCCAGTCGTTTTCGGCGGGCATGTCGAGTAGGCTGACGTTGTTGTTGGAACTGTCGGGCTTTCGGGTCTCGAAGCTGAAGGATTTCTTGGGCATCCAGCCGGAGCTGTTGCCCCGCTGTTCAATAGCTATTTGGCCGTCGTAGCTGGTTGGCAGGTCGCTCACGAAATTGGTTTGGCTGGGGCCGTTGTCAATGACTTGGAGGTTGGCCGTGATTTTCACCTCGTTGGGGATGACCTGCCCATTGGTTGTTATTTTCAAAATGGGCAAGCTGGACGAAAAGAACGGATACGGCGTCGGCGGGTTCGGCCCGAAGGTGATGCTCCAGTCGAACAGTTCGCCCGCATCGGCGAAGGGGTAGGTGTCCCGGATTTTCAGCCGCCAAGTACCGTTGGGGTTTAGCCCGTTCTGGTACACGCTCATAAAGCCCTCCGGCTTGAAGGTGCCGGTGAACGGCCAGCCCACCTCCCAAATCCCCTGCGCCGCATTGGCATTGAAGCAGGTGTTGATATAACCGTCGGTATCGCCGCCGTTGTCGGAGGTCAGCTCGGCCTCCGTGCCATCGGGAGCAATGACCGACACGACGAGGTCAGCGTTCCAAGTGTGCGTGAGGTTGATGCAGATGGTCTCCACTCCGAAGTCAGCGCCGGTGGCCGTGGGCAGGCCGCTCACTTCGAGGTCGTAGTAGCCGATATTGCCGTCGTCGGGGATGGGCAGGTTGAAGGTGTCGGAGAAGGTTTGCGCCAGCGAGAAAAAAGGCAGCAGCAGGAAAAACAGGAGTATGGATTTCGTCAAGATGATGGTGTTTTTGGGCAAAGGTAGAAAAACTTGGAGGGTTGGGGTTTAGGCATTGTGGCATACTTTGAGATAGGTTTATTTGAGGGCCGAGGTCAAAACGATTAAGTTATTCTTTCATCGTTCTTGAATTTCATCCTTTCTTGTAATTTTGTAGAAACTATCCAAAAATGACACGATTAACTTTAGAAATAGAAAACAGCAGAGATTTGGCATTGCTGAATGCGTTTCTTAAACTGCTAAATGTCAAGGTATTGCGTCAGGAGAAAGCGCAGGAAACAGCAAAAACTAAGCCTGCTGATTTTTATAAGTCCATCAATGTGGATTTGACAAATTTCAAATTCAATAGGGATGAAGCCAATGAAAGATAAGGTATTTATTGACAGCAATATCTGGCTTTACTTGTTGGGAAATGACTTGCCGAAAAAGCAAAAAGCACTTCAATTGCTTCAGGAAGGGCATGTGATTAGTACACAAGTGGTAGCCGAAAACGCCAATGTTTGCCGCAAGAAATATCGGCTCGACATATCAACTACGGAACAGCATATTCAGAACTTACTTGCTTTTTGCCAAGTCGTCTTGATTCAACCCGAAAGCATTATTTCCGCATTATCACTTTCTAATAAATTTTCCTACAGCTTTTACGATAGCTTAATCATTGCATCGGCGTTAGAAAGTGGTTGTACGATATTGTATTCCGAAGACCTGCATATTGGACAGGTCGTTAATGGCCAATTGAAAATCGCAAACCCGTTTCTGAAATCGTAATCACAATCCCCTCTCCAACCGCCCCAACCCCCGCAACGCCCCACTCTCCGTGTGCGGATGCTGGAACTCGCCGTTGAACAGCATTTTGCGAAGCTCCGCCAGCGGCAGCTCCCGCACCCGGATGTCCTCGCCCTCATCGAGGGACTGCGCAGCCGTCTTCTCCGCACCGATAGCGAGGTAGTGGTGCACGTAGCTGTCCATGAACACGGGGTTGGCGGCGATGCAGCCGAGATAGTACCAGTCGGGGGCGGAGTAGCCGGTTTCCTCGAGGAGTTCCCGTCGGGCGGCGTGCTGGTGGTCTTCGTCGGGGTCCACGAGGCCGCCGGGCAGTTCGAGGGAATAGGCCATGATGCCGAAGCGGAAGTTGTCGGCCATGACGACGTTGCCCGCCGGGGTGAGTGCCATCACGTTCACGGCATCGGCCCCGGTGAGGGTCACGATGCGGATGTCCATGCTGTTGCGGGGGTTGCGCAAGTGGTCAAAGCGGGCATGGAAGAGGTTCAAGTCCATCGTTTCCGGCTCGGAATAGAGGCGCTCCCACGTGTCGTTTTTCATTAGCTACTTTTTTTAGGCGGCAAAAGTAGCTATTGTTTTCGCCTTCGGTGAAGCTGATTTCGCTTGGCTTCCAGTGCGATTTATGGTTTCGCAAATAGGTGGCACATCCATTTTTCCTTGCTCCGCAATTATTTTCTTTGGTAAAAAGTCAAAGCGTTTGGCTATCTACACCTACTCCACCGTTCTTTGCGGCTTATCAACATGAAGAAAATCCTCGTCCTCGACAATTACGACAGTTTCACCTACAACCTCGTCCAGTACGTGGAGGAGATGTCCGGCATTCGCCCCGACGTGTTCCGCAACGACGAAATCACGGTGGCTCAAGCTGCCCGTTACGACAAAATCCTGCTCTCGCCAGGCCCCGGTTTGCCGAAGGAATCGGGCATACTTTGCGACCTGATTCTGGAGCTGGCATCCACGAAAAGCATCTTTGGAGTTTGCCTCGGCTTGCAGGCCATTGGGGAGGTGTTCGGTGGGCAATTGGAGAACCTATCGAGGGTCTACCACGGCGTAGCAACGACCATGCACGTGCGCAAGGCCGACGAGCTGCTGTTCCGTGGAATCCCCGAAACATTTGCCGCTGGGCGTTACCACTCGTGGGTCGTCTCCAAGCAGGGTTTGCCCGATTGTTTTGACCTGACTTGCGAAGATGACGAGGGGCAAATCATGGGTTTGACGCATAAGGAATACGACGTGCGGGGGGTGCAGTTCCACCCGGAGAGCGTGATGACGGAACATGGGAAACTGATGGTCAGCAACTGGATAACCAATTGATAACCAATAAAAAAGGAGTCAATTAACAGCGCCATACCCGAGAGGTAGCTTACTCATTCGTAAGATAAATACGGCTCCAACTTCGCCCAATCTTCCTCATTAAAGCCCGCCTTCACTTTTTTCACACTGGCAAAATCAGCGTAGCTGCCGTGCTGCAATCGGTAGTTGAACAGAATGGTAGCCTGAAAACTGCTCAGGTAGGGGTGTGCCTTCAGTTCATCAAGTGTGGCAGCATTGAGCTTTATTTTTCGGAAAACGGGCGTATTGGTCTGCATTTGCGGCAGCATTTTTTGAAAAACGCTGTCCGGCAAGCCGAAGGTTTCTCCAACCTGCTGTGGCACGGCGAAGCCGCCGAGCTTCTCCCGAAAGTTGACGATTCGCTTGGCCCAACCAGGTCCGATGCCCGGTATTTGCTGCCAATCCTCAATGGTGGCGGCATTGATGTCCACGAGGGTACTTGTATTTTTCTTGGAGTAGGTTTGCATGGCAAAAGGCTTATCCTCAAAGCTCGCATTCGTTGCAAATCCCTGATTATCAGTATTTTTCGAATAATCCGCATACTTGCCACTGCCCGGTCGGGGTGGTATCTGCACGAATGCTTCAAGGCGCTCATAGTCCTCCTGGCGGATGGTGTACATGCGTTTCAGGTCTTCTTTTTTGTAAAAATGGCCGCCCTTTTCCCGGTAGTTGAGGATGGTTTGCGCAGTGCGGGAGGAGAACCCGAGCCGAATCAAGTCGTCCTTCGAAGCTGTGTTTGGGTCAAAGGCAAAAGTCTCTATTGCTTGCCGTGGGCTGGCGTTGTTGTGGCTCCTGAAGTTGGCGTAGGGAGCCATTGCATTACCAGCATTCGGGGCTGGCGTAAAGGCCATTGCAAGCTGGTGAGCCTCCGAAAAATCAAGCTTGGCATCGGGCGGGGAAGTGTAAGGATAAATGAGCGGCAAGGAATACGCCATAGCACAAAGCAGGCAGAGCATGATGCACGCATTTCGTTCCAGTCGGGTGTAATAGAAATACTCTTGGAGGGAGTATGTTTTCATAGGGCGTTCCGGTTTTGTGTAGTTTTCTCTGGGAAATAGTCCCGCTGACAAAAATAATATTGGTCAAAATGCTTGTCAAATATTCTTTTCGGGTATAAAAAAAACAAGCCCGTAATTTGTGGCCGAAATCACAGCGATGGCCAATACACCGTCCATCGTCATCCGTCCACCGTCAACCGAAAATCATGACATCAACCGTAGTTTACAACGGCGATCTCCGCACCACCTGCACCCACCTTGCCTCCGGCACCCAAATCGTGACAGATGCCCCGGTGGACAACCAAGGCCGGGGCGAAGCCTTCTCGCCCACCGACCTCGTGGCCACGGCACTTGGCGCCTGCATGATGACCATCATGGGCATAAAGGCAAGGGACCTCGGCCTCGACATCGAAGGTGCCCGCACCGACGTGACCAAAATCATGGCCGCCAACCCTCGCCGCATCGCAAGGGTGGAGGTCACGTTCTCCATGCCCCCCAATCATTTTACCCAAAAGGAAAAGGACCTGCTGGAAGCCGCAGCCTTGGCCTGTCCCGTGTGCAAGAGCTTGGACATGGGCTGCGAGCAGGCGGTAAATTTTGTCTGGTAGCACGATACTGGACATTTTTGTTCAATGCAAAGACCCAATGAAACCCAATACTGCACTAATTCATTGATTTATCAATCTTTGCGCCTTTGCGCCCTTGCGTTAAAAATTCTCTGCGTCAAAAAATGTCCGGTAGTTTGCTGATAGCCTTTTTTCAACGAGACCCAGTACTTTAATATCTCAACACCTATGCGCCATTTACCCATTCTACTGCTGTTTTTCTCCTTCGGAAAAATAGCTGCCCAACCCACCGCCATCCCCAACCGCTCTCCGCTTACCATCGAGCAAATCATGCAGGGAGAGGCGTTTGTTGGTGCCTTGCCGGAGAACATTTCGTGGAGCGACGACAGCCGCACCGTGTTTTTTAGTTGGAACCCCGACATGGACACGCTGCGCAGCACCTGGAAAACCAAGCTGGTTGCGGATATGCCGGGCAAGCCCGAAAAGCTCACCAATGCCGAACTAAAGGCGATGACCAGCCGTGGCAGCTACAACCGGGATTTCTCGAAGAAGGTCTTCTCCAAAAATGGCGACCTTTTCCTGCTCGAACTCCTGCCTGGCACGACAGCTCCCAATCGAAAATCGGCTATGCAAACCCCCAAGCCTGCCTTGCTTCAGGTAACGAATACGCTTGACTTTGAGGTTTCTGCACGCTTTTCCGGCGACGGCAACAAGCTGCTTTTTGAAAAGGACAAGAACCTCTACGCTTGGGACATGGTCGTGGGCACCACCGCCCAAATCACCGATTTTCGGAAAGGGGCAGAACGCAAGGACAAAAAGAAAAGCCCCGAAAACCAGTGGCTCGAAGACGACCAACTCGCACTGTTCGACGTGCTGGCTGAGCGCAAAGCCGACCAGGATGCCCAAAAGCGCCGCCGGGAAACCTTGCAACCCAAGCGTCCAAAGCCTATATTTTATGGTGAAAAACGGCTGGGGAGCATCGTCGAAAGCCCCGATTTGCGCTACATTACTTTTTCGGTAACGACCGAAATCCCCGGCGAGGATTCCGACGTGCCGAACTACGTCACAGCGTCCGGCAAAGTGGAAACGCTGAAGTCCCGCCCCAAGGTCGGGGGAGGGCAGAACGAAACAACCCTCGCCATTTGGGACCGAGAGCGGGATACCGTCTATTATGTGGATACCAAGAACTTGGAAGGCATTCGCCAAAAACCACTTTTCTGGAACGACTACCACCGGGACACCGTGGCTTGGGACCCATTGTTCAAAAACCCAAAGCCAGTGAACGTGCTGAGCCCTATTTTCTCTGAAGACGGCAAAGCAGTCGTCGTGGTGCTTTCGCACGACAATAAGGACCGGTGGATTTGCCTGCTCGACCTCAACGCTGGCGAAATCAAACAATTGGACCACCAGCACGACAAGGCGTGGATTGGGGGCCCCGGCATTGGCGGCTGGGGTGGCTCGATGGGTAACCTCGGCTGGGTGGACAACAACACGATTTGGTTCCAATCAGAAGAGACGGGCTACTCCCACCTCTATGCCCTGAACGTGGCCACGGGCGAAAAGCGGGCGCTGACTAATGGCAATTTCGAAATCTTGGATGCCGAACTGTCAAGGGACAAGCGTTTTTTCTACATCACTTCCAATAAGGAAACGCCCTTCGAGCGGCACTTTTACCGGATGCCCATTGCCGGAGGCAACATGGAGAAACTCACCAACCTGCCCGGAAACCACGAGGTCAGCATGTCGCCCGACGAGCGCTGGCTGGCCATCCGCTATTCTTACAGCAACAAGCCGTGGGAGCTTTACCTACAGGAAAACAAACCTGGCAGCAAGCCCATTCAGGTTACCAAGTCCACGACTTCCGACTTTGACAAATACCCCTGGCGAGAGCCGGAACTGGTGTGGTTCAAGGCCAGCGACGGGGCGGACGTGCCTGCCCGCCTGTATCGCCCGGCGGGCAGTCAGCGCAACGGAGCGGCGGTCATCTTCGTGCACGGAGCGGGCTACCTCCAGAACGTGCACCGCTGGTGGAGCAGCTACTTCCGGGAGTTCATGTTTCACAATTTCTTGGCCGACAACGGCTTTACGGTGCTGGACATTGACTTCCGGGCCAGCCAAGGCTATGGGCGGGATTGGCGCACGGGCATCTACCGGCACATGGGCGGCAAGGACCTGAGCGACCAAGTGGACGGCGCCCGTTACCTCGTGGAGCAGCACGGCATTGACCCAAATCGCATCGGCATTTACGGCGGCAGCTACGGCGGCTTCCTCACGCTGATGGCGATGTTCACGGCCCCTGGCACTTTCAAGAGCGGCGCAGCCCTGCGCTCCGTGACGGACTGGGCGCACTACAACCACGGCTATACCTCCAACATCCTGAACACCCCGCTCGAAGACAGCATCGCCTTCCGCAGAAGCTCGCCCATCTACCACGCCGAGGGCTTCACGAAGGGCCACCTGCTCATACTCCACGGCATGGTGGACGTGAACGTGCAGTTCCAGGACGTGGTGCGGCTTTCGCAGCGCCTCATCGAGTTGAAAAAGGAGAACTGGGAACTGGCGGTGTTCCCGGTGGAAGACCACGGCTTCGTGGAGCCGAGCAGTTGGACGGATGAGTATCGGAGGATATGGGAGCTTTTTTGGAGGACGTTGCGGTGAGTTTGACAACACGAATAATTCTGGCTTTTTTCTTTCCAAGTTTCCTGATTGCAACGGATGGAATTGCGGTTAGTGAGCATTGGCCCCAGGGGGTAAAAATGCTACTCCCGCTCACAATTTCAGCAAAAACTCGGTGAGGTTAGTGCCCATTTCGAGGTTGAGCCGACGGCGGAGGCGATAGCGGCTGGCCTCCACGCCCCGCACCGAGATGTTCATCAGTGAGGCAATTTCCTTGGTGGACAAATTCATGCGGAGGTAGGCGCAGAGCTTGTAGTCATTGGGGCTGAGTTGTGGGAAAAGCACGGCGATGCGCTGGAGGAAGTCGCTGTGCACTTGGTCGAAATTCTTGGAGAACTGTTCCCAATCCTCGTCGAGGCTGGCGTCCTTTTCCGTCATCTTGATGATGCGCCCGATTTCTTTTTTCAGCGTTGACTCCTGCCCCACTTGCTTTTCCAGTTTTAGCATGGCAGCATGAATGGCGTTCAACATCTCGCTTTTCTGCACGAGGTGCATGGTAGCAGTGGCAAGCTCTTGGTTTTTGTGCAGCACCTCTGCCTCCAGCTTTTCGTTTTTCAACCGATTGATGGCTTCCTCCGACTGCCGGGCCAGCATTTGGTGCTGTTTCTCCCGCTGGTGGTGGGTGAGTTGGAGGTCATGCCGCTCCTGCTCGAACTGCCTCCTTTGGCCATATAGCACACCTCCTACCATGCCCAGCAACAGCAGCCCGTAAACAGTATATGCTGCGGGGCTGGCATACCACGGCGGCGTGATGGCAAAAGCGTAGGACAGCACGGCGCTTTCCACACCGTGGCGGTTTTTTGCCTTTAGGTGCAGCGTGTAGCTGCCGGGGCGCAGGTTGTTAAAAATCAGACTTGTTTTAGACCTCCAACTTGACCAGCCGACTTCTGCGCCTTCCAGATAATGGGCGTAGGTGACGTACTCGCTCCCCTTGAAATCCGTGGCAGAAAAAAGAAAGCGCAAGTTGTTTTCACGGTTTGAAAGCAAGGGCGTGGTCATTTTTTCTCCTTGGGGGAAATGCCCGCCAAACAGGAGGCTGTCGCCGTGGTTCTCCAGCCGCACCTCGTGCAGCACCACTTGGATGAAACTGTCCTTTTTGGCATAGCTGACCGGGTCAAAATGGATAAAACCTTTTTCCGTGGCAAAAAACACATTGTGCTCGTCCACGGGTAGGATGAACTCAAACCCGCCCACCAACTTGCTGGACAATTCAGGTATGGACCGCCGTTCCACTTTTTTCTCTAGTGCGTTGTCCTTCACCACCAGGATGCCCACCTCTTGGCCGGCGGCGTACCAGATATTGCCCGCATCATCCTGCCGCAGGTACTTGACCCTTGTCTTTTCGCCAAAAATTTTGTTGAAATTCTCGTGCGGCACAAAGCGCTGCTGGGCTTCGTCAAACCGGAATACCCCCTTTTCGCCAGCAAAGACGAGGTGGTCGCCGAGTTGATAAACGTAATTGTTCAGGTCGGATGGAAGGCCCAGCTTTGCCCCAAAAAAGTCAACATCCACCGATTTGCGCTCCAAGTCTGGATTCAGGCGGTACACGCCACGGTAGGGGTGGCTCATCCATACCTTGCCATTTGCTGCTTTTTCCATCACCCGGCTGCTCTCTGCCAACCCATTGAACGGAGCGCCGTAAGCCCAGCCATTGATGGTTTTTTGGAAGAAAGCGAGGCCATTGTAGTGCCCAGCCACTGCGGTTTGGTCGTACAGCTTTAGGAACCGCCAAACGCCGGGGAGCGAGGTCAATTTTCGGGCATTCAGGCCAAGCACGGAAAAAGCGCCTTCGTGGTGGCCCATCAGCAGCTCGTCCTCCAACTTGTTGAGGCTCCAAACCTGGCCTTCGGAGCGTCCCACGAGGTTGAAATCTTGGTTTTCCTGTGGGCGGTAGTATGGCTTCCAGTCAAGCGCATACAAGCCCGTGTTGGTGCCGAAATAGATTTTTTCATTAAAGATAGCAACGGCGTAGCCCGTGCCTTCGAGTTCGCCGTCGGGGAAGAGGGTCGAGAAAGGGGAACCAATGTCCACGAGGCCTATGCCATTGTCTAATCCGAGCCAAAGGTTGCCGGCACGGTCGGCGGCGAGGCTGAGGATGGTGTTGTTTTGGAGGCCGTCCCTTTTGGTCAAATGGTGGAAGACCCGCCGCTGGCGGTCTAGCACAACCAGCCCATTGGTGGAGGTGCCCAATGCTATTTTGCCGTCGGGCAAAAGTCCGGCGCAGTAAACCCGGCTGTCCTTCAGCAGGGAGTCGTGCGGCGTTTGCCAAGGCGAGAAGCTGCCGTTGGTGTAGTAAAAAATTCCGTGTTTGATGGTGGTGACAAGCTGAGTGTCGGCGTGGTAGGGCAAAATTTCGGTAATGATGCCGCTTTCCATTCCGGTAGGTTTGGGGAGTTGGCGGAAGCCATTTTTTTCAAATACATGCAGGTTCAAATCATCGTCTTGAACCAGCACTTTTCCTCCAAGCAGCCCCATGAACTGGGTGGTTTTTCCGGGCAGCAGGGCCTTGATATTGTTGCCTTGCAGCAAAAAAACATGGTTGTTGCTCCTGAAAAAAACACCCGTTTCAATGGCCAGAATATCCCAGACGTCGCCAAAGTTCAGGTTGCTTTCAGAGAGCAGCAGGCGGAGGGATTGGTAGGCAAGCCTGCCCTGTTTGTCGGGCGAGAAGTACCCAAAATCCCCCTGTCCACCGACATAAATACGGCCCTGGCTGCCCATCCGGGTGGAGCGCACAATGGTGCCGTTGTCTATTGGTAACAGCCGCCAGTTGTTGCCATCGAACTCCAATAATCCGTTGTTGTTGGCGAAGTACATGACGCCAGCTTGGTCGTGGCAGATGTCCCAGTTTTGGGTGCCTGCCAGATATGTTTTTTTGGAAAAATGTCGGATGGGCGGTGTGCCAAGGTTGCGGTTCTGGCAAATGACCAAATGGGGCAGTATCACTAAGGCAATTACCAAGAGTCCGAGCCCAAATGGGCAGGGTAGGTTGGGTATATGTCGGAGTGGTTTGTTCAAGATTTTCAAAATTGGTTTCAATGACGAAAGTAGTCAAAAATCATTGTTGCCGTAGTATTGCCGTAGTGTTGTATTGGTGTTTGACGGCGTTTTCATTGGATTTCGGATTTGTGCCGTAGCCAAACGGTAGTATTTTATTCACCCATCGGTTTCCTTAAAGCTACATTTGCTTTTGAACCGCTTGCGTTGGGAAATAAAACTTCGCAACGGACGGCTCATATTTTTTTTAACAACTTAATACTTAATCATGAAACAAGTTTTACCCTTCTTGGCGGTACTGCTTTCCTGCGGAACGCTAATTTCACAGACCATCGTCCTCGACTTCGAGGGGGCGGCAACCTCTACCACCTACCAGTATTTCGGTAGCAGCTTGGACGGCACGAAGAACAACATCATTGCCAACCCCGATGCTTCTGGCATTAACACCAGCAGCACAGTGGCCGACCACGTGAAACCTGCTGGCTCGGAAGTGTGGGCGGGCGCTTTTCCCAGCCCCGGCCTCACAGTGCCAATTGACCTGGTGGCCAACAACCAGATTTGCATCAAAGTCTGGTTTCCGACTGCGGGTAACGTGGGCATAAAGCTGGAAGGCAGCGCTACCAACGGCAACTGGATAAACACCGTGAACGTGCCACAGACCCAAACATGGGTTGAAGTCTGTGTGGATCCCTCTCAGGCGTCCATCGAAGCGCCTGTTGCGCCGGCTGCTGGACATGTATATACTACGGTGGTGTTGTTCTTCAACTTCGGTGTTTCGCCGAGCGCAAACGTTACCTACTACTGGGACGACCTCGTGCTGAAAAGCACTTCCAACACCACTGACCTTTCCAATGACCTACAGTTGTTCACGGTTTCTCCCACCTTGGCAGGTGATTACACGACGCTGTTTTTCAACCAAAACGTTGGCAGTGAGAAGCTCGTGCGCGTTTTCAGCGCAACGGGTTCGCTCCTCCAAACGGTAAAAGTTGGCAGCACCGACACTGATTACCTGCTTGAAACTGCCAATCTTTCCGCTGGCATTTACCTCGTGAACGTACAAGCTGGCAGCCGCACGACCACGCAGAAGTTTGTGAAACGATAAAATGACAACCCGGTTGATTCGCCGATGCTCGCATAGGTTTTTGGTTTGTGGAAAAATGACAAATCCA
This sequence comes from Saprospiraceae bacterium UBA6168, assembly GCA_002435785.1. Taxonomy (GTDB): domain Bacteria; phylum Bacteroidota; class Bacteroidia; order Chitinophagales; family Saprospiraceae; genus UBA6168. Next base: position 81,281 of record DIUC01000014.1, on the reverse strand, counting down.
GCCTTGCCAGCATCGGTGGAATCGGCGGGACAACAAGCACCAACAACAAGTTTTGTATGAATAGCTTGCATGGATTGGCCCTTGCCAAGCTATTTTTCTTACCAATAAAATGATTATGAAAATCCTTATCAAAATATTCGCCCTATTGCTGGTCGGTACGGTGGTTCATGCCCAGAAAACGGTGCGTGGAACCGTAACGGATGGCGGCTCTGGCGAGCCACTGATTGGCGCAACAGTCCTCGTAAAGGGTACGGCAAATGGAACCGTCACGGAGTTGGACGGCAGCTATGAAATTAGACTCGAAAGCACAGAGAATGCCTTGGTCTTTAGTTTCACGGGATACCTTGAAACGACAGTAACCGTTGACGGGAAAATGGAAATCAATGTGAAGTTGGAACCAAGTTCCACCCTGCTGGACGAAATAGTGGTGGTAGGCTACGGCGTCCAAAAAAAGAGCGTGGTAACTGGCGCCATATCAAAGGTAAAATCCGCTGATTTGGAAAACATGCCTGTCACCCGCATCGAGCAGTCGCTGCAAGGGCGCACCTCTGGGGTGCGGGTCACGGCCAGCTCTGGGCAGCCGGGAGCAGGTGCTACCGTGCGCATCCGTGGCACGACGACCATTGGCGACTCCAACCCCCTTTACGTGGTGGATGGCGTACCGGTCGAGGGCGGCATTGATTACCTCAACCAAAACGACATCGAGTCCATCGAGGTGCTGAAAGATGCAGCATCGGCGGCCATTTACGGCGCACGGGCAGCCAACGGCGTCATCATCGTGACCACCAAACAGGGCAGGGCTGGCACGATGGAGGTCAATTATAGCGGCTATTACGGCGCACAAAACCCGTGGCGAAAACTCACGCTGCTGAATGCCAGCGAGTACGCCACTTTGATGAACGAAGCCTCCGTTGCTGGTGGTGAAGGCATCCTCTATCCCAACCCCCAATCATTGGGCAAGGGCACGGACTGGCAGAAGGCCATTTTCAACGAAAACGCCCCCATCCAAAACCACGAACTGAGCTTTTCGAGCGGGAACGACCGATCTACCTACTATGCCTCCTTCGGCTATTTCGACCAAGAGGGCATCGTGGGCAACCGGGACGACAGCCGCTACCAGCGGTTCTCCGTTCGCCTCAATGCCAACCACAACGTGACGAGCAAGGTGAAGTTTGGGAATACCCTTGGCTATACACGAGTGGTTTCCAGTGGCGTGGCAGAGAACACCGAATTTGGCTCCCCGCTTGGCAGGGCCATCAACCTCGACCCCATCACGCCCCTTTACGAGGACGACCCAGCGGTACTGTCGCAGCCGCGGTACGCCAACAACTTCAACTCGCTGGTGAGGAACGGGGATGGCAGGATTTACGGTATTTCCGACATCATCACCTCTGAAATATTGAACCCCGTGGCGGCACTGGAAGTGGCGCAGGGTAGGGGATATGCCGACAAGTTTGTGGGGTCGGTCTTTGGGGAATGGGAAATCGTGAAGGGCCTGCGGCTCCGCTCGAACATGGGCGCCGACCTTGCCTTTTTTGGTGGGGAAGGTTTTACGCCAGTACACTATTTGAACGCCACCAACCTGGCATTGGTGAGCAACTACAACCGCAGCCTCGGCAGGGGCCTGCTGTGGAACTGGGAGAACAACCTGACCTACGACCGCAATTTTGGGGCGCACCAAACCACTTTCTTGGTCGGTACAACTGCCAAAAAATCAACCGGGCAGTGGCAGGCGGGCAACATATCGGACATACCCGTTACCAAGCTCGAAGATGCCTCGCTGCTCTTCGCCACCGACCCGGCCAGCCAGACCTTCTATGGATATGAGTACGCCAATACCCTGACCAGCTACTTCGGGCGGGTCAACTACAACTATGCCTCCAAGTATCTGCTCACGGCGCTGTTGCGGGTGGATGGCTCTTCCCGGTTCGGGGCGAACAACAAGTACGGCACATTCCCGTCGGTTTCGGTGGGCTGGGTGATGACGGAAGAAGACTTTTTCCCGACAAGCAATTCGCTCAATTTCCTCAAGGTCCGGGGCTCTTACGGCGTGAACGGCAGCGACCGCATCGGCGATTTTCGGTACGTCTCTACCGTTGGTGGTGGCAGGAGCTACACTTTTGGCACCAACAACGAACTCATCAACGGCGTCAGCCCGAACGCCATTGCCAATCCCGACCTGCGCTGGGAAGAAACGACCCAAACCAACATCGGCTTCGATGCGAAAATCTTCAAGCGCATCGGCGTGACCTTTGACTGGTTCAACAAAACCACCACTGGCATGTTGCTCGGCGTGGAAGTGCCAGCTTATGTGGGCAATGCTGGCCCCATCGGCAACATTGCGAAGCTGGAAAACAAAGGCTACGAGTTGGAGCTTTCCTACGGTCACACCCTCGGCGGGTTGGCGCTTGATTTCTCTGGCAACATCTCCTACGTCGAAAACACCATCCTCGACCTTGGCGAAGACAAGACCTTCCTGCCCGGCCTCCAACGGTTTGGCCCGCAGGGCATAGAGCTTACCCGCACCATCGAGGGCTATGCCTACGAGTCTTTTTTTGGGTACAAAACGGATGGCTTGTTCCAAAACGAAATAGACCTCGCCAACCATACCAACAGCGACGGTCAGCGCCTGCAGCCCAACGCCAAGCCCGGCGACATCCGCTTCGTGGACGTGAACGGCGACGGCGTCATCAACGAGGACGACCGGACCATCATTGGCGACCCAACGCCCAACTGGACGTATGGCTTCAACATGCGCTTCGCCTACCAAGGCTTCGACCTCATCCTGTTTGGGCAGGGCGTTTTCGGCAACGACGTTTACAACGCCACCCGCCGCTTTGATTTGCCGAAGGCAAACTTCACCGCCGATGCCCTCGGCAGGTGGACAGGCGAGGGCACTTCCACCGACTTTCCCCGCCTGACCCTGAACGATGGCGACCCTTCCGTTAGCAACCAGAACCTGACCCGTAGCTCTGACTTTTGGGTGCAAAACGGCGCTTTTTTCAGGGTAAAAACCCTGCAACTCGGCTACACCCTGCCCACCTCGGTGGCCAACAGGGCCGGCATGAAAAAGGCGAGAATATATGTCTCCGCAAACAACCTCCTGACCTTGACCAAGTACAAGGGCTTCGACCCAGAAGTGGGCGCAGGGGCTGGCGTGGACAAAGGGATTTACCCACAAGCGAGGTTTTACTTGATGGGGGTAAACGTGACATTTGGCAAATAATTTGGGATTCCCAACATTGGGAAACCAACAAAAAAAAGAACATGAAAAAGCATTTTTTATCAAAATACATCCTCTTGCCGCTGGCCCTCCTGATGGCCACTTCCTGCGGCAAGGACTTCCTCGAACTGGAGCCCAAGGGCACGGAACTGGAAACCAATTTTTACAAAAACAGGGAGGAAATCTTTCAGGGCTTGGTGGCCACCTACGACGTGCTGGGCTGGGAAGGCACCGACGGCTGGAACATGCTGCTCGGCCTGCTCAATGCGGCCTCCGACGACTGCCACGCAGGTGGCAGCGATGCCTCCGACCAACCCAATTGGGTGGCTTGGGACAATTTCTCCCTGAACCCACTGCTCGGCCCACAGATGGGGCTTTGGCGGAAATACTACACGGGCATTTATCGGGCAAACTTGATTTTGCAAAAAATCGAGCAAGTGCCAAACCTCGACCCCGCCTTCAAAGCCCGCACCATTGCTGAGTTGAAAACCCTCCGGGCATGGTTCTACTTCGATGTCGTGCGGCTTTTTGGCAATGTCCTTTTGCTGAAAGAACCCCTGAGCTCCAGCGAGTTCTTTAATGTAAAGCAGGCAAACCCCGCCGATGTCTATGCCTTCATCGAACAGGACTTGACTGATGCCAAGAACACGCCGGAACTCCCTCAAACCGTGCCGCCATCGGAGCTTGGGCGCATCACGCACGGAGTAGCCTCGGCGCTGTTGGGCAAGGTGATTTTGTTCCAAAACAACAATGGCCGGATGCAGGAGGCAGCTTCCCATTTTGAGGAAGTCATTAACTCCGGCAACTACTTCCTGACGCCGAACTACGGCGACATCTTCAAGCGGGAAAACGAGTTTGGGCCAGAGTCGGTCTTTGAAATCCAGTTTGCCAGCAACCGCCCCGGCGACTATGACTGCTGCTTCAATTCAGGCCCGGTCAACAATTCCACCGAGGGCAACTACAGTGTCCAGTTTTTTGGAATGCGCGACTACGCTGGGCCTACCTTTGCCCCCGGTTGGAGCTTCTGCCCGGTGACGACGGACTTGGCCAACTTCATGCAGGGCGACCCCCGCTTCCAGCACACCATTATTGATGGGAAAATGCTGAAACAGCAAGCTGGTGCCTCCTACACCACAGGCTACCAGAACACCGACTACTTTATCCGAAAATACGCCCCCATCGCTGCCAACCAAGCGACGGATGGCGAGGTGGCGCTCGCTTGGGGCGACAACATCCGGGCCATCCGCTATGCCGATGTGCTGCTCATGGCTGCCGAGGCCCTCGTGCGGGGAGGCGGCAACGAGGGAACCGCCCGCCAGTACCTCAACCAAGTGCGGGCGAGGGTGGCCCTCTCGCCGGTTGATGCCAGCGTGGCTGGCCAAAACCTCTTGACCGCCATCTATCGGGAGCGCCGCCTCGAATTGGCCACGGAAGGCCACCGGTTCTGGGACTTGGTGCGCACGGGTGGGGCGAGCGAGGCACTGCCGGGGTTCACCACGGGCATACACGAGTACCTGCCCATACCACAGCAGGAAATCGAACTGTCGAAGGGGGCCTTGGTGCAAAATTTAGGGTATTAATCAAACTACTCCTATTGGTTGCGCAGTTTTGCGAAGCGAAAAGCCGCTCGAAAAGCTGCGCAACCAATGGGCAAAAAACTACGCTCATGGTCGTTTCGTGCTGACCCGTACCGCCGAACCCCAGTTCGGCGGCCATATCTCGCTGCCGAACTGGGGTTCGGCAATACGATTCGGCGCAAAGGGTACATGGGCAAAAAACTAATCATCATGCAAAACTCATTGCTTTGTTTTTTCTTCGCAATGGCCGTTCTCTTCACGGCCTGTGCGCCACAGCAGGACGACAAAATTGACATCGGACTGCCACCGGAAAATGTCACCTTCAGCATCGAACCAAGCGGGACACCGAACACCTACGTTTTGAAAAATACCACGCAGGGCACTTTCCTCTACGCTTGGGAATATGGTGGCAACACTTCAACGGGGGAGATGGTAGAAGCCTATTTCGCAACTAAAGGGGACTACGAAATCAAGCTCACAGTGTTCACAAAAGGCGGTTCGGCCACCGGCAGCCAAGTGCTCAACGTGCCGCAAGATGCACCGTTCAATTGTACCCTCAGCCCGGTATTGGAGTTCTTGACCAACTGCAACCAGAAGACCTGGAAGCTCAACCCCGCCATGGGCGCCTTGTTCGTTGGCCCCGCCGACGGCAGCCAAGTTTGGTGGCAAAACAGTGCGGGCGACGTGGACGTACGGCCTTGCGCCTTCAACGACGAATGGACCTTCACGAAGGACGGTGCGATGATTTACGACACCAAAGGCGATATGTGGGCGGAGGACTATATGGGCTTCAGCTTCATGTGCATTGACGAGACGCAATTGGCGCCCGCCCTTGCACCGTGGGCATCTGGCACGCATGGCTTTACCATATTGCCGGGGGCAGTGCCGCAGTTGATGGTCAGTGGCTTGGGTGCGTACATCGGCCTGCCAAAGGCCGCCAACGGCGCCGAAGTGACGGTGCCGCAGACTTCCGTTACTTACGACATCACGAAGATGCAAAAGGCGGCAAGCGGCGACCTCTTGGAAATACAAGTTAACTTTGGGGGCGGCATTTGGCGTTTTACCTTGATTGCCATTTGATGGCCTCGGATGCGGCGAACCCTGCAACTTCAAATTTCCTAACTTCTGACAAAATCCATTTTCATGCACCATTTTCTCAAAATAACAGCACTGTTTGCGCTCCTCCTCATCACTGCCTGCGGTAGCAAGGAGGACGATGGCACGACCAATCCCGCATTTCCTCAACTCAGTGGCAGTGCCGTGAGCAAGTTCGAGGGCAATGAACCCAGCAACTTTGAGTTCAAGGTGCGGCTCTCGCAGGCAAGCGAGAAGGTCGTGACGGTGGACTTTGCCACGCAGGACAAATCGGCGAAGGCGGGCGAGGACTACGTTGCCACTTCCGGTGGCCTCAGCTTTGCCGCAGGCGAAACCGAAAAAACCATCACGGTGGCCATCATACCGGATACCCTGCGGGAAGGAGACGAGGAGTTCGAACTGCTGCTCTCCAACCCCGTCAATGCGGTCATCTTGTTCTCCTCCGTCATCGGCACCATCCGCAATGACGACACCTATTTGCCGGACAACGACGACGGCTACACCTCCCCTGAAAGCTACCCCGGCTACACGCTGGTATGGCAGGACGAGTTCAACGGCACGTCCATTGACCCCACCAACTGGGTGCATGAGCTGGGGGCCAGCGGCTGGGGCAACAACGAGCTGCAGAACTACACCGCCCGGCCCGAAAACTCCTTTATCTCCAATGGGAAATTGGTCATTGAGGCGATTCAGGAAAACTTTGGCGGTGCGCCCTACACTTCCGCCCGCATGAAGTCGCAGGGCTTGCGGGAGTTCAAGTATGGCCGGATAGACATCCGTGCGAAATTGCCATCGGGGCAGGGCATCTGGCCAGCCCTGTGGATGCTCGGCAACAACATCGGTACTATCGGCTGGCCACGGTGCGGCGAGATTGACATCATGGAAATCATCGGCAGTGAACCCGCCAAGCTGCACGGCACCATCCACTGGGACAACAACGGTACCTATGCCAACTACGGCCAGTCCACGACCCTGCCCTCCGGCATCTTTGCGGATGAGTACCATGTGTTCTCCATCATCTGGGACAGCCAGGAAATCAGGTGGCTGCTTGACAATGTGCAGTTCAACACCGTGGACATCACGCCAGCCAGCTTGAGCGAGTTCCACAATGATTTTTTCTTTATTTTCAACATTGCCGTCGGCGGCAACTGGCCGGGGAGCCCGAACGCTACCACGGTTTTCCCGCAGCGGATGCGGGTGGATTATGTGCGGGTGTTTCAGCCATAGGACAGGTTGGAGCAGCGACGTTGAATTATTCTCTTCCCATGCCCTATGCAGTTAGGTTTTCCCGTACCAACTCCTGGTCGGGAAAATCTAACACAGCGTAACGGTGTCTTTCTTAACCAATCTAAAAGCACGGCATTCATCGCATATCTGGCTTCAAGATGATGAACAACAAAACCATCAGACCGTAGCCCACCAATGGCAGTCCCGGCAGCCATAGCAGCGTATTGGCGATGCCCAGTTTGCCAAGGTGTTTCAACCAAAAAGCCCCACCAATGAGGGCCGCCAAGGCCAGCACGAGCATGAGCATGGTAAGGTTGTTGGTCGCATTGCGGCCCCTGAGCGCATCGTTGAGCATGAACCCCACGGCGATGACCCATGCAAGGATGTCCACGACGGCTCCGATGTAAAAGAAAGTTGATTTCATGGTCGCTGATTTTTGTTGTGATTGGCCAGTCCGCTTTTGCCAAATTGCCCACAAAAGTCCTTCCCGCCAACGGTCTTTTTATCGTTCGACAAGGCAAAAAATCTTTGCAAAGCTGGGAGAGCTTAACCTGCGGAATTGGGCTTGAAAAACAAATTGATTCAGGCATATTTTCCTTTTTTAAAAAATGCCTTTTTTGCACTGTTTTTACATTTTATTGTGTCAAAACCTCATTTTTTAACACAAATTGATGGTATTTTACCACCAATATCTGCTGTCCAATCGTGAACATGTCATTTTATTTCCAGCGCACGTCANNATTTCCAGCGCATGTCATTTTATTTTTAAGAAACATGGTTTGTTGTCTTAAAACTATACGTTTTTGTTTTTAACATCTCGTTTTCGGTCGAAAGAACTTTCGTGTACAAGCTTCACAAACGCTGTTTCAAAAACATAAAATGACAATTCAAAAACATATTATTGCAAAACAATAATAAAAAATGAAGTTTCTTAGGGAATAAATGACGTGCGCTGGAAATAAAATGACGTGCGCTGGAAATAAAATGACATTTCGGAGGTGAAAAATGAGGTTTTTTCGGCCAGAAATGTTTCGACGTGGACAAGGAGGCCAATCGCTTGCTGGGGCCGTGTTCGGGGCTTAGGCGTGAGATTTCCGATTAAGGGAATTACGATTCACAATGGCCCCATCCGTAAATCGTAATTCCCCAAATCGTCCATCCACTACCGCACCAAGCTAATATCCCCCTTCCTGAACAAATCCACCTCCGCCCCGTCGCAGTTCCTCACCCGCAGCCGCATCCAATAGACCATCACCGCCGGGTTCATCCGCTTGCCACGGAACCAGCCGTCCCAACAGCCCTCGATGTCCTCCGTCTCGAACAGCAGCTCGCCCCAGCGGTCGAAGATTTTGAGCTCATAAGAAAGCACCTCCACATCCGGGGCCATGTAGCCTCGGTAACAGTCGTTGATGCCGTCGGCGTCCGGGGAGAAGGCGTTGGGCAGGTAAATCAGCTTCGCTGCCGCCAGCGGCTCGGCGTCCACCTTGATGCTGCCCGATACGCTTTCGCAAGCGTTCGTTGCTATAAATGTGAAAATGCCAGCCGTACTTGCCAGCAGTTCAGGGGCCGTGGAAACGACGCCCGTGCCATTCGACCACTCCCAAATTACGGGCAATTGGCTGAACACCAGCGGATTGAGCAGCACCGTTTCCCCGCACACCAGCGTCTTGTCTTGCGCCTCCACCGTCATCGGCGGGATGACCGGGATGCCGATACTCTGCTCAAAAACGCAGCCGTTTTGGTCTTGCAGAAACACCGTGTAATCGCCCGGCGGTAGCCCTCCGAAGACCGTATCAACCTGGAAAACACTGCCGTTCAAAGAAAACTGGTACGGCCCCGTGCTGCCGTTTATGTTGCCTACGGCAATGCTGCCGTCCACGGCATTCCAGCAAATTTGCGAAGCAGCCAAATCATAGCTCACCGACGGCAGGCCTGTCACGCTGACATACACCGTCGAGTCGCAGCCATGTTGGTTCGTGCCGACCCACGTGAACTGGTCGCCCGCCGAGAGGGTCTGCCCATTGTAGCTCACCGTTTCGCCCGCACATACTTGCAGTGCCAATTGGGTGGTATCGCCCTGCAAAGCCAACACCGTCACCGTCACCACCGAGTCGCAGTTCAGCCAATTGGTGAGCGTGAAATCCTGCACATCGCCCGCCGAGAGCGTCATGCCGCCGTAAGTCACCGTGGAGCCGGGGCAAGCCGTCAGCGTTTGTGCGCCAGTGCTGGTCGGCAAGCCGAACACCGCCACGATGGTCGTGTCCACGCAGCCGTCCGGGTTCACCGCGGTGAACGTGGTCTGCGTGCCGGGCAGCAGTTGCTGGCCATTGAACTCAAAAAAGCTGTTTGCGCAAGCAATGGCATCCACTATCTGCACCGTCACGGGCAGCGATTCCACCACCACCGTCACCACCGAGTCGCAGCCGAGGAAGTTGGTTAGGGTAAATATTTGCGAAGCGCCCGCCGGAATGTCCACGCCGCTGTAAGTGGCCACGCTGCCGAAACAGGCCGACAGGTTGACCGTCGAGGCGCTGGACAGCAGGGCCGCCACCGTCACCGTCACCACCGAGTCACAGTTTTGGGAACTTGGGAACAGGAAGTCTGTCACGCTGCCTGGCGGCAACATCGTGCCATTGTAATTGGCGAAGCTGCCGGGGCAGGCCGTCAACGTTTCCGTAGAAGTCGGCGCAGGGAGTGCCGTCACCGTCACCGTCACCACCGAGTCGCAGTTCTGGGAACTTGGGAAAAGGAAGTCCGTCACGCTGCCCGGCGGCAACATCGTTCCATTATAATCAGCGAAGCTGCCGGGGCAGGCCGTCAACGTTTCCGTGGAAGTTGGGGCGGGGAGTGGGGCCACCGTCACCGTCACCACTGAGTCGCAGCCGAGGTAGTTGGTGAGCGTGAAATCTTGCGAAGTACCAGCAGGGATGGGGGTTCCGTTGTAAATGGCGCTCGTACCGGGGCAAGCGGTCAGTGCCTCGCTGCCCGTGCTGGTGGGCAAGGCCGTCACCGTTACCGTCACGATGCTGTCGCAGCCGAGGTAGTTGGTGAGCGTGAAATTTTGCGAAGCGCCAACCGCCACGGGCGTGCCGTTGTAGTTGGCGAAGCCGCCGGGGCAACCGCTCAGCCCCACTGCCGACACGGATGCGACGCAGTTGGAGAACACCAACCAGTCGAACTGCTCCACCACACCACAGCCGTCAAGGTCCACCGTGGTGCTGACCAATACGGCCTGCCACCCAGCGGGGAGGTTCAGGGTGTCGAGGAGCAAGGTGTAATTGGCGGCGATGATGTTCACGAAATTGTAGCCCGTGGGGATGCTACTCGTCACCGTGTCGAGGTTCGCCGTGCCGTTGTTGAGGAAGATGTTTACGCCGCTCACCAGCGTGTCGCCAGCATCAATGATGCCGTTGCCGTTCACGTCGAAATACACGTCGCCGCTGATGTTGCCGAAGCCGGGGAAGAGGTCGAGCGTCAGCACGGCGCTGGTGCTGGTGCAGCCGTAAATATCCGTCAGCACCACCGAGTACTCGCCGCTTTGGTCAAAAATCGGGTTGGCCTGTGTGCCGTTCGGGGCTGCCATCGGGCTGCCGTTGAACAGCCATTGGTAACTGGCGATGTCCGGCACAGTTGGCAGGCACATCGTGTCGGGTTGGCAGCGGGTGTGGCAGCCCGCTGGCACGAGGTCTATGTCGGGGGCATTGTGGATTTCGACCTGGTTGCTCTGCCCCTTGCAGCCAAACTGGTTGATGGCTTGCGCAAAATAGGTGCCTCCGGCAATGACCGTGATGCTCGTCCCGGTCTCCCCGGTGTTCCAGGCATAATTATAAGTGGCATCGGGGCTGACCACGTTCAGCACCGCACTGGTGTTTTCACAAATAAAACCAGAAGGTATGCTGGCAATCGCCACGGTCGGCACGGGGTTCACCGCCACCGTGAACGGCCCCTCGGTGGCCGTGCAGCCCGTGGTGAAGTCGGTCACTGTCACCGTGAAATTGTGGATGCCGATGGGCAGGAGGTTGCCCTTGTCCTCGCTGAATTCCAGTTCTTCGCTCGTCTGGCCGTTCGACCACTGGTAGCTGTTGGTCAGGCTGCCCTGAATGACGAGGAACACATCTTCCCCTTCGCAGGTCGAGTGGTTGTTTTCAAAAAAGGCCACTGGTTGCCCAAACTCGTTGTACTCCACCGCCTTGATGATGCCGTTCGGCTCGCCGAACACGTCCACAACGGCGGGCGGCGGGGCGTAGGTGCAGCCCGTCGCATCGGTCAGCGTGACGGTATAGACCCCTGATTGTGCAACGGTTATATTGTTGAAAATGGAATTGTTTGACCATGACCAGCTTATACCTCCGGGCGGTACGGTGAGCGTGGTGGATTGCCCTTCGCAAAGCGGGGAGGGCGGGGCCGTGGTGATGTTGCCCATCAGCGTGTTCGGCGTGATGGTGACATTGTTGGTAAATGAATTGGTACAGCCCTCGATGCTGAGTGCCGTCAACTGCACGGCATAGCTGCCGGGCAGGTCGAACTCGTGAAAAGAATTGACCAACTCCGAGGTGTTGCTATTGCCGCTGGCCGGGTCGCCAAAGTGCCAGTAAACACTGGCTACCTCACTGCCCACCACCGCATTGAAAGGCAGGGAGGTGTTCTCGCAGGTTGCCGAAGGCAGGGTGAAACTCACCGCCGGTGCCACCAGTACCGTGACTGGCTGCGTGGTGGTGGCAGTGCAGCCGCTGGCTGCTGTGATGGTCAACGTGACGTCGTAGGTGCCGGAAGTGGCGAAGCTGTGCGTCGGGTTTTGCAGGGTGGAAGTGTTGGCTGCACCGCTGCTGGGGTCGTCGAAGTTCCACGACCAACCAACGATGCTCGCCGGAGCGATGAACACCGACCTGTCATTGAATTGGGCGGGGGTGTTGGGGCAGGCGGTTTCACCATCGAAGGCTGCCGCCACGGGAACCAGCACGTCGTGTAGGATGCCCACTTGGCACGAGCCACCCGGCGGGCTGACGGCGTTTACTTCCCCAACCAAAAACACGGTGTACCAGCCCGCTGCGGGGTAGGCATGTGGGGCAGGGTTGTCGGCGGTGCTGGAGGTGCCGTCGCCGAAGTACCAGGTGAAACTGCCCGGCACGAAGTTCGTGGAGGTATTGGTAAAGCTGGGCGCATTGCAACTGGCGGTAGTGCCCGACGTGAAGTCCACCGTGCCTGCTGGCGTACAGCCGGGGATGGGTGGGCCACCGCCAGCGCCGAAGCATTGCCCGCCCACACAAGTGCCGCCGATGGCAGCACAGTCCACCAGCACAAGGATGTTGGAGGCCGCCGTACAGCCGTTCACATCCGTTACTATTACCTGATAATCACCGGGTTGGGTGGTGGAGTAGGTCGAGGAATTGGTGCCAACGTTTACCCCAAAACGCTGCCATTGGTAACTCAGGGGCGGCGAGTTCTGTGTGGCGTAGAGGACGGCGGCTGGGCCTCCCGAACACAGTGCGTAATACGATGGCGTCGAAATGGTAACGACGGGCAACGGGGTTGCCACCACCTGAAAAATGGTGTCGCCGACGCAGCCGTTGGCATCCGTGACCTCCACCTCGTAGTAGCCAATGCCGAGCATCGGCGCTGGCAGGGTTGAAATCTGCGCCCCGGTAGCGTCATTCCAACCGTAGCTTGCAAAAGGCACGGTCGTTTGCACCGTCGCCATTTCACCTGCGCACACTTGGGTGGTCGGCACGAAAGGCTCCGGCAATGGCAGCACCGTCACGTTGTGGTTTTGAGTGGCTCCGCAAATGGTGACGCCCACCGTGGCCGGGCCATCGGTGTGCCACAGTACCGTGACCTGCTCCGTGCCTGCGCCGCTGGTAATCGTTCCCGCCGATGCCGGGCTGATAATCCACTGGTAATCAATGTTTTCAAAAAATGGCGCACTGTACGTCCCGGTTTCCTCCCGGCAAATTTGCGCAGCGCCCGTGACGCTAAAGCTCGGTATCGGGTTCACCGCCAATGTCGCTGGCAATGAGGTACAGCCCAGTCCGGTTGTGGCCGTCTGAACCACCGCAACTGAGTAAGGCCCGGTGGCATTCCAGATGACGTTCGCTGGGTTTCCCGTAAAATTGGCTGGCGAACCGCCCGTGAAACTCCATGCAAATTGGGTGGTGGGCAACCCGGTGGCTTCGTAGCTGTAGGTGAGGCCGGGGCAGATTTCGTCCTCGCCTGTGATGGCCGTCGGGGCGGGGGGGGCGGCCACAAGTTTTAGGAAAATCCGGTAAACATTGTTGCAAAAACTACTGGCGCTGGCCGCCGTCGCTTGCACGGTATAAGCCCCTGCGGGGAAATTGAAGGGGATGCTGGCCGTGTTCGTTGCCGAGGGCGAAGACCAAACGACGGCACCGCTGCTGTTGATGAGCTGCCAATTGGAAGGCATAGGAGCGCCTGTGATGGTGTTAAAGCTCTGGTAGGTGCCGCTGCTATTGGTGCAAAGCTCAATGGGGCCAGTGGTATAGAATCCAGGGCGGATATTGACCAACAGCGTGTCCCGTCCGGAACAGCCGAGGTAGCAATTGTCGAACTCGACGATGACCCGCTGCGGGTTTCCGAGGTCGGCGCTGCCAAACCAGTTGACGGTGATGCGCTCGGTGCCCTGCCCCCCGGTGATGTTTCCACTGCCAAGCACTGTCCAGTTGATGCTCGTGCCTTGGTAGTCTGGGATGTAGTACTGCTCTGTGCTGCCCTCGCAGACTTTGTCGGGACCTTGGATTTGCACGTTGTCACTGACGATGGGGATGGGCACGACGTTGGGCAGGGTGCAGACCGTTCCGGCGCAACCACTGACCGAGAGCGAGATGGTGCCGAGCGGCCCGGCCAGCCATTCGATGGTGATGAAATTGTCGGTCGGGCCGCCGCCGTCGAGGATGTTGTAGCTGCCCGTGAGCACCCAGGTGTAATTGCCGCAGTTGGCGTCGGTGCTGTACGTGACGGTTTCGCCCTCGCAGATGGTGCCCGTGCAGTTGATTTCCGGTACGTCGGCGGCGATGACGTACACCTCGACGAAGGTCGTGTCCGAACAGTAGCACTCGTTTCGGGCGATGAGCGAGATGATGTACGTTCCCGGCACATTGTAGGTTTGGCTCGGCTCGAACTGGGTGGAGGTGTTGAAGTTGCCAAAATCCCAGACGTAGCTCGTGGCGTTGGTGCTGTTGTTTTGAAAATAGATGGTTTGCCCCTGACAGATGGCGATGGTGCCGTTGGGCTGCGGGGGCGGTAGCGAGCCGATTTGGGCTTCGGGTTCTTGGAGGATTTCGACGCAGAGGGAGGTTTCGCCAACACATGAAGGCTGGGGACACGATAGCTGCACGTTAATGGCGGCAGTACACCCTAAATTGTCAGTGACCGTGACGGAGTAGGTTCCGCAGCAAAGGCCGTTTTGTGCAGGGGAAGTGCCGCCATTGCTCCATGCATAGGATAGCAAGCCAGTTCCACCGACGACTACGAGTTGAATTGTACCGTTGCAGTCTATGTCGTTGGTTGGCGGGATGATGAAGGAAGGATAGGCGGAAATCCAGCAGGATTGCGAGCTTTGAGCGATGGTGGTGCTGCATTGTGCCGTCTGTCCAGTGGCATCGGTTACGGTGATTGCATAAATGCCCGGCTGGGTGGCTGGAAGCGTAGCAGGAAAATTATTGAAAACAAGTGGGGCCTGTGCCACACCATTTAATGTGTAAGCGACTTGGTAAGGTGGTGTACCATCAAGTTCGTAGAGATAGATATTGGTATTTGTGTTAGGCCCGCTGGCGGATTGTTGGCCACAATAAAATTGGAAGGGCGCAGAGCTAATGGTTCCCGCCACCACGCTCACCTGCCCCTGCCCCGGCGCTCCCCATTCCACGGTCACGGAGTTGCCGTTCGGCGTGAAGCTCTCGGCTCCCTGTACCGACCAAGTGACGGGGGTGCTGGGTGATATGCCTGTCACCTCGTACACCGCCGTGCCGAAGGCGCAAATCTTTTCGCAGGCATACTGGCTACTGCTATCCAACGGGCAGGCGGCGACGGTGGGCACGATGACAGGGTTGAGGGAGGTGGTGACGGTGATGGAAATTTGTATCGTAAACTGAAATGCACCGCCGTTCTGGTTGAATGTGACTACGTTGGCGAAAAGCACGGTCGGGTTGCTGGTGCTGATGCCCGCACAAAAATCAATCGGGTTGCCACTGCCGACGGCGGTGCCTGCGCTACTGCCCCAAGTGACCCCTCCTATCATTTGGTCCGGGTTCGACAATACGACCTCATAGCTGCCGCATTGGCCCAAGCAGAGGGTCGTTGGGCCAACGATGGTGGCACCTTGGCCGGGTTGTGCAAAAAGGGCAGTTTGGAAGGCAATACAAAGGGTAGCAAGGGAAAGGAGTTGTTGGTAGCGTTTTTTCATCGGAATACAATTTTGTGCGTAATCGGTTGAAAATCATAATTGCCCAGCAGATAGCTGGGCAGACAAGCTGTCATTTAGCCAATTGGTCTCAAGGTACGAAGCTAATGCGATTTGCGAAGCAGTACAAATTGAAAAGCGGGTTTGGTGGATATTTGACATTTGAAGGAGATGTTCCCGTATCCCCAGAAGAAGGCATTTCCGAGCCGCCAGCAAGGCGAATATGGTTGCTACGCAAGGATTTCAGGCTTTTTAGCAGTGGCTTCTGGCTCGTTAGCAGTGGCTTTCGGCTCTTTAGATTCCGAATTGAGTCGTTTAGATGCGGCTTCCGGTCGCTTGGAAATGACGATTTGGTCGTTTTTCGTGGTGTTGCGCTGCAAATCACGCATGGTTGGTTGCTAAGGAATGGCTGCAATCCCTTGATTATCAAGTTATTGCCTTAAAATAACGGGGGTGCGGTTTAGTAACATGTAAAAAATAAGTTGTGAAGTTTTGGTTTAGCAGGTTTAGGGAAGTTTAGCAGGTTTAGCTTTAAACCCGCTAAACTTCTCTAAACCTTCTAAACAAGTTATCTTAGTAGTTGCTTTCTGCTTTTGAAGTCAATTTTCTATGAAATATTGCAGGTCAGGGAAGTCCTTGACATAGCTGGCGGCCAGTTCCTTGGTGAGGGCCCGGCCCCGAAGATAGGGTACGATGGTGGCCGATGTGTAGCCATCCAAGTTCAAGGACTTGCGCCACTCCTCGGCAGCGGCGTACGTGAGGTAAAGCCCCGACGAAAACGCCAAGCTGGCTGCTCCGGCCTGCCGCTCCAGCAGGGCCTCCGGGTACAGCCCATAAAATTTTCCAATCGCTTTTCCATCAAAGGGCACCTGCTCGCTGCCAACGACCACCCGGTAGGCCAGGCTGGTCATGCTTTTTTGAAAAAACTGCGCCTTGAACGCTCCCGCTGGCAACGAGGTGCGGTGCAACCCAAATGGCACCACCATCGGGTTTTCGACAAAAACCTCGGCCCGGCGCTCCTGCCCCTCCACGGGATAGGCACTGCCAACGAACAGCAGTGTCACTTGCCCCATGCCCACGCCCTCCTGGCGGAGCAGGTCGGTGACCGTTTGCGAAGCGAACAAAAAAGCACCAAAGGGGGCGTCGGCGGGAGCGGAGTGCAGGGCGAGCGTGATGTGGAGCCGTGGGTATTTTTTCAGCAATTGCGCCAGCAGGGCAAACTGGTTGACGGTGCGCTCGTTGGGCGTGCCACCGGGGGGCGGCAGCACCATCACAGGCAGCTCGAAACTGCTGATTTCATCGAAAAAGCCACCGGGCGGCTGCATGGCCCGCTCGCTGGGCACGGCCTCTTTTTTCCCTTCGGGAATGAGACAGAAGGCCACCGGCCACGACTCTCCAAGCTGCTCTTCCCGTGGCGAATCGAAAAGCGCCACAAAGAGGTCACGCCCCCCCTCGCCCGTGATGCGGTCGGAGGAAAAGAAGGCCCGGTCACCGAGGTTGGACAAAGAGAAATGCTCATCGTCGGCAGCGGAATTGACGGGTGGGCCGAGGTTCTGTGGCGGCGACCATTGGTGCGACCAATCGAGCCAGGTGGCCGTCAGCACATCGAGGCCGCCCATGCTGCGGGCCGCATCGTTGCTGGAGAAATAGAGGGTTCGGCCATCCCGTGCGAGGAAGGGGGATGTTTCGTCGTAGGCAGAGTTGATGGTGGTGCCGAGGTTCTTGGCTGGAGTCCAAGTGTCGTCGTTTCGGATGCTCGAATAGAGGTCGAGGCCACCAAAGCCGCCCTCCCGTCGGCTGGCAAAGAGCAGGATGCTGTCGTTGAAGAAAAACGGGGCACAGTCGCCCTCGCCGGGCCTCATTGGGCCAGTGAATGCCTTGAAGAACAGGGTGTGCTGGAGGGGGTCTTCCCGGAAGGTATCCACGAGGATTTGGCCGATTTCGGGCGTTTTTCCCCTGAAGAAATAGAGGTTCGAGCCGCTGCCGTCGAAGCCAAGCGCCGTCTCGTGGTCGGCGCTGTTGATGAAGCGGTTGAGCGGCTTGGGTGCCGACCAATCGCCCGCCTTCACTTCCGTGTAAAAAATATCGCTGCCCGTGGCGCTCCGCCCTGTGGCCGAAAAGTAGAGGCGCTCCTTCCCGGAAGGGCTGGGCAGCGGTGCGTACTCATCGCCGACGGTATTGATGTCGGCAAGGGGCAGCACCGCAGCAAATGGGGGCTGCCGCCGGAGCATCATGCCCGTTGCGCAGCGCCTGATTTCATCTCGGACGGCGGGCCGCCAGGGGTGGTCGGCGGGTGTTTTTCTCAAAAAATCTTTGTAAAAAGCTGCTGCCTGCTCGAAGTCGAGCGTGGACTGCCGGAGCTTGGCGAGGTAGAGGTAGGCGATGGGCGGCGGCTGCCGTTTTGCCTTAAAAGCGGACTGTAATTGAGCCTCGGCTTGCTCTGGTTGGTGGAGATGAAAATGGCAAATGCCAATATTGGCGAGGGTTTCGGCATCTGCTTGGCCCAGTTTTTCGACCCGCTGGAATGCTTCGAGGGCTGGCCTGTATTGCTGGGTGGCGAGGAGGTCTTTGCCTTTTTTTTTCCAGACAGCGGCATCCTGCGCCGGGGCAGTTTTAGCCAACAGTAACATGAACAACAGGGCGAGCAGTCTGGTCATCTTGGTGGATTTTATCGGTCCGGGAAAAAATATTTGCGGAGCAAAAATCAGAAAAAACTACAGGATTGCTGTTCATTTTGACAGGGCTGTAAGGTAGTCGGTTTGGAAATCGAATAATCGCCGTACTTTTCAGGCAATGAAAATGCTTCTTTTTAACCCACTGCTGGCCGTGTTGCTATTGGTATTTGGGGGTTTGCCCTGCTGGGCCCAAGAACCTGCCTACCTGCATTATGGCGTGAGTGACGGGCTGCCAAGCGGCGTGGTTTATTGCGCCTTGCAAGACAAAAAAGGGTTTATGTGGTTCGGGACGGACAAGGGGCTGGTGCGGTTCGATGGGTCGAGGTTCACGGTGTTTGGGATGAAAGACGGGCTGCCCGACAACGAGGTGGTGAACATGTTTGAGGACAGCCGTGGGCGGATATGGTTGTCTTGTTTTGGCCAGCACCCTGCTTATCTGCATAATGGCGCCATCATTAGCGCAGCCAAAGACTCGCTGCTGGCGAAGGTCCAAATGGCAGGAAATTTCAACTTCTTTGAAGACCAGCAGCATCGGATATGGATATGCTCAAACAGCAATTTGGTTTATTGCCTGAACGACAAAACGGTTGACGTTTACCATGCCAAGAACGCTATACAAAAGGTAGCTGAATTTGGGGGAGGGCTGTACGCCTTTGGGTATTGGTTTATCTACAAGGTGGTAGAACCAACCCTGAAAGAAATAAGCTTTACGACGCCGCCGCCCTTCCTGGCGCTATCGGCAGAAGCTATGAATACGCTTAAACAAAAGGTATCGGAGGGCCAAGCGTCCGAACGGGATTTCGATTCAAATACCCAACATGCAAGCATGGCGCAGAGTGGCAACCGAATCTTGGGCCTATACGGTGACGGGCTGCTGCTATTGGAACACGAAAATGGCAGGTTTAAGGAAATTAGCCGCCTGTTGGGGGTGCAAACAGCGACGGCTTTCACCGATAGCGATGGCAGGTTTTGGGTAACCAATACCGATGAGGGTGCCCTTTGCATTGACCATCGCAAGGACGGACTTAGCCGCCCCAAAAAGTACCTGGAGGGCAAACGGGTGTCGCAGATTTATGAAGACCGAGAAGGCAATATGTGGTTCTCTACCCTGCACGATGGAGCGTATGCTTTGCCCAAAAATGCTGTTCAAACTTACCGGGTTTCCTCCAAATCTCCCTTGCGCTCAAACAACCTTACCAGTATTTCCAAAATGCTGGACAACCGCATTGTAACAGGGGACGACAAAGGTCATGTGTACATCAAAAGTGCCAACAAATGGGATGTTTTTTCTTTTAAAAACTATATCGGATACAACCGGATAAGGCAGATTTTGCCCCAACTCGATAGTACCTGGATGGCAGTGTCCGACAAAGCCATCGCCTTTGAAAATCGGGAAGCCATCGTATTCAGCAGCGCTTATGGCTCGTACAAATCGGCTTGCCTACACAATGGCAGTGTTTGCGCCGGCACTTCGACCTCCTTCTTAAAATGGAAGGGAAAAGACGCCAACCCAGAGATACTGTCCAATGGTCGCACCATGCTGGTCCATTCGGATGCACAAAACATGCTTTGGATTGGCAAATTGAATGGCCTGTATTCAGGAAGGGACAATTTCAACAAAAAATGGGGCGATGTATTTCCACCACTTGCCAGCCGGATTCTCGACATCCAACAAGCTGGCAATAATGCACTTTGGTTGGCCACCCCAGATTATGGACTGCTCAGGGTGGGGGTAAACCAAGGCGCAGTTACCCGTGTCGAAATCATCAATGAAAAATTGCCCCGTCCTATCGAGAACATACAATCCATCTTCGCCGAGGCGGACGGCAAAGTCTGGCTGGCAACTAACAAGGGCGTTTTCTTCATCCGCCCCGATTGGTCGGTGGGTCATTACAACCAGACCAACGGACTGGCCAGCAATGATGTAAACGCCGTGCTCGTGGACAACGACACGCTTTGGGCCGCCACTGTTTCTGGCCTTTCCAAACTACTCCTAAAACAAACCGGGGAAACTGGCGACTTCGCTACCCGCATCGTCGGCATACGGTATATACATGGCAACGACAACCACCAATACGACCTTGCCACCGAAAGCCCCAGTCAACACCAGATAGTCCTCCCGACCGACGCCTCCTTGTTGGAGGTAGAATTGGCTGGCCTGCATTACCGCACACGGGGCAACCTACAATTCGAGTATAAAAACCAAGTAAAGCTGTTGCCTTTCCACCTCCTCACCTTCGGCAATCTTTTCACCTGCCTATTTGGAGAAAAAACGGAAACCACCATCATTCAGGACGCAGACCACGATTTTGGGGTCAGGCTCACGCCGGGCCGGTTCGTGGGCACGGCCACCGCCATACTCCCCGGTGGCGCCCGCAGTACCCAGCCCGACCAAATCACCATTACCATAACGCCCCATTGGTGGCAAACCATTTGGGCCCAATTGCTGGTAGTAGGGCTGTTGATATTTGCTGTTATCCGGTTCTTCAAGGGCCGGGCAGCATTCCTCAAGCTCCAAAACACGGCCTCTGAGCTACAGCTCCAAGCTATCAAATCGCAAATGAACCCCCATTTTGTGGGCAACAGCATCAATGCCATACAGCAGTTTTTCTATCCGCCCGACCCCGTAAAAGCCAGCGAGTACATTGCCATTTTTTCCGACTTGCTCCGCCGCACCATGACCTTCTCCGAGATGGATTTCATCCCGTTCCATGAGGAGTTGCAATACGTGAAAGACTATTTGGAAATGGTAAAGCTCCGCTTCGGCGACCATTTCAGCTACGACATCAGCGGGGTTGAGAAGATTGAACATGGGGCCATGTTCCCGGCCATGATTTTGCAGCCCATCCTCGAAAACGCCACCATTCATGGGCTATCACCCGAAGGAGTATCCCACCTTACGGTTCATTTCGAAGCCACCAAGAACCGGTTGATTGCTACTTTGACGGACAACGGTGTCGGCATTCAGGAATCGCTCCACCGAAAAAACTCGAAACCACAAAGGCGCCCCTCCAAAGGCTTGGACTTGCTCAATAGAAAAGTGCAAATGCTCAACAAACTCTACACAATAGACCTCAAAACCACCACCACCGACCTCCGCAAGCTCGGCCATGCAAACCAAGGCACACAGGTGGTCGTTTCGTTTGTGAACATCAACGTAAAGAACTGAGTAACGTGTAAAAAATATGTTGTGAAGTTTTGGTTTAGAAGGTTTAGAGAAGTTTAGCAGGTTTAAAGCTAAACCAGCTAAACTTCTCTAAACCTTCTAAACAAGTTATCTTTTACACGTTACTAAGAAGCCAAGGGCCGGAAGAATGTCTTATACAACCATTGAAAACTGTCTTTTATGAAAAAAATCAACACCTTCATCATTGACGACGAAATCAGCGCCATAATCACCTTGCGTGGCATGTTGGAAAGCTATTTTCCCCAAATTCACATCATGGAGGAGGCCCGCTCCGTCAGCGAAGCGCTCCACAAATTGCAATGGAGCCAGCCCGAGCTCGTCTTCCTCGACATCGAGATGCCGCCCTTCGGAAATGGCTTCGAGTTTCTCGAAAAAACACCCAACCCCAGCTTCGGTGTCATCTTCGTGACGGCCTACCCCAACCACGCCGTGAAGGCCATCAATCAGGTACAGCCTTGGGGCTATTTGGTGAAGCCATATAGCGTTGGGGACCTCGCCAAGGCCATCCAAAATGCGACCGAAAAAATCGAGGAACTACAGACGGCAACTGCAAGCCCCGATGTGCAGGGCATTTTGATTTCCGACGCAAGAAAGGGCAACGTGGTCATCAAGGTCGGAGACATTGTTTACTGTCAGGCCGATGGCGCCACCACGGACATTTTTTACCTAAAAGACGGAAAAACGACCCGGTTTACAGCTTCCAAGACGTTGAAGGACATTGAAGAACTGCTGCCCACGGAGTCTTTTTCTCGCAGCCACCACAGCTTCGTGGTCAACCTCAGCTTCATCGAACGCTATGTACAGACTGGCCGAAACGGCATCATCCACCTGCGAACTGGTGCGGAAGCGCCCATCTCAGTTGGAAAAATGGAAAGCTTTGAGGTACTGTTCGCCAAATTTTTGAAGGTAAAAGCTTGAGTTTTGGCCCCAACTTTCAGAATTGCCCTAAAAAATTGCACGGTTATTTGCCCATACAGCACGGTTGTTCTTTATGCATAGGCAAGTTGGGGTGATAACCATACTTTTGGCGAGATTTTAAAGAACCAGAAATACCAGCCAGTTCGGCGAAACACGCTTTCTAATCACGCATCCCAAAGCATTCATATCCAAAATCATTAAAAAACCATGTAGAAGTCGGCTTTAATCACTCGTTGATTGGCCGACTTTTTTTTTCGCCAGAAGCGATTTGCACTTGGTTTTTTGTCTGACAGCAACGACCATTCACCTGTTACCCTTTTCCTTTTAACAAATATTTATCTGCTCAGAGCAGCGCAGCAACCGTTGGCAGTCCCTAATTTTGGATTCGCAAAATTTGGCCGTTGCCACTCTGGCAGGCGCTATTTCTTCACAAAAAAATCCTTGGTTTATGAAATTCTCAAACCTGCTTTTCGTCATGGGCGTTGCCCTTTTCGCCTCCTGCAAGGATGACGACAATTCTACGCCCTCTGGCGCTACCATCTTAAAATACGACAGCGATAATGTCACCGGCCCATTGCTCGCCGCTGGTGAGCACGAGCTTGCCGTGCGTTTTCCGGCCAGTACTTTGGCCGAGCACGTAGGCAAAAAACTGACTGAGATGCAGGTCTTCGTAGGCAGTGTGCCACAAGCTATCATCATCAAAGTTTACACGCAAGGCAACTCCTCCACGCCCGGCCAACAAATATACCAAGGCAGCGTGGCAGGCACTTCCACTGCTGGGCAGTGGAACAACTACAAAATCACGCCTGCCATCGAAATCACCGGCGAGGACCTCTGGCTCGGTGTTTATGTCGAGCACGCAGTGCAGCAACAGTCCATCGGCTGTGACGCCGGGCCTCGCAAAACCAACGGCGACTGGCTCTTCTCCGGTGCCGACCAAGCATGGCTGACCTACCAAGAACGCACGAACGAAGCTGTCAACTGGAACATCCGGGGGAAAGTGGAATGAGATGGAACTGAATAGGGCATTGGGAGATTTTTGACCTACGTTAACATCCCCAGCGCCCTATTTTTTTTGCCTCCAGCCAGCATCGCCGTCACTCCGAGCCAAAATTCTTCCCTAATGAAATTAACCGTCCTTCTCTTCATCTTTTTGGGCATTGCCCTTTTTGTCATCAGCGCTTGT
Source organism: Saprospiraceae bacterium UBA6168 (assembly GCA_002435785.1). GTDB lineage: Bacteria > Bacteroidota > Bacteroidia > Chitinophagales > Saprospiraceae > UBA6168. The sequence goes on along the minus strand of DIUC01000014.1, from coordinate 57,780 downwards.
TTTTCCAAGAAAAAGAAAAAGCCGAATGTTGTTGACCCCATGCCGTCCGCCATTTTCCCTTATCGGTTAAATGCACCAAGCAGCGAAATCGAACTGCCCAAAAAGCTGAACGAAATCTCCGACCTGAGCTTCGACGCCGCTGCGAATGTGCTTTGGGCCGTCACCGACGAGAAGGGAAATCTATACCGGATTCAACTGCCCTCGGGCGGCCCCATAGACAATTTCCCTTTTGGGGAGGATGGCGACTACGAAGGGGTGGAAAAGGTGGGCGACCTCATTTATGCCATGGAAAGCAATGGCCGCATCACTCAAATCGAGCAGGCCACTTCCCCCAACCCAGTGGTAGGGATTTTTAAAAACGCACAGTTGGAAAAGGACGACTGCGAGGCATTCATGTACGACCCCTTGCGGAATAAACTGGTCATTGGCGTCAAACTGCCTGCTTCGGGGGGTGACTCAAGGCCCTTTTATGCCTTCGATATGGAAACCAAACTACTCGACCCGACGCCAATTTTTAGCATTTCGCTTGGCGATATTCAGGCTTTCCTTCGGAAAAATGGGCGGGACGGCGAGCAATATAAGCAGTGGGTAAAAAACGGTGCCGTGACCCCATCCCCGTCGGCCATCGCCATCCATCCAAAGTCAGGCAACTTTTACATCTTGGCCTCTGTCGGGAAGACCCTGCTGGTGACCAATCCCTATGGCGAGATTTTGGAAGTAGTGGCATTGGACAAAAAGCTGCACCCCAAGGCAGAGGGCATTGCTTTTGGGCCAAATGGCACCATGTATATTTCCACTGAAGCAGATAGTGATGTGGCGAGGTTGTATGTTTATGAACCGGAGCTTTGAGCACCAAGTTTGGACAAGGCCAACCTACCCGAAAAGGCATATCGCCATGGCTCACGAAAGCCGGTTCCGATAATCCTCAAACCCGAATTTTTTCACCACTTCCAGTTCACCCGTTTCCCGCAAGATGCAAATGTCCGGGTGGCGAACACCATTGAAAGTGGTCGTTTTCACCATCGTATAATGAATCATATCCTCAAATACGATGCGGTCGCCCACCATTAGTTCCTTTTCAAAAACATACTCCTTCATATAGTCGCCAGAAAGGCAGCTCACGCCACCGATGCGGTAAAGCATCCCTTGGGCATTACCGGGATGGGGGTCTGTAGCCGCTGTCACCTCGCCGTTTTGGCTGACGTGGGTGATGCGGGGGCGATAGGGCATTTCGAGGGTATCGGGCATGTGGCCCGTGAACGAGATGTCAGTGATGGCGGTCTTTATGCCCCGGCTCTCGTGGATGTCGAGCACCGTGCTGACGAGCACGCCGGTCTCCCAGGCGATGGCACTGCCGGGTTCGAGCAGCACATCCACGCCCCATTTTTCCTTGAACCTTCGGAGGATGCGGACGAGGTGGGCGGTGTCATAGCCCTGCTTGGTCATGAGGTGGCCGCCGCCCATGTTCACCCATTTCACCTTCGGGATGAGGTGGCCAAAGCGCTGCTCAAAAGCCGCCAGCGTTTTCTCCAAATCATAACTCGTTGATTCACAGAGGGTATGAAAGTGCAACCCCTCAACGCCGTCGGGCAGGACTTGTGCCGGGCCATTGGGGCTGGTGGCAAAAGCGGCATCCACTTCGCCGAGCCGGGAGCCGGGGGCGGCAGGGTTATAGAGTTCGGTTTCCACCTCCGAGTATTCCGGGTTGCAGCGAATGCCGCAGGAGATGGGGGTGTCAGCGCTGTTAGCGTTGTGAACGCTAACAGCGCTCCGAAACCGCTCGTACTGGGCCACGGAGTTGAAGACGAGGTGCGAGCTGTACCGCATGATTTCCTCGAACTCGTCGGGCAGGTAGGCCACGCAGTAGGTATGCGCCTTGCAGCCCATTTCCTCATTTATCAGCTTTGCCTCGTTCAGCGAACTGGCTGTGGCGCCGCTCAGGTAGCGCTTCACGAAAGGGAAGACGCTCCACATGGAGAAGCCCTTGAGCGCCAAGATGATTTCAACGCCCGCATCCCGCTGCACGCCAGCGATGAGTTCGAGGTTTTTGCGGAGCAAGGCTTCGTCGAGGACAAAGGCAGGGGATGGGGCAGCGTTGTATTTGTAGGACATTGTATTGTTAATGCGAAAAGTAACACCACGAGCCAAGATAGGCGTTGTGGATTATGGGGCAAAAAACAGGGTTTATTTTGAACTCACCAAATTGTTGAGCAAGCTTCCAAGTTTTCCCCACGTTCAGTGGTAAATAGAAAAATCTCTCGAATCAAGTAAATGGTTCTATAACTTTGCTGAAAATGAGCCGCATAACATGCCGAAAAAAGACAAATACCACGACCAAGTCAGAAGTGCCATCGAAAAGGATGGGTGGACAATCACCCATGACCCGCTCCACTTCAAGATTGGCAAAAAAGAGGTATTCATTGACCTCGGTGCTGAACGGTTAATAGCAGCCGAAAAAGGCAGCGAAAAAATTGCCGTCGAAGTCAAAAGCTTTCTACACCTATCATTTTTGGCGGCCTTCTACGAAGCACTGGGTAAATTTATCTTGTATGAAGAGGCTCTTGAATTAGAGGAACCTGACAGGGTTTTGTTCCTCGCCATCCCAGAACATATCTATGAGAAGGAAATGGAAGACGAACTGCTCATACAGAAAATAATGGAGCACAAACACATCCAAGCCATCGTGGTAAACGTTCACACTGAAACAATTGTAAAATGGATAAAATAAGAAAGTACGAGGCCATCATCCTCCAAATCATGCAGGAATACGCCGCCATTCCCTACGCCAACCTCGCCGCCAGCAACGAGCTGATTGTTGACCGGGAAAAACACCGCTACCAAGTTGTAACCATCGGTTGGGACGGCTACAAGCGGGTGCATACGGCCACGCTTCACTTCGACATCAAGGATGGTAAAATCTGGATTCAACAAGACCAGACCGAGCACGGCATCGCCAACGACCTCGTGGAGGCAGGGGTGCCGAAGTTGGATATTGTACTCAATTATTTGTTGCCGGAGGTAAGGGAGGAGTTGGAGTTTGCAAAGGGGTGAGGATTCCCTGATGCAAGGCTCCATAACATTGATTTTTTGTACGGAATTTTGATTCAAATATAGCCTTGATTTTGCAATAAACACGCTATGTAGCCAGAATATCCCAAGGTTTTAAGAAAATCGATTTCCTATCTTCACCCCCAAAACTCCGCACATGAAATACTTCCTCACTCTCTTCCTCCTCCTCGTCGGCCTCAGTGCCCACGCCCAATCCACCCACACCCTATGGTTTGACCGCCCCGCCGAGTTCTTCGAGGAGACGCTGGTGCTCGGCAACGGCAAGGTCGGCGCTTCCGTCTTTGGTGGGGTGACGCTGGACTCCATGTTCCTCAACGACGCCACCCTCTGGTCGGGCGGGCCGGTGCACCGGAACATGAACCCCTATGCCCACACCTATTTGCCCGCCATCCGGGAGGCATTGGCCAACGAGGAGTATGCCCTCGCCGACTCCCTGCAACGCCACTTGCAAGGCTCCTTTTCGCAGAGCTATGCACCCCTCGGCACCATGTACCTCCAATTTCAGCACGAAAAAGGCGAGGTGAAAAACTACTACCGGGGGCTTGACATCGAGCAGGCCGTGAGCACGGTGCGCTACGAGGTGAACGGGGTCAAGTTCCAGCGGGAATACTTCATCTCTGCCCCCGATTCGGTGATGGTCATCCGGCTGTGGAGCAGCAAAAAAGGAGCGCTGAACTTTGATATTGGCTTCAAAAGCAAGCTGCGCTATATCCTTTTGCCAACGGAAAATCTTGTTTCCGTGAATGGCTATGCACCCCATACTGCCATACCGAGCTACTTGGGGGACAAGCCCAATGCCGTTCAGTTTGAGGAGGGACGTGGGACAAAGTTTACCAGCCTTTTTTCCATCAAGAACAAAGGCGGCGAGGTGGTGAAAAACGGCAGCTATATCGGCTTGCGCAATGGTACCGAGGCGCTCGTCTTCGTCAGCATCGCAACCAGTTTCAATGGCTTCGACAAAGACCCGGCGACCGAGGGGAAGGACCACACGGCCATTGCGAAGCGAAACCTAAAAAAAGCGAGTGGAAAAAACTACGCCGACCTGCGAAAAACACACCTCCAAGACTACAATACTTTCTTCAAGCGGGTGTCCCTCGACCTTGGCCCCACCGATGCCCTGAATCTCCCGACCGACGAGCGGCTCAAGCGCTACGCCGAGGGTTACGAGGACAAAAACCTCGAAATCCTGTACTTCCAGTACGGGCGCTACCTGCTTATCAGCAGCAGCAGGACGCCGGGGGTGCCGGCCAACCTTCAGGGAATCTGGAACCCCTACCTGCGCCCGCCGTGGAGCAGCAACTATACCACCAACATCAACGCCGAGGAGAACTACTGGCTGGCCGAAACCTGCAACTTGAGCGAGCTGCACCAGCCGCTTTTGAGCTTTATAAATAATGTGGCGAGCACTGGCGCCGTCACTGCCAAAAACTTTTATGGCGTGGAACGGGGCTGGGTGGCCTGCCACAATTCCGACATCTGGGCCATGAGCAACCCCGTCGGCGACTTCGGAAAGGGCGACCCGGTGTGGGCGAACTGGAACATGGGCGGCACTTGGCTCTCGACGCACCTCTGGGAGCATTTCATGTTCACGCAGGACCTCGATTTTTTGAGAAAAGAGGGCTACCCGCTGATGAAGGGCGCCGCCGAGTTTTGCCTCGATTGGTTAGTGAAGGACAAGACGGGCCAGTACCTCGTCACCTCGCCCAGCACCTCGCCGGAAAATAAGTACGTGACCCCCGACGGCTACCACGGCGCCACGCTTTTTGGCGCTACCGCCGACTTAGCCATGATACGGGAGCTGTTCGAGCAGACCATTGCGGCAGCAAAAAAACTCAACACGGACGCCGGTTTTGCGGAACAAATGGAAGCTGCGCTGGCGCAACTTTACCCCTACCAAATCAGCCGAACGGGCGGCCTGCAAGAGTGGTACTACGACTGGAAGGACGAAGACCCGCAGCACCGCCACCAGTCGCACTTGTTCGGGCTGCACCCCGGCCACCACATCAGCCCCACGGCCACGCCCACGCTGGCCGATGCCTGCCGCCGGACGCTGGAAATCAAGGGCGACGAGACTACCGGCTGGTCGAAGGGCTGGCGCATCAACCTCTGGGCCAGGCTGCACGACGGCAACCGGGCCTACAAGATGTACCGGGAGCTGCTCCGCTTCGTGCCGCCGGATGGCATGAAGACCGACTACCAGCGGGGCGGCGGCACTTACCCTAACCTCATGGATGCACACCCGCCGTTCCAGATTGACGGCAATTTCGGCGGGGCGGCTGCCGTGGCGGAGATGCTGGTGCAGTCCGACGAGCGCACCATACACCTGCTGCCGGCCCTGCCCGATGCCTGGCGCAGCGGCTCGGTGAAGGGGCTTTGTGCCCGTGGCGGCTTCATCATTGACATGGACTGGAAGGATGGCCGGGTGGCGAGGGTGAACGTGTTTTCGAGGACGGGCGGCACGGCTCGGCTTTCCGGTAGGGACGGCGGGCGCTGGGAAGTGGAGGTGAAAAAAGGCGAAAGCGTGGAGGTGGTGTGGTGATGGAATTATTGGAGGACTTTTCTGGCCGAAAAAACCCGATTTTTCACCGCTGAAATGTCATTTTATTTCCAGCGCACGTCATTTTATTTCCAGCGCACGTCATTTTATTTCCAGCGCACGTCATTTTATTTTTAGCGCACGTCATTTTATTTTTAGCGCACGTCATTTTATGTCTAAGAAACTTCATTTTTTATCCTTGTTTTGCAATAATATGTGTTTTAATTGCCATTTTATGTTTTTGAAACAGCATTATTTGAGCTTGTACACGGATGTTCTTTTGACCGAAAATGAGATGTTGAAAACAAAAACGTATATTTTTAAGACAACAAACCATGTTTTTTAAAAATAAAATGACGTGCGCAAGAAATAAAATGACGTGCGCAGGAAATAAAATGACATGTTCACGATTGGACAGCAGGTATTGATGGTAAAATGCCATCAATTTGTGTCAAAAAATGAGGTTTTGATACAATAAAATGTAAAAACAGCGCAAAAAAGGCATTTTTTAAAAAAGGAAAACGTGCCTGAATCAATTTGTTTTTCAAGCCCAATCCCGCAGGTTCAGGCCTCCCTTTCCAGCCCCCGAATCCGTTCCCGTTTGCCGATCATTTCCAGCCTTTTTTTCAAGAAATACGCCTCGTTCACTTCCAGTATCGAGAAGTATTGGACGCCGCATCCGGCGGTCCACAGGCCGAAGATGAGCAGCAGCACAAAAACGGAAATGCCGGTGACGGCCACGGCTTCAAACAACAGGGTGCCCTCCTCCGAGAGGTAGAAGTTCATGCTGATGATGTCCAGCAAGAACCACAGCAGCCCCGAATCGAGCAACAGGAAAAACAGCAGGCCGGTGAGCAGGAGCGTGAGGTAGAGGCCGACCATTTGCCCAAACCTCGTGGCCATCAAGTCGCCCGTTCGGGCAATGCTGGTGAAAATATTGCCCCCCTCAAAAATCATGACTTGCGTGCAGAGGAAGAAAATGGGGAAAAGGAGCGGCAACAGCAGCACGATGGCCCAGCCCGGTAGCAGGAAAATCAGGCTGAAAACGGTGACCACCACCATCGTTTTCAGGAAGCCAGCGGCGATGCTGCCCATGCTGCTGGGCACTGCCGAGGTGGCCTCGTCGTCCTCGTCGTCCGCAATGTTGCGCCAGCGCTTCAGCATAAACTGCGTGACGAAAGTGACGATGCCCAGTGCCACCGCCGCAAATGGAAACAGCCAGGGATTGCTGGGGCTTTTGAAAAAACCGGGCACCGTCTGCACCACTCCGAACAGGCCCTGCTGGTAGCTGAACAACTCGGTGGGCTTGGCCTCCGCCAGCAGGAATGCGCCAGCGCAAAACAGCCCGGTGCCAGCAAGTGCAGCCAATCCGATGGGCCGGAGGCATTTACGGAAGAAAAGAAATGCGTCGGTGAAAAGCTCCCCGGCACTCTTCACTTGCGTAAAGTCCAACCAGCGGTCGAGGTCGGGCGTCAGGCGGATGTCCTCGGTTTTGAACAGGCCCATGCGGGCTTTCATTTTGGGAAAAATGGCGAAGTAAAAAACCACGATGGCGAAGCAACTGAAAATGAAAAGCCCCCGCAGCCAATCGGGCGCATCGGTGTGGCGGGTGAGGTAGCTCTCCGTGAACCCCGCAAAGATGAACAGCGGCACCACGCCCACCATCAGGCTCATGCCCCGCCGTGCCGCCAACTGGAACGACCGCTCCCGTGAGAATGTGCCGGGAAATACAAGCCCCCGCCCCATGGTCAGCCCCGCCGCCCCAGCGATGACGATGCTCGAAATCTCGAACGAGCCGTGCAGCCACACCGCCAGGAACGATTCCTGGAACAGCCCCTTCTCAATGAAGAAATACTGGAATGCGCCGAGCATTACACCATTATATAGCAGTATGCCGATGGTGCCAATGCCATAGAAGATGCCCATGATGAAGGTGCGGAACGCCACGAGGATGTTGTTCAGGGTGATGCCGAGGAACATGTTGAACGCCCCGGCCTCTTTATAGACCGCCATCGGGTCGCCGGAGCGGATGTTCTCCTCGGTCATTTCCACGTATGAGTCGCCGAGGATGGTGCGGAGGAAGTCCGGCTCGGCCCAGCAGGAGAGCATGCCGATGGCCATTGCCAGCGAGAAGATGAACAGCGAGAGCCGCAGGTCGAAGCGGGCATCGTAGATGAGCCGGGGCAGGTCGTCGGTCCAAAACTCCACGAAATTGCTGCGCCTCGATTTTTTGTTTTTGTAAATGTTGAAGAAAATCTTCTGCGCCAGCCCATTAAGATAGACCCGCACAGAGCGGTTGGGGTAAAAAGTACGGGCAAACGAAAGATCGTCTGTCACCTGCACGAACAGTTCGTTGAGCTTCTCCGGGTCGCTGACCTTTCCCTCCAGCAGTTGTTCAAACTCCTGCCATTTCTGCTGGTTTTGCTCGATGAAAGTGGTTTCACGCATGGAAGAGAGGTTGAGGGTTTGAGAGATTGAGAGATTGAGGGCCCCCACCCTCAATCCCTCACCCCCTCACCTAATAGACAACAAATAAGCTGCCGCAAACGGTAGCAGGAAAATAAACGCATCGAATCGGTCGAGGACGCCTCCGTGGCCGGGGAGCAGGGTGCCGGAGTCTTTGGCGCCAATGCTCCGCTTGAGCATGGACTCGATGAGGTCGCCAATGGAGCCGAAGACGGAAACAATGAGCGCCAGCACCATCCAGTCCACCAAACTCAGCTCACCGGAAATGGTGCAGAACAGGTAGGCCACTCCGAACGTGACTGCTGTCCCACCAAGGGTTCCTTCCCAGGTTTTTTTGGGGGAAATGCGGGGCAGCAATGGCGTCTTGCCGAGCCATGACCCGACGAGGTAGGCCCCGGTGTCGTTCATCCAGGTCAGAAGCAGCAGGCCAAAGATGGGCCAGACGTTGAAGGTCTCGCCATCGAAGGCGATGAAGTTCAGCAGGGAAAAGGGTGCCCCGATATAGACCATTCCCAGCACGATGAAGGCCACGTTCTGGAAGGGCTTGTCCGAACCGGAAAACAGCTCGTAGATAAAGGACAGGAAAAGGAGCGGGAAAAACAAGATGGAGGTGGCGATGACGAACCTATCGTTGTCCTCCATGACCACGTGCATGATGTAGGCCACCACGAACGGGGAGAGGCCAAACGCCACGCCGATAAAGATGCGAACCCAATCCCGTCGGGTATTGTGGTTGAGCACCATGTTGAGGTACTCCCAGAGGCACAAGGTGGTGATAGCGGCGAACAACAGGATGAATGAAGTCCTTCCGACGAACATGCCGGCCAGCATCACCACCACAAACATGACGGCAGTTGCCGCCCTTCGAGCAAGTCCTTTCATTGAGAAGGATTTTAGGTTTTAGGAATTGAGGGGTTGGAAGGCTGCAAGAACTCAAATAATTTTCACTTTGTAATTCCCAATTTTGAAAATACCATCATCAAGCCATGATTATATCCAAAAATACCCGGTTGCAGCCGTGCAGCGGTTGGCGGAATAAAAGGAGGAAGGGAAGAAAGTTGCGTCAACTTCAATTCAAGTAGGCCCTGATGCGCTCGACCATGGCGTTTGGTGGGATTTCTTTGTCGAGGCAGTCCCGCATGAGATTGATAAGGTCGGAGATCATTTCCCGCCTGAACCCAAGCCGGAACCCGATGTGGTGGCACATGGCTTCTTCAGCCGAGGTGATGCTTTGGTCGGCCCGCATCATGAAGAGCAGGAAGTAGAGGACATTCATGCGGGCCTGTTCGTTTGGCGGTGGAGCCATTTCGTAACCCGTGGGGTCGAGCCGTACGGCTGCCACTTGGGTCGCTGAAAGTCCAAGGATTTTTGCGGCGAAGTCGAGGTATTTTTTCTCGTGGATAGAGAATTGCTGGTCAACCTGCGCTTCCTGTACAATCAGGGAGATGATGTACTTTTTCAGGGCCAATTCGTATTCGGGTGAACCGAAATCCATAGTTTGAAAATGAGAATTGTGAAAAAAGTGAAAATAATCGTGGTGAAAGTAAGCCTTTTTTGAAAAGTTACGTACACTTGTTTACGCCTGTTTTCTGCGACGTAGCGATGGTCGTTAGAGGGCAGCACACAAGTCAAAAAGTAGGTACCTTTTTGAGTTTTTCGCTGGTGATTTTTTAGGTATAAATATTTTTTTAAACTAATATTTCTCCTTAAAGAATTGAAAATCAGTGATTTAGGACAAATTATTTTTTTACTAATTTTAGTTGAAAGTAATTTAATAATACCTAAACATAGGGATGTTTTATGAAAAAACATGGTTTACTTTTGCATCGTGAAATTATACTAGCTCGAAAATTTTGAGCTCCCGTGAACATTGATTAAGGGCAGTTGATAAAAATGCACTGCCTGCGACGGTACACTGATTTGAACATAGAAACCAACGTTACCTTAAGCCGATTTACAACGAATACATATCTTACCAGTTGTTGGACGGTCCTCCCGCACCACTATTTGAAGAAGTAGTACTGAGCTACATTTCTGACTGTTTCCCGATTTTTAAAAATAACGAAGCGTGTCTCCCTTACGGTGAAATTGGTTCGCATGGGTACCCTCTCATCAATCAATGTCGCCAAAGAAGTTTAAATCATCAACATGCGGACAGGTTGCCCCCTGACCCGAGGCAAATATTTTAATTAACTAACTAAGCCTACTATTATGCAAAATTTTAACAATCAAGCGGGGATTCATCACCGCTATTCGTCCCACGAACAGGTTTTCAAGGCTCCCCCCTTGCCAAATGAACGGAGAACCAGTTTGCTGGCCAAAGTAGTTGTACTACTTCTTTGTTGCCTTCCCTTCCAGTCGCTTGTTGCGCAGCAGTGCAACATAGCAACGCCGAGTGGAACCAACGTCAACCTCTTTTTAGGTGGAAGTGGAAATGTGACGCTGAACAGCAACGTTTTCATCCCCTACGTGAGCAGCCCAAACTGCCCCGGAGGTACCATCGAGATTTGGTTCGACATCCTTGCCACTGTTCCCTTTCCACCAACCAACTATGATTGTTCGAACGTGGGCAACGTAGTTCCTGTGTTCGTGACCATTCAGGGACCCTTTGGCCGAAGCAATGCGGTACTTTTCAATGTGACCATTGTGGACAACTTGCCACCATTGGTGGCCTGGCCTGCAAACGTCAACGCACCAGCCGACCCAGCCGCCTGTGCACGGGTTGTCAATAGCCTCACACCTGTCGTAACGGACAACTGCCCAGGTTCTTTTGTGGTTACTTGGACTCGTACGGGTGCAACACCAGGCGCAGGCTCTGGCAGCGCAAATGGCGTTTACAACGTGGGCGTGACCCAAGTTAACTTCTTCATTGACGACCTGAACACGCCTGGCCCAGTAAACGGTACACATACTACTACCGTAGTCATTACCGATAGCCAAGCGCCTACCATTACGCCTGCTACTTTGCCAAATCAAGTGCTTGTCGCCAATGCATCTTGTCAGGCTTTGGTGTCTTGGAACGGTGGTTTTCACCCAGTTGCTTCTGACAACTGCTCTTTAATGTTCCCAGCAAGCTTGTCTTACACCATACAAATGTCAGGGGCTACGCCTTTGGCACCAACGAACTTGCCTACTACTGGGCCTCCTACTGCTTTTGCACCTATTGCCTTTAACCGGGGCGTAACGACTGTGACTTATACCGCATTTGACGGCATTAACACCACAACCCTTACGTTCACGGTGACGGTCAACGATACAACAGCGCCTTCGTTTGGTGCTGCACCTACTGTAAGCACGGTTTCTGCGGTTAACTGCTCTGCGCCAGTTAACATCAACCTAAATCCGTTCATCACGGACAACTGTACGATTGCTGCCAACATCGTGAAGACCTTCACGGTGACAACTTCAAGCAGCGGCAACTCGCCTTATCCACTCAACGTGCCACAGAACGGTGCAAACGTAAATGCTACTTTTTTGGCTGGTGTTTACACCATTGAGTTCAAGGCTACAGATGGGTCGAACAATATGCAAACCCATACGCTTACGCTGTCTGTTATTGAAAACACGGCACCGATAGCTGCGTGCCAGAACTTCACCGCCTATCTTGGTGCTAACGGAACTGTAACCGTCAACGCACAGAGCCTTGACAATGGCAGCACCGACAACTGCGCCGTTACGGTTTATGAAATGTTCATCGGCGCTGGCCCCACTTGGGTGTCTTCCCAGAACTTCAATTGTGCACAAATCGGCACCTTTTCAGCACTGTTCCGCGTGAAGGATGCAGCGGGCAACATCTCAACAAACTGTGGCCCAGTGACCATCACGATTGCCGACAACATGCCGCCAGTGGCGCAGTGCAAGAACATTTCGGTCAACCTTGACCAAGTGGGCAATACTCAGCACACGATTGTAGCTACTGACATCAACAACATGAGCTATGACAACTGTACCCCGATGGGCAGCCTTGTCTTTGCTATCAGCGAGGTGTTCGCTGGGCCTTATGGTCCTAACGTCATTTTTGATTGTAGCGATGTTACCACGGGTATCAACCCACCAGAAATTGTATATTTGAGGGTGACGGATGCTTCTGCCAACGTTTCCAATATTTGCTCTGCGCAAGTAACGGTAAACGATGTTACACCGCCAGTTGCCCAATGTCAAAACATTTCGGTATCACTCGGAGCTAACGGCACTGCTTCTATTACAGCTGCGTCGGTAAACAACGGGTCTTCTGACAATTGTAGCTTTACCTTGAGTGTATCACCAAGTAACTTCAACTGTTCAAACCTTGGTGCCAATACAGTTACGCTTACTGCAACCGATGTTGATGGCAACACAGCCACATGTACTGCGACAGTAACCGTTCAAGACCTTATTGCGCCTACATTGGTTTGCCCGGCCTCTCCAATCACCGTGAATTTGGATGCTTCCGGCAACGGTACCATCCTGGCATCGGCAGTTGGCGCTGGTAGCACCGACAACTGTACGATTACGCTTTATGAAATCAGGAAAGTAAATATCCTGCCTGCTGGCTTCGGTCCTTGGGCTTCCAGCCAAACTTACAATTGTGATGACGTCGGGCTGCAAACCGTCCGCCTACGTGTACAAGACCAAAGCGGTAACCCGAACCCAATTGGAACGGGCATCCTTTGTAACAATGCCATCAATGTCGTTGACAACATAGCGCCAGTCGCCATTTGCAACAGCGTGTCTGTTGCTTTGGGTTCAAACGGCCAAGTCACTATCCCTGCACTATCGGTTAGTTTGGGAAGCACGGACAACTGCTACAGCGTCATATTTCCTACCTGCGGCTTGACACGTGAAATTTCCACCAACGGTGGCAATACTTATGGCCCAACGGCTTTGTTCACTTGTGGTAATCTTGGTTCCAACAACTTGGTACACGTTCGCATAACCGACTGCCACGGCAACGATGCAGTTTGTACAACAAACGTGACCATCCAAGACAATGAAGCCCCAGTCGTTACTGCACCTGCCGACATTACCATTGAGTGTACGGCAAGCATTAACCCATCGGTAAACCTGTCCTTGGGCACTGCAACCGCTACGGACAACTGTACTGCAACTGCTTTTGTCCCACCATTCACGGATGTCGTCACTCCGGGTGTTTGCCCACAGGAAAGGACGATTACTCGTACTTGGAAGTTCGTTGACCAGTCTGGCAACACAGGAACAGATGTTCAAATCATAACCGTTGAGGACAATTTTGCTCCGACGTTCACTCGTCCAGCCGACGTAGTGCTCGACTGCCCAGGTTCCTACACGGTTGCCAACCAGTATTGCAACAACTTCGCTGCATCTGCTGGCCTGCCACTGGCTATTTCGCCCAACGTGCCAGGTACCTACAATGCCACTTTGAACATCAACGTACCATCGAATGGTAAAATAATGGACATCAACATCACCAACTTGGTGATAGAGCACACTTGGGTGGGCGATTTGACGGTTCAATTGATTAGCCCACTTGGCACAATCATTACCGTTGGTAACTTTGGTGCCTGTGGATCTGCCGACAACATCAACATCAACATTGATGATGAGGCGGTAAATCCTGCGAACCCTTGTCCACCAACAAACGGCGGTACTTACCAATCCAACCTTCCACTCTCTGCCTTCGATGGCCAGAACGTGAACGGCAATTGGACGCTCCGCATCATTGACAATTCGGCGTTTGACGGTGGCGCATTGGTAAGCTGGGGCCTGAACGTATGCTATGTGACCCAGCCACAAGACCTGTCTTTGACTGGCAACGTGGTTGGTGTTGATGCTTGCGACACGAACCCAACGGAGACTTTTGCAGACTTCCATGCTTACAAGGATTTCATTGCACACGCTGAAGGCAGTGCGTTTAACTTCTCAAGCTGGACGAGCATTGCATCAAATGGTGGCTCGGTCTCTGCGAATACGACGCAGGTAACGCTGGTTAGCGACAACAATGGCGCACCTGTTGGGGTTGTGGATTATATTTACAATTCCCTGTTGCCTACCAATGGTTTTGTTGCCTTTGACTGGAGCTACTCTTCGGCCAACGGCTCGCCACTATGGGATCCTTTTGGATATGTGCTGAACGGTACCTTCTTCCAACTTACGGATAATGCAGGGCCACTGACGCAGAGCGGCAGGGTAATAATACCCGTAGTAGCAGGTCAGACGTTTGCTTTCTCGCAACGCTCTGTTGATGCCTTATTTGGCGCAGGTACTACCGTTGTTACCAACTTCCTGTTCTATAACAATGACATGCCCGTGCCAATTGACGGCTGCGAGCGCAAGTTCTGCGTAGCACGGGTTTGGAGCGTAGTTGACGCATGTGGCAATGCCGCTGCCAACCAGCTACAAATCATCGAAACAAGGGACATCACGGCGCCAGCCGTGAACTACCCAACAACGAAAGCAGTGCTGGCGCAAAACGGCATCTGTACACCATTGGTTGACCTGAACCTTTCCAGTTTCATCAGCGATGCTTGTAGCAACTATGCTAATTTGATAATCACCAACAACGCTTTGGCCGCCTATGGCAAAGGAAATGGAACGTTTGACGCCTCTGGCTTCTATGCCCCAGGCAGCTACACCATCACCTTTACCATCACTGATGAATGTGGCAACGTGAAGAACCACACCATCGCACTGACGGTGACGGACAGCCAGAACCCAACTGCTATTTGCCAAAATGCCAACATCCAGTTGGACAACACTGGTAATGCCATACTGACTCCTGCCAGCATCAACAATGGCAGTTATGACAACTGTAGCGTAACCAGCATGACTGTTTCGCCAAACATGTTCACGACGGCCAACATCGGCCCGAACAACGTGGTGCTTACCGTCACTGACCCTGCTGGAAACACGAACACTTGCTCTGCAATCGTGACCGTTCAGGGTGGTGTGATGTTTGACGCTGGTGATGCTGCTGGCGCACAAAACACTACGGTTTTGGTGCCTGTCACTGTGACCAATTTCAGCAATATCATTTCTTTTGACCTTGACATTGACATCGCCTCTGGTACAGTTGCAACCATTAACGCCATCGAAGGGATTCACCCATCATTGGCTGGCATGTTGTTCCCAATTACTGGCCCAACCCATGCCGATGTAAGCTGGATTGGTGGTCCTGTGACACTGCCTGCTGGCACGGTAGCGTTCAATGTCCGAGTAAACCTGGTAGGTGTTTCGGGTTCTTCAACGCCAATCATTATCAACGTGGTTGAGGTGGGCACACCATCTGGCATCACGCCTTCGCTTGGTTTGTCCGGTACCATCAGTGTTATTGACCCAGGTACATTGTACGCAGTGTCAGGCACCTTGGTACAGCATCCGAACAGCGGCAACGGCCAAGTTCATTTGGTGGACGTTGATTACTTCGGCAGTGTGAACGGAACCGTACCCAACGCACCAGGTGCTTACAGCTTCAACGTGCCTTCTGGTAGCAACATTACGGTTGAGCCTTTCAAGGACATCAACTGGAACAATGGTGTTTCGACACTCGATGCACTTTGCACCCACTACTACTCGATTGGCTTGCCGCTCCCAGGTGCTTGCACAGGCCCGGTTACGCCATACCAGAAGATAGCTGCTGACGCAAATGGCAACAATGCAGTGACTGCATTTGACGCTGCTTTGATTCAACAAATCGCCATCAACAACACGCCAGTCGTTGGCAACACTTCTTGGAGGTTTGTGCCAACTGTACCTGTCCTTCCAGCCGACCCATTTGTGCTTGGCTTTGATGAGTGGTTGTCCTACACCAATATCAACGCCAACATCACGAACGCCAACTTCTTTGGCATCAAGACCGGTGACGTTACTGCACCGTTTGCAAATGGCGTGACCAACTTCGGCGGCGATACGGGCGACCGTGCCAGCAACCTGAACCTCCAAGTTTTGGATGCAGCTGTCACCGAAGGTCAGGACGTAGCGGTTACCTTCAAGTCAAACGACTTCACGGGTATCTTCTCGATGCAGACCACTTTGAACTTCAATCCATCCGTGCTGCAGTTTGTCGGTGCCTCCGGCAACGGCCTAAGCAGCATCATCTTCAATAGCACAATGGTTGCCGAGGGCAAATTGGCCACAAGCTGGTACAACCTTGACGCCGTGACGATGGAGAATGGGGAAGAACTCTTCACCCTGCACTTCAAAGCTATTGGCAGCGGTATCTTGAGCAACCTGCTCTCCAGCTCTGCCGACTTGGTGGTCCCAGAGGTAGCAACGATTGGCGGCAACGTCATCGGCGTTGAGCTTGTGTTCGAGAGCTTCACAGCTACTGGCGAAGAGGTTGCTGGCCACTTTGCGCTGCACCAAAACCGTCCGAACCCGTTCAGCACTCGCACTGCCATCGGCTTCAACCTACCGACGGCTGACCATGCCACGCTGACCATCACGGATGCTGCTGGCAAGGCATTGAAAGTAATCGAAGGAAACTTTACGGCTGGCTACCACCAGTTCATGGTTCAGCGGAAAGACCTTCCAGCTACCGGCGTGTTCTTCTACCAAATCAAGACGGCCAATTTCCAAGCCGTCAAGAAGATGATATTAGTTGATTAAAATACTTTGAATAGCAGTTGACAGTCTTTTTCCCGAAAGGGAAAAAGCTGTCAACTGTGTTTTTTTTGCCCTACTTTCTGTGTCAGAAAGCACAGGAACTTCCACTGTTTAAACCTGAAATTTATCTTCCTTCGGACGTGAAGGAAGATTTTTCGGGTTGTGTTTTTGAATTTAGCCCCAATCCAAAAATCGATTAAAGAATACACAACCGCAAGACATGAAAAAACTTTTACCATTACTGATTATCTCCTTTCTTGCCTGGCTGCCCACGACCGATGCACAATTGACAATTTCAGGAGCAGATGTAGTTGTTTGCGACAATGGGACTGTCAGTATCAACGTCTCAGTTAGCAATTTCATTGACATTACTTCGGCGCAGTTCGCCGCAACGTGGGATCCAGACGTGGTCCAGTTCACAAGCGTTACGAACAACATGCCTCCTTCTGCGCTTTACAATACCGTAAACGCACCCACCGGAGAGCTTCGCTTTTCTTGGTTTGACGCCAACCCGCCGCCCGGCTACACCCCGCCCGGCCCTCCGGTTGGTTCGCAAATCATTTTTACCATAAATTTCAGCATCGTTGGAGATTACACCACGGACAATTTCACGGTCATCAATTTTGGCAGTGTGCCGGGTTTTACGATGGAGATTGCCTCCACCAGTGGCATCGTTCCCAACGGCAGCGTGGTAATTGACCCGGGGAGCGTGACGCTCAACGATATCGTACCACCAACCATCACCTGCCCGGCCAACGTCACCGTGACGGCGGGTATAGGGCAACCATCAGCGGTGGTCACCTTCCCTGCTCCTATCGTGACGGACAACTGCGACGTCCCGGCAAACCCGGCAGTCAGTGTCCCGGCTTCGGGAAGCATGTTCCCGATTGGGACAACCACCGTCAATGCGACAGCAACGGACGACAATGGCAACTCCGCCAACTGCTCTTTCAGCGTCACCGTGAACCCGGCCCCAGCAAACCCCAATGCACTATTTATTGAGGCAGATGATTTTGCAATCGAGTGCAACGATTCCATTGTGAACATCCCCATCAGGGTCAGAAACTTTGACCTGATGACCAGTGCGCAGTTCGCTGTTGTTTGGGATGAACTTGTGTTGGATTACATAGGCTTCACCGACAGTATCAATGCCACTGGCCACCCAACGGCATTGTACAATTTTGCAAATACATCAACCGGGCAGTTCCGTTTCTCTTGGTTCGATGCGGATGGTGTTCCGGGCGAAGACCTACCGGATAGCACGGTTATTTTCACCCTACGTTTCAAATTGTTGGATGAAAATGAATTACCGGACACGGTTGTTATCACTGGGGTACCAGGTTTCAATGTCGAGTTTTCCAACACCAGCGGAATCCTTGGCCCTGCCGACTATGCATTCAACAGTGCCATTGTCACCTCCCAGCCGGATATTATTCCACCCGTCATCACCTGTCCTGGCAACCAGACACTGAATGCGAACGCCAATTGCGAAGCGACGCTGTTGAATTATACAGCTTTGGCAACTGCCACGGACAACTGCACTGTCGCACCGAACTTTACCATCACGCAAATGCCAGTCGCTGGCACGGTCATCACCGCCACCACGCAGGTGATGCTGATAGCCACTGATGAGGCAGGACTAAAGGACACCTGTTCATTTGCCGTGACCCTCGTGGACAACACGAACCCGGTTGTGGTTTGCCCCGCCAACGTTTCCGTTGGCACCGATTTGGGGGAATGCAGCGCTGTCGTAGCATTGGTGGCCACGGCCACCGACAACTGCGGCATCCTGTCCATCACTGACAACGGCCCTGCGGGCGACGAGTTCCCTATCGGCACCACGACGGTGACCTTCACGGCCACGGACGTGAACTCCAACACCGCCACTTGCCAGACCACCGTGACCGTTGCCGACACGGAAAACCCCACCATCACCTGCCCTGCCAACGTTTCGCAAGGAACGTCAACCGGCGACTGCACGGCGGTGGCGACTTGGGCTGCGCCAACGGCTGCCGACAACTGCCCGAACATCACGGTGACTTCCACCACGGTTTCCGGTGCGACCTTCCCGGTGGGCGACTCCACCGTCGTTTACACGGTGGAGGACCAGGCCGGCAACACGGCGACCTGCTCGTTCGTGGTGACGGTGTTCGACGACGAGGCTCCTACCATCACCTGCCCCGCCAACCAGACCTTGAATGCGAACGCCAATTGCGAAGCGACGCTGTTGAACTATACTGGTTTGGCCACGGCCACGGACAACTGTACGGTAGCTCCGAACTTCACCATCACGCAAATGCCTGCCGCTGGCACGGTCATCACCGCCACCACGCAGGTGATGCTGATAGCCACCGATGAAGCAGGTCTAAAGGACACCTGTTCATTTTCTGTGACCCTCGTGGACAACACGAACCCGGTTGTGGTTTGCCCAGCCAACGTTTCCGTTGGCACCGATTTGGGGGAATGCAGCGCCGTTGTAGCTTTGGTGGCCACTGCCACCGACAACTGCGGCATCCTGTCCATCACGGACAACGGCCCTGCGGGCGACGAGTTCCCTATCGGCACCACGACCGTGACCTTCACGGCCACGGACGTGAACTCCAACACCGCCACTTGCCAGACCACCGTGACCGTTGCTGATACGGAAAACCCCACCATCACCTGCCCTGCCAACGTTTCACAAGGAACGTCAACCGGCGACTGCACGGCGGTGGCGACTTGGGCTGCGCCAACGGCTGCCGACAACTGCCCGAACATCACGGTGACTTCGAGCACGGTTTCTGATGCTACGTTCCCAGTGGGCGACTCCACCGTCGTTTACACGGTGGAAGACCAGGCTGGCAACACGGCGACTTGCTCGTTCGTGGTGACGGTGCTCGACGATGAGGAACCAGTCATTGACTGTCCCATCAGCCAATTGGTTTTTGTTGACACTCTTTGCGAAGCCACCCTGCCTAACTATGCTGCAATCTTGACCATTACGGACAACTGCACCACTATACCGAACTTCACCATCACGCAAATGCCAGCCGCTGGCACGCTCCTCATCACCGATACGACCCAAGTGATGCTGATAGCAGAAGACGAGGCTGGCTTGTTGGATACCTGCATCTTTGACGTAATTCTTGCGGATACCTTATTGCCAATCATTGTCTGTCCCGCCAACGATACAATGGACGTTGATTCGGCGGCGTGCTTTGCAACGGTCGTATTGTCAGCAGCTTCTGCTACCGACAATTGTGGCATTTTCTCTTTTACGGATGATGGCCCTATCGGGGACGAATTTCCGGCAGGCACGACGACTGTCACCTATACCGCTACCGATGTGAATGGTAACATAGCCACCTGCCAAACGATTGTAGTGGTGAATGATACCATTGTACCGGTGATTACCTGTCCTGCCAATATTTTGCAAACAACCGATTTTGGCGACTGCACGACTGTGGTTACATGGCCAATGCCAACGGTGGTGGACAACTGCCCCAACGTTACGATAACTTGTACACCACCTTCTGGTACCATCTTCCCAATAGGCGATTCGACAGTCGTTTGTATCGTTGAAGACGCAAATGGGCTTCGTGATACCTGCGAGTTTGTAGTGACCGTATTCGATGGAGAGGCGCCCTCGCTTCAATGCCCTGCCGATATCACCATCGTGGTGTCAGCAGGTACAATGGATACGGTGATAAATGATATTTACCTCTTTTTCATTGGAGACAATTGTAGCGTTGATACCAGCTACTACCACTTTTCGGGTGCCATACCCAACGGCGGCGGTGCGGGAAGCGATGCAAGTGGTACGGCTTTTCCAGTTGGCACTACCACAGTCACCTACTTTGCTGAGGACGTAGTGGGCAATGTTGATTCTTGCTCTTTCAATGTGACCATTGTAGGAGATGTTATGCTGACCTTGACCTGCCCACCCAACCAAACGGCTGACAACTCCGTTGGAAACTGTGGGGCCTTGGTCAATGGATTGATGGCCGATGTACTTCCATTGGGTGCGGCAGTTGACTCTTTCTATCAAATAACAGGGGCGACCATCGGCAACGGCGTTGGTTTTAATGCCAATGGCGCTTACAATGTTGGTGTTTCCACGGTAACGTTCTTTGCAGTCAGCATTGGTGGCGATACCATCAGTTGTTCCACTACCGTAACGGTGAACGACGTTCAGGTGCCTGTATTCACCAACTGCCCAGTAGGGCCGATAACCTTGGGTAATACGACGGATGAGTGCGGGTTGTTGTTTAACGGTACAATCGTGCCGTTAGCCGCCGACAACTGCCCGGGCGTGAGCATCACTTACAACTTCCCAGTGGGGTCGCTGATACCGCTCGGCATCAATACCATTGCGGCAACTGCCACCGACGGAGCGGGCAACCAAGCCAATTGCTCCTTCCAATTGGAGGTGATTGACAACCAGCCGCCGAAATTCCTCAACTGCCAAAACGGTTCTACCATTTCGAGGAACAACGATGCGGGCCAATGCGGTGCGGTGGTGTCTTGGTCGCCAGTAGTCACAGCACAGGATAACTGTGCGCTGCTTGCCCTGTCAGAAACTACGCCAGGCAACGGCGGCTTTTTCCCCGTTGGGAATACCACCGTTACCTATACCGCCGTGGATGACAAAGGAAATGTGGCTACTTGTGAGATTTATATTAGCATCACCGACAACCAGCCACCAGCACTTTCTTGCCCAAGCAACCAACCGCCTGTCAATACCAACCTGAACCTGTGCTCGGCAGAGGTGAACTTCCCACAGCCGACGGCTACCGACAACTGCACCATCGTGAGCTTTGGGCCTACCACGCCAGCAGGGCCTGTTTTTGACGAAGGCGTTCATACTTTGATTTACGAAGCTACGGACGCTTCGGGCAACACAGCGACCTGTTCGTTCACCGTGACGGTGGTGGACAACCAGTTCCCGTTCATCCCGAACATGCCCGCCGACCTCACCGTTTTCACAACGGCTGGCGATTGCGGTGCTGTGGTAAACTGGGCTTCGCCAAGCTTTCCGATAGACAACTGCGGCATTGATGCCTTTGGCCCAACCGGAGGCAACTCCGGCGATTTTTTCGGGGTAGGCGTTCATTCGATAAAGTATGTGGCAGTGGACATTAATGGCAACGTCACCGTTGAAACATTGGTCATTACGGTTCAGGACAACCTGCCACCAACCATCAATTGTCCAACTAGTGTTTCCGTTACGGTGGATGGCAGCTCGATTGATGACCCAAGTGGCATCTTAACAGGCAGCCAGCCTATAGACTGCGACAATATCCAACTTGATTTGGCAGCCCTCACGGCAGCAGATGCTTGTGGCGTTTTCACTTTTGTACAAACAGCAGGATTGCCTTCTGGCAGCACGTTCCCCATCGGGGCAACAACCATGAGCTACTTGGCAACGGACAACAACGGGAATACTACCGCCTGTTCCTTCGTGATTAATGTGCTGGATTTCCAGATTGCTCCGCCAACGGTTTCACCAGGGCTGGTTTGCGAGGGAGGTTCGGTTACGTTCTCCGCTGGTACCTTGCCCGGCGCAACTTATACTTGGACGACAGGTGGCAACGTGGTTTCCACACAACCGACTTTTGTATTGGCAAATGCACAACTGAACCAAAGTGGTATTTATACCCTCGTGGTTTCTACGGCGAACTGTGACATAGAGTTCACCACGGAGTTGAACGTAAGCGTTGTTCCGGTAGTGACGATTGATGCCAATGATATTTTCTGCAGCTCCAACGGCCTGCCACTAACGCTAACGGGCAACAACAGCTCCAATGCCAACGTGACGAACTGGAGCTGGACCTTCCCGAACGGCAGCACACCATCGGGTCAAACCCAAGTTGTGCAGAACCCAACCGCTGCCAATTCGGGCACTTACTGCGTAACAGCGACCACCCAGTTTGGCTGCACGGCCACGGCCTGTGAGCAAATAGACGTGCTCACTGGTCCGACCACACCCGTGGTAACTGGCACGACCGCCAATACTTGCCTTGGCACCCAGTTCACGCTCTTTGGCCAGTTGTACAGCGGCACTAACGTCACTTACACTTGGTCTGCGAGTCCTGCGGTCGGCAGCGGGTTGCAAAGCATCAACAACCCAATCGTCAGCGTACAGCCGACGGTGGCGGGCACCTACACCTATTCATTTTTCGTGACAGTTGACGGTTGCGTCTCCAATGTCGCAGAGTGGGTGGTGAATGTGGAAGCTGCTCCAACCATTTCCTTGGCTGTGGTCGGACAGACGCAGTGCGTGGATGGCAACAGCGACGTTACTTTGGTGGACAATGGCAGTGGTGCAACTTCTTGGGTTTGGACTGCGCCGTTTGGTACGTTGCCGGGCAATACTTCCAGCGTTGTTCTGCAAAATGTTACACCTTCATTTTCAGGCGTTTATACCGTAACTGCATCTTCCTTACTTGGCTGCACGAGTACTGCCACGGCAAACCTGACCTTTACCTCAGCACCAAGTCCGGCTGCTCAACTGACTGCAAGCGATGCTACCATTTGTGAGGGAAGTTATGTGACCCTGACAGGGACACCATACAACGGCGTGGTGAACTATATTTGGATTGGCAACAACGTGCCACCCAACAGCCAAAGCCAAAGTGTGATTGATGTTTTCCCAATTGGTACGGGCAGCTTTGATTACAGTTTTGCGGCTTTCGTCAATGGTTGTTATTCGGACACCGTGACCGTTACGGTGGTCGTGGCACCAATCCCTGCGTTGGATATTACCGTGACTGGCGACCTAAACTGCGTGGCAGGCAATGGCTCCGCTACCCTGTCAACGGTCGTAACTGGGCTTACCAACATCGAGTGGACAGATGGAAATAGCAACGTTTTGAGCAATGCCAGCCCATTGGTGTTGAACGGTCTGAGCGCCGCTGATTCCGGGCCAATTTTCGTCACAGGTACCAATCAGCAAGGTTGTATTGGCTACGGAAGCACCATCTTGACCATCACCGACGGCATTGCTGGCCTGACGGCAACCTCGAACATGGTGGATTGTGAGCTTGGCGTTTTGAACCTCGAAGCAAGCACGATTGCCAATGCAAGCTACACTTGGTTCAGGCCGAACAACCAGATTTTTGCCACGACGCAGAACGCTACTTTAAACAATGCAACCGATGGCATTTACACGGTGGTTGTGCAAGCAGGTGGCTGTAAGGATACGGCCACAGTGGTCGTCAACCTCCCAAATGTGCTTGATGCCAATGATAAGGTGGTACAATGTACGGTCAATGTCGCACAGGAATTCAACATCTTGGCAAACGATGTTTACGAACCAGGACAGCCATTTACCATTACCATTTTGCAGCAGGGCACACACGGCACAGTGACTTATGTCCGTGAGGACAGTATCTATCGGTACAACCCTCAATCGGGGTACTGGGGCAGTGATTTCATCATTTACGAAATCTGCTATACCGACTGCCCAACATTGTGCTCCATGGCCAAGGTTACGTTTCAAATCAAACCCGACCCGGGTGAATGCATTGTCACCACGGTCATTTCTCCAAATAATGATGGGTACAATGACGAGTTTGTGGTGTCTTGCGTGGATGGTGGTGCAAATCCATTGAACACCCTGTACATCTTCAACCAATGGGGCGACCAGGTGTATGAAGCTGCACCTTACAAGAACGATTGGAAGGGCACGCACAATGGGCAGGAATTGCCGGATGGCACTTATTTCTACATTTTCAAAAAGGACCCAGACACGCCTGCGCAAAAAGGTTTTGTCATGATTTATCGTTGATTAGGATTTGAGGGTTTGAGTGCTTGAGGGTTATGACAGCCCCCATAGCTCAAACCCTCAAGCCCTCAAACTCTCAAATTCTCAAACTCAGCATGAAAAATTTTTTTACCATCATATTCCTTCTGCTTGGCCTGAGCCTATGGGCGCAGCAGGAGCCGCATTACACCCATTTTATGTACAACCAACAGTTGTACAACCCGGCATACGTGGGCAGCCGCAACACGCCATCCTTCACGGCGCTGCACCGCAGTCAGTGGATTGGCTTTGAGGGTGCGCCGACCTCGCAGGTACTCAGCTTCCAGACCCCTATCATGCGAGAGCGGGCTGGCTTGGGCGCCACGGTTTCCCGGTATGCCATTGGCGTGTCTTACGCTTGGTTTGGCTCGGCTGCCTATTCCTACAATTTGAAGCTGACGCAAGACCTCAACCTACGCCTCGGCCTTCAAGCCACTTTGGAGTATTTGGGAATCAATTTCGCTGACCCAAAGGTCGTTACGGTATCTCAATTTGACCCATCTATCAACGAGAACCGGTTCCAGGACGATTATGTGGGCAATGTGGGCGTGGGCGCTTACCTTACTTACAAAAACATGTTTTATTTTGGGGTTTCTGCGCCGCAATTGTACCCAAATGACATTGGCTTGAATGATATTTCAATCACCACGGCCAAAATAGCCCCGCACCGTTACGTCAATTTGGGAGCAGTCATTCCGGTGAGTGAACAATTGGACCTCATGCCCAATTTTATGCTGAAATGGGTGGACCATGCCCCGGTCAGCTTTGATGCCAACTTTAGCGTTCGATACCTCCAAAAGTTGACGTTGGGTGTTAGCTACCGGGCTGGTGGCGACGGCAAAGGAGAGAGCATGGACGGGCTGGTGTTTTTCCAAGTGCACCCGAAATTCGGGGTGGGGCTTGGCTATGATTACACCATTTCCAAAATTAGGCAATACCAGTCAGGCACCGTGGAGGTAATGCTCCGCTACGACTTCCGTGATGACAAAGGGGGGCTTGAAAACCCAAGGTATTTCAAGAAAAAATAACAGCAACACTGGTAAATTCTATAGTGAGCTGTTTTGAATAGATATTCCAAAGTGCTGATTTACAAAGTGTTAAGTAAAAAATTTGACTCGTTTTTGTTTCGACCCAGTTACTAAAATTGCAGCTTAGGCGATGGAAGATTTGCTGAAAGAAGCAAGACGTTTTGTGTTTACCAATAAGTGATATGAAAAACTTTACCACACTAACAGCATACCTGATAATCTCGCTTGCAGCTTCAAACCTGTATGGGCAAATAGCCCTTGGCAATGACCGAATTGTGCTTACCAACGAGCGGCGTGTCAACTCTGACGAGCTTGAATTCAGCCCTGTTTTTTACAAAGACGGCATTGTGTTCGTGACGACCCGAAGCGAAAATTTGCTCTACCAGAACATCCGGGACAGTAGGGCAGGGGGCATACATCTCATGTCCATGTTCTGGTCACAGCGTGACGAAGAGGGCTTCCTGAAAGAACCCGAACGGTTCTCCAATGAATTGATAACCAAGGTGCACGAAGGTCCCATGACCTTCGACCGCACGGCCAGCACCATCTTTTTCACCCGCAACGAACTGGTGGAATATGCGCCCGACAAGCTCCTTAAAATGCAGATTTATCAAGCAGAAAAGGACAGCTTCGAGATTTGGGGCAAGGTGCAAAAACTACCATTCAACAACACTGCTTACAACTTCATGCACCCCACCATTTCTGCTAATGGCGATGTGCTGTACCTCTCCTCCGACGTGCCGGGTGGCCAAGGTGGCATGGACCTATACATGGTGAAAAAAGTGGGTGAAACTTGGGGGCAAATGGTGAACCTCGGCCCAACCGTAAATACACCGGGCAATGAGGTCTTCCCCTACATAGCAGCCGATGGAGCGCTTTATTTCTCCTCCGACGGGCATGGGGGTCTCGGCAACCTTGACTTGTTCTTCACCATCCAAACCAACGGTCAGAAATGGTCAAATCCTGAGAACTTGGGGGCGCCATTCAGTTCCGAAGCGGATGACTTGGGTTTTATCGTGGACAGCGAAAACCGCAACGGCTACTTCTCCTCCGACCGCAAAGGGGGCTTTGGTGCCGATGACATTTACGGTTTCCATGTGGATGGCCCATTCAGCCAGTTTGCCAGCGCCAACAGGAACCTTGACGACTTGGTCGTGAAGGATGCCGATGGCAACCCGATGGAAGGCGTGAACATCAGCGCCATCAACTTCAACGAAATAGCCCTTTCGGCAGATGATGCCCAGCAGGTGAAGCTCCTTCCTGGCGATGGTGGCGTTGACAATTTCGTGCTGGACGTGAACTCCGGCAACATGGGCGAAAAAGGCGTTACCGGAATGGACGGCACCGCCAAAGTGCCCCTCCGCCGTGGCAGCAGCGTCATCAAGATTGAGAAGGAGGGCTATCTGCCTGAGTATGTGGTGGTTACGCCAGATACCGACATCTCCAAGCTCGATATTAAGTTGCGCAAGGCTTCCAACTGCGTACCGTTGGATGGAGAACTGCTCATGCTGGCCAGCCGGACGCCGGTTAATGGTGCTCAAATCTATATCGTGGATGTGGATAGTAAAGAATCCATTGTCGTTTATAGCGACAACCAAGGAAAGTTCGACTACTGTCTGCCCTGCAACCGTACCTTCAGCATTTACGCTGTGCGCAACGGCGTGAACTCTGCGCCGGGCATTGTTTCCACCAGGGAAACACCTTGCACGCAAAACGCCAGAATACCACTTACGCTTTATATTGGCGGCGCACCCCTTTATGCGGGCATGACCATCCAATTGCCCAATATCTACTTCAACTTCGACGATGCCTCGCTGCGCCCGGATGCCTATCCCGAACTGAACGAGGTGGTGGCCATGCTGAACAGCTACCCCGGCATGAAGCTGGAGCTGGCCTCGCACACCGATTCGAGGGGCGGGAATGGCTATAACCTTGACCTTTCAAAACGCCGTTCGGCCAGTGTACTGAAATACTTGAAGTCAAAAGGCATTGACGGAAATAGGCTAGTACCTCGTGGCTATGGCGAGTCGCAATTGCGCAACCGCTGTACTTCTGGCGTGGCATGTTCGGAGCGGGAACACCAGTACAACCGCCGCACGGAGGTGAAGATATTGGAGCTGGGCAACCCCGAATTTGCTGCATCGGCTTCGGCACCCATTGCCGGAAACAACAACTTGGGCAACGACAATTTTGGGGACCCTAACGTAGGCGAACCAGATGCTGGGAAGGGTGGTGAAGACGGAATAGCTGGCGAGCCAATAGTAGTACCAGTGGGCGGCAGCTCCGATTACAAGACCAAATCCTTTACCGTCGTGGCAGGTACCTTTGCCAACCAAGACAACGCCAATAGGCGGCAGGAACTGCTCACAAAGATGGGCTACTCCAATGTCGCCATTGTGAAGCAAGCGAGGAGTGGGCTGTTGGCCGTTTACGTCAATACCTTCGACGTAAAGGCCGATGCGTTCGGGTTGGTGAAAACACTGGCAGGCCAGCAACTGAGCGCTTACGTTTTGAAGCAATAGAATGGCAATCGGTGATGGGGGGTCAAGCACTAAAAGCGTACCGAACCACCCATCACCAATCCCCATTCACTCAAACCAGCCTTTGTTGGACAGCGAACTTAACGAGTTCAGTGCTGGAATTGAAATCGAGCTTGCGGAGAATGTTCTTCCGATGTGTCTCTACGGTATGCTTGCTGATGTAAAGCGTCTGCCCGATGCGTTGGCTGCTGAGTCCACGACTGATAAGCACGAGTATTTCCTGCTCCCTGCGGGAAAGGCAAAGGCGCTTGCGGAAATCGTCGGCCAGCGAGGCGTGTTCGGTGATAGGGGTTGCATCCGTCTGGGCATGGGCGACCATGGTCACGTGGATTTCACCAGCAAAAACGTTCTGGATGGCCTCGGACATTTCAGCGGGCGTGGCAGTTTTGGGCAGGTAGCCAGCTACCCCACCGTGGATGAGCGACCGAACGAGGTCGGTGGTGTGGTAGGAAGTGTAGGCCAGGATTTTCACCCACGGGGCATTGCTCTTTACCCAGCTGATGTTTTCGTAGAAATCCTTGCCAGGCATGTTCAGGTCGAGGAGGAGTACATTGGGCTTGGCGAGGAGCATTTTTTTGGAAAGCTCGTCGCCGCACGATGCTGTACCAACGACCAGAAACTCGGGACGGTTGGAAAGAACACAGGACACACCCTGAAGTACAATAGGATGGTCATCGGCAATAAACACCTTGATTTGTTGATGCTTGTTCATGGGAAATACTTTAAAGTGTTAAACAAAAAACGCATAAGGCCGGTGTTCTGAATAGTGTGGTAAGCTTGCAAGAGCGCCGATTGAATTGCGGCATTACAACAAAAATGTTGTAGCCAAACTTGAAGCAGCGATGATTGGAGGGGAAGCCCCGGCTGCTGTTAAGGTAAGGTGTCGTAATTAATCGGTTCTTGAAACTCGGTGCAAGATAGGAATTTGCACAAAACCACAAAAGTTATGCAAAGAATTGTAAACTGTTTTTGATTGCACCTCCCCACCCATTTCAAAAATATTAGAACAAACTAAGAGAACATGATAGAGCAAACCAAAACTACAGAGCAGTTGACCAAGGAAATCAGCCTGTTGCGCAGGGAAAACAAGGAGCTTTCCGCTCAGTTGGCCTTCCACCGGAAGGTTTTCCGGGAAGTGAACATGGCAATTGGGGCAGCAGACGATGTTGCAGCAACTAGCCGAAGTGCGAACGAAACGATGGCCAAGGTGGTCAATGCCAACCAGTTGCTGAAGAGCCAAATGAAGCTTTTCAAGCTCACGGAACGGGAGAATGAAGTACTAAAGCTCATCGTGGAAGGTCAGACCTCAAAAGAGATTGCCGACAGCCTCGGCATCAGCAAACTGACGGTGGACACCCACCGCAAGCATATCCAACGAAAACTTGGCGTGTCCAAACAAGTGGACCTCCTCAAGCTGGCCATGCAGTCGGGCATTGCCTGAACAGGCGAACGACGATTTGTTTTGAACCCAGAAGGGCAAAACATGGGAAACTTTCCTGTGCTTTGCCCTTTGTTTTTTGTTACTATTTAGAAGGGTGAGGGAGGAGGAAGAAAAAATGAAATTTTTTCTTCCTCCTCCCTCAATTTGGGGGGTTTTGGGGGAAAGTTGAAAACTTTCCCCCAAAACCCCCACTGCTAAATAGTTGCTGTTTTTTATAAAACCAGTGGCATGAACCAACAGAAGAAAATAAACGCCTATTGCGAAGCGCACACCACACTGCCTGTGCCGGAGCTGTACGAACTGGAACGGGAGACGCACCTCCGCACCCTGTCACCACAGATGATAAGTGGCCGGGTACAGGGGCAGTTGCTCACGATGCTGGCCACCCTCGCCCGCCCCAAATTGGCGCTGGAAGTCGGTACGTTCACAGGCTACGCCAGTATTTGCATTGCCAAGAGCCTGCCCGACGGCGGCAGGTTGCACACCATCGAAATCAACCCCGAACTGGCGCATATCAGCCAAAAGTATTTTGAGAAAACAGGGCTGGCCAACAGGATAAGCTCCCACACGGGCGATGCGAGGGAAATCATTCCGGCGCTGAACCTCCGATTTGACTTTGTCTTCTTGGATGCGGCCAAGTTTGACTACCAGTTCTATTATGAAATGCTGATTGAACGGCTGAACGACGGCGGGCTGCTCATTGCCGACAACGTGCTTTGGGATGGCAAGGTGGTGGCCAAGTCCAACGATGCCGACACCCTGAACATGGATGCCTTCAACAAAATGGTGAACGACGACCCAAGGGTGGAAAACCTCGTGCTGCCCGTGCGGGATGGGGTGCTGGTGGCGAGGAAATTGGCGGCAGCATAAAAAAGGGCCTCCCGTTTATTCACAAGAGGCCCTTTTTGAGATAGGAAAGTTGTTTTTTACTTCAAAAACCCAAACTGCTCCGCATATTCCAGCATCTGCTTGGTGAAATCATCAGGGTACTCCACCTTCACGTCCGTGATTTTTCCATTGGCATCAGTCACAGGCACCAAGCGAGGGTTAATGAAACCGCCATAAGGAGGCAGGTTCAGCTTTTCCGAGCGGGCCAGCACCTCTTGGTGGATGGCCGGGTCCACTTTTACCCCATAGTTTTCCACGAGTGCCTTGCCAGCCTTGGCATCGCCCTGCGATTTGATGCGCTGTATTTCCTTTAGCAAATCACCAAAAAGCCCACGCAGTTTGTCGTAATCCTTGATGTCGTAGTAGGTCTTGCCATCCCGAACCACTTTCTCGATGACGTTGTCCTTTTTGCCCATTTCATACGCCCAGAGTGCCACGAGCTGGCGGTTGCGCATGTGTGCCTCCTCGATGTTTTTGCCGGGCTTGATGCGGCGAAGTTGCAGCATCAGGCCGTTGCGGATATAGCCATCGTATTCAGCTTTGCCGACTTCCAGCGAGGGCATCACCTTTAGTTCGATGAGCTTCGGGTCGAGGATATAGTAGAGCGCAAACAGGTCGGCACGGGCCTCCTCCAGCGTGGAGGAGTAGCCGGGCAGCGTCACTGATGGCTCTGCAATGCCGGGTTCGAGCACGCCGGAGGCATGGCCGAGCACTTCGTGCAATGCGGTGTGGAGCTTGCCCGCCAGGTCGCTGTGCTCCTCGGAGCGCTTGATTTCTTCTTCATCGTGTGCAAACTCCTTCGTGAGGCCGGGGCCACTTGATTTGCTATAAGCATCTTCGATATTGCCGAGGCTGACGGACTTGGACCCCAACTCCCGAATCCAGTTGGAGTTTGGCAGGTTCACGCCAATCGGTGTCGCAGGTGATGCGTCGCCAGATTCCCCGGCAGTGTTCACCACTTTGTAGGTCACTCCGACCACGTTCTTTTTTTTGTGGTTGGGCAGCAACGGTGAATTGTCTTCGAACCATTGGGCATTCTCGCCAATCACTTTCATGCGCTCCGAAGCCTCAAAATCGTTGATTTGTACGATGCTCTCATAGCTGCCCCGCTGGCTCATGGGGTCGTGGTAAACTTCGACAAAACCAATGATATAGTCAACATCGCCCTCGGTGGCCTTTATCCAAGCCAGGTTGAAGTCGGCCCATTTTTTCAGGTCGCCTGTTTTGAAATAGTCAATCAGGATGACGAGGGCATTCTTCTGTGGCTCATTTTCCGCTACTCCCACGGCTTTTTCCAGCCAGAAGATGATTTGGTCAATGGCAGCGCCGTACATGCCGCCGGACTTCCAAACGTTTTCCCGCAGTTTCCCATCTGGGCCTTTTTCGAGGCGAGAGTTGAGGCCCCATTCGAGCGGTTTGGGGTCTTCGCTGGTGTTTTTTGCCTCGTAAAACGCCTTCACGTCGGCGGTGGTCACGTCCGGCCCATGAAAGTTGACGGCAGAGGCCAGCACATTGTCCAGGCCATCGGACTGCTCCACCCGCTTGTGGTCAATCTTTGGGTCGAACATGGCGGTGAGCGCCTCCGGAGAAAGGCTTCCCCCCACTTCGGCCAGTGCTTTTTCAAAAAAAGCCTGCGAGAAGCCGGGCAGGAATTTGTCGTGCGAGTAGTGGTGGTGTATGCCATTGGAGAACCAAACCTGCTTGGCATAAACGAGCAGTTCCGACCAGTCGTTGCTGGTTTTATCGCCAGTGTAATTGGCCACGATTTTGTCCAACGCCTGCCGGATGGGCAGGTTGAAACGGTAGTTTTGGTCGTAGATGATGTCACGGCCACTAAGGCCCGCTTGGGTGAGGTAGTAAACGAGTTCTTTTTGTTGGAGGCTTAGTTTTTCGAAGCCCGGCACTTGGTAACGGATGATTTTTTTGTCGGCAAAAGACTCCGTTGTCCATTTGAAGGTATCGGTGGCTGGGGCGGCAGCTTGTTGGTCCTTTTTGCCACAGGCGAAAAAAAGCATCGTGGTTACGAATAAAAAGGAAAGTTTTTTCATGTCGTTCTGAGTTGAGTATTTGATGAAGAAATTGGAGACTGGGATTGATTCATGGGGTGAAATTACCCAGAATTGAGGACATGGATGGCTAAAATAAGCCCTTTTTGCTTTTGGCATCCCCTCGGATTTTTCAAACTCACACGCAAGTAATATTCAAATGCATGGTCAGGTTGGTTGGACAGCGGATGTTTGGAAGGCAGAATTGGCGTACTCTTGAAAAGGCATTGGGCGTGTTGACTGTCGGGTGGTATTTTCGGTAATTTATTTTTTAATATGTAAAATGGATTTACCTTTGCCCCGGCTGCATTGGTTTCAGCGAAAATAACACTACCTATCCCCACCGTTCCATTGGTATCCAGACAGGAAAACGTATTCAAAACACCATACGTTTACAACCACATTCCATGAAAAAGCGAACTTACTACGCCATTGCTGCCGTCCTACTTCTCTTTGGGTTGGGTGCCGCCTTTGATTTTGGGGTATCAAAAGAGGACCACCTCGAAAACTACGTGCACCGCATTGAGCGAAGCCTGCACAAAAAAGAGTCCGAAGTCTTTTCCTTCCTATCCGATACGGGGTTCATTTTCAGGCAGTTGCGAGGTGTAGAGAACCTGCCTACACCAAAGCAAAAGGCCGACCTTGACCACCTGCTCACACTTACCAAGAAACCATACAACATTCGCCTGTATTCAAATGATTCGTTGGTCTATTGGCTCAACAACCGTGCATACCTCTCCCCCGAACAAGCAAGCGTACTGATAGCCGAGCCTGAAAAGTCCCGGCTACTTCGGTTGCCAAACGGCTATTTTGAGCTGATAAAACAGCGGTTGAACGAAGATGTCGTGGCCTTGGCCATGATACCCATCAAGCAGGAGTTTTCAAGGAGGAGCGACTTTCTTCCCAGTGAGTTCGTGACGGACGACTTCCCGATTCCACCGGATGTGTTCCTCAAAGAGTCGGGCGACAAGTTTGCCATTAAGAACATGGACGGCAAAACACTCGCATGGCTCGATGCCACTGGCCCTGCCAAGGACCGCATCAACCTCCAATTGGTCTTTTTCATTTACATACTGGGCTTTATTTTTATTGGGGTCCTTATCAACGACATTGCCGTGCTGCTGGTCAAGCGCTACCAACCGTGGGTTGGAGCAGCATTCGTGCTGGGTTCCGTTGTTTTTATTCGGTACTTGACCATCCAGTTTGGATTTTCGCAGCACTTTGCCACTTTTCAGACCTTCTCCAAAGTGTTCACCGACCCGATACTCGAAGGCGTGAACTCCCTCGGCGAGCTGCTCATCAACATCATCCTGCTCGTGTGGATGATGGTGTTTTTCAACCGGGAATTTCAGGTAAAGGAGTTTGCGCATCCCTCGCTGGCCGTCCGTTTCGGGCTTACGGCACTCAATTTTTTCAGCGTAAACTTGGCGATGCTGATGGTTTGCAGCATTTTCAAGTCCATCATACTCGATTCGGACATTGTTTTCGACTTTGAAAACGTGTTCAACCTCAACTCGCAAAGCGTGCTTGCGATGATAGGTGTGGTACTCCTGTTGCTTGCGTTTTTCCTCTTTAGCCACCGCATGATGCAGGCCATCTACAAAGTTGGGTTGACCAAAAACTGGCGGCTTGGCGCTGTGGCAGCATCGCTTGTGGCATCGGTTCCAGTTGTCTTGTATGGCGACTTGAAGTTGCCGGTTGTCTATTTCCTTACGGCAGCGCTGATTTACCTTATTGTTTTTGAGTTTTTCGTGGAGGTGCGGAACTTGTCGCTGCAATGGCTGGTGGGTTGGCTGATGCTTTTTTCTTGCCTCACTGCATTGCTGCTGTATAAGTACAACGGCGACAAGGACTACCTCCGCCGGGAGGAGTATGCCAAGGCCCTTGCCAGCTATGAGGACAAGCTGGCGGAGGAGGGTCTCGTCGAACTGGGCAAAGCGCTGTCAACCGATTCTACGCTCAATTTGTGGAACCTCCTCACCAAGTATTATGACCATGAAACAATCCCGAAAGAGGAAGCTCGGGACATTCTGGATGCCCAATTTGGCACGAACAAGTACCTCCTGCACAATTACAACTTTACCCTGATGGGGTTCTACCGACAGGATGGCAATATTGCGTTTACCGAGCAAAGCAAGACTTTTGGCGAAATGGAGGGGCAGTTCATGCAGGCACAAGCCACTGGCAACCCAATGCTTCGTTTCCGCACCGAGAAGACCCGTGACCCTGGCTACCTCCTCCGCATTGACCTCAAGACCAGCCAACCGCTGACCATTTTCGCCATGTTCAAGCGCTCCTTCTCCACCCCCTCGAAGGTCTATACGGAGATGCTGCTCGACAAGAAGTACAAGGGGCTTACGGAGCTTGACAACTACGACTACGGCATTTACCAAAACAAAATCTTGGTCGAAGACCGCAACAAGTCATACGTCAAACTGCTGTCCGACCCACTACCGCCGTTAGGCGAGGTGCGGGTGGTGAAGCAAAGCAGCACACGCTCCGAGTTGCTCTACCATGCGCCCAACGACATTGCCATAAAAATTGGCCGTGAGACCGGTGGCTACATCAAGCCGCTTTCCCTGTTTTCCTATGTGTTTACGCTGCTCACCTTGGCCATCCTGCTTTTTGGGGGCATCAACTACTTCACCAATGCCCTGCCTGGGCCGCTCAATTTTTTCAAGACTACAAAGCCCTCGCTGCGCAACCAGTTCCAATTTTGGGTTATCAGCATGGTCTTGTTTTCCTTCCTCGGCATTGGGTTCGTTACGGTTTGGTACTTCCAGCGGTCATCGAACGAATACCACAAGGGTCGCCTCGACCGGAAAGTAACCGCTGCCCAGGCCAGTGTGACCTATGAAATAAAGTCGTGGCACAAAGAGCGGCAGCGGGAGTGGGAAAAGGAGTTTAGGCGGTCATTGAAAAACGAACCTGACGAAGCCAAAGAGCCTTTCCGAAGGTTCAGGATAAATATTGAAAAACCAAAAGCAGAACTGACGGTTGGCGATGAGGAAGAACTGGATGCTTTCTCGCTTTCGTCTTTAATTCCGCTTGTGTCGGAGGTGCACCGGTTGGATATCAACATCTATGACCTCAACGGCAATTTGGTCACCTCCTCCGAAGAGGATATTTTCAGGGGGGGGCTGGTGTCCAACAAAATGGGGGCCTATGCCTACCTGTACCTCCACAGCCTCGGCTACGAGCGCTGTGACCAAGACGAAAGCATCGGCAACCTCCAATACACGGCTGCCTACCAGCCGCTCAAGGACATGGAGGGCAAAACACTGGCCTATATGGGCATACCGTACTACGCACAGCACCGGGAATTGCGCAGCGAGGTAACTGATTTCATGAGTACATTGCTCAACGTGTACGTGTTCCTTTTGCTGATTGCGGGCGGATTGGCCATCGTCATCGCCAACTCCATCACCAAAAAGCTGACCCAACTCGGCGACAGCCTCCAACGCCTCCGGCTCGGGGGCAACGAGCCTATCGTCTGGCGGCGCAAGGACGAAATCGGCGATTTGGTGGATGCCTACAACCGGGCGGTGAAAAAAATCGAGGAAAGCTCCCTGCTCCTCGCACAATCCGAGCGGGATGGCGCTTGGCGGGAAATGGCCAAACAAGTGGCCCACGAAATCAAGAACCCGCTGACGCCGATGAAACTCAGCATCCAGTACTTGCTGCACGCCTACAAGTCGAACCCCGACCCGGAGAGCATTGGGCCGCTCATAAAGCGAGTGTCGGGAACTTTGGTGGAACAAATCGAGTCGCTTGCGCAAATAGCGACCGAGTTCTCCAATTTTGCGAAGATGCCCCAGGCCCAAAACATCCAGTTTTCGCTCAATGACCTCGCGGCTTCGGTGCATCACCTTTTCAGGAACGAACGCCCGGACATGGACATCACCATCGAACTGCCCAAAGCGGACTTTGAGGTGTATGCCGACCGCAACCACGTGACACGGGTCATCAATAACCTGCTGAAAAATGCCATTCAGGCTATTCCCGACGACCGGAAGGGGCTGATAAAAATGGTGCTTTACCAGGAAGGGAAAAATGCCATTTTGAAAGTGGAGGACAACGGGGCCGGCATCCCGCTTGACATTCAGGAAAAGGTGTTTTCACCCAATTTTTCCACCAAAACCTCTGGCACTGGCCTTGGGTTGGCCATTTGCAAAAGCATCATTGAGGGCTTCAAGGGCGATATTTACTTTGAGACAAGCATTGGAAAGGGCACCACGTTCGTAGTGGAGTTGCCGCTGATGAGCGTGACGGAGCCTGTCTGATAGACATAATTAGAACTACCTTCCGGCCCTTTTAGCCACCGGAAAGGTGCTTCTCTTGTTAATTTGGCGACCAAAATTTGCCGAAGCGGCGCTCATCAGGCGGCGCTTTTGTGGCTCCGCATTCAATTTTTATTCCACCGAAAATGCAATTGGTTTCAACCTTTGCATAACTTTTGACCCTAAACTATCGTTGATACAACCTGCCAACGTGCATACCATCCGTCTTCAACAATTCGACAATCCAATGTTTTCAACAACACAAATTATGAAGCAATACGCCATTATCGCCCTTAGTTTTTTCTTCGCAAATGCCCTTGCCGCCCAGTGCATCTCCGGCGACTGCAAAAACGGCATAGGCATCTACCTCTACCCCAGCGGCGCCAAGTATATCGGCCAGTTCAAGGACAGCGAAATTCACGGCGTGGGCACTTGCTATTACACCGATGGCAGTAACTACCGGGGCGAGTGGGCGCACCGGTTCCAAGAGGGCAAGGGCATCAAGACCCTCGCCGATGGCCGCACCTGGGAAGGTCAATGGAAGATGGGCCTACCGATTGACGCCAATGGCCAACCCATCGCCAATCTTTTTCCCGAAAAAGAACCCGAAGTGCAAACGGGCTGCCTTGCTGGCAACTGTGAAAGCGGAGAGGGCACATTCGCCTACGCTGGCGGTGCCAAGTACATCGGCCAGTTCAAGGACAGCAAGCCCCACGGACAGGGCATTTTCACCTACACCAACGGCGACCGCTACGAGGGCAGCTTCAAGGCGGGGTTGAAAGAGGGTGTCGGGATTTTTTATTACGCCGACAAGACCCAGACGACGGGCGAGTGGCGGGAGGGCGAGTACCTCGGCAACGCCCAAATCGAGCACGGAAAAGTAGGCTGTATCGAGGGCGACTGCCAGAATGGTCGTGGCACTTATATCTACAAGGATGGCGTGGCCAAGTATGTCGGTGAGTTTGAAAATGGCATGCCCGATGGCGATGGTGTTATCTACTACTCCAACGGCGAGCGTTACAAGGGTGCGTGGGCGCTTGGCAGCTTCAACGGCCAAGGTTCACTCTTCCTGCCAGACGGTGCGGAGGTGGCAGGCTACTGGAAGGACGGCTCGTACATGGGCACTGCCCAGCCCCGGCCCGTGGAAGCAACTCCCCCGGCCACATTAAACCCAGAAGACTACATCGCCATCCGCCAGGCCAGCCAAATGCAGGTATGGGCAGTCGTGGTGGGCATTTCGGCTTATGACCACATGCCCACGTTGCGCTATACCGATGACGATGCCTACCGCATGTACGCCTTCCTCAAAAGCCCCGAAGGCGGTGCGTTGGCCGACCACCAAATCAAGATACTAATTGACGAAGACGCCACCCACAGCAAAATACTGGCGGCCATGAACGATATTTTCGGGAAAGCTGGCAAGGAGGACCTCGTGATGGTATATTTCTCCGGCCACGGTTTGCCGGGTTCGTTCCTGCCCATTGATTTTGATGGCTTCAACAACAAGCTCGACCACGAGGACATCAACCGTATCATGGAGGCCAGCCCCGCCAAGTACAAGCTCTGCATCGCCGATGCCTGCCACTCCGGCAGCCTGCTGGCCATGGCCGAAAAGAGCGGGACCATCCGCAACGTGCTGGAGGACTACTACAAAACACTGGCCCAAGCAGAAGCTGGCACGGCGCTCATCATGTCATCGAAAGGGGAGGAAACCTCGCTGGAGAGCAGCGGCTTGCGCCAAGGCGTGTTCAGTCACTTTCTCATCCGGGGTCTCAAGGGCGAGGCCGACAAGGACCACAACAAAATCGTGACGGTGCAGGAACTCTTTGACTATGTGGACGAAAACGTGCGGGTTTATACGATGAACCGCCAGTCGCCAGTGATAAAAGGGCAGTTCGACCCGAAGATGACGGTGAGCGTGGTGCGGTAAGTTTTTAGTTGGAAAGTTGGGAACCCAAGCCCATTGCTAATTGCACCGAATGCCTGCTTCCACCAAGTAAATCCCTGCAAATCTCCATTTAACCCGATATTTAGTGAAGTGAAGGTTGGAAAATATCGGGTTAAAATTGAGGAATACTTGCCATACAAAAATGCAAGCGGAGGAAAGTGTATGATACCATTCAAAAAGGTAACCGCTTTTTTATTGGTGGAGGTGGTTGCTGGTTTGCACAAAAAGAGGCATCCGGGTGTTTGGCAGCGAAGAGTTTAGTCACCGTATATTCCCACCCCACACAAACCCATCAAATACTTGGCTGGGTTTGCGACCAACGATGTAAACCTTGCTGATGTTCAAATTGGAGGCCAATGATGCAGTTGGTTTTAGGTTGGCCTCAATGGGTGTTTCCTTCACCTCAAATGCAGCATCTTTATTCAAGACAAAGTCAATTTCGTTGCCTGTTTTTAAAGAATAGTAAGACACTTCCCCAAACTGGCGCAACTGATTGAACACTGCATTTTCAAACTTTGCGCCACTGCTCAACTCTGCCGCCATGGAAGCAATGCCATTGTCCAGGAAATACAATTTTTTTGCTTTCACGATTTCCCGGTCGGGACTGTTCGAGGTGACGGGAATTGTACGAATCAGGTAGGTTTGCTCAAACAGTTCGAGGTAATTATCAACCGTCCGACGGTTCATGCCAGTTACTGTGCTTATTTTGGACACCTCCAATCTTGTGCCCACCCGCACCGCCAGCAATTTCACGAGCTTGAACGCTTCCGTGCTTTTGTCAAAATCCAAAATAGAGGCAATATCGTGATGTATGTAAGAACTCAAGATGTCCGCCAACATGGCCTTCTTGTCATATAGTTTGTCCATGAGCACTACCTCCGGAAATCCCCCGTAGTCAATGAATTCTTCGTACAAAAATTTCAAACGTTCGTATTCCGACGGAGAGAATGGTGCTTGTGCGAAAGAACTTCCTAAGGGCAAGTGTTCTATACCCTTGAAATCTAGCATCTCACCAAAACTGAGTGGAAAAACTTCAAATATTCGCTTTCGACCAGCCAAGGATTCGTCGAAGCGGTTCTTGAGATAATAGGAGCTGGATCCTGTTAGGATGAACTTGACGTCATAGTGGTCATACAGGTACTTCACCACGCTGGGAAGGTTCGGTACCAACTGAATCTCGTCTATCCCAATCAACACAGGTTCGCTAAAACGGATTCCTCGCTGGCCCAAAGCATGGACAACGGACTCATAGTTTTTTTCGGAAAACAGTTCCCGGTAGTCGAGCCGCTCCATGTCGAAAAAAAGCTTTTGCCGGATGGAAGATATTTCCATCAGTTTCTTCAACAAGGTAGTCTTTCCAGTGCGACGCATTCCTGTAATTATGGTCGCCTGTTTGTTAGAAAGATGTGCTTCCAAGTCCGGATAAATGTCTCTTTTGATAAACATTTGTAAAAATAGTTTTACTATTTTGGTATTGAAATGCAAAAATAGTAAAACTATTTTTCCATAAAACCAAAAAAGAGCGGGCAACCACAGGTCGCCCGCCCTTTTTATTGCTTAGGGCAGTGCTTCGACTGCACACTGCCAACTGCCAACTCTTACCGTATCACCTGGAACTTCTTCGACCGGAAGCCCTCTGGCGTATTGATGGACATGAAATAAGTGCCGTTCGGCAACTTGCTCACATCGAAGGCAAAGCGGCCTTTTTGAACATGGTCCAAAGTGCGGCTGCTCACTTGGCGGCCCGTGAAGTCGAGGATGCTCACATCCACCTCCGAGGCGGCATTGTCCAAAGCAATATCCAAGTTGACGGTGCTGGATGCTGGGTTCGGTGAAATAGAAACTTTTTGGTCGTCCAGCGCCGTAGTAGTGCTGTTTACGAAGCCGTTCAGGTGGAGCCGGATGACACCGTTATAGTTGCTGCCCCAGCCATTGGTGCGCAAGCTGTCCGTGAAAATCATCGTGCCCACTTCTCCTGCCATCCGGTCCGTACCTGCGAAGGCATATTTCGGCGGAATGCCGGAGCCTGCTTCGGAGCCGTCGTACTGCACCATGATGAGGTACATCTTGTTGGCGGCAAGCGTCACTGGGGTTGGGAACTCGACGGTGATGAACTCGAAGCCTTGGTCGGCTGAGTTCAGGATGTACTCGGTGGTGCTCAACGGAATCAGTGGCCCCCCGTTTTCATTCAGCCCATTGTAGTTGGCGAAAGCCTTGGGGTAGGGGATGCTGCCATTGCCATCCGGGTCCGCATTGTACAGCACGATGTCAAAGCGGTCGGCCAGCGGGTCGTTGGTGAATAGCTCCTCCGGGTTGCTAATCATGAACGAAGCGTGGGTAGCCACCACAGCGTTGGGGCCAGTCCGGTACACGTTGCCCATGTCGTAACGGAAGCTATAGACGTTCACGAAGTTGGCGCTGTCCGGCTCGATGGTGCCGTTCGTGTTGGTCACGATGTCGCCATTGTCGAGCGCATAAGTGTAATCCGTGATGACGAACTGCTGCGAGATTTCGTCCGGGGTGAGGGAGTTGGTGAATTTCACCGTGTAAGTGCCCACCACGGTCGGCGTGTAGGTGTCGGTGAACTTCACGTTGTTCACTGACAGCGGCGCCACGTTCGTGAGGGATTGGCTGAGGGTGGTGGTTGCACCGTTGGGGTTGGTGAACTCGGCGTTGATGGTCACGCTCGGAATGGTCAGGACGTTGTCCGTGTTCAGGAAGGTGACGCCAATATCCGCCAACGGCTTCACGCCCGCAAGTGGTGTGTGGTAGCTGTAAGCGCTGCGTGGCCCACCGAACGCCCGAACGGTAAACGTGGCGGTTACCGGTTCGCCAGCATCCAATTTTGCCAAAATCTGGTCGCCGTCGTCACGGGTAATGAAGATGGTAGGGATATGGGTCAGGGCAGCGTTTATGCCACCTGCCATGTTCACCAAGCCACCGCCGTCCGCATTGTAGGTGTTGTTTACGATGATGACACCTACGGCCCCAGCCTGTTGGGCGTTCCACGCTTTCAAGGTAAAGTTGCAAATGCCCCTGCGTATCAGGGCGATTTTGCCAGTCAGGTCGGTGTTGATCATGTTTGAGTCACAGAGCAGCGAGTCGGTGATGTTGCCATCAGCATCCTCGCCGAATGCCCATGCCAACGGTGCGCTCACTGTTTGAGCCAATGTGTCGCCCCAATCGGCACCAGAGGAGTAGGTGAACACCTTGTTGAAGCCGCCCGTAGAAGTGACGGAGAACTCAACGGGGATAGGGGAGGAGTTTGGGATTTGTGCCACCAACTGCGACACCATTGCCCAACAAAACACGAGTAGTGTAAATGCTTTTTTCATGCTAATTCAATTTTTTGTTATGAGTAATGAAATTCCGATTGCGGTAAAAATACAATACTTTCAAAAAAGCAGACAATTCATTTTACAAAAACAAAAAACGCCGCTCGAAAATAATTCCGAACGGCGCTTTTGCTTTATACTATGTCGTCAAAAAAGAAAAGGCAATTAGTGCTGAACGGTGAAACGCTCGGCCTTGATGCCTTGGTCGGTGGTGATTACGATGAAGTATTGACCTGCCGCAAATTGCGACACGTTGATGCTTGCTTTGTCGTAGTCGCTGTTCAGTGTCCTGCTGCTGGTGTAAACCATGCGGCCAGCATTGTCACGGATGGTGTAGTTGATGCCACCAGTGGCGGATTTCAGCTTGGACTCCACTACCAACTGGCTGCTGGCTGGGTTCGGGCTGAGGGTAACGGCCACGTTCGATGGAGCAACTTCGATGCTTGGCGAGGAGTACTGGTTGACGTACAATGCAGTAGCAACTGAAGACCTATTGCCGCCGAATAGAAAGCCTGCATCTATGCTTGGCAAATTGTTCGCCCAAGCGTTGATGCCAATATATGGCAGGTCAATATCCCTTGTAATAAAACCATTATCAACGGCCAAGGTCTGGTCATAGCCTTCGTCAAAGCCAAAGAACACCAATAATGCACCTTCGTAGCGTACACCAACGAAATAGCGCTTGTTGTCGGTTGGGATAATATATCCACCCGGCTCAAGTTCAAGGTAGTCGTAAATATCTGCCTTCACCCATTCTGACCTCGCTGAGGTATCGGCAAATACAATGGGTGAATACCCAACGATATTGATTTCGGTATTGGAAGCTGCACCGTCGTTGTTGGCGTCATTCCATTCATAAACGAATGCGCTAACGGCATTTGCACCAAGTGAGCCTAATGTGGCAGGAGCGGAAACAGTCACAAGGAACTGGATGCTGTCCAGCCTGTAGCCAATGCCTTTGGGTACTTCAAAACCTGCGAGGAACTCGATGTTGCCACCACCAGAAATGGTGTAAGAGTTCGTAGTCACTGGACGGTTGTTGGTGAAGTCCCAACGCCCCTTGCAGTAAACGTTGTTGCTGTAAACGAAGCTTGAAGAGATTTCGTTGTCGCTGTTAACTTCTGGGCTATCATCTACGCTGCCAGATACGCTGTAGGTTATTCCGTACACACCTTGGCCATTGGAAGGAGTATAGGTGGGCAGCAAGATAACTTGAGCCGAGTCGTTGTCAAGGAACGGAATGTCATTTGACTCATTGTAAACCTGTGAAGGAGTGCTGCCACCGAGTGGCGTGTGGGTAATTGTAGCTTGCAGTGTGACGTTACTTGCGTCATTGGTACCCCTGTTCAGGACATTGGCTGCGGGTGTGATGGATGCACCCATAGGCTCTGCTTGTACCGCTGGCATCACTCCATTGAACATGTTGATTATGCGGTCATCAGATACTCGCAAGTCGTTCGGGAACTGAAGGTTACCGATGGTCATGTTGACGGTTTGGGTCATCATGGTCGTCCGAATGGTTTGCCCGTCCTCGTAAGAAAGCATGACTGCGGGAATGGTCACCTGTCCGCCGACAGCGCCAGGTCCCATTACAA
Organism: Saprospiraceae bacterium UBA6168; assembly: GCA_002435785.1. Classification (GTDB taxonomy): domain Bacteria; phylum Bacteroidota; class Bacteroidia; order Chitinophagales; family Saprospiraceae; genus UBA6168. The sequence continues at coordinate 14,267 of DIUC01000014.1, read as the reverse complement.
TGGTACCCATTCCGGCATTGGGGGCACTGTTGAAGACCACCACTGCGATGGCACCAGCATTCTGAGCGTTCAGGGCTTTGACACCGAATTCGCAGCTACCCCGGTCAACCACTGCGATTTTGCCTGCAAGGGCAGCAGCATTAGTTGCTGGGTTGCACCCTTCATTTGGAAGGGCAGTGCCATCGTTGACAAAAACTACGTCTCCGGTCCATACACCAGAGGTCAATACTGCGCCAAAACTAGCAGCCGAAAAGCTTTTCGAACCAGCGATGCTGGCCGGTGTGTTTACCAGCACGAACTGCGCAGACGCAGTAAATGCCAGTGAAAGCATACAAAGTAGTGTTGTAAAAATCCTCATGATAAATGTGTTTTGTTATAAAATTTTGTGAAACGTGGCGAAAATGGCATTTGCCACTCTGCGCCTCTTGGTAAAGCCTAATGATTGATTGATTTTTTGTGGTCAGCGATTTGCCGCTCAGTTTAACTTGTTCTTGTCGTCAAACTGAATGGTAGGGTAAAGATAGGAAAATAGGTTTTTCGGCGGTAAACCAGAGTGGCAATAATACCGTCATTGCCTCAATTGCACCCAGAAAAAATGATTTTAAAAAGCAGGTTTCGCCAAAATTGGCAAAAAAGGGCCACTTTTCCTGCCGCTTTTTTCGCCTTTCCAATTCCAATAGCTGCTTTTCCTGCAAGAAGGCTTTTCCCCTTTGGACTTGGCATTCGTGCGGGCGAGGCTTTCCTCCGCGCTGTTCATGGAACAAACAAACACTCCATGTCCAACGACAAGGCCAGGGAACCGATGGAATGGGCATTGGGCTTGAGGCCGAAGGTGCTGAGCATGACCCAGTTGACCAATTTTTTCGTACTGGTGCTTTCCCTGAAAACTCGGAGTTTTTCCCGCATTGCATCGGAGTCAGCTTTGGTGAGGGCCAGGGCGGTGCTGTAAAACTTGATTTCCATGAGGTTGATGACCCGGTCGTTCCTATCAATGAGCAGGTCTATTTGGGTGCCCGGTTCGTCGCTGATGCCCGTTTTCACTTCGGAATGTGGGCCAAAAGCATTAGATTCCGAAGGCAAAAAAAAATATCCGCTTCGGAATGTGGGTAGAAATGGTAGGATTCCGAAGCCGAAAAAGTGGAGGTGAAGTTTTCTTAAAAACTCATAGAGTTTTGGTCAATTACCTAACTCGCTTCTTTTTACGGAAAAAAATTAAGAAAAGCGACTTGATTTTACTCCCCCGTCGCCTCCTTCACTGCCGCCTCCACTTCCTTCGTCGCCTGCTCCAATTCCGCCACCTGCTGCTCCCGCTCCACGGCTTTTTTGCCTTTGGGGGCGGCCTTAGTGCCAGCGTTACTCGAAGTCACGCCGCCACTTGGGGCAGCCCCGGCCATCCACTCGCCGATGACTTTGGCACCAGCAACCACCGCCTTCCCGAACTTCAGTTCCTCCCCGTTGGCCTCCACGAACACCGTGTCGCCTTCGGCAAAACTGCCGCCCAGCACGTGCTTCGACAGCTCGTCAATCAGCAGGTCTTGCAGCGCCCGCTTCATCGGTCTGGCCCCGAACTGGGGGTCGTAGCCCGCATCGCCCAGCACGTCAATGGCAGCCTCGGTGAGCGCCAGCCCGTAGCCTTGGCGTAGCAGCAGTTTCTCCGTTTTGCGAAGCAACAAATACAACACCTGCCGAATCTCCGGCTTTGAAAGCGGCGTGAAAACGATGACCTCGTCAATGCGGTTCAGGAACTCCGGGCGTAGGTTTTCTTTCAGCGTAGTCAGCACCTCCTGCTTGGTGGTGGCGATGATTTCGGCCCGGTGCTGCTCGCCGAGGGCGTCCAGGTCCTCGAAGTTTTCGAGGATTTTCTCGGCGGCCATGTTGCTCGTCATGATGACGATGCAGTTCTTGAAGCTGGCAGTGCGGCCCTTGTTGTCCGTCAGGCGGCCCTCGTCCAGCACTTGTAGCAATATATTAAAGGTGTCGGGGTGCGCCTTCTCGATTTCGTCAAGCAGCACGATGGAGTAGGGCCTGCGGCGAACGGCCTCGGTGAGCTGGCCGCCCTCGTCATAGCCGATATAGCCGGGAGGGGCGCCCACGAGGCGGCTCACGTTGTGCTTCTCCTGGTACTCGCTCATGTCAATGCGCACGATCGCGTGCTCGTCGTTGAACAGCACCTCGGCAAGCGCCTTGGCGAGTTCGGTCTTGCCCACCCCCGTGGGGCCGAGGAAAATGAACGAGCCGATTGGGCGGTTTTCGTCCTGGAGACCGGCACGGCTGCGGCGCACGGCGTCGCTCACAGCCTTCACGGCTTGGTCCTGCCCGATGAGGCGTTTGTGCAATTCGCCTTCGAGGTTGAGGAGCTTGTCCTTTTCGCTCTGCATCATCCGGGTGACGGGGATGCCCGTCCACCGTGCCACGATGTTGGCGATGTCGTCGGCGGTGACGGAGTCGTTGGTGAAGCGCTCCTCTTCGGGCAGCTTGGCGAGCTTGGCCTCGGCTTCTTTCAGTGCTTTTTGTTCGCTGGGCAGGTCGCCGTAGCGGATTTTGGCAACGGCCTCCAAGTCGCCAGCCCGCTCCAATTTATCGGCCTGCTGCTCCAGTTCCTCCACCTTTTTCTTGATGACCTGCATGGAGTCCACGATTTCCTTTTCGTTTTTCCAGGCGGCCCGGAGGCTGTCCCGCCGCTCCCGTGCATTGGCGATTAAACCGTTGATTGTCTGCAACTTAGTGGTAGCTCCCTCCCTTTTCAGCGCCTCCTTTTCTATTTCCAACTGGCGCACTTTGCGGTCCCACTCGTCCACTTGTTCCGGCACGGAATCGAGTTCGAGGCGGAGTTTTGCGGCAGCTTCGTCAATGAGGTCAATGGCCTTGTCGGGCAGGTGGCGGTNNCGGTCGGTGATGTAGCGGTGCGAGAGTTCGGCGGCGGCCACGAGCGCCTCGTCGCTGATGGCGATTTTGTGGTAAACCTCGTACTTCTCCTGTACGCCCCGGAGGATGCTGATGGTGTCCTCCACGCTCGGTTCTTCGATGAGCACCTTCTGGAAACGGCGGACGAGCGCCTGGTCTTTTTCAAAATGCTTTTGGTACTCGTCGCTGGTGGTGGCGCCGATGGTGCGCAACTCGCCACGGGCCAGTGCGGGCTTGAGGATGTTGGCGGCGTCCATGGCACCGTTGCCGCCGCCAGCGCCAACGAGGGTGTGGATTTCGTCAATGAACAGGATGATTTCGCCGTTGGCGTTCTGCACCTGCTTGATGACGGCCTTGAGCCGCTCCTCGAACTCACCCTTGTATTTTGCGCCAGCGATGAGCGCCGAGATGTCGAGCGTGAAGATTTTTTTGCTCCGCAAATTGTCCGGCACGTCCTGTTTGATGATGCGCCAGGCAATGCCCTCCACGATGGCCGTCTTGCCCACCCCGGCGTCGCCGACGAGGATGGGGTTGTTTTTTTTCCTTCGGGAAAGGATGTGCAGCACCCGCCGGATTTCGTCGTCCCGTCCCACGATGGGGTCGAGCTTGCCCTCTTCGGCCAAGGCGTTGAGGTTCACGGCGAACTTGGTCAGTGCGTTGAACTGTTCGTCGCTGCTCTGGTCGGTGACTTTTTCGCCCTTGCGGAGGTCGGTGATGGCTTTGCGGAGCAGGTCGTCGTCGGCGCCGAGCATCTTGAGCAGCTTGCCCGTTTTGTCGTCGCTTTGGAGGATGCCCAGCAAAATCAGCTCGATGCTGATGTACTCGTCGCCGAAGTCTGGGAGCATTTTTTTGGCACGGGCCAGCGCCTTGTTGGCCTCTGGGGTGAGGAACTGCTTCTCGGTGCCGGTCACTTTCGGGGTGAGCTGGATGAGGGTTTCGAGCTGTCGTTGCAGCACGTTCATGTCAATACCACATTTTTCAAATAAAAAAGTGGCGACATGCTCATCGGTTTCGATGATGCCACGGAGCAGGTGCGCCGAGTCCACATGTTGTTGGCTGTTGGCGGCGGCTATCTGCTGCGATTTCAGGATAGCGTCTTGGGCCTTTATGGTAAAGTTGTCGTAGGTCATTCAATTGCGGATTTGCGATTTCGGATTTCGGATTAGGGGATGTTCGCAAAGGTAGTTTTTTCAAAAAAAATGGAAAGAAGAATGGATGAAGTGCGATGGAAAGGGGATGAGCGGGGCCTGTAATTGCGTTTTTGGTAGTGCGGCGATACCTAAATTAAATAGGAAGGAAAACAGTAGCGTTCTAATCCAATTTTAATTTCATTCTAAAATGGTTCTAATAACCCAAGTTCATTTTTGTTGTTTTTAAAACTTTTATGGCTGAGGCTGTTCGCCTATTTTTTTTATGGTAAAAATGCGAGGCTCATTTATCAATATCAATTTATGGAATCCAATCAAAACACCCATTTGGAAATGCCGAGCAAAGGCCTTTTCAGCAATTTGAAAAATGACCTGCCAGCCAGTATCGTCGTGTTCCTTGTGGCCACGCCGCTTTGCCTTGGCATTGCGCTGGCTTCTGGTGCACCACTTTTTTCAGGCATTATTGCTGGCATCATCGGCGGTATTGTGGTGGGCTTGGCGAGCGGCTCGCCGCTGGGGGTATCCGGCCCTGCTGCGGGCCTCGCCGTCATAGTGCTGACGGCCATTTCCTCGCTTGGGGCATGGGAAACTTTCCTTTTGGCGGTGGTGATTGCAGGGGTTTTTCAGATGGCCCTTGGGTTCTTGCGGGCTGGCGTCATCGGGTATTATTTTCCATCCTCGGTGATAAAAGGGATGTTGTCCGGTATTGGTATCATCATCATTCTGAAACAAATACCCCATGCCTTCGGGTACGACAAAGTGCCGGAGGGCAGTATGGACTTTAACCAGCCCGATGCGGAGAACACCTTCTCCGAATTAGGGAACATGCTGAGCTATATCCAACCTGGGGCAGTCCTCGTCACCCTTTTTGCGCTCGCCATTTTGATTTTATGGGACCGGCCATTTATGAAAAAAGTCAAGATTTTTCAATGGATTCAAGGTCCATTGGTAGCGGTGGTAGGCGGCATTGTGCTCAATTTGGTTTTCATGGCCGTGGCACCGCAATTGGCCATTGACGGCAAGCACCTCGTGCAATTGCCAGTGGTGGAGAGTTGGGGCAGCTTCCTTGGCCTTTTCACGCTTCCCGATTTTAGCCAGTTGACCAATGTGGCTGTTTACACAACGGCCATCACCATTGCAGTGGTAGCCAGCCTCGAAACACTGCTGTGCGTGGAGGCCACCGACAAACTGGACCCCCTCAAGCGGGTGACGCCCACCAACCGGGAACTAAAGGCGCAGGGATTGGGCAACATCATTTCTGGGATGCTTGGTGGGTTGCCCATTACGCAGGTGATTGTGCGCAGCTCCGCCAATATCCAGTCAGGCGGGCGAACCAAGACTTCTGCTATTTTGCACGGTGTATTGATGCTGCTGGCGGCGTTGGCCATTCCTTCCTTGCTAAACCTGATACCATTGTCATGCTTGGCGGCTATCTTGTTTGTGGTGGGTTACAAATTGGCGAAGCCTTCCTTGTTCATCACGATTTACCGCCAAGGATGGTACCAGTTCATCCCCTTTATCGTCACGGTGTTGGGCATCATTTTTACAGACCTCCTTGTGGGGATTGGCATGGGCATGGGGGTGGCTGTTTTCTTTATCCTCCTCACCAACTACCGCAATCCCTACTTCTTGGCCGAAGAGCCACACAAGCCAGGCGACCTTATTAAGATTAAGCTTTCGGAGGATGTTTCCTTCCTCAACCGTGCCAGCATCATGCGCACCCTCGATGAGATCCCGCCTAACTGCAGGGTGGAGATTGACGCCACTCGTTCTGCCAACATTGATTATGATGTTTATGAAATGATTAGGGATTATGGGGAAAAGGCCCGCCTTAATGGGGTTGAACTGACGCTGAAGGGCTTTTCGAATCTGACTCAGGAAAACGATTCCATCGTGCGGATAAAGAAGGTAATGCGGCGGGAACGCCGAGCAGAAAGGCATTTGGAAAGGACTGAAAATTGATAAGTAAGTTTCATCATTGGCCCGTGCTGGCAGGACTGGATTCTACCTGCACTTGCCGCAAAAAATAGTATCGAATATGCGTACTCACACCAAAGAAACGCAAGAAAGCCTAACTCCTCGCAAAGCGTTGAATTTCCTCAAAGAGGGCAATCAACGTTTCGTCAACAACCTCAGCTACAACCGAAACCTACTCCAACAGGTAAACGAGACCTCTTCCGGGCAGTTTCCTTTTGCTATTGTGTTGAGTTGCATTGACAGTCGCACGTCCGCCGAACTGATTTTTGACCAAGGGCTGGGCGATGTCTTCAGTGTCCGGATAGCTGGCAATGTGCTCAACGACGACATTTTGGGCAGCATGGAGTTTGCCTGCAACGTGGCTGGCTCAAAGCTCGTGGTGGTGCTCGGTCATTCCAGTTGCGGAGCGGTAAAGGGCGCATGTTCGCATGTGGAAATGGGCCACCTGACTGCCCTGTTGGAAAAGATTCAGCCCGCTGTGGAGACCATTGCTGGCAAGGAACTGGGGCTGAGCAGCGAGGACTTTGTACAGGAAGTTGCCACCGAAAACGTGCGCCACCAAATGAAGGATTTGCTTCAGCGCAGCTCTATTCTCCGCAACTTGTACAAACAAGGAAAAATAGGAATTATAGGTGCAATGTACAGTGTGGAAACTGGCGAAGTGGAGTTTTTGTCGGAAATGTTCAATGAACCGGCCAAGGCCGAGGCACTGGAGATGGCCGCATAACCGAAGCTCATGCTTGAGTTTACCAAGACTTGACCCAAGCTTTGCAAGTGGAGGAAAGCTTCAGCCAGTTTCTAATTAAGAATTCTTCCGTCAGGGAGACAGGGGCCGTGCTGCAAAGTACGGCCACTTTTTTTGGTTTTTCTTTGAAAAGAAACCTGACAAGACAACCGGACAATCCAACAAACCCGAAAACCTTTCCTTTTCTTTGCCCGAAAAAAATGGACTTCCTCCAGCAGTTCCAACTCACGGGCTTCCAATGGACAGTGGTATCCCTCACGGCGCTTGCCATCGGCCTTTCAAAAACAGGGCTTGGTGGCCTCGGCACCATGCTTGTGCCGGTGATGGCGCATGTGTTCGGGGGCAAGGCGTCGGCGGGCATCGTGCTGCCGATGCTCATCATGGCCGATATGTTTGCCGTCGTGTATTACCGTCGGCACGCTGACTGGGGCTTGCTGATGAAGCTGCTGCCGTGGGCATTCGTCGGTATTTTCATCGGCACGTTCACTAGTCAACACATTGACGATGAGGCGTTTAAGCAAATCATGGGCGTCATCATCGTACTCAGCGTGGTCATCATGGTATGGCAGGAAACCCGCACCGAGCACCTCATTCCCAACCATTGGGCATTCGCTGCACTAATGGGCCTCGCCGCTGGGTACACGACGATGGTGGGCAACCTGGCCGGGGCAGTCACTTCGCTCTACCTGTTGTCCATGCGGCTGCCAAAGAACAGTTTCATCGGCACCGGCGCTTGGTTTTACCTCGCCATCAACGTGTTCAAAGTGCCGTTCCATGTTTTTTCATGGAAAACCATTTCTTGGGAAACCCTGCAATTGGGGTTGGCGGTGTTCCCCATCATCGCCCTTGGTGCATTGCTGGGCATCGCCATCACCCGCCACCTGAGCGAATCGCTGTACCGGAAGTTCATCATCGGCATGACCCTTGCCACGGTGTTGTTGTTGTTTTGGTGAAAATGGATTGTTGAATTTTTGGTTGAGGTTCCCCCTCAATACAACAATATAGCAATTCAACAATCCAAACTATCTTTGCCCAGTATCACAAAATCATTTTCCTATGAAAATCAATCAATTAGTATTGTTGGCGGCCTTTGCCGCAATGTTTGCGACAAGCTGTGTCTCCACCCAGAAGTACAAGGAAATGCAGACCGCCCGTGACCACTTCAAGGCCGAATCCGAAAACCTGCGGGTCACGAGCCAAGAAAACGAGGAGCTAAAAAACAAGCTTCGCATGTCCGAGACCCAAGTTCAACTGGCAAAGAACAATATCGAACAGCAAAAAACGGAACTCGGCCTCCTCAAAAAATACAACGAGGAACTCTCCGCCCGATATGAACAGGCGGCCAAGGAAAACTCGAAGTTGCTCACGCAATATTCCTCCGACAAGATGTCTTACGAGGAGCAAGTTGCTCAAAGCTTGGAGGAGCTTCGCCGCCAGCAGCGCCAGTTGGAGGGCCTTGAAGGGGCTATCGGCAACCAAAACGCCAGCCTCGAATCCATGCGCACTGACCTGATGACCCGTGAGCAGCGGGTGGCAGAACTTGAGCGCCTCGTGGCCGAAAAGCAGGCCCAAATGGACAACCTCCGCACCAGCCTGAACGCCGCCCTACGTGGCTTCAATGCCACCGACCTCACCGTGGTGGAGCGCAACGGCAAGATTTACGTGTCCATGAGCCAAAACCTGCTTTTCAAGTCCGGCTCCGACAAGGTGGAGGCAAATGGCTCGGCAGCACTGACCAAACTCGCCAATGCCCTTAACGACAACCCCAACATTGAGGTAATCGTCGAAGGCCACACCGACAACGCCGGGGGCGTGGACTACAACTGGAACCTCAGCACCAGCCGTGCCACCAGTGTCGTGAAGATACTTGCCCTCAACGGGGTACTGCCACACCGCATGATAGCATCGGGCAGGGGCATGCACCACCCCATCGTGCCGAACGACTCCGAGGCCAACAAGGCCAAGAACCGCCGCACGGAAATCATCCTGTCGCCAAACCTTGACAAGATTTTGGAACTAACGAAGTGAGGGTTTGAGCATTTGAGAGGTTGAGGGTTTGAGTTATGCCGTGCCCTCAATCTCTCAATCTCTCAAACCCTCAATCTCTCAATCCCTCACCATGCTCGCCGCAATCGAAAGAATCAAGTCCTACATCCACCGAACGCCGGTACTGACCTGCCACACCCTCGACCAGATAGCGGGGGCTAAGTTATTTTTCAAATGCGAAAACTTCCAGAAAATGGGAGCCTTCAAAATGCGGGGCGCAGCCAATGCCATCCTCCAACTGACCGAAGGGGAGCGGGAGCGGGGCGTGGCCACCCATTCCTCCGGCAATTTTGCGCAAGCAATGGCACTCGCTGCGCAAATGTTGGGCATACCCGCCTTCATCGTCATGCCCTCCAATTCGCCGGAAGTGAAAAAGGCGGCAGTGCGGGGCTATGGCGGGGAAATCATCGAGTGCGAACCGACCTTGGCAGCCCGTGAAGCGACTTTGCAGCAAGTGGTGGAGCGCACCGGTGCCACTTTCATCCACCCGTTCAACGATGACCACGTGATACAGGGACAAGGCACGGCGGCACTGGAACTCCTACAAGACGTTCAAGATTTAGACTTTATCATCGCTCCCGTGGGTGGGGGGGGGCTGCTTGGTGGCACGGCACTGGCAGCACACCATTTTTCACCAAAAACAAAGGTCTGGGGGGGCGAACCATTGGGCGCCAACGATGCCTGGCAATCCAAGCAGGCTGGCAAAATCATTCCGCAGACCAACCCGCAGACCATCGCCGACGGCCTCCGCACCTCGCTCGGCGACAAGACCTGGCCCATCATCCGAGACCACGTGGAGCGGGTGGTGCTGGTGGAGGAGGACGAAATCGTCGCCTCCCTGCGCCTGCTGATGGAGCGCATGAAAATCGTGGTGGAGCCGAGCGGTGCCGTTGCGCTGGCGGCGGTCTTGAAGGAAAAAGCGGCGCTGGCAGGCAAGCGTGTCGGTGTCATCCTCTCTGGCGGGAACGTTGATTTGAAGGTATTGGCAGGTTTGTTCGGTTAAATTTTTGCGGAGCAAACGACAAAATGCGCCCCAATGCGTTCTTGGTTGCATAAAACTACTTCGATGAAATCATTTCTATTTTACTTGCTCTTGGCGGCCCTTCTGGCTTTTTCTTCCTGCAAAAAAGAAGAGACCCTTCCCACGACCGAGTTCGTTATGGTCAAGTTCGAGAACAAAACAGGCGCCGATATCGTGGGGCTGACGGTGAGCCGTGCCAAGGTGGGAAACTTGGGCAAAGGCAAAACCACCGCCGACTATCACGAATACGGCCAGCTTGGCCAGCAGTTTGGCTATGTGCTCGTGGAGGCTGTCGGCAACATCAATGGGGAAAAGTATTTCACCGGGGCGGCCTGTCAGGGCATTTGCGGCACCGAATCGGCGCCGAACGGCACGTGGCTTGCGCCCGGCTACTACAAAATCGCCGTACAACTCGCCAAGAACGAACCCAATTCCATGGAATTTCGGCTGTTGAAATGAGACACAGGCCATTGGCTTAACTTGTTCCCAAAATCATAAAACCAGTCCCTCGCCAACTACTCATCCCACAAGTTTTCCAAGGTATAGCAACCTCCGGGCGGCGTCCAAAACGTGCCGTCCACAAAGCGGTAATGGCGGTCGAGTCCGTTCAGTGCTGCCATGTCCGCTGTGGAGAGGGACACGTTTTGCGCAGCAAAGTTCTCCTCAATGCGCTTTGGCGTAACGGATTTCGGGATGGGCGACGTGCCACGCTCCATCGCCCATGCCAGCAGTACCTGCGCCGGAGTGCAGTTTCTTTGCGCCGCAATGGCCATCACCGTGGGGTCTTTAAGGAGTTCGGGGGCATTGGGCGGCAGGTCGGGCGAGGCGGGGCGACCCAACGGCGTGTAGGCCGTGAGGTGCATTTTTTCCGCTCCGCAAAAGACTGCCAACTCGTTTTGCGCCAGCAAAGGGTGCATTTCCACTTGGTTCATCTCTGGCCGATGGCGAGCTGTTTCGAGCAGTTGCTTCAGCTTTTTTATACTAAAATTTGAAACGCCAATGTGCCGGGCCAACCCAGCTTCGAGGCAGGCTTCCATGCCCTCCCAAGTCTCTGAGATGGGCACTTCGTCCAGCGGGATGAAGTTTTCTGGGACGTGCGGCAACACCGGTTTTTCCACCAGCACCACGGGCCAGTGAATCAGGTACAGGTCGAGGTAGTCGAGCTGGAGGTCGGCCAGCGTTTTTTCGAGGGCGGGCCGCACTTCGGCCTTGCAGTGGTTGGTGTTCCAGAGCTTGGAGGTAATCCAAAGCTCCTCTCGGCGCACCTCGCCTGCCGAAAAGGCCGCTTGCAGCGCATCTCCGATTTCCTTTTCATTGCCGTAAATGGCGGCGCAGTCAATGTGCCGATACCCGCAGCGAATGGCCTCTCGCACGGCCTGTCCCACCTCGCCTCGGGGTGCTTGCCAAGTGCCAAGGCCAAGGGCGGGGATGGCGTCGTTGTTTTGGAAAATGAGCTTTTTCATAAGAATTATTGCCACGGATTGCACGGATTTGCACGGATTGGGCTTTATGTTTCGTGAAAATTTGCGCAATTCTATGGTGTAAACGGTTTCAACTATTCGCCCGTCAGGACGTTTTGGCAAAGGTAACACGGACTGCCAGTCCGTGCTTTCACACTCAAAATTCCTGTTATCTTTTTCTTTCGCAAGGCACGGACTGGCAGTCCGTGTTACAAAAAAAACAACCATGCAGAACATCACTGGAAAAACAGCCCTCATCACTGGGGGCAGCAAGGGCATCGGCTACGGCATCGCCGAAAGCCTACTGAAAGAAGGCATGAACGTGGCCATCACGGGCCGCAACCCAGCGACCGTGGAAGCCGCCGCCGACGAGCTTTCCACATATGGCAAAGTGTTGGCCATCACCGCTGATGTTCGGGATTTTGCTTCGCAACAGTCTGCCGTTTCAAAAGTGCTGGCCACCTTTGGCAGCCTCGACGTGATGGTGGCCAATGCGGGCGTCGGCCACTTTGCCAACATCGCCGACCTGACGCCGGAGGAATGGCAGGAGACCATTGACACCAACTTGACGGGCGTTTTTTACTCCGTAAAAGCCTCGTTGGAAGCGCTGACCGCCACGAAGGGCTACCTCATCACCATCGCCAGCCTCGCTGGCACCAATTTTTTCCCGTCGGCATCGGCCTACAACGCCAGCAAGTTTGGTCTCGTTGGCTTTACCCAGGCCGTCATGCTCGACGTGCGTGACCGTGGCATCAAAGTGACGACCATCATGCCAGGTTCCGTCGCCACCCATTTCAACAACCACACGCCCAGCGATGCCGACGCCTGGAAGATACAGCCCGAAGACATCGGCCAAATGACCGTTGACCTGCTGCGGATGAACCCAAGGACGCTGCCGAGCAAGGTGGAGGTGAGGCCGGCGCAGGTGGGGAAATAGATTTTTTTTGGTTGAAAATGGGGTGTGGATTGAAAGAACACTACCCCAGTTTTCCGAAAAGTATATCTTTGTGGTATCACCGATAAAACATACCATTTGGCATGAAAACATTGTCGCTTAAACTTCAGGAGCCTGTTTTTGAAGAGGCGGAAAAGATGGTCGCCCAGCTAAAAAAAAGCCGTAACGCTTACATCAACGAAGCGGTGGCGTTCTATAACCGCTACCAAAAACGGCAGATGCTGGCGAAGCTGCTGGCGGAGGAGAGCAAGCTGGTGGCAGAGGCCGACTATGAAATTTTAAAAGAAATGGAAGCGCTTGAAGATGAAATATTCGAGTAAAGGCTCAAAGAATCAAGCACAATGAGAAAAAAATACGAAGTCTGGCTGGCTGACCTAAACCCTGGCTACGGTGCTGAACCTGGTAAGATACGCCCGGTAGTTGTTGTCCAAAGCGACCTCATCAACGGCAGGATAAAGTCCACAATGATTTGCCCAATCACCTCCAAGTTGATACATGGCACAAGCGTAATGCGCCTCCGACTTGGCCAAGGGGAGGCTGGGTTGAGCCAGGATTCTGATATCCTGGTTTCCCAGATTCGTGCGATTGATAACGGTCGTTTCCAAAAAAAACTTGGTATCATCAGTCCTGAAAATCAGCAGTTGCTGGACGAGAACTTGGCGATTGTGCTTGATTTGGAGTGGTAATGTTTTTAAATTCAAATGCTTTGGTTTGTGTTTTTGGTGGAGATTTGCGGAACAAAAACAAGAAAACATCCAAATACTATGGGAGTCTCCATCCACTACCGGGGCAAGCTCCGCAGTCCTGCCAATATCCAACCGCTGACCGAAGAACTGATTGACATATGCAAATCGGCGGGCTGGAATTACAAGGTACTCGACTTTCCCGACCCTGAGCCGGGCGACGAGCCGTTCTCCGGCGTCACCTTCCAACCGCACCCGCAGAGCGAGAGCGTCTGGATGCTGTTCAACCCACGGGGCGAGCTGTCGCACCCCTTCGCTGGTAAGGTTGACGACGGCCTGCCGTGGTCGTTCACCAAAACGCAGTTCGCCGGGGCGGAGGCGCACAAGGCCATTTGCCAACTGTTCCGCTACCTCGAAAAGCAATGGTTCGAGACGTTTGAGGTAGAGGACGAGACCAACTACTGGGTCACTGGCGACGTGCAACACCTTCAGGACACCCTCGGCTACCTCGACGACGCCATCACCGCTTTTACCGATGGCTTTGACGATGCCCCCGCCAAGGAGGGAGAGCCGCTGGAGAACCGCATCGTGGGCGTTTTGCAGCGGTTTTGGGACAGGAGAAAGCCGCCGGGATGGAAGCCGAGCTAGGAAGGGGAGGTTTAATTTTGGTGGTTTTTTGTAAAAGGAATCATTAGTTGGGGTTTTTCGTTGAATTTTGCGGCGGCTGCTGGGCCAAACCAACCCTGTTAGAGTTTCGAAACTCTAACAGGGTTGGTTTGGCCCAGCAGCCGCCGCATTGGCTTTTAACATGAAAGCGCAAAAAATAGACGAGCGAATCAACCGCATCACAGACATCCTCCAACAGGTGCAGAACCTGAACGGGATGATTGCCCTGCATCGTGCCAAGTCACAGGACGGCTTCATGCTCCGCCAGTACGAGTACATGCGTGGGGGAGTTTTTGGAGGAATTGAAGGGGTTGTTGGAAGGGCTTGGCGTGGGGGCGGGAGAGTTGGTGGAAGTGTGAGGCAGTCCGTCTGATTTTTTTTAATAAACGATTGAAAACTAGTGAAAAAACAGATTCCTCTTGCACTTCTCCAAAGTCTAAAAAGTATAATTGACGAAAGCCAAGGCATTATTTATGTATCAAAGAATGCATCGTATTTGGCAATCTTTCATGATTCAGATCCAGCTTCTGATTTTTTCTTCCAAATAGAGTCATATCATCTTGAAAATAATGGAAAGACAGTTTATCCAATTGCATTTAAACCAGGAAATTCTGAAAACTTAGAATTGGCGAGTATTTCAGCTCGACTTTAGCCATTTGAAA
>DIUC01000032.1 GCA_002435785.1 Saprospiraceae bacterium UBA6168 | reverse complement strand
GTTGTGATTTTAGTTCGTAGAGCTGCAACTGGCATGGATTTGGAAAAGAGTGGAAACGAATCTTAATGAAAAAAACGGGACACACCCGAAACTACAATTCAACTTACCTCAATACTTCACACTGCCCCTTTCGGGGATTGGTAGCTATTTTCATAGACACGGTTGGAGATTAACACAAATGGCGCTTAAAGGCGAGATTGATTTTTTTTGAAAAAAAAATCCTACACCAAATTTGAGAATACAGGTGTAGGAGAATAAACATACTATGAGAAAATTAAACTCAAAGATACATTACCTGTATTTTGAAAAAAAGGTACTTTTACGCAGTGGTAGGTTTTATGAGGGAACGGTAGGAATTTTTGAGGGAACGGTCGTTTTTTACTGATAACCGGAAAAAATATTCTTTTATTACCTATCTTTGCCACATCGAAAAAGACAAGAAGTAAGGCTGAAAAGCACTAAGCAATATTTGAGAAATTACACACACATGTCCGGCAAGGCACAAAAAAAATTCCCGCACCCCAGGAGGGACATAAGGTGCAGGAAGATTAAACAAACATACTATGAGAAAATTGTTGCAAATATATGCCATTATTTCTTAATAGCAAAGTATTGCGCAACTGCGTTCTCAGAATCACATGCTATTTCATTTGTATTTCCATGATGGGTATCAAGATTTCAACCCTCGTGCCAAGTGCCTTGCCGGAATTTTCATCCTCCAAATCTTTGATTTCCACAGCATTTTCCTCCATATTTCTGCTTCTCAGTAGAATTTGAAGACGTTCTTGGGTTATTCGAGTGCCCATTGACTTGTGGTCTTTGAAGCTTGGGTTTTTCATTTGAAGTTCCCTTGCCTTTTTGCGGCCTATCCCATCATCCTCTACTATACAAAGGATGGTATTCTCATCGAAAATACGAAACTCAATCCTTATTTTTCCCTTTCTTTTTGAGCGTATCCCATGCTCGATGGCGTTCTCGACATAGGGCTGGATTATCATCGTTGGAACCCCATAAATATCTTCCTCAATTTCTTCGTCTATGATTAGTTCGTACTGAAGTTGGTCCTCAAAACGAAGATTCATGTTTATTTCGATGTAGTTTCTCAAGAACTCTATCTCCTTTTCAAGGGATATGACCTCCAATTCCGAGTATTCAAGGCTTTGCCTCATCAAGTGGGCGAATTGAGCCAAGTACTTTGCAGCTTGGGAATTGTCGTTGGAGGTGATGTAGTTCTGAACCGAATTGAGTGCGTTGAATACAAAATGGGGGTTCATTTGTGCCCGGAGCGCTTTTAATTGCAGTCCTGCCGCTTGGAGCTTGAACATTTCCGCCTCTTTCTCTTTCCGTTCTGCAGAGTGACGGATTTCCATTTCCTTTATCTGGTTATCCCGCTCATCAAACATGAAGCGCTCAACTGCCTGGTTGTAGAGTACTTGATAATCATAGGCATTTTTAAAATCCATCTCTTTGGCGTACAGGTCTGCTATGTCCTTCAAAATTCCTGTAGCCTGCCGGTATTCCTGCCCTTTTTTTGCAAATTCCAGCGCCTTGAAGTAGTGCTTCAAAGCTTTTTTTGCTTTTTCTTCTTCGTAAATTTTTCCCCGCCACCATTCAATGTTGGCTAAGTTCTTTTCCTTTCTGTCCTTGAACATCGGGTAAGCCGTAGTAAAAAGCTCAAGTGCTTCATTGTACTGCCGCTTGTTTAAGTAGCAATACCCAAGATTAGCAAACGCCAAAGCCCGAGTTTGTTGGTTAAGGTCATCCACCACTTTGATGGCTTTTTTAAAATACTGGCTTGCACTTTCATAGTCCTGCATGGCCATGAAACCATTGCCAACGTTCAAATAGTGCCAAGAAAGTCTTGACCTCATCCCTTTCTTTTCGCAAAGCTCGACTACATTTAAATAAGCCTGTACGCTCCGGTCGTTTTCTCCCAATAACCCATAAATGGTGCCGAGACCACTTTGAATCAATGTGAAAAAATGGTAATCCTTGAGGTCAGCCGTTTCTTCAATCTTCAGGGTTTCCTGTTCACAATCCAAAAAAGCCTTAAGGGCCTTGGGGTAATTGGAGAATTTGAGGTGGAAGAAACCCTCCCTACATATCAAGCGAACATTGAGGCGGCTATCAGGAAATGCCTCAAGATACTTGGTGGCCTGATTGAGATAAAATCTCGCTCTATCAGGTTGATCAAGGTTAAGCAAAGTGCCAGCGTAATCAATATAGGTTTCTGCCAATTGATTGACATCACCTCGCTCTCCAAGGATTTCAAGCGCCAACCGAAAATGTATCTCTGAAAGGTTGAAATTGTATAGCTGATTCTCAACAAGTGCCATGTTGAGGTTATAGTTCAGCACAAAATCAGGCTGGTCATAGTCTTGCAGGATTTGAAGTATTTCAGACAGGTATTTCTGGGCTTTTGAGATATCCGTAAAAACCAACTGAGACGCCAATTTGTCCAGCGTTGTTAGCCTTTGAAGGCGTTCGTCTATGAGGTGTATCGTAGCTTCCAATTTTTCGACTTCCTTCTTTACTTCAGGTGAGGTTTGAATCATCGCCATGGTGTTTCCAGTGAATGATTTGGCAAGCCAATTGAGTTGGCAAAGCCTTTATAAATAAAAAAAGAGGCACAGCATCTGCAATGCAGCCTCTTCTGAACAATCCTCAAAAATAAAAAAATGCTGGAAGATTTATTGCGGCAAATCACCTAAGCAAGGGCCAGGACCAAAAAAGCCTGCAAAAAAGCTTTTTTTCTTGTTTTCGGTCAATTTTTCGTTTCCCCCAATAAATTCGCCCATTTCGACCTTCTTGATTTGATTTAGGTCATCCAATTCGAACAAGTTCTTCTTTTTTGTAGTCTTCCCCATAGCATCAAGATTTTGTGTAAAGAATGAAAAATTCATAGTGTCTCGCTTTTGCTGACAGTAAAAGTGTGTGCGTTCTCTGGTTTCAAAGATAGCCACTTTTGAGTTTTCACAAAACTTTCCGCAAAAATAACAGGCTAATGCCACGGCAAGCTGTGTAGTTTTTCTCAAAATTTGCACTTTCCCCCAAAAATTCCTCCCACCAACACCTAAATCTGTCGTGTTTTTATGTGTAAGTTTCTGTTAAATTGCCTCCTCTAATCTTCTCATCTGCTCCATGAATGCCGGACGCCTCCTCCTCGACACCTCGATTTTCTTGCCATCGTCCATCACCAAGTAGCCTCCGTCCCCTTTGATGAACTTGCGCATGAAATTCAAGTTGATGACATGGCGTTTGTGAACCCTGTAAAAGTTCAGCAATTGGAGCATGTCTTCATAAGCCTTGATAGTCTTCGAGGCCGTAATGCGGTCTCCGTTAATCAAAAAAATATGGGTATAATTGTCTTCAGCCTCAAATCTGACAATATCCCTGATGTTGACAAAATAAATTCCGTCAATCCCTGAAATGCTCATCTTGTCAAATGAGTTGGGATTGGACAATGATTTATTGAATAAATCCAATCGCTCCTCTATCTTTTCTGCCCGATGCACCCTAATTCGGCTTACTGCCTGGATTAGTTCATCTGGGTTGATTGGCTTCATTATGTAGCCAATGGAGCTGTACTGGCAAGCCCTGATGGCGTGTTCATTGAATGCAGTGATGAAAATGACCTCAAAATCAATGGGGTGGAGCTCATCCAACAATTGGAAAATCAGGCCATCAGGTAGATTAATGTCCAAAAATGCGACATCTGGCTTGAATTCCGGGTCCTCAAACATCTGCAATGCCTCCTCCACGCTTAACGCATCTGCAACGACCTCTACCTCTGGGCAATGATTGGACAGAAGGTTTTTGAGATTGTTCAAGCTTTTGATTTCGTCTTCAACGATTAGTGCCTTGATCACGGGAACCGGTTTGTTAATTTCTAATACATTTACTGGTATTTTTGACACCATTCTTTCTATTTGAAATGAGTTTGATGCAAAAATACATCTCCCTGTTTAGAATATAAAGCCAAAAGACTACAAAAAACTTCTGCAAATCATTGTCTTACGCTTTACAAAAATCCACCTTTCCAATCAGGCCATTTCGAGGTGCTTACAGAATGTTATTTTTTGAATTAATCGAAAAAAAATAGAGCCGTTGCTTCCTCTAGCTTTTCCTCTTAGCCATTTTCACGGCGTCCTCAAAAGGAAGCTTTGGAAATACTTCCAATTTCCCGCCAAGCGTAGCATCCAAGATTTGCCTTCCACCTTTTTGATAAAAATAATTGGCAAGGTGGTAAGAAACCTCAGAGCCGTAAACGTCAGCCAATTGCCACTGCTGCCCCTTGAAGTAATCAGGATGGAAGTGGTTCTCATCGTCCCCTTTGTAAATTTGGGTTTCATGAGATTGACCTGTCTGCTTGAAACTATGGTCAACACCAATCAAGAAAACTCGGCTGAACCCCATGTAGTAGGCCAATTGCAAGGAAACAAAGGTTACCGTATTGCCTTCACAGATGGGTTGGCAAATGTCTTCGTAGAAACTCCAGAGATTTAGCGTGTGCAGCAGCTGAATATTGGGTTGCTCGGCCACAACACCTTTAGCCGCGGTATAAGAAAGAAAAACAGGGCATTTCATGGCCTCAAACTCCCTTGCGCTTTGTTCAATCACGAGTTGGTTTACAGAGACTAAATAGCTGAGGCTCAAGTCCACTTTATCGAAAAGGAATATCTTGTTTTGCCCAAAACTGTGGTAATTTCGCAGTGGCGAAAGATCCATGTGCTTGAGTGAAGGGCCATTTCCGATAATGAAACAATCTTCGCCCCGGTGCTTATCCTTGAACTGCAACAATCGTTTTGCGAATTTCCGCCGCCAGCGAAGATAATCCATCGCTTCCCCCCATTTTTTTCCCAGCCCGTCCTTCTCCAAAAGATTCAATCCAAAAAGTGCTCCCTGTGGTCTTGCCATGTTGATAATTTAAAAATGAATCCTCAGCTAAAATATTGGTTGTCAAATACTTAAAGGTCTTTCAGCACGGAGCTGATTCCACCATCCAGTAAAAAATTCGCACCGTGAATAAAGCCTGTATTCTGTGATGCGATGAATAACGCCAATTTGGCTACATCGTTTGGGTATCCAATCCGTTGCACGGGATGGATTTTTCGAAGCTCATCAATGGCCGCCTCATCATCATTGAATCCTGCCCGGAGCATGTCCGTTTCGATGGCTGCTGGGCTGATGGAATTGACCCGAACACGACCGGCCAAGTCAACGGCCATGGCTTTTGTAAGGCCCACCAAGGCGCTCTTTGAAGTGGCATAGCTGATGAACCCAGGTTTTGTCAACTGTTGATGGATACTGGCTATATTGATAATGCTGCCTTTGCTTGCCTCCAGCCGATTCAAAAAAATCTTGCTCAACAACAAAGGACCAGTCAGGTTGACGTTCAACGTTTCCTGCCAGTCTTCGAGTTTGATGTTCTCCAAACTGTCCAATTTTTGGACAGCGGCATTGTTGACCAATACATCCAACTTGGGCATCACCTCATCAAAAATTTGCGTGAACTTGATGCGATAGCTGGCTTCCTTCACAAATTGGTGAATGTCAAAGCGAAAAAAACGGTCACAATGACCATTAAAGTCCTCGCGCATGTCCACCCCAAAGACATAGAAGCCATTTTCCCGAAAAGACTTGGCCAAAGCTGAACCGATACCGCCAAGGACTCCAGTGATAAATACGTTTTTGCTCATAAAACCTAAAATTCAGTGCAATTCCAGAAAACCGAATAAATACTTGATAGCTTGTTGGCTGGCCCGTCGCACGGCATCAACCGTGTTGGAACCATTGTGCGTACCAAAAATACAGCGTTCAAGCCTCCGCAAGGGCGAGTCAAGCGGCAGCGGTTCCTGCTCAAAAACATCCAACGCAGCGGAATGGACTTTGCCAGCATTCAGCGCTGCTATCAATGCTGCTTCATGGATGATGGCACCCCTCGAAACATTGACAACCCTAACGCCATCTTTCATCTGGGCAATGGTTTCCGCGTTTATCAGATGCTTGGTGGCTGGGGTCAGCGAACAAGTAACCACCACAAAATCTGCCGATTCCAAAAGATTGGGAAAACTGTAAAACCTGTACCTCATTTCATCTTCGTCCGTTCGAGTAGCAATTGGGTCGTAAACATTGATATCCAGACCAAAGGCATGAAGCATCCTTGCTGTGGATTTCCCGATATCCCCAAATCCGATTAGTGCAACGGTTCGCCCCAGGAGGGAGATACCTGCCGGCTTGGGCCACTGCCCTGCGCGAACACCCCGGTCTATGAGGAAGGTTTGTCTTGCCAACCCAATAACATAGTGGGCTGCCAAACTGCCCACCTCCTCCCCGAACATAAGGGGCGTATTGGTAACTGGAATGCCAAGCCTTTTGCAAGCCTCAAAATCAACGTTGTCCACGCCAACCCCCCATTTTACGGCGGCTTTCAGGCTGCCATTTTTCCCTGCTTTGAAGACTTGTTCGGTGGCTGGGTCATCGCCAATTATCCAACCATCCACATCAGGCAGAATGCCAATCAGTTCCTCCTCCGTTAAGGTTTGAACCACATTGGGCGTTACGAGTTCTATGCCTTTGGCTTCAAAATCTGGACGAAACTCGTCAATCAACCGCAGCATTGGCGGGCAGGTTACAAGAACTTTCAAGCAATTCGTGTTTTGTATTTAAAAATGCGCCGCAAAGTTGCTGGATAATTTTGTTTTTACCCCCTAAAATTGACGACGATTCAGTTCTGTTGTGGATTAATCCAACAATTCGCTATTTTCGCTCCTCCTTTTTAAATTCTGGAAAACAAGACATACTATGAAACACCCTTCCATGCTTGGAATCGAGCCGATTTTCCCTCATCCACCAACCCAGTGTTGCAATTTTTTGTCCGAGGATTGCGTTGATTTCAGCCCCTTTTTCAATAATTCCGGCCCGCATTAAGCGCCAGACGTTTTTTGTCTTCGCAAAACATGAAATCAGCTTTCACCATCCTATTGTTGTTTTGTTTGGCCAACTTGCTGCCTGGCCAAAGCTCAGAACTTGCACTTGCCAAGCATTACGAGGGCATTGCGGACAGCTTGGGCAAATTGCCGGACAACACAAGGGCAATTCTTTTCCGCAAAAAAGCACTCAACATTTACCAAAACCAAAGGCCCGTCCCATTTGACAAAGTGGTCACTTCCTTTAGGAACATTGGGATTTATTACCGAAGGGAAGGAAAATTCAACGAGGGGGAATCCTACTTGAAACGCGCTTTGGAAGTTGCAGAAAAGCACCTACCCGCCACGCATCCCGAACTTGCAAAAACTTACAACAGCTATGGTATCTATTTGCTGACAACTGGCAAATACGAAACTGCGCTCAACTACCTCAATAAGAGCCTGGCCATCAACGAGGCGATGAAGCTACCTGGAATCGCTGACAACTTGGTGAACATAGGCATCGTACTGGAAAACATGGGCGATTATGAACAGGCCATAGGCCATTACAAAAAGGCACTTAGGTACAATCGGGCCGAGCACGGCCTATTTCACCAGTCCACTGCCAACAACTACATAAACCTCGGAACTGCAAGCTTGCGCCTCGACCATTACGATGAGGCCAAGGCTTACTTTGATACCACTTTGATGGTTTACAACAAGGTCTTACCCAAAAATCACCTTGAATTTGCTGGACTATACAACAACTTTGGCGCGGTGGCAAATGTGCGGGGTGACTATCGCACTGCCATAGAAAATTTCGAGATGGCCTTGGGGATAACGGAAAGAAACCTCGGGGAAAACCACCCAGATGTCGCAAGCATCTATGCCAACTCTGGCATTTTGCTGCTAAACCAAGGGGATATCAGCAAAGCTTTGGCATTTTTCCAGAAGGCTTATGACATCCGTCTCCGATTTTTTGGCCAGAACAACCACCTCGTTGCTCGCACCTCAAATTATCTCGGGGATTGCTACCTCGAAAAAAAGGACTTCGATAAGGCATACCAATGGTACAACCAAGCCATAGTCATTTTTGAAAAAATACCATCAGGCGACCCCTCTGATTTCGCAGAGTATAAAAACGACCTCGGCTACTATTTTGAAAAATTGGGCAATTTCACCTCAGCATTGAAATACTACCACGAGGCGCTCAACGTGGTGCGAAAGTACCCGGAAAGGCAAGACCTCTACGTTGCCAGTTCACTGGCCCGTATCGGCAATGTGCTCCTGGCAAAATCCAATTTCGAGCAGGCTCAACAAAATTTCCAACAAGCCCTCCAAATCACGCAAAGCCTGCTCGGCAACCACCACCCAGATGTTGCCCAATTATATGGTAAACTGGCGTTGGCCAATGCCGACGATAGACAAGTGGCGCTCGGTTATTTCGATTCTGCTATGCAATCGCTCGACTATACCAGCGAAAACGGGTTTGAGTTTGAGGACATAACCTCCCCACTGGCGCTGTTGGATATTTTGGAGAAAAAAGGAAAGCTGCTACAAGGTTTTTACAAGGAGTCAAAATATCGGAAATGGCTTGACCAAGCCGACTCGACTTACAAGACTGGGATACAACTCATTGATTTTGTGAAGGTTAAGTTGGAGGAGCCCGGCTCCAGGCAGGCATTGCTCGACAAGTATTTTTTGATTTATGAAAATGCCATTTCAGTAAAATGCGAGTTGAAGAGCCTGAGCGGCGACAAACGCTATTGGCATGAGGCTTTTGAAATCTCTGAGCGAAGCAATGCGACCTTGTTGCTCGAAGCTCTCCAATCGGTTCATGCTGGCCGCTTTTCTGAGTTCCCGGACAGTTTGCTGGAGGCCGAGCGGAAAGCCAAAATTGACTTGGCTTTCTTTGAGAAACAGGTGTTTGAAGAACAGTTAAAAGGTGCAGCAATTGACCAAAAAAAATTGGCTTCGCTTAACAATGAAGTGTTCAAACACCAGCAACGGTACGCTCGGTTGATGGCGACCCTACGGGCTGATTACCCTCGTTATTTCACCATGAAGTACATGCCAGATGTGGTCACCGTGCAGGAAATCCAAAAAAAGCTGCTAAGGCCGGGGCAAAACATGGTGGGATATTTTGTCGGAGAGGAACATATTTTCGCCTTTGTCATTGCGGAGCGAAAATTTGAAGTGATCCCAATGCTCAAGGAGTTGCCACTGGAGGCATGGGTGGAAGAATTCCGCAACAGCATTTACCGATACAACCCTGCCAGCAGAGAAGTCAAGTTTTTGAGCCAAAAATACGCCAACCTTGGTTACGAACTTTACCAGCTACTTTTTGAGCCAATTCGTACCCAATTGACTGGCAACCAAGTCGTTATATTACCGGGTGGCGTCCTTGGGTATCTCCCTTTCGACGCATTGCTGGCCTCGTCGCCGACGGATTACGGGAGCTTTGATTCACATGATTTTTTGATAAACCATTTTCAGTTCAGTTACAGCTATTCGGCCACCTTGCACAAGGAAATGGTAGGCCGAAACGCAAGCTGGAAAAAAGGCGGGTTTGTCGGTTTTGCGCCCTCCTATGGCGGCGACTCATTGAACATGCGAAGCAACGACCCCTGGCGGGCGGTATTGGGCAATTTGAAATATAACATGCCCGAGGCCATCAACATCCAACGAATCATGGGCGGCAAGGTCTATTTGGATACGGCTGCCACTGAGCAAAACTTCCTTCGAGTGGCACCCGATGCGGGCATCTTGCACCTTGCCGTACACGCAAAATCCAATGACGAACACGGGGAATACTCCTATCTGGCCTTCTTCCAGACAGCCGATTCTGTGGAGAACGAACTGGTTTTCGTAAAGGACCTTTATTCCATGCGAATCAAGGCGGCATTGGTGGTGCTGAGTGCTTGCGAGACAGGCATTGGCGAGTTGCAGCGGGGCGAGGGAATCGTCAGCTTGGCACGGGGATTTTCTTATGCCGGAGCAGCGAGCATCGTGACCACGCTTTGGAGCATTGACGACTTTGCCTCCGCTGAAATCATGGCACTTTTTTACGAAAACCTCAAAGCGGGCGACTCAAAGGATGGCGCACTCCGGCAAGCCAAATTGACTTTTTTGAAACGTCGGAGAGGCTCCAATGCCGCCCACCCACTCTATTGGGCTGCCTTTATCCCCGTCGGGGACATGGCGCCCATCAATGGCGATGGCTTGCCAATATGGGGATGGGGACTGATTTTGGCTTTCACAATTGCTGCCTTTACTTTTTTCAAAAAAAGGAAACAACCATCCCTCAAAGTTTTACCAATTTTGCAAAGACCGACCCCGAAACGGTAAAAACTTCCACCGTGTAAATCCCTGCGGCAAACCCATCCATACTTACCTCCACGCTATCGCCTTGATAATCAATGACTTGACATACCCTTCCCATAGCGTCCAGCACCCGTAGCTTGGTGGCTGCGTGGGTTTTTTGGGGTAAATAAACCGTAAAAAACGTCGAGGCCGGATTGGGGTAAATTACCATCTGCGTAGGCTGGCCAGCCTCAAAGGTTGCCGAAGGCTCAAGATAGACAGCCTGAGAAAGGGCGCTGCCACAATTCAGATTCCCGGCGGTCAGTACCACATCAAAAACGCCGCTATTGCCATAATCATGCACCGGATTTACAGCCTGGCTGGTTGTTCCATCGCCGAAGTCCCACAAATAAAAGGATGCACCAATGCTTTCGTTGGTGAAATAGACGGTTTGCTCATCCACAATAAAACTGAAAACCGCCGCTGGGTTGGAGTTGACGGTAATGAAATCCAACTTTTGGTTTGTATTGCTCCCTAGCGGGCTGGTCACGGTCAGCTTCACTGAGAAGCTGCCCGGTTGGTTGTAGGTCACGGTCGGGTTTTCTAAATTGGAAAATGCTGGGACACCTCCCGGAAACTCCCAAGAAAAGCCATTGAGACTGCTACCAGATGAATTATTCTGGAAATGGACAGTCATCGGGGTGCAGCCCAAGCCAAAATCTGCCGAAAATTGGGCAAAAGGCAGCGACCCAGTTGGCACAGCAGTAGTGGTAGATACTTGGCCACATTGGTTGAACGCAGTCAGCGTAACCTGAAAGAGGCCCTGCGCATTATATGTATGCACCGGGTTTGCTTCATTGGAAGTGGTGCCATCCCCGAAATCCCAAAGAAACCCGCTGTTGGCATTGAGGCTTTGGTTGAGAAAGCTGACCGTCAAGCCCGATACTGTAAGGTTGAAAACTGGCACTGGCGGCCCACCGATTTCAATGGCTTGTGTCAAACTGAATGTGTCGCTCCCCGCCGAATTGTTGGCGATTAGCACTACATCGAAAATGCCAGGTTGATTGTAGCTCACCAGTGGGTTGGCTTCAAAGGAAACGCTGGGGGTGCCCCCAGGTAATTGCCACTCAAAACCTGTGGCATTGATGGTGGAAAGGTTGGTGAACTGCACCATTTGCGGAGCGCAAAAGCCTGTGTTCAAAAAGGAAAAGTTGGCGGTTGGGGCATGTGCGACGGTCAACTCAATGGTCAGGGTATTCTGTCCGCAGGGCCCGGTGGCCGTCAGTGTGACCGTGTAATTTCCAAAATCAGCATAGCTGTGCGTAGGGTTAGCCGCTGTGCTTGTGTTGCCGTCCCCAAAATCCCAACTAAAATCAGTGGCATGTAGGGAGGTATTTTGAAAAAGATAGCTGCCATTTCCCAATGAAGTAATGGTGAAGGTGGCAACTGGCAAGCTGGTCAAGACCAAGCTGACTGCGTTGGAATAAAAGTCATTGGCACACGGGCTTGAAACAAGGCAACGGTACTGAAACCCATTCATCGCAGGCACAACATTCAAAATCGAAAGTTCTGGTGATAAAGACCCGACATAAATGGTATTGGTCGGGACATTTTGCCAACCATTACCCGTATTCACCTGCCATTGATAGGAAAGGTAGTTGCCCTGCACCTGAAACGCCACATCCACTGGGACGCCAACGCAAGCCAGTACATCGGTTGGCTGCTGGACTATTTCAACAGGAACCATCTCGTTTTGCGCTACCAGGAGGTTGACAAGATTAGCTTGAACGCCCATTTCACCCACCTCAGCCTCATTCGATGGGCCGTTGCATTGACCGGAGGGAACAGTGTTTAACCCAGGCTGGCCACCAGCGAGGTTGACCTGCCCAAGATTGGTGATATTGGTGAGCAACCTACCGCCACTACCTCCGCCGCCAGTGCCGTTGCAACGGGTTGGGGTGTTGTTTGCATCGCCGCCACCTCCGCCAATAGCCACAATATTTAGCGCACCTGTGACCATATTTGCTTTGAGCAAAATAGTGCCACCTGCACCACCACCACCAGCGCCGTCGCCGTTTGCGGTGGGCGGTTTAGCACCGTTGGCAAGGATGGAGAAGCCATTCCCAATTATTGTTTCGGCAATTACGATGACGATGCCACCACCATTGGCACCTGAGCTGCCTGCGCCAGTATCATCGAAATGACCTGCCCCGCCGCCGCCGCCCATGTAAATACGGCCGGGCTGGGTTGGGTTGGGCTTACCGCCCCTGCCAGGGTAATCACCATCGCAGCCAAAACCAGAAACAGATTGCTTTCCGCCATTGCCGCCTGCTGTCATATTTGCGCCACCGCCACCACCACTGTTGTGGTCGTTGCCGCCGCCGCCGCCGTTGGCTTGCGCCCCTCGTCCGTGCTCTTTGTCTTGGATAAATTCTGCAATACCCTCCCCCTTGGGCGAACCCCTCCAATTGGAAGGGTTGTAATGAAACCCATCGGCATTGGTCAAAAAATTGCAGTCGCTTGAAACAATTGCCTTGGGTGCTCCTCGAAAGCCCACACCGCTCACGTCAATAGCAGCTTGCAAGTTGACCACGTTAGCATTCAACACCAGCACCCCACCCGATTGCCCGTCCCATGGCTTGGCCTTCACGTCAGCCACGATGTCCACATTAGTATATATGGGTATCGTTACCAATTGCAGGGAATTTGCTGGGCTATAAGGATGAAGCAGCTCATTTTTCAGAAAGACGGTGTTGCCTGTCACGGACAGCACCTTGTTCATTTCGTACAGACCTGCGCCGCCCAAATCGTCAATATTCCCAAAACTGCCTGAATTGGAGCTATTGATGGTAGCCCCTTTCATCTGAATCAGCAAAACATCGGCATCTGCCATAAAAAGCGAACCATCGGCAACAACGAGCTTGGCCTCACAAGGGTCAACAGCAGTGACCTTGGTGTATTGGTTGATTATGCCCGAAATTTGTGTTTGAGAAAATACAGAAATGGTAAAGAAGGACATTAAGATGGTCCAGGGTAAAGTGTGCATTGGCAAAATGGTTTGAGTTTTGGAGGTATTCTCATAAAGCAAATGCAATTTTCGCCTAAAAAGGACTATCCAACAAGTATATGTGGAATTATTTCCAACAGGAAGCGAAATTTAAAACAAAAATAATCTACTTTTGCGCCCGCTAAACCCCACCGCCTGCTATTCAGGGTAAGTGGGGATGGTGAAATCGAGGCGATTGGAAGGAGCCAAAAGGAGATTATAACAATTATCTTCTAATTGGCCGCTTGTAAAAACCTCATTATCAAACATTTAAAAAAATGGCAGTTAAAATCAGATTGCAAAGAAAGGGCAAAAAGAAAAAACCTTTCTACCACATCGTCATCGCCGATGCGAGGTCACCACGTGATGGCCGCTTCATCGAAAAGATTGGCACTTACAACCCACTGACCCAACCAGCAACCATCGAACTGGATGGTGACAAGGCTTATGACTGGCTTCAAAAGGGTGCACAACCCACGGAAACCGTTCGTGCCATGTTGCGCTTCAAAGGCATCTTCTACCGCAAGCACGTAATGCGTGGCGTTGAAAAAGGTGTCTTCACAGAAGAGGTGGCCTTGCAGAAATACACCGAATACGTGGCAGCCAAGGATGCGAAAACGGCTGGTCGTGGCGAAAAGATTGCCGCAGAGAAAGCTGCTTTCCGGGCAAAAGTTGCAGGCCTTGACATCAAGGTAGCGCCTAAAAAAGAAGTTCCCAAAGTGGAGGTCGCACCGGCACCGGTTGCTGCCGCACAGGAAGAAGAATAAATATCCTAGAATTCTGATTTAAAGAACCCGGGGGCGTAGCCCTCGGGCTTTTGTTTTTTTTCATTTTAGGATGCCCCACAATCCTGGAGGCTTGATAAGTCCATTGATTTCAACGGCCAATTGTACGATTGCTTGCATATCTTGGGTTTCAATGATTTGCGTTTTTTTCAAAATGAAGTCCAAGAAATGGCGTGCTTCCTTGGTGTCAAACTGCATGGTGTATTCAAAATAAAGACCAAGGTCTTCAACGGGCATGCAGTGCGTGAACAGGTATTGCTCACTCCAAAGGTCGTAGTAGATGATAAACCGGGGTCTTGGGAAAACGTTGTTGAACAAGGTCAGAAAAAGGGGCGACTCCAAAAAACGCTCTTGCTCGTATGGAAAAGTGTTCGCTTCATAGGCGGGGTAATAGAGCATTTGTACCGCTATTTCTGCATCTGCCAATGCTTGCCCAATCCGGTTCAACTTTCCTGAAAGCACCCCGACAGGGATGTTTTGGCTGGAAAAATGGCTCATGGCCTGCCAACCCCGGGTCTTTAGGTCGAAAAACTGGACATCTTCCGACCTTCCCATCCGTAATTTATAATCGAAACGGAGGTATCCAGGTACTATATAGCCGGGGTAATAAAACTGAAACCCAAGGTCTATCCCAAATTGAATCTCCTCCGCCATCGTGTAAATTCCCAAGCTGAATCGTGCATAATCGGGGTCATACACTCCCTTGATACTGGCCAAACTGGTATTGCCAAGGTCAAAAAAACTGAACCCAACCAGCCGCTCGCCATCGTAAACGCATACCTCGAACGTATCAAAAATATTGGTTGGCTGACCATCCAAAATGCTGTCCTGAATCGTGGCGGACAGCCGCCCCCTGAAATTGGATTTGTAAAGCTGATATAGCCCTTCCTTCTCCTCGTCAATAACACCTTGCCTTACGATGGTTCTAAATCGCTGACGGTTTTGGCGCAAGTTTTTTTGCAGGCTTTTCCTGAGAACCAACCCATCCAAGGGGAGGCGCAACCAAATTGGAGAGTAAAGGCTATTTTCAAAAAAAAGGAAGTGACAGGTGAAAATGCTTAGGCCCATACGGTACCATGCGTTTTCGAGGTATACATCAAGTTCTTTGCCTGTGACTGAATTCGGGAAATGTTTTTCAGTAAACATTTGAACAGTTGGCGGTTACATGAACTCGAACTAATTTTGTCCGAACCCACAAAACCGGGTTGCAAGCGCAAAAAACGATTACATGAACTCGAACTAATTTTGTCCGAACCCACAAAACCGGGTTGCAAGCGCAAAAAACGATTTTTATGAAGAAGAATACCATCGCCTTCCTTGTTTTTTTATCAACATTGCCCTTTTTGTCATTTGGGCAACAAACCAGTGAACCTTTGTCCCGCACTCCTACGGCCCACCAACTGCTGGAAATACAGGTTGGCGAGCTTGAATTGTTCAAGACATTAGTTTACCGTTTTGAAACAGCTTGGGAGGAAACCGACCTGCAATCCATGAGCGACCTTCGTAGTGGTTTGCTCAATCTAATGGCCAAGGAAATAAACCAATTGGAAGAAAAAGCTGGGAACGAAACCAATGAGGCCAGGTTGACCGCACTAAAAGCTTGTTTAAATGCGTCGAAAGAAACTCCAATAAATCAAGCCGACACAGCGGTGGGCAAGAAGGCGGAAGAATCCAAAGAACTTTTCCAAGATTTCATCAAACTGATGGAAGCCGACCTTGCAGCACAAATCGAAGCATTGCGGTCCATTGACTAAAAAACCTCCAACTTCCACTTCGCCAACCATCAAGCGCCATCAAATCCTACCCGGAAACACTCGAATACCTTTTTGCGCAGCTTCCAATGTTCCAACGCATTGGGCCAGCGGCGTTCAAAAAAGACCTTGGCAATACTTTGGCACTCTGTGAGCACCTTGGTCAGCCACAACTGACGTTTCCCTCCATCCATATTGCCGGCACCAACGGCAAAGGCTCCACCGCACATTTCCTTTCCGCCATCTTCAGTGCC
Source organism: Saprospiraceae bacterium UBA6168 (assembly GCA_002435785.1). Lineage (GTDB taxonomy): Bacteria > Bacteroidota > Bacteroidia > Chitinophagales > Saprospiraceae > UBA6168. The sequence goes on along the minus strand of DIUC01000032.1, from coordinate 81,989 downwards.
GCTGGGTTCAAGACGGGGCTGTACACCTCGCCCCATTACCGGGATTTTCGGGAACGCATAAAAATCAATGGGGCGCTAATTCCAAAGCGGGCTGTAATCCAATTTGTGGAAGCCAACCGGGCATTTGCGGAGCAGCTAAAACCCTCCTTCTTTGAGTGGACGGTGGGCTTGGCATTTGATTATTTTGCCAAGGAAAAAGTGGACATCGCCGTCATCGAGACAGGGCTGGGCGGGAGGCTTGATTCCACCAACGTCATCACCCCAATCGTCAGCGTCATCACCAACATCGGATATGACCACCAAAACATGCTTGGTGACACCCTTCCACTCATCGCCGGCGAAAAGGCAGGCATCATCAAGCCCGGCATACCTGTGGTCATTGGCGAAACACACCCCGAAACCGCCAACATCTTTCTGGATAAAGCGAAGGCATCAGGAAGCCCAATCATTTTTGCAGACCAACATTTGGTGGCTTCGCCAAAACGAGCCACTGAAACGCACGTAGCTTATGATGTTTTCCAGGATGGAAAATTGCGGTATCAAGACCTTTCCCTGAACCAACTCGGCGATTACCAACACAAAAACCTCGTCACGGTGCTGCAAACGATGGAGGTGATTGCCCCAATGTTCCCCAAATTCAAGCAAGAAAAATTCTTGGTGGAGGCCATCCGAGTCGGCCTTTCCAACCTGAAAAGATTGTCCAATTTCATGGGCAGGTGGGAGTACATCAGCAAATCACCACGGGTGCTTTGCGACAGCGCCCACAACGAAGACGGCATCCGGTTGGCCATGAAGGCGATTGAAATAATCCCACACAAAAAGCTCCATTTTGTGTTTGGGACGGTTAACGACAAGCCCCCCACAAAGGTCCTTTCTCTTCTTCCCAAAAATGCTCGGTATTACTTTGCCAAGGCAAATATCCCCCGTGGCTTGGATGCGGTTTCGCTGGCGCAACAGGGTGAAGGGATGGGATTACAAGGCAAAGCCTACAAGTCCGTTCGCATAGCATTGGCTGCTGCCAAGCGGGCAGCCGCTCCCGATGACTTGGTTTTCGTCGGTGGCAGCATCTTTGTAGTGGCTGAGGTCATTTGAGCAGCCAAACGACAGACCCACAAACAAGCTTACCGATACAGCCAAATCTGGCTAATTTCGCAGGAATTTTAACACAAAATAGTCCTGTATGCTCCGACTGCTCGCCATTATTTTCACGCTTCTCGCTGCCCAACTTTTTGCGCAGCAAAAAGAATGTGTTTTCGTTGACTGGTCAAAGCACTACGGCGGCAGTAAATCGGACGGGGCCAACGACATGCAGCGAACTGCCGATGGAGGGTTTATCCTCGCTGGGTATGCACGCTCCGCAGACCAAGACCTCACTGGGAACAAGGGCGCAGCCGATTATTGGGTGGTTAAAATTGATTCACTTGGCGAGCTGGAATGGCAGCGGAACTATGGTGGGGCAAGCGATGATTTTGCCACCGCCGTTCTTCAAACGGATGATGGAGGATACATGGTAGCTGGGGGAACCGTCTCTTTCGATGGTGATGTCAGTGGGAACCATGGCCAGGAGGATGCTTGGCTGCTGCGCCTGGATGCCATCGGCAACATTGTCTGGAAGAAATGCTACGGTGGCACACAGAACGACCGAGCTGAACGGATTCGACCCACCACGGATGGCGGGTTTGTGGTAGCAGGTTACAGCCAGTCGAGCAATGGCGATTTGACCAATAACAAGGGGGAATTTGATTTTTGGGTATTCAAAATCAACAGCAATGGCACTATTCTTTGGCAAAAAAACCTGGGCGGCAGTCTCTCCGATTTTGCATTCAATGTAATACAAACCGTTGATGGCGGCTATTTGGTGGCTGGGTCTTCCTTTTCCAACGACGGTGATGTCGTGGGCAACCAAGGCTTTTATGATTACTTGGTGGTCAAATTGGACAGCGCAGGCAATGTGTTGTGGTCCAAGTCTTTTGGCGGCGTTGGCGAGGAGCGAGCCTACGGAATAGCACTTGTAGCGGATGGGGCGTTGATTGTCGGCACCTCGAACTCTGCCACTGGCAACGTCCCCGGCAATTTTGGCGGCTACGACTACTGGGTCATCAAAGTTTCCCCAACTGGAAACTTGGTTTGGAGCAAAAATCTTGGAGGGTCCCAAGAGGACCGGGCATTTGCGATTGCTTCAAAAGCGGATGGAGGGGCATTGGTCACTGGGCTTTCCGCTTCCTCCGACCAAAATGTTGTGAGCAACTACGGCAGCAGGGATGCGTGGTTGGTCAACCTCGACTCCAATGGCTCGGTGATTTGGGAGAAAAACCTTGGCGGAACGCTCGACGACCGCTTTTTTGCGGTAATGGAGCTGGACGATGGTGGCTACGCCTGTGCTGGTTATTCCACTTCTTCAAGCAATGACCTCCCTGGCAACAATGGCGAACAGGACCTTTGGGTGGTGCGGCTTTCGCCGGACTCCATTAGTATCGAGCTTGGCAACGACACCATACTTTGTGCTGGCCAAGGGTTGATTCTTGACATCGAACAATCCAATGTTAGCTACCTATGGCCGGACGGGTCTTCCCTGCCTGTATTTTTGGTCAGCAGCCCTGGGGAGTATTGGTTGGAAATTGACAAGCAGGGCTGCAAAAGTCGAGATACCATCTTGGTGGAATACGTGTCCGAAACTCCCGTCAACCTTGGAAACGACACCATTCTTTGCGCTGGGGAGGAGTTGATTTTAGACCCAGGTATTGCAGGCGCCAACATTTTTTGGAAAAACGGCAGCACCGACCCTACCCTTTCCATCGTGCTACCGGGCACCTATTGGGTCGAGGTAAGCAAGGATGGCTGCGAATACAAGGATACGATTGAGGTTGGTTTTACCACTTTGCCATTTGACCTTGGTTCTGCGCTAAAACTTTGCGAGGGAGAAACGACCACGGTCAGCGTTCCCCTCACAAATGCAAATATCTTGTGGCAGGACGGTTCTACGGGTTCATCATTTACCATCGTTTCACCAGGGCTGGTTTGGGCAAATGTCACCCAAGGAGGCTGTAGCCGTACCGACACGTTGCTCGTGGAATACCAGCCAGGCCCACTCGACCCACTTCCTGCCAATGGGTATATTTGTGAAAATGAAGGCGTTTGGTTCAATGCCCAATTTGATGGGGCAACTTACCAATGGCAAGACGGCTCCACGGAACACAATTTCAAGGCCGTTCGAGCGGGAACCTATCACGTTGAGGTTCAGGTTGGGAATTGTGTTTTTAAGGATGAGGTAGAACTTCGGGCTTGCGAACTTTGCCTGTATGTCCCCAATGTTTTTTCACCAAATGGTGATGGTATCAATGATGAATTTAGGAGTTTTGTTGGTTGCAAAATCCAAAATTACCAGCAGTATGTTTTTGACCGCTGGGGCAGTTTGGTTTTTCAAAGCAGCAGCCCAAACATCGGGTGGAATGGTGAACTTGGTGGCCGAGAAGCGATACAAGGCGTCTTTTCCTACCGAATTGAATTCGATTATGAGGACAACAGTGAGGTAAAGCACCAAGTCAGGCACGGTACGGTCATCTTGCTTCGTTGATAGTTTCCATAAAAAAGAGGCGCTCGTTTGCACAAGCGCCTCTTTTTCATTCAATTTGGAAACTGATTAACGAACAGCTGTCAATTTTACTTTCAAGTCAAACTCATCGTAGATGGTCTTGTCGCCAAGGCCATCGAAGAAGCTACCGGAGCCGTAGCGTACATCGAAATCTGAGCGGTCAATCTTAATGTCACCGGTAGCGATGATTTTGCCGCCGTCAGCTTCAGCCAAGTTGGCATCAAATTTCACCTCTTTGGTGGTTGTTTTAATAGTGAGGTTGCCAATGACTTTGTACTCACCTGGCTTTCCCCTTGGTATAACTTTGGTGATGACGAATTTTGCCGTAGGATGGGTTGCACTGCCGAAAAAATCGTCAGATTTCAAGTGACCTTCCAATTTCCCAGCCATGTCGCCCGTCAAGTCAAGGCACTTGATGGAGGTCATGTCAATATCAAAGGAACCTCCAGAAAAGAAGCCTTTGTCATCATACAACAATGCGCCCGATTTGATATTGACCACGCCATTGTGTTGGCCAGTCACTTTATAGCCAGTCCATTGGACGTTGCTATTCAATGTGTCAACTTTCAGTGTTGAACCAGGCTTTAAGGTGAAAGAAAAGGCAACAAAGGCAACAACAGTTGCAAAAATGGCCATAATCGAAGTTGAATTCTTCATAAAATCTTTTTTTTAAAATGGTGAAAGATAATTCTGTGTATGTACACGGATTAAGAAACGCAGGTCAATACAGATTGTTTGGGGCTCCTTCTTAAAAAAGTCTTAAAAAGTCACCCTCGCAATTTATCAAGCAGTCTGTTGAGGGTCAATACCTCTGTTTCAGTCAAGTTTCCAGAAATGGATGCTGTATAATCGTCCATGCGCCTACTCGCCACATCCAGCAAAGCCAAGCCCTCTTCAGAAATGACCACTTCGGCCCTTCGATGATCTTCATCGCACTTTGCCTTTAGCACCAAGTTTTTTGAGATGAGCTTATCAACCAACCTGGAAGCATTGGAGGATTTATCAATCATTCGTTCTGTAAGTTCCTTGATGCTGCCTGGTTTTGGGTGCATTCCCCTAAGAATTCTTAAAATATTGAATTGATGCCCTGAAATCCCAAGTTTTTTCAACTCTTTTCCCGCACCTGATGAAAGCCATGAGGCAGTAAACAGTACATTGATGTGCGCCTTGATGTATTCGTTGGCAAAGCTTTTTTGCTTTATTTCATCTTCAATTTTCATGAATCATTGCTTTGTTGAAAAAATTGATTTGCAAAGGTAGAACCAAGGCTTCAACCAGTTGGCCGAATTTTCAAAAACAACCAAAACGGTAAACTATGAGAAGGATTGTGGTACGAATTTTACAAGGTCAAACACGTTATTGCTTGATAACACTTACTATCCTTGCCTTTCCATAGCTTTGTGCCGAACCAAAAAATATGATTTTGCATTTTCCGGAGTTGATGTTTTGGGGGTTGATTTTCGTCGTGTTCTACGCCTACCTTGGCTATGGAATCTGCTTGTATGGCTTCATAAAAATCAAACGATTTTTTAAAAAACCGGAAACGCAAATATCCGGGAAGTCAGAATTGCCAAATGTGGTTTTCATCGTTGCTGCTTACAATGAAGCGGATTATATCGAGGAAAAAATCAAAAACTGCCTCCAGTTCGATTACCCGAAAGACAAAATCGAGTTTTGGTTCGTGACCGATGGCTCTGACGACCAGACCCCATCATTGGTTGAGCAGTACCCTACCCTGCCCGGTCAAACAATCAAGCTGTTCCACAGCCCTACCCGAAAGGGCAAGATAGCAGCCGTTGAGCGGGTAATGGCATTTGTGGAAGCGCCGATCACCATTTTCACCGATGCGAACACCGATGTAAACCCACAAGCCATCCGCAACATGGTGCGGCACTACACCTACCCAAAAGTAGGTGCAGTCGCTGGCGAAAAGCGCATAGCACTTGGCGAAACAGGCGATGCTACAGGCGCAGGCGAGGGTATTTATTGGAAATACGAATCGCTGCTCAAGAAATGGGACTCTGAGCTTTACTCCACTATTGGCGCCGCCGGGGAGCTTTTTTCCATCAGGACAAATCAATACAGGCACGTCCCCCAGGATACGCTTATCGAGGATTTTGTGTTGACAATGGGCGTTGCCATGCGAGGCTATAAAATCGTTTACGAACCTAATGCCTACGCAGTTGAATCGTCCAGTGCTTCCATTTCTGAGGAACTAAAACGGAAAATCCGGATTGCAGCGGGTGCGTTGCAGGCGGTTTGGCGTTTGCGCAGCCTCCTGAACCCCTTCAAGTTTGGCATTCTTAGCTTCCAGTACCTATCCCACCGAGTATTGAGGTGGACCTTGGCGCCGTTGGCGCTTCCGACCGTATTCTTCCTTAATATAGTTCTGGCAAAAAATGGGGCACTTGCTTATAAAGCCATGCTTCTTTGCCAAGTTATTTTCTACCTGTTTGCCCTTCTCGGCTACTTGTTTGAGCGCAAACAATTGAAAATCAAGGCGTTTTTCGTGCCCTATTACTTCTGTGTGATGAACTATGCCATGTACCGTGGTTTTTTTCGGCTGATGGCGGGCCGCCAATCGGTGGTCTGGGAGAAATCCAAGCGGGCAGCTTGACAGCCTGCGTATTCCCTCCTCCACCCTACTTCCTTCCATTCCTTTCAGAAAAAATTCCATTCCTCAAATGGAGATGTTTTTGTTTTTAATACAATAAAATGGTTGAGAAAACTTTATCTGAGTAATTAAATTCACCGATAAAAAACACTTTTGTTTCCAATTTGTAAATCTTGCTTAACTTTGCCAAAACTTAAAATGGCCTAAACCATTGACTGTCAATGAAAAAGCAAAGCAGCCATCGCAAACACAACTATCCCGACGCCGACCTTCACCTCCAAGTCATTGAACGCCTGCGTTACGCCCACCGGGACCTTGAGCACTTCGAGCAATACAGCTTTGGGCTGGAGCGGATGAAAAAGCTAAAGTCACTGGCAGACCGTTTTCGTGACTTGGCCGACGACGATGAACTGGTCGGAGAACAAATGATTTTGTCTGAAAAAAAATACAAATCCAGCGACGACCTCCAAGCTGCTATCCGCAGCTTGATGACAAGGGTGGCACTCAAGTTCAACAACCGGTCGGGGCGTTACAGGAAGTTCGGGGCCACCAAGCTGGGAGACCTGACCGATGCACAATTGATTTTTTGCGCAAGAAGAGTTGTTAGGGTAGCTCGCCAGCAAATTGACTTTTTGGAGGATGTTGGCGTGAACGAACGTGTGCTGGGACGAATAGCAGGTGCCTGCCAAGCATTTGAGAATGCCGTGAATTTGCAGCAGGATAAAGTGGCGGACCGTGATATTGGCGTGGAGAGGAGGGTGGAGCTTGGAAACGAAATCTACGACGAGTTGGTCGTGCTTTGCAACATTGGAAAGGACATCTGGGACAACAAGGACAAACTGAAGTACGAAAACTACTGCCTCTACGAAAGCAACAACGACCAGAAAATAGCGAGGAAGGAAAAGCTGGCAAAAGAAATTGCCATCAGTGAAGGCTGAGGTAGGTAGCAGAACCACCCACCTCAGCATAAATTATATTTTTACAATTTTCTTCCAAACGATCCCCTCGCCTACAACGATTTTCACCCAATAGACACCAGTGGTAAACTGCTGTAAATCAATGACTTCTGTGGAAGTCGATTTTGGCAACTTCTTCGAGGCTAAAACAATCCTACCCGTCCCATCATAAACACTAAACGCAGCCACAGTCAAAACTCCCTTCGTTTCAAGGTAAAATATCCCGTTGCTTGGATTTGGCGAAACCTGGACTTGTTGTTCCAGCGTTGCTTCATGGGCGCTGCTTATAGACCCAACAACAATCAAACCTGAAAGGTGCAAGCAGCCGTTTGCATCCTCCACTTTCAATTGGTAAGAACCTGCGGCAGCTGCCAGCGGGTCAAAATCAGGCATTGGTGAACCATTAAGTAGCCAAGTCAGGGTGAAGGGTGCTGTGCCACCATTTACCTGAAAATCTATTTGCCCATTGGATTGTCCAGCGGTTGCTGGAATGATGTCCTGAATTTGAACACTCAAAACACCCGGCTCTGTGAGCAAAATGGTTTCGATAATGGAGCATCCGTTGTTGTCTGTGACGGTGTAGGTATAGGAGCCTGCCGCCAAATTGTTGGGCGCACCGGCTTGATTCCACGTAGCTTGGTATGGCTGTTCACCCCCCTGGATTTCCAAAATGATGCTGCCATTGCTGGCACCATAACAACTTGGAGAGGTGGATAGGGCATCAACCGAAAGGTCATAGTCCACCGTCACCAAAAACGAGCAGGTGGCTTCATTGCCACTCTCATCTTGCGCAGACCAAGTGACTTCCGTTGTGCCAACTGGAAATACCTGACCACTGTTGAAACCATTAACAAGCGTAAGGGAGATGGAAGATGGGGGGCTGCAATCGTCCGAGGCAGCAGGCGCAGGATAATCCACAAACCCGCACCCAGTTACATTGATATTGGAAGGACAAGTAATTGCTGGAGGAGATTGGTCTTTAACCAAAATTTCTGTGCTGACTACTGTTTGATTGCCGCTGTTGTCTGTTGCAGTAATGGTAACTTGCACAGTTCCAATGTCTTGGCAGCCAACAACGGAAGGGGAAGCATCGAGGAATACCATGCTGCAATTGTCGCTTGAGCTTGCCACAAGTTGGGTGGGGTTAAGGGTCGCTGTGCCATTTGCATCCAATAAAACAATGACGGCAGTTTGCAGTACAAGCGTCGGAGGCGTTGTGTCATTTGAGTTCACGGCAACTTGCCCCGTAGTGGTACACCCACCAGCATCCGTAACTGTTACCAAATAATTATTGCTAACAAGGTTAGAGATGGTTGCCGTAGTGCCGCCATTCGACCAATTGTAGGTGAAGGGGCCTGTGCCTCCAGATTGTACAGTCACGGTGGCGCTTCCACTTGCAAGGTCAGGGCACGGGTTTGGCGTGGCAACCAAATGAAGGCCAATGAAGCAGGTTGTAGCCAACACCGTGGCTTGGCCGGTGGAAGTACAGCCATTTGCATCGGTAATTGTCACGGCATAAGTCCCCGGTGCCAAGTTGTTGATGATTAGTGAAGTAGCGCCGTTGCTCCACAATACACTGTATGGGGATGTTCCGCCACTTGGGCTAACCGCAGCAGTGCCATCATCTGCATCAGGCATGGTTTCGTTTGTTGCAGTTAGGTTTGCAGAGAGTTGGGAGGGCTGCACCACATTCCCCGACAATTCCACCAAACACCCAAGCCCATCGGTAATGGAAACGGATATTGGGCCAACTGATAAGTTTTGCACGGAGGCAGTTGTGGCTCCATTGCTCCAGGAATAGGTCACTGGCAAATTGCCACCTGTGGTGACAGCAGTTGCCGTGCCATCATTTGCACCAAAACAAGGATTGTTTACGACATTCAAACTAGCTGTGAATGCGCCACAATTGACCGAGTTCACCGTGGATGAAGCTGTTGTTGTGCATCCATTTGCATCGGTCACAGTAACAGAATATGTGCCAGGGGCAAGACCCGTAATGGGATTCGTAATCATCCCATTATTCCACAAGTAAACAAAACTTCCTCCTCCTCCGCTTGCATTGACGGTCACTGTCCCGTCATTGACGCCAAGCACCGTTTGGTGGGTGGCAGTGGCGGTGGTGGAAATAGCAGGATAGGCCATCAGGTTGATGGTGGTGGTGGCTGGGCAGCCATTCGCATCCGTGGCCGTAACGCTATAATTTCCAGCGCCAAGGTTGTTGAGCGTCGCCGAGTTCTGGCCATTGCTCCAACTGAAGGTTATCGGTGAAGCTCCTGACTGCGCCTCCGCCGTTACAACCCCATTTGAGGAGTTGCTGCATGGCTGCGCCTGAATATTGGTCGAAACCGTGAACCCTGTACAGACTGAGCCGACTACTACCGTGGCCGTTGCTGTGCAGCCGTTGCCTGCGGTGACGGTGACGGTGTAGCTCCCAACTGCCAGCCCATTGGCAGTGGAACTGGTGGTGTTGGTATTCGGCTCTTGAAAACCGTTGCTCCATACATAACTATAAGGTGCAGGGGCGTTGCTTACAATAACAGTGGCCGTCCCATTTGTTCCGTTGTACACCGAAACATTGGTAGATGTGGTGGCAAGGAGCGGTGCTTGCTGTTGCGCTATTTGCAGGAGAACCTGTTTTGTACAGCCTATACCATCCGTCACGGTAACAGTGTTTGCGCCAGCGCAAAGCCCAGTGTTGGTGGCTTGGTCAAAAGTGTTGGGGAAGCCTTCCCATCGGTAGTGCGCCCCACCGTTTTGGTTGGCAACCTGTATGGTTGCTGCACCATTGCAGGCTGCGGAACAGTCATCGGGTTGCAGGTTCACAGCCGTCGCAGTCAGCAGGTTGCAGTTTCGCCCGATGCCAATGTTGTCAATGAATAGCCTATTGCCGAAGGCAGATAGGTTGACCAATGCAATCGTGACATCCGACACGCCATCGTATGCACTTAGGTCAACGATTTCCGTGCGCCATTGGGAGGCCGTTGGGGTAAATGGGTCGGTCGTAATTGGTGCTGTTGCCAAGTTCATCCCACCATTTTTGTAAACAATCTGATTGAAGTTTTGGGAGCAATTGGTAGCTACCAACACCAGCAACGAATCGCCAATGTCCTCAATGTACGGGGCATATCCAACGTCAAATTTCAACATCGCATTGGTCAGGTTGGTAAAATCAAAATGCCGGGTAATCAGCGCATCTATCGTGCCGCCTGGGTTGGTGCCGTTGAAGTCGTGGTAGTTGTCAAACATGACCGAAGTGCCCCCCTGCCCAAAGCCAGAAGCCTCGTCGGTCATTTGCCAAACGAACACGTCGTTGGAAACATTCAGTTGAAAAATGCCCTCTGAAGTTGGGAAAGCGCTCTCGTTCTCAAAGTCTTCAAACATCGGTGCAGCCGTGGCGATGTAGGTGAAACGATTGGCGGCGGTCGTGTCATTCGCTGGGCGCTGGTCTGCAAGGCCATTGGGTTGTGAAGTCCATACCGTCAGTGTGTAACCGCCTTCCGTTGGGGCGAACGGGGCAAGGTTTACGTCAAGGTTTTGCCCTGCAAACAAGCTGCCCTGCCAAGCCAAGTTCACGGGCGCATTGTTGTTTATTCTGTAAAAAATATTTGCCGTGGTGAGATTGGCAGTTCCAAAATTCCGAAGCGTAACAACTGGGGTAATTTGGCCCGAAGTACATGCGATGTTCGCTGGGCTGACAATCCTTGTGATGCCAGCGTCTATACCGGGAATGGAGCATTGTTGCGGTGCATTCTGTATCAGCCCATTGCGGCTCCCGTAGCCAAAACCTGATGAGGTGCCGTTTAGCACTGCCCGCATGACGTTGACCTGTCCTGCGGTGAACGAGGTGTAACAGTTTTCGGTCACGTAGTCCATATAGTTGACGTAGAGGTGTTCATTGCCACAGGAGGATGGCCCATTTGGAAAACTGGAAGCACAGTTGAGCGTGGCGAGGTCCCTGGTCGAAATTTCAATGTTTGGGGTATCCCCGATGCCATCGTCCAAGTTGCAAGAGCTGCCATTGAAAGGGTGCGGCAAGCCGAGGTAATGCCCAGTCTCATGCGTCAATGGCCGATAACCAGAGGCAGGAAACCCGGGCGCCCCAAACCACCGATAGTCAATGACGACCCCATCGGAATTGCCACCGATTTGCCCGACGATGGGGTAATTAGAGTAGCCCACCACCCCACCCTGCGCCGTGGTGCCCGGTATTGGCAGTACGTAAATATTAAAGTAACGCAAGGGGTCCCATCTTATGGCTGGCTTGATGGTGGAGTTGATGTTGTTGTTGTTCCAAGAAGTGCCCGTCACGGTCATCATTTGTCGGTCAATGCCGTTAGTGGGGCTGCCGTCGGGCTTTTTGTTGGCGAGGCAAAACTGGATATTCGGGAAGCCAGCTATGCCCATCCATTGGCTGGGCGTGTTGTAGAACTGGCTGTTTAGCGCCGAAAAATCTTGGTTGAGGATGTCAATTTGCGCCTGAACATGCGCATTGGAAAGGTTTTGGCCTTGCCCAATCGGCTCACCATTGTGGATGATGTGTACAACCACGGAAATAGTCAGCAGCGGCTCTACCATGCTTTTGTCTGCACTGCTTGCTGACAAAAGGGGCAGTTCCGTTTCAAGGTAATGCTTTAGTGCCTCACCAAAACTTGGATGCTCCTGGGCATGTTTTGTGTTCATTTCATCGAACACGCAGATGGGGAAAGCGGCCGGTGGAGCTTGGAAATTGGGTATTGGCTCGCCTTCGGCAAAATTTTGCTGGACAATTTTGGGATGCCCATCGGGCAGCTTTCTTTTGTCTTGGAGGTAGGATGGAAAAGTCTGGGCAGAAGCCAGTATTGGCAAAAGGACTGCCCATAACATTGCAATGCGGTTGATGGTAGCTTTCATTCACGGGATATTTTGAATTGAAAATCGGCCACGAAGGTAAGGAACAAAATGCAAGAGTCCATTGCCAAGAAATGTAACCGGTTTTCACATTTTAAAAAAAGCAAATTTTTGGCCAAAATTCAGTTTTCTTCACAAAGAAAGAAAAGGATTTCAAGTTTCCCACTACCCGCCTGTGTGGAAAAACAACCCCTACCCGCTCATTAGGGCTGTGGCAAAAATAGAGGCCATCCCAACCGATTCCCCTTTCTACAAGTGAGCAATCTACATTTTCTCCCCTCAGCAGCATTTTAATTCACCGTTTGTCGCATAACAAGTAAAATCGGTGATAGGGACTGTATGCAGTTTCAAGTTAAAAAGATAATTTTGCCACCACACACCTGAGCGCCCGTCAAACCGCTAATGCACAAACATGAAAAAAAATCTATTCCTTCCGCTATTTTTCTTCTGCTCATTTTCTACCTTTGTTAGCGCACAATCAGACCCGTCCCACACGACAACACCATTCGACAGCCGCCTACTTGAAATCCATGGCAGCGACTACCTTGAATCCTTACAGACTTTGAACCCTTTCCTCTTGAAGCGATGGAACTTCTACCTCGACCACTCCTGGTACGTGACCGAACTTCCTACCGAAAAGGATACAGGGGCTTTTGCCACCATCCAAATTGAAGACTTGGACCACTTAAACATCTTTGCCCTCGAAAGGAAATTCGATTTGAAAAGGGATTGGGACAAGCAATTGGTCTGCAAGTTTGAAAACTCGAACAAGGCATTGGTACTCCTGTCCGGAAAGTCATTTAACGAAAAGCTGAACGAGTTCCTCGCTACCGAAAAGCAATAACAGCTTTTTGGCAGCCATTCTAAACATCATTTTCATCAAATCCCAAATCTGAAAGTATGAACTTGAAAGCTACCCTTATATCTGCTATGCTGTTGGTCTGCACCTTTGCGACCATTGGGCAGAACTTCCTCATGACGTCCACGCTGACGTCCGTAAACAATTGCAATGGCTTCTTCATGGACAGTGGTGGCGGTATGGCGGACTATGGCCCTAACCAGCATTTCACTACCACGATATGCCCAAGTGGCACCGCTGGAACGCATATACAGCTGGTTTTTGGCACCACCAACCTTGCGGCTGGCGACGAGCTTTGCTTTTTTGATGGGCCAAACACTGCCGCTCCACCCATTTCCTGTGCCAGTGATTTTTCTCCGGGAGCAGCTTTCATCATCCAGGCCAGTGCCGTCAATGCGACCGGGTGCTTGACAGTCACCTTTGACTCGGACGCCACTGGGCAAGGAGCTGGCTGGAGTGCCAAAATCAACTGCATTCCGGCCTGCCAAAACATCATTTCCGTGCTGGATAATACCAACCCGGCAGCAGACCCTGTGGTTGACGGCTGGATTGATATTTGCCCTGGCGAAAGGGTGTTTTTCTATGGCAAAGGAGAATATCCTCAAAATGGTGCGGTCTATAATCACTCAGATTTGACCAGCAATTTTGAATGGAATTTTGGGGACGGGGTAACAACGTTTGGGCCTACCGTATCCCATATTTTCAATCAACCCGGCGGCTACATCGTCCAGCTTCAGATAAAGGACCAGTTGGGGTGCAAGAACACCAATTTCATCAACCAACGGGTTCGGGTCGCACCTCGGCCAGACTTTGAACTGGGTGCTTGGCCCGCACAGATATGCGTCGGGGACACAGTGGCCCTTAGTGACATGGTCAATGCAATGGATCCTGACCATACCGTTTCGGTAATGTCCAACTCAGGCTCCTTCCAAACGGCTGGTATCCGCTCCGATTCATTGGCTTTACCTGATGGCAATGGCGCTTGTTACAAGACGAACATCTCCTTTACCGCTTTCTCTCCAGGCCAATTGCTCACCAACATCAGCGACTTGATTGGCATATTTGTGACAATGGAGCACTCCTGGATGCGGGACCTAAAAATAACACTGACATGCCCAAATGGCCAATCGGCCATACTGCACAACCACCCCGGTCAAACTGGCGGTGAAGTGTTCCTGGGCATTCCTTTCCAAGCCGATGAAGGTTTCCCCGTACCGATACCTGGAGTAGGTTTTGATTATGGATGGTCGCCTACCCCACAGTACAACCAAACTTGGATTCAATACGCCAATTCACACCCGAATCAGGGAACATTGCCAGCTGGCACCTACAATTCCTTCCAACCCTTGACCAATTTCCTTGGATGCCCATTGAACGGTGATTGGCAAATCGAGGTATGCGACCTTTGGAGCATAGACAATGGTTATATTTTTTCTTGGTCCATCGAATTCGATGCTTCGCTTTACCCAAGTGTTGAAACATTTACCCCAAACCTCGTGAATTGGGGCTGGAACAACCATCCCTCCGTACTGTATTCAACGCTGGACTCCTTGATAGGCTCACCTCAAAACGCAGGTGGCGTTGCATACACCTTCACCGTCAACGATAGTTTTGGCTGTGCTTGGGATACAACTATGAACATTCAGGTATTGCCCAAAACCCACCCGCTTTGCCACACCTGCGAAGATATTTTGACACCCGCACCTGATACAATAGTTTGCGTGGGTGAGCCTGTTGGCATCAATGTGTCTGGACAAGTGGCGCCTACCTCACATGTGACCTTTGAATCCTATGACGACTATCCGCTTGGTGCCAGCAACCACCCGGTTGCAAATCCCTACAACTCAGTGATTGCTGTAAACTCCATCACTCCGAGCACCCTTTCCAACCCTGCGTTGGACATCATATCGGTATGCATTGATATAACCACTGATTTTGATGCGGATTTGGCGATTTTCCTGCGGTCGCCCAACAATCAACTCCTCATGCTCTCCACCAACAACGGCGGCAGTGGGGACAATTACACCCAGACTTGTTTTACACCAACGGCTGTGACACCCATCACCTCTGGAACTGCACCTTTTACAGGCAACTATCAACCAGAGGGGTCTTGGACGGTGCTGAACGGCGTCCCCATCAATGGCAACTGGACACTAAGGGTGTCGGATGCCTTTGGACTAAATGCAATGGGTCGAGTGAACTGGTGGAGCATTACATTCCGCTCGCAGAACAATGTCACTTATACTTGGACACCCGCTGGAGGTCTCTCTTGCAGCAACTGCCCCACTCCAACTGCCACCCCCAGTGCCAATACCAACTACATTGTCACGGCAGCCGACGGTTACGGCTGCATACTAAAGGACACCTTGAACATCGGCGTGCTGAACAGTTTCAGCGCCCCAATGGTGACCCTCCAACAGTTGGCCAACAATGAAATGGTCGCCAATTGGAACGACAGCAGCCCCGGGCTTGGCTATGAGGTCAATGTAAACAATACAGGTTGGGTGCCTTCTAACAATGGCAACTTATCCCATTTGATTACTGGCCTCGTAAATGGGAACAATGTCAATGTTCAGGTCCGCACCGATGTCAACGGCGTAGCCTGCGTTGTCGGCGTTGGCACGGCAAGCCTGCTTTTCCAATTTTGCCCCATTGACGCCTTCCCCACCAACCCCGGCCCTTATTCGGTAAACTGCAACGGGGTTTGCGATGAAGCCATTCAAATTTCGGTGACAAACGGGCAAACGCCCTTCAATTTTAGCGTGACCAACACAACCACTGGGACAAACTTCATGCAGACCAACGGAAATATCACGGGGCTTTGCCCAGGGGTTTATACCGTGCTTGTAACTGATGCCACTGGTTGTACGGACCAAGTTGATTTTACGGTAGCCAATCAACCACCCATTATTCCAGCAGTTGTACAAGTAAGTCCAGTTACCTGTTTTGGCGGCAGCAATGGCTGCGCCATGGTCACTGCCTCCGGTGGTGCTGGCGGCTATACCTACCAGTGGAGCAATGCAAATATGTCCAATACGCCGAACGTGTGCGGTTTGCCAGCAGGGCCTATTACTGTATCCGTTACCGACTTGAACGGGTGTACCGTATCTGGTTCCATCAACGTCACCTCGATACCGGCCCTTGTATTGAACATTACCAAAACCGACGTCAAATGCAGGAACGGCAACGACGGCACCGCCACCGTTGCAGTCACTGGCGGCGGCGGTGGGTTGATTTACAATTGGAGTGCTGGGAGCACCCCAACTCAAAGCAGCACAGGTGGCCTGACTGCCGGGAGCGTCTCGGTCACGGTGACGGACGTCAATGGCTGCCAAGCTTTTGGGAGCATTACTATCAATGAACCCGCTACCAGCGTGGACGCTACTGCCGCTCAAACCACCATTAGTTGTTACAGCGAAAACAAGAGCGTAGCAACGGTCGCTCCGAGCGGAGGCTCAGGACCATATACTTATGCCTGGTCGCCCGGAGGGCAAACTACTCAGACCATTTCCAATATTTCCATTGGTCAATACACTGTAACCGTTACGGACGCAGGTGGGTGTACCGCTACCGACCAAGTGAATGTGGTTCAGTGGGACGCCTACAACCTGCTGATTTCCGCTACACCACCCACTTGCAACGGCAACACCAATGGACAAATGAACGTGGTGGTACTTGCTGGGGGCAATGGCAGTTATACTTACAGTTGGAGCAACGGCGCCACGTCAGATTTAATTATGAACCTCGCAGGGGGAACGACCTATACAGTTACCGTCACAGACGGTCAAGGATGTACCGGCACCATGTCAAGGTTGCTCGAAAACCCCGTGCCAATGGTACTCACCATTACCCCAACTGCCACCAAATGTGCAGGCACACAAGACGGTTCGGCAGCCGTTTCAAATGTAGTGGGAGGCACTTCCCCATTCACCTACCAGTGGGGGCCATCCGCCAATAACCAGACCACCGCCACTGCCACCGACCTTGGGGCTGGCACCTATTCTGTAACCGTTTCGGGTGCGGGAGGCTGCACTGCAGCTGGCACGGTGGTAGTTGGCGAACCAATGGCAATCACTGCCAATTTTACCCAAAAGAACAATGGGTGCTTTGGTTACGAAGAAGGTGAAGCCGAGGTAATGGTATCAGGTGGCGTGCCAGGTTTTACCTATCAATGGTCGAATGGTGCCACCACCCCAAAAATTACGAAACTCCCTGCAAGCAGTTATTATTTGACCATCACTGATGCCAATGGCTGCACCAAGGTGGATTCCGTCTTTATTTCTGCACCGCAAAGCGTGGATGCCGCATTGACCGTCAAGGACGTATCTTGTTTTGGCGACAGGGATGGTGCCATCACCATTACCCCAATCGGTGGAACTCCACCGTTCACTTATAGCATAGATGGGCAGCAATACTATGGGAGCAGTACCTTGATTGCTTTAAAAGCCAATGATTACACGGTGTATATCAAAGATGCCAAAGGTTGTGTTTTCAGCAGGAATGCAACGGTGAGCGAACCGCCACAGATGACAGTTGACATTTTGGTTTGGGGCGAAAGCGTTGATGACTATATGGTTGAATATGGCGCTACTTTCCCGTTAACGGTGGAGGTTGCCAACGGTCAGGGCGGTGTTACCTTCAGTTGGGATGCAGCATACTGTGGTACTTTGATGCAGGACACCATGTCCGATTGTAACGGCACGTTGACATCCAGCGCCATCTGGTCAACTCCTAACTATACCAACGACTACTTCCTGCTTGCAGTGGATTCCCTTGGTTGCGAGGCAGAAGACCATATCAAAGTGAATGTCACCAAGACCCGAAGAGTAGTTGTTCCAACTGGTTTTACGCCCAATTCAAGTGGCTTGAACGACTTGTTGACTGTTCATGGCAAAAAAGGGACGATGATTAAAATGTTCCAAGTTTTTGACAGATGGGGAGAATTGCTGTACCAAGATATTGACATCCCTATCAACACCCCAACCCGTGGTTGGGATGGCACCTTCAAGTCAAAGGACATGCCAGCGGGGGTTTATGTTTGGTTCTTGGAGGCCGAGTACGAAGATGGCATGAAGGAGAACCTAAAGGGAGAAACCACATTAATTAGATAATTTTGTTTTGGGGCAAATGGTGGGTTGTCAAAACCACCATTTGCCCCAAAACACTAAAGCTGAATATCGTGAAGCTAAAAATTACCATTCTTTTTGCAGCGCTTGGCATTTGCTTACAGGCATTTGCCCAAGACCCACAATTCGTACAGTTCTATGCCTCCCCGATGCAACTAAACCCGGCCATGACGGGTGTGCACCCCGGCAAGTGGCGGGTCATTGCCAACTACCGGGAACAATGGAGCAGCATCCTCGATTCCAAGCCATACAAAAGCCTGAGCGCCAGCTTTGATGCCAAAAGTCAAATCGGCCGAGGCGATTACCTGGCGTATGGGTTCACTGCCCTCCGTGACCAAGCTGGCAGTTCCAACTACCTCCGCCAGTCTGGCGATTTCAGCTTGTCCTACATGAAACAGTTGGATGGCAGCCGCTACCGCCAATACGACCAATACCTGATTGGTGGTGCGCAGGTCGGCTTCGGACAGCACAGCCTTGATTATGGAGGGCTATGGTTCAGTTCCCAGTTTGACAATTCATCGGAACAAATTGACCGCTCCCTATCCAACGGCGAGAATATCAACCAATCCACAGATGTTTATATGAACATCAATGCCGGTTTGCTGTGGTACGCTGTATTTGATGACAACCAAAGCCTGTATTTCGGTGGGTCGTTGAACCACGTGAACGCCCCGAAAGTATCCTTCATTGATGGGGACGGGCAAGAATCCATTGGCATGAAATGGGTGCTTCATGCGGGGGGCGAAATTCCATTTAGCCATCAATTAAGCCTGCTGCCCGCAGCAGCAGTAATTGGTCAGGGTGAAAATATGCTGGCGCTTTATGGCGCCAATGTTCGGTACACCAACCGTGATTGGCAGGAGGTAGCCATCCGGTCTGGGCTTTGGGGGCATTTGGTGAAAGACGTGCAAGGAGGATTTGCCACGCCAGCGGTGACTTTCACCGCCATACTTGAAATGGAGCGCTGGAACATTGGGGTGAGCTACGATGTGGCAACCAACCAACTTTCCCCTCCGACCAACAACCGAGGGGCGTTTGAGCTGTCGCTGATTTATTACCACCCAGCAACCCGTCGAGAAAAGGTGATCTGCCCAAAGCTTTAACTTGAATAGGACAAAAAAAAAGAGCCGCTTGGAATTGATGTTTTCGAGCGGCTCTTTTTTTGTTGAAGCAGTTTTAGGTTAAAAGAGCCAATGAAATACTGCATTGACAAAGCTCACGATGGCAGCGAGGCCAATGGCATACCAGAAGTTTTTGATGGTAATTCCCTTCAGAAAGTAGTCCGCTAACATGAGCAAGAGTGCATCCACAACAAGGCCAAACAACCCCATTGAAATGAACCTGGCGGGTGAAGGTATGGCGTCGAATAATCCTCCAATTGTGGCATTCAGAATGGCGACTACCAAGCCCACGATGATGGCTCTTGGGAAGTCCGTGACTTTTACCCCGTTCAAAATTTGGGACCCCAACCAAATGGCAACGCCATTAAGTAATGCGGTGAAAATGAAGTGGAACATTTGAAATTCGTTTTGTAACTTTATAATTGGTTGATAATGAGATACTTGCCAACAATTACTTGCCCTTTGATTCCTCTAATGCCTTCTCTGTGCTTTCAAGTTTCAGCTTAAGCTGTTTGTTCTCCTTGTAAAGTTCTTCATTGGTTTTCCGCTCAAACTCAAGCTCCTCCTTCAACTTTTCTATTTCCGCATCCAGCGTTTTTGCGGTAGAGGTTTTAGTTGACCTCTCTGTTTCTGAATCTGAGGATGGTTGTTCCTTTTTGATTGAAACACTTGGTTCGCCAATATTCAGCAGGTTCTTGATTTTTGCAATCCCATCCTCACCGTTGTAATAGGACGCACCCACATAGGCCAATGGTGCTATGAAGAGCATCACGATAAAAAAGCGGGTGAAGCCGGTAACTCTCAAAGGTCTTTTTGACATGATTTTATTGATTGATGTGGACAAAAGTACAGCCACTGTAGCTACACCCCCTGCTTCTTCTACATAACCGGCTTTTCTTTGGATAAAACTGGCTTCAAAATGGTCAAACCACAACATCTTCTTCGTCAAACACTTTTCCGTTGTGGCAACGGACGATTCTGGCGGGGAAGTTTTCGAGAATCCGGTAATCGTGGGTAGCGAAGAGCACGGCAGTGTCGTTTTCTTGTGCCAATTTACGGAGCAGCAACAGCACTTCGTCGGAGGTTTCGGGGTCGAGGTTCCCGGTAGGCTCGTCAGCGATAATGAGTTCAGGGTGGTTGAGCAAAGCCCTTGCTATCACGACCCGCTGTTGCTCGCCACCAGAAATGGCATGAGGCATCTTGCCGTTTTTTCCCTTTAAGTCCACCCGTTCGAGTAGTTCGTTGATTCGATTGACCATTTTCGTTTTGTCCGTCCAGCCCATTGCCCGCAGGGCAAAAAGCAGATTGGCCTCCACGCTTCGGTCGTCCAACAAATTGAAGTCCTGAAAAACGATTCCAAGCTTTCGTCGAAGTAGCGGGATGGTCCTCCTGTTCAGGTTTTTTAATTCAAATCCTGCCACCGTGCCCCTCCCATTACGGACAGGAAGCGCCGCATAAAGCGTCTTGAGCAGGCTTGACTTGCCGCTGCCCGTTTTCCCAATCAGATAGACAAACTCACCTTTGGTGATGTTCAAGTTGACGTTTTGGAGTACCAGGTTTTCTTGCTGGTAAATGTTTACGTCGCTCAGGTTGACGATGGTATGCTCGGTCATGGCAAATGAATGGGCAGTTGTTTTCAAAATTGGCGGAAAGATGGATACCGCCAGATAACAGGCACAAATCTCGTAAAGATTTTTACCGTCGGGGCAAAAAAATCAGCGGTATCGGGGTTTTCCAATTTCATCGAAATACAGTCTCAGCCGAATGCCAAGTAAGATTTGCGTTAAATCAGATGGTTTGCCAACTGGAAAGAACTCATCGTTCCAATCAAAATTAGGGAAATAGTAGAACCTGGCGATTGGAGTGATAGTGAACATATCCGAAAACCCAAAGTCCAGCCCAACCCCAATGGAACCACCAAAGGAAACCTCTGTACCCACCGTTTCCTTATAGATTGGGCCTCCAAATTTAGACTTGTTTTTGGCGACAATGACACTTGGCGATAGTTCCATGAAAAATCCTTTGCTGAGTAAACTACCATCCTTTGAAAAAGTAGGGCAGTTGCAGTCACTTGCAAGGTCAAACACATAAAAGTCAACATTGAACTGGAGACCCAAAGCACTGTGCTCAAGTTTGCCGGATTGAAAGTCTTTTTGATGTTTTGAGAAATTAAGTTCAGGTACAAACTCAATTCGTCGTTTCTTCAAACGAAACCAATAATCCAGCCCAACTTGCCACCCCGCCAGTGGATAGGGCGGTTCCTTAAATTGTGGGTTCCACCCATTGACATTGAAACTTTTGACCCCACCGACAACACCAAGCTGGCAAAATGATGGCGAAGCAAAGAACACTAAAACGAGCGCTACGACTATATTCTTCATCATCAGACGTTTTAAAACAAAAAGAGGCGTTGTTGTCAACGCCTCCTTTTGTTTTCTATCGTTATCGGGCATTGATTTACCGCATCAAATTTACATTTCCTTCAAACAGCTCTACATGGCCGTCAATAAATTCTACCTCAGCAAACCAAACGAAGACGGCAGGGTTGAGGCGCTCGCCCCGATGCTGCCCGTCCCAGCCAAAATCTGGATTGTTTGGTGCAAAGTTGTAAAATTCAAAAACAGTCTCACCCCACCTACTGAATATCAGGAATGACTTGATGTTTTTCACTTCTTTGCCACTGAATACCATCAGAACATCATTAAGGCCGTCATCGTTGGGGCTGAAGGCACTTGGCACATAAAGGGGATGGTCCTTCCTTACAAAGACCGTCAAGATGTCCTCGTCACGGCAGCCACCTTCATCCACAATGACCTTAAAGGTCGTTTGCTGAGTTGGGTAAATGGAGTTGATTTGGCAAGTATCACAATCCACAATCCCTGCTGGCAACCAAATCACGGAATCCAACTCATTGAAGGGTGGCGTCGTGATGATTTGCAGGGTAATTGGGTCGCCAAGACTTACGATTGGGTCACTGCCCTCAAAAGAACCTTGAATCTCGACGGTCACTTGTTGTGGTTGATTCACCGTGAAAATCAAGGTAGTCGAACAGCCTGCAGCATCCACAATGACAATGGTATGGTCGCCGGGGCTGAGGTTGGTGAAGTTCTTTTGTGGGCTAAATGGAGAACCATTGAAGGAACAAAGGTATGGGGGCACACCATCCGTAATGTTGTTGATGGTGATGAACCCGTCGGCATTGCCGAAACAGCTCACATCTGAAACCGAAATATCAGCAGACGGTGGTGTATCAACTTTATTGACCTGCACTTGGTCGGTCGCAGAACAGCCCGCAGCCGTCGTTACGGTCAGCGTATAAGTGCCCTCCTCTGTGACGATTGGGTTAGCAATTGTTGGGTTGCTCACATTCCCAGTCCACTGGTAGGTTACACCTGGAGTGTTGCCGGGCCCACCCAAGGTTGTTTCCGTAATGTCGCAGTTAAGGTTCGCTGCATTGCCAGCATCCGCTGTTGGTAGTGGATTGATGACGACTTGCACCACCGCTGTTGCATTCGGGCAAGGGGGCAGGCCAGGTACGGAATAAGTAAAGTCGTGCGTCCCCGCTGCTAGACCTGCAACGTTGAAGGTGCCTCCTGGAACAATCTCCATATTGGGACCTACCCATGTTCCACCAGACATTGCCCCAGTCAAATTGTCTGCAAGATTGATGGTGGTATTAGTGCCTTGGCAAAACTGGAAGGGGGCAGTTGGCGTACCTGCGCTCACATTCGGGTTCACCGTGACCGTTACGCTTTGAGTGGCCGTATTGGAACAATTGGCGTCAGAAACGGAAACAAGGATAAATTCCTGCGTAACCGTTGGCGAAACGGGTACCGTTTGCGTGCCCGCACTTGGGAAGTTTTGCGAAGCAGGGACACCGTTCACCGTGTAGTTGACAACGAATGGGCCTTGTCCTGTCAGGGTAAATGTGATATTGGTTGACTGGCCAGCACAGATGGAAGTTGTGCCACTAATTGCTACCGTTGGCAATGCTCTAAACACGACTGGTGTACCGGGTGCAATGTCCAGACAGCCATCCTGCAAGTCCACGCCGCCCGTACCATTGTTGTTCCCTGCAGCTGCACTGATATAGTACGTAGTGCCAACTGTCATCGTTGCTGGGTTGAAGGCAAAACTTGGCGTATTGCTGGTGCCAATCACGGTACCCAGCGACCCCGAAGAACCGGTGTGTAGGTAGTAAACCAATACGTCGTTCGGGTCGAGGACTGAACCAACTGTGGCCGGAACCGTAACCATAACATCCACACAGGCTGAGATAGTGGGAGTGGTCATGTTGCCAGCATCGGTGAGGCAATTGCAATTCCTTGTCCCAGTGACATTGACGGGGCCGCAGCCGTTTAAGTCATCTACGTCGAAGCTATAAGTCGAGCCACTTGGCAGTGGGGAACTGGTGAATATCCCTGCATTAACAGTCCCTGTGGCTGGCGTTACAGTATAGGGCGGCATACCACCTACGATGTTGAAAGTAAGTGTGTATGTAGTCGCATCCGGCGAGCAGGTTTCGACAATGTTCTGTACTTGCGGCGGATTATTGACCGTCACCACGGCAGAACCAGACACGGTACCTGCGCAAAATTGGTCGAAGACATCAATGGGCGTGTAGGTTTCCGTTGCGGATGGCGATACAGTGAAGTTAAATGGGCTTGTGTTCAGCGTCAGTGAAGAAACAGCTCCACTCGCATCTTGGTAGCTCACCGTCCAAGGCGCAACGCCCGTTACGTTGTAGGTCAAAGTGGCGGCATCTCCCGCACAAATCGAGACATCAGGCCCAAGGGAGGCAGTTGGCGTCTGGCGGAAAATAACAGGCGCACAATTGCCAATGCTCAAGCAGGGGTCGCCAAGGTCCACGCAGCCGGAGCCATCGTCATTCCCCACTACTGGGCAGATGAAGTAGGTTTGGCCATAGGTCATGCCCGCCAAAAAGGAGAACTCGGGAACGTTGTTCGTGGCAAGTGGGCTTTGTGGATTTCCACCATGAAGGATAAAACACAGGGCATCATCTGCGTCCAAAAACTCACCGGCACTATTGTATGTCGGTGTGGCAAGGTCTGTTCCGCAGACACTCAATGTTGTATTGGCGAAATTTCCAGCGGTTGAAAGACAATCGCAATCAACAAGGTCATCCTCCACCGTCACTGATGGGCAATTGTTGCAATCGCTGACGACATAAGAATATCCCAAACCACTTGCGATTGCTGGGCTACAGAATGTTGCGCCACTTGGAGCACCATTGACAGTGTAACAAGATGGGTCCCCACCACTGATGTTGAAGCAAACCGTGAAAGTGGTGCCAGTCGGGTCGCAGGTTGTGACGATGTTCGATACCACTGGCGAGGTATTCACTGTCACCGTAGTACTTTCATTTAAATTGTTGTTGCAATTGCTGCCAGTTATTCCAGTTACAGTATAAGTTGTTGTGGTCACCGGGCTTACTGTATAGGTAAATGGCGAACTAAAAGCGGCCACAGATTGCCCATTGATGATAATGTCCCAAGGGGCTGCACCAGTTAAATTAAGGGTCAAATTCGTACTCGTACCAACACAAATTTCAGTTCCGCCAGTTATGGTTGCAGTCGGAAGTTGGTAAAAAACGATTGGTGTGCCTTGTGCTACCTGTGCACATGGTTCCGTCAAAATAACACCTCCAGACCCATTTGAATCACCAACTACGGCTGACAAATAATAGGTGGTGCCAAAATTCATGGTTGCTGGATTGAATGTTACGTCTGGCGTACTTGAAGTAGCGATAATAGGCGGGACAATATTGACCGAACTTCCACTGTGCAGGATGAAAACCAAGGCGTCGTTGGGGTCAAGAAATTGGTTGGTTGTGTCATAGGTGGCAGTGACAGTTCCAGGTCCGCAATTTTCAATTACCGCCACATCCATCATACCCACCTCTGTGTCGCAATTACAGACGACAATATCATCATCTACCGTAATTGGGTTACAGTTGTTCACGTCCGTGACTACGAAACTATACCCATCGCCATTGGGGATTGGGTTGCTGGTAAACTGGCCACCCACCAATGAAGCTCCAGGGGGTGTTACGGAGTAAGTTGCTGCATCTCCACCTGAAATGGTAAAAGTCAGCACGTATGATGTGTTCGTTCCATTGCAAGTAGTAACGATATTGCTGACGGTTGGCGCAGTGAAGACCTGTACCGTGGCGGTCCCGGTTCCCATGCCCACGCATCCATTGTTGTCAGTCAAACTGCCCAACGTTATTGTGCCAGCGTTGTTCTGACCTATTGGCAGGGTAAAGGGAGTAGAATTGGCTGTAAGCGCCGAGGGTTGCTGGACGCCATTCACGAACCAAGCAAGGGTCCAAGGAGCTTCTCCCGTGAAGTTGATGGAAAGCGGAACTGTTTGCCCGCTACCTTGGCAGATATTTCCGCCCCCGCTCAATACCGCAGTCGGCGACGGATTTTGAGTTATTACAGCCGAGCCTGAGACAGTTCCCGTACAACCACTTGTACCAACCACTGATACCAGCGTGTAGGTTCCAGCCGCACTTACTTGAATGGTATGGGGGCTTGCAGGTACCGTTTCTGTCACAGGTGTGCCGCCGTTGGTATAAACCACTGTCCAAGGCGCAGTACCACCACTCACTGTTATGGTCAAATTGATGCTTGGGGTGGTACCTTCACAAAATTCACCAGAACCACTAATGCTTGCTTGTGGGGCTGGTATTACCTGCACGGCCTGGCAAACGGAAGGCATACCACAACTATTGGTTGCCGTCACGCAAACTTGGCCAGAGTTGGAATTTTGGAAGTTGATGGTGACGCTTGCCCCGCTTCCGTTCACTACCGCCCCGGTTGGCGCAGTCCAAGTGTAGGTAACGGTTGGGTCAGGATTGGTAACGGAAAAAGTAGCTGCACCGCCGTTTGCACAAACGGAAGCAGGCCCTGAAAGTACAGGCGCAGCAGGTGGCCCGGTGATGGTCACGTTGGCACACCCCGGTTGGCTCGTGCCGCAGTTGTTGGTGCCAGTGGCACAAACCGTCACGTTTCCGGGGGCCGCACCACTGAAGTTGACGCTTATCGTACCTCCTGTTCCTGTGAAAGTAGCTCCGGGTGGAACCGTCCAGTTATAAGTCACTCCTGCTACCACATTGCTGATGGTATAGGTCTGCGTGGTGTTGTTCGCACAGACAGTAGTTGGCCCGGTGATAATTGGCGTCGGTGGGCCGGCATTCACGGTCACGTTAATACAGGCAGGCGGCGAAGAGCCACACTCATTGTTTGCGGTAACGCAAAGCTGTCCTCCCGAAGAGCCTGTCCAGTTGACTACTACGGTGTTGTTCGGACCGGGGGTGAACGGCTCGCCATTTGGAGTAATCCAAGTCAAGCTGGTTGGAATAACTGGCCCCTGGAGTTGGGCCGTGTAGGTAGCCGTGGCATTGCTACAAACACTGGCAGGCCCCGTTATCAGAGGTGCAGATGGGATAATGACCTGTTGTGTCACGTTAATGCAGACTTGGTCGAAACAAGTAAACCCATTGCTTGGCAGGGTGTGGGTCACCCGAAGGCAATATTGCCCCGGCTGATTCACCTGACAGAGGATTTGGTTGTTTGGACCTACAATGCCAGGACCAGTCCACAACATAGTCCAGGTGGCTGGCGGGAATGCCAACCCTGAACTACTTCCATCCAGAAACAAGATGGAGTCAACGCCACAACCCAACACGGGGTCGAAAGGCAGAATGGAGGCAGTAGGCTCCAAAATTGTCAAGTTGACGGAAACCGCACTGTCGCAGCCTTGCCAGTTTGAACAAACCGCAGTATAAAAACCTGTGGTGCTGTAAAAACTGTTGCAGAGCTGAAAATCGGCTGGCCCGCAAAGATTCACCGTTTGCGGGGGCGACGTTATGGGGGGGATTTGAATGATGTTGCAAGTAATCAAACTATCACAGCCAGAAGGGGCAGGGACGTTGGCCTGGTACAAGCCTGGAGCCGTAAAGGTTTGGCCAGCGCAGGAAACCGATCCTCCGGTGCAGAGGTAATGGGTATGGGTCGCTTGCACATACTGACCAACGGATACTGTCAAACAATAGAGTGGCACGTTCGGGCAATTCAGGTTTTGCGCACAAATCTGTGCAACGCCTGGTGCACTAAAATCAACTTGAATTTGTGTGCCAACATTTGAACCAATAATCGCCCCCCCAGTACTTCCTGGAGTTATGGACCATGATGCAGGGCTTGTAGTGGTGTATGCGAAGGGGCCACCGGGGATGCAGACGCTTGGAGGGCCAGATGTAATGGCGGAAGAGCC
Organism: Saprospiraceae bacterium UBA6168; assembly: GCA_002435785.1. Classification (GTDB taxonomy): domain Bacteria; phylum Bacteroidota; class Bacteroidia; order Chitinophagales; family Saprospiraceae; genus UBA6168. The sequence continues at coordinate 54,536 of DIUC01000032.1, read as the reverse complement.
ATTGATGGCAAAGTTGCACTGAGCGCCTGCTGACCCATCTATCATCAAGTAGTAAACCTGACCGGGGGTCAGCGGCACATTGTTGCACAAAGAAACCGTTGACCCAGATGGGATGTTGCCCAAACAAGGAGAAACAAACGAAAAAGTGTTGCAATCTGGCGTTGAAAGAAGCGCTGCTTGAATGGCCCCACCCGATGCGCAGTTCAATGCCTCGATATCAAAACAGACATCGCTGGAGTTGGCAGTGAAAGCAAACCATTGATTGTTCTCGACGCTTGAACACCAAAATGGCGGCAGCGAAATTGGCGGGTTATTGATAGTTTGGCCATAGTAACAATTCAGTGCCTGCGGGTTTGGCAAAATACAAGCACTCGGGGCATCATAAGCAGCCATGGGGAGGCCACATGGCGTGGTACTACATTGTGAAAAAAGATCTGAAGATTGGGTACTGAACAGGACGAAGGCAAATAGTGTCGTAAAAAAATGTTTCATCTTTATTTTTTTAAAAATAACAACCCAAATCTGTTTACTGGACAGGTTGGGTTTTGCTTCAAAAAGTGAGAAATTTAACAGGCATTAACGAAAGGGAAAATGAATATCTGGAGTTTTCGCCGAATTTTAGGATTTCAAGGCTGTGCTAAAAAATGATGCAAGGATAAGCATTTTTTTTGGGCCGCTGATTTTTTTCACTGTGAAAAAGGCCTTCAAGGTTAGCGGTTATATGTCTTCTTTTAGGGATAAACAGAATTAATGCGTAAAAAAAGCAATTATTTCAAAACCGACAAAACAAAATAGGGTTAAAACCGTGGATTTGTATAAAAACATCCAAAACCCATTACCAACAAACTGTCTGCCAGATAACCAATTATTGAATGCGTGACAAAATTGAGCCAATCTGGTGATTTCAAAATGTACCTTTGACTCTCAGAATAAATTCATAAAATCCATCTCCTGTAATGAAATTCCTGTCCATCTTTTGCCTAACGTTTTTGGCGATAGCTTCCTTATTTGCCCAACGGTTCGACCATGTCCAAGGCGACATTCTTGTACAGCTCAAACCCGGCCAAAACATCCGCCAAACTGTCGCTGAATTGGCAAATCAGCACAAACCCATCGAACTCCAAATTGTCGAAGAGATTTCCTCCCCCTTGCGGGTCTGGCTTTTGCATTTCGACCACACCCAATTCAACGAAACCGAAGTGTTGGCAACAATCCAGCGCCAGCCTTCAGTCCAAACTTCGCAACTCAACCACTTCATCTCCATGCGGGAAACCACTCCCGATGACCCCAATTTCGCCGCCCAATGGCAATGGGTGAACAACGGCCAAGGTGGCGGCACCCCCGATGCGGACGTGGATGCCGACCTCGCTTGGGACATCACCACCGGTGGGCTTACTACCGACGGAAAAGAAATTGTGGTTTGCGTGGTTGAAGGCGCCAACCGCACCCACCCAGATTTGCAAGGAAACCTGTGGTTCAACACTGCTGAAATCCCCGGCAATGGAATTGACGACGACAACAACGGCTACCCCGACGACTACAATGGTTGGAATGCGAACAACAACAACGATGTCATTCCCTCCGCCTCGCATGGCACCCAAGTATCTGGCATGATTGGCGCAAAAGGAAACAACGGACAGTTCGTGACCGGGATAAATTGGGAAGTGAAAATCATGCACGTAGTAGTGGGCAACCTCACAGAAGCCAACGTGGTTAAAGCCTATACCTACCCCCTCGTTCAACGAAAAAGGTTCAACCAAAGCGGTGGCACGGAGGGTGCATTTGTTGTGGCTACCAACTCATCCTGGGGCATAGACGGCGGCAACCCTGCCGATTCACCGCTTTGGTGTGCATTCTACGACTCGCTTGGCATGGAGGGTATCCTCAGTTGCGGAGCTACCGCCAACAACAACGTCAACATTGACAATGTGCTCGACCTACCTACCGCCTGCCCGAGCGAGTACATGGTGGCCGTCACCGCTACCAATAACCAAGATGTTCGCACCTTTTCGGGTTACGGCACTACACATATAGATATAGCAGCTCCGGGCGGCGGCATCGTGACCCTGAGCAACAATGGAGGGCCATCCACCACTTCCGGCACTTCCTTCGCAAGTCCTTTGACGGCAGGTATTATCGCCCTACTCTACTCGGCACCCTGCTCCAGCATTGGGCCACAGGCGATTGCCGACCCAAGTGGCACTGCCCTGCTCATCCGAAACGCACTATTTGATGGGATTGACATCATACCCAACTTGGTCAATGAAACAAAGTACGGTGGGCGAGTAAATGCCTTCAACAGCCTGAACCTCATCTTGCAGAACTGTGGCCCATGCCCAAAGGCATACAACGTGAACGTTGCGGACATACTTGACATTTCCGCCTTGTTCACGTGGACTTCCACTGATTCTACCCTTCAAAGCAACCTTCGGTACCGCCCAATGGGCAGCACAGACTGGACGGTGCTTGACAGCGTATCAAGCCCGCTATCCTTTACTGGCTTGCAGGCATGTACCGATTACGAGTTCCAAATTGAGGAAATCTGTAGCAGCGATTCGAGTGGCTACTCCAACTCCTACTTCTTCTCCACAGATGGGTGCTGTTTGCCTCCGGCAAATTTTGTCGTCAGCGATGTTACGACAAACTCGGCCTTGGCAAGCTGGCAGCCCGTCTTCGCTGCCAACAGCTACAACCTGCTCCTTACCGGGCCGCAAGGCTCCCAACTTTTCACCGACCTGACCAACAGCACCTTCGACCTCGCCAACCTCGACATTTGCGGAGCGTACTCTGTGCAAGTGCAGACCGTGTGCGATACCGGATTGACTGCTTTTACGGAGCCGATACACTTCACCACCCTCGGTTGCGGTGGTTGCCTCGATTTGGTCTATTGCCCATCGGCTGGCCAAAGCACCCTTTACGAGTGGATTGCCAACGTGACCATTGGCGATATCAACAACTCCAGCAGTGCAGACGATGGCTATGGTGATTACACAGGCATATCCACCGATTTGATGACCTACTCCTCCAATCTCATCAGCCTGACGCCCGGTTTTGCCGGTGGCACCTATCCTGAATGGTTCGTGGTTTACATTGATTTCAACCAAGATGGCGATTTCAACGACCCCGGCGAAAAGGCTTTCGATGCTGGCAGCACCGCCTCCACGACGGTCACAGGGAACATCGTTGTGTCGGGAGACGCCATCCTTGGCCCTACCCGCATGAGGGTCATCATGCGCTGGAACGCACAGCCCGCTGGCCCATGCGCTGCTTCATTTGCCGCAGGAGAAGTGGAAGATTACTGTGTAAACATCGTGGCTGGCACTGCGCCAGATTGCACCATTCCGAACGAATTGGCAATTTCCGACACCACCATGACCACTGCCAAACTCGGTTGGACCAATGTGACGGACGCCAACAACTACACCGTGCGCCACCGCAAGGTCGGCATCACTGGATGGACAACCACCGCTGCTGCAACCAACACCCTCGACTTTGCCTCGCTGGAAGTTTGCAAACAATACGAAGTACAAGTCCGCTCCAACTGCACTGGTGTTGCAAGCGACTATTCCGGCTCCATTTTCTTCACTACGCAATGTGTGAGTGGTACACAGGATGCACTTGGTGCGCAACTTGGGCTCCGCATTGCCCCAAATCCGTTCGATAAAAGTTTTGTGGTGAACTTCAACTTAGGTAAATCACAAGATGTCCAGTTCCAAATCACCGACGTCATGGGAAGGCAGTTGTTTGAGAAAACGCAGTTTTTCCCTCCGGGAACGCAGCAGTTCATAGTGGAACCAGACTTGGCACCAGGCGTTTACTTTGTAAAAATGCAAGTTGAGAATGGCCTTTTGACCCAAAGAATAATCAAACAATAACTGCCAAAAAGAAGGACGGCATTGGAGCCATTTGTTCCAATGCCGTCCTTCTTTAATATCTGTGTCAACAGCTTCCTCCTACCTCACCTCCCACTCATGCACCCCGCTGCTTACGCCATCTTGCAACAAGATTTCAAGGCGCAGGGCTGTGGTTTTCACTGGCTCAAAATCCACATCGGACCAACCATCTTTCACCACCTTGAACCCATCGTGTGAATAGCATTTTTTCCACTCGCCGTTTTCCAAATACTTGATAACGAACGACTTGGGTACTCGACAACCACCCCCACTCGACTCATCGTCAAACCAATAAATGCGGCTGCTGCCTACCTGTTCCTCTTTCTCGAAATCATATTGAACCCACTCTGTGGAACCAAAATGCGGCCACCAGTGCACGTATGGATTCTCGTGATCATCCGAATGTTTGGGAATCCATTGGTCAACGACGGCAGAAAGTTCGCCCCTCATGCCCTCCGAAGCAGTGGTTTTGCTCCTTGCTGCCAAGGTAGGCTGTGACATTGGCCGTACGCTTTCAAAGCTATTGGGCAACCAAACAAGCATGTTGTCCCTACCTCTGTTGGCCCAAGCGTAATATGGTATTGCCTTGAACTTCATGGGCATCAGGTCGCCTTGGTCGGGAGCGGTTTTCTTCTTCACCAAAGCCCCTTCGAAAGTGATGGTCTGCACACCGCCAAGTAATCCTGCCTCATATTGCGAAGCGAAGGCCGTATTTTTTGGAATGTAAGCACTCAGTACCCGCTCGTCGGGCTGGTCCCTTCCCTCGATGCAATAGACAAGCGGGCCACGTTGCAGGGCGTACCGGTCGTTTGTGGCCTCGATTTTGGAGTTGCCCTTGACTTGTTGGACGGGCATCGGCAGCACCAGGGATACGACGTCGCCCGGTTTCCACTTCCGCTCGATGGTCATGTAACCGTCCTTTATGCCGCCCAGAATTTTCTTCCCATTGAGATGCACCTGCACTTGGCTGCCATCATGGTTAGCAAAGCCGTACAAATCGAAGGGCACGGCATCGCCCTGCACCCAACCCGGTATCCGCAGCTTTAGGGTAAAAGTGTTGGGCTTTTCCGGCTCGACCGATAACGTGATTTTGCCGTCCCAAGGATAGTCGGTTTGCTGCGCAATTTTCACCTTGACCGATTGGCCTTTGCTGTTGACGTTTTCAACCGTCGTCTCGCTGGTGGTGTAGAGATTCACGAAAACCTCATTTTCCCGCTTCGCAAAAACATAGCCCGGTATGGAGGGGAAGAACCTCGCCACGTTGGAAGGGCAGCAGGCACACTGGAACCACGGGCTGCGCTCCACGTTCTTGCGGCTTTCGAGGGGATTTGGGTAAAAGAAGCGGTCGCCTGTTTGCGATAGGCCAGCATCCAAGGCATTGTAAAGGGTTCGTTCCAAAACGTCAATGTACTTGCTTTCACCAGTGAGCTGGAACATCCGTTGGTTCCAATAAACAAAGGCGATGGAGGAGCAGGTCTCGCAGTAGGCGGAGTAGTTGGGGAGGTCGTAGGGCTTGCTGAACCCCTCGTTCGAACCGCTGCTGCCGATGCCGCCAGTTACGTACATTTTCTTCCCTACCACATCTTCCCAAAGCGAATTGAGGGCTGGGATGTACTCCATGCTGCCCGTCAAGGCGGCCACATCGGCCATTGAGGCGTACATGTAGCAGGCACGCACGGCATGGCCCACGATTTCCTTTTGCTCGGTGACCTTTTTGTGGTTTTGACTGTACTCTTCGTTGGCGTAACCTCGAACATCGAGGAAGAATTTGGCGAGGTCGAGGTACTTCTTTTCGCCAGTAACAAGGTAAAGCTTGGTGAGGCCGAGTTCGATTTCCTGGTGGCCGGGTGCTTGTTGCAGCTTGCCCCAGCCAAAGGTTTTTTCGAGCAAGTTGGCGCTTTTGATGGCAATGTCGAGCAGGTTCCGCTTTCCAGTAGCGAGGTGGTGAGCCACGGCAGCCTCGTACAAATGGCCGAGGTTGTAGGTTTCGTGGCTGTGCTTATCCTCATGTATCCATCGCTGGTCGGTGCCCTTGTAATAGTCGCCCGTCACATCTTTTTTTGCAATGCCCGCTGCTTTTTCCCGCTCGTTGATGGTGCGCCAGGTGTAGAGGTAGCCATCGGGTTCTTGCGCCAGCCGGACTTTCTCAATCAGGCTGTCCACATAGCCATCGAGTTTAGGGTCGGGGTGCACCTGCATGGAGTAGGCCGCTCCTTCGATGATTTTATAGACATCGGAGTCGTCAAAGCCATAAACCCCACAGAATGAACCAGTTGCGTTGCCTGCGGCAATGTCGAAGTTCTTCACTCGGCCTGTTTCCTCGCATTGCTGGAAGGTATAGGGCAAAGTCACCGTCCGAATGGTTTCGAGGCGGGGTGCCCAAAACTGGTCGGTGATTTTCACGTCCGTGAAGGGGACTGGCTGGATTGGGTAATGTGGTTTGTCGGCTTGAGAATACCCCAAAAATGGTAACAAAACCCCGGAAAAAAGAAAATAGAAATGCTTCATTGTAACAAGAAAATAAGAAGGTACAAAGCGATTGTTGTTGATGGGAAACTGGAGTCGAAGCCCAAATGTAGCGCCTATGCAAGAAATTCAATCAGCTTGCCTTAATTTGTTGCCGATTTGATAAAAATTGGATGTTAAAGTCAAACCTTGCAAACCAATTTTGGAAATAACCCGTCTATGTTCATCAAGCACACTAACCATTTATGAAAAGCATCATTTTTACTTTGATAGTAGTTGGATTAACTTATGCAACATGTTTTGGCCAATTCAATAATCCAATGGAAAGCGATAAAAAGGTGTTGGTAGGCATCAACATCACGAACACCTTGGCCGGATTTTTCAACTCGGGCGGTGAAACCCTTCCCAAAGACCCTTATCTATTTAGCCTAAAATTGCTGAAGGACAACAAAATTTGGCGCCTCGGCGGCAATTTCAAAATAGAAACCAACAAGGAGGAACTGCCCAACTTTGATTTTCGGAATACCCAGGAATCAGCGTTGCAGCTCAAATTGGGCCGGGAATGGTTGCAGCCTGTCAGCGAGCGGTTCACCATATATTATGGTGTAGATTTGGTGGGGAATTACTACAAGGAAAAAAGCAGCTTCGACTCGTTCAGCAGTTTGAAATCTTCATTGTTCAGAACGGGTGGCGGTGCAGGGCCGTTCTTGGGGATATATTTTACCGTGACCAATAGGATTTGGCTATCCACCGAAAGTTATGCCTACGCAATCTTTACCTACGGGGAATCCATCACGGAAATAGGGCAAGGCTTGCCGGACCAAATTACGAAGCAAAGCAAGTTCTCGGTTTTGCCTGCAATTCCCAATTCGCTTTACGTTCATTTTTCCTTCTAACCCATTAAAAATCAAGACTTTATGAAATGCCTTGCACTCTTGCTTTGTACGCTGAATGCCACATGGGTAGCTGCACAAGACCAAGCCGAGCCATCAAAATGGGAGTACCCCCAGCGATACAGGATGGTGGGAATGAACATGACGCCCCTCCTGACACAGCTAATCCCCTTCAACCGGACCAACCCATTAGTGGCAGGACCTTACACCGTTGATTTCAACCGCTTCAATGGACAGCGTGCCTTCCATACCAGCATCGGGATATTGCTTGCGGAGGGCGAAATGTTTGAATCGGTGGACAATGCCAACTTTAATATCAGAATGGGCACCACCCTACGAAAGGAATTCAACGAACGGTGGGTGTTCTACCGTGGCTTCGATGGGTACTTAGCCGTGGGGAGCTTCAACTTGATAGGGGACAACCGAACGGAGGCTGTTGTCATAGGTTTGGGGCCACGATGGTGCATGGAGTACCGCATTTCGCCAGCAGTTGGGCTGTCCGTTGAGTCGGCATTGGTGCTTGGTATAGATACCAATACGGGCACGGCAGATTTTCGGTTCATTCCCCCAGTAGCCGTAAACCTCAACTTCATTTTGCCCAGAAAATCCTAAAAAATGTTTTTGCCTTGTTAAAAAACACGCCGTTGGCTTAAACTTTGAAATCTATTCGTTAATCTTGTCTTCGTTTCACGAAATAAAAATTTCCAATGAAAAAAAATGCACTATTGCTTTCCCTCGCCATCTTGGCAACCATTGCCTTGGCAAGCTGCTTGAAACAAGAGGAACCCGTGGAAGGGGTAAAACTCTCCCTTCCCAACCAGCCTTTTGATTATGAAGGCGTTCAATTCCCTCCTGCCTTCCAAATTGAATTTCAGGCCAATGCACCGAATGTTTTCCTTGCAAACAACCCCGGTGGTGGCCAATTCATTGACTTCGAGAACAGCTTCAATGGTATTTCGGCGAACCCAACCGTGACAAACGAAGGAGCCACCTTGGGCCGGGTGCTTTTTTACGACACCAAATTGTCCATCAACAACGCCACGTCCTGTGCCTCCTGCCATATCCAAAAATTTGCATTCGCCGACCCATCTGCCGGTAGCATTGGCTTCGGAGGAAAGGTAACGCCCCGCAACTCGATGGCCATTATCAACGTGGCGCTCAACCGCAACCTTTTCTGGGACTCCAGGGTGCATTCCGCCAAAGAACTCACCCTCAAGCCCGTCCAAAACCACATCGAAATGGGGATGGAGGATTTGGATGTCTTGGCCAAAAAATTGACGAACACACCCTATTACCCTGCGCTTTTCCAAAAAGCTTATGGCTCGACCGACATAAACGAAGAGCGTATTTCGGACGCAATGGCCCAGTTCCTGTGCAGTATGGTTTCCGTGGACAGCAGGTTCGATGCGTTTACCGCTGGAAACTCCAACGCTATCAATGGTTTGGAGAAAATGGGCGCCGAATTGTTTTTCAGCGACCGCACAAAATGCGCACAATGCCACAGCGGGAACAATTTCGCTGCCGACGACCGCCCCGGTGGAGAATACGGCGAAAGCAGTTTCGGGAGTGGAGGGCCAAAAGGCACCGCCAACAACGGCCTTGACTTGTCCTCAACCGATGTAGGCTTGAGAAATGGCCAATTCAGGATTCCAAGCCTCCGAAACATCGCCCTCACTGGCCCGTTCATGCACGATGGCCGTTTCAAGACGCTGGAAGAAGTCGTGGATTTCTATGACAGCGGCGTTAAGGCCCACCCCTTTCTCGACAAAAAAATGATAGGCCCGGACGGCGAGCCGTTGAGGTTGAAATTGAGTTCTTTGGAGAAAAAGGCCCTCGTGGCGTTCATGGAAACCTTGACCGACCAAAATCTGATAAAAGACGAGAAGTTCTCCAACCCTTTTAATTGAACTTGACCCTATCGAACAGGAAAGGCGGCTTGACCAACTCGGTCAGCCGCCTTTTTTGTTTTGCCCAATGATGCCGCTGGAACTCAAAGCCACGAATTTTCTTTTCTACAATATCCCGCTATCTTCGCCGCAAAAAAGAATGCTGCGCCAAACGGATAAGATTTAAACCACAACGTTGTTGCCCCATTTTTTTCAGCGACAACAAACGGCGTTGCCCAATGAGTTTTCACTTATTTAGATTGGTCTGAAAATGGATAAAACTAAGAAATACCTCGTCACCTCCGCCCTACCCTACGCCAATGGAGCGCTTCACCTCGGCCACCTTGCCGGAGCCTACCTGCCCGCTGATATTTACGTTCGCTATCTCCGGGGAATGGGCTGCGATGTTGCTTTCATCTGCGGCTCGGACGAACACGGCGCCGCCATCACCATCCGGGCAAAAAAAGAAGGAATCACTCCACAAGAAATTATTGACAAATACCATGCGCTCAACAAGCAGACCTTCGAGCAATTGGGCATCAGCTTCGACCACTACGACCGCACGAGCGCTCCGCTGCACCACGAAACGGCACAGGCTTTTTTCAAAAAACTGATTGAAAAAGGTGGCGAACTGGAAGAGCGCCTTTCGGAGCAATATTTCGACGAAGCGTTCCAGCAGTTCTTAGCGGACCGCTACATCATGGGCGAGTGCCCCAACTGCGCCAACCCGGAAGCCTATGGCGACCAGTGCGAAAAATGCGGCGCTACCCTTTCGCCGATGGAATTGAAAAACCCGAAATCCATGTTGAGCGGCGCAACGCCTGTGCTGAGGGAGACTTCCCACTGGTATTTCCGCCTCGACAAGCACGGCGACTGGCTCCGGGATTGGATAAAAACGGGCGTCCTCGACGGTCAGCAACACCACGACCCATCCATGTGGAAAAACCACGTCATCGGCCAGTGCCTTTCATGGCTTAATGATGGCGAGGGCCTGCAACCCCGCTCCATCACCCGTGACCTCGACTGGGGCATACCCGTGCCCATGCCGGGAGCTGAGGGCAAAGTGCTTTACGTCTGGTTCGATGCACCCATCGGTTACATTTCCAGCACAAAGCAGTGGGCCGCCGATAATGGAAAAAACTGGGAGGATTACTGGAAAGGCGACAATGTGGAACTCATCCATTTCATCGGAAAGGACAATATCGTTTTCCACTGCATCGTGTTCCCCGCCATGCTCAAGGCGCATGGCGACTATGCCCTTCCCATTAACGTTCCCGCCAACCAGTTCCTCAATTTCGAGGGCCGGAAGTTCAGCAAGAGCAAAGGCTGGGGCATAGAGCAGCACGAGTATTTGGAGGAGTTCGCCAACTTCCCGAACAAGGAGGACGCCCTACGCTGGGCGCTCATCCGAAACATGCCGGAAAACAAGGACGCTGACTTCAAGTGGGACGAGTTCGTGGATTTTTATGACAAGGACTTGGCGGATAACCTTGGGAATTTCATCAACCGGGTTCTTGTATTGACGAACAATTATTATGGTGGCAAATTACCCGAACCAAGACATGATGCTGGAAATATTTTAATCGATGTAGTTGCTTTAAATGGAGTCTTAACTGACTACAAAGAAGCAATTGAAAGTTTCAATTTCAGAAATGCTGCCCAAAGTCTAATTGGAATTTCCTCTGTGGGTAATTTATATTTACAAGAACAGAAACCCTGGTTCTGGTGGAAAGAGAATCCAGAAAGTCAAGATGTGAAAAATTGTCTTTTCAATTGTTTCCAAATCATTACCCTAATCAGTGTGCTCTGTGAGCCGTTCATCCCTTACACCTCTGCAAGAATAAGAAGGTTACTTAATCTTGACGATGTTCAATCTGGTGATTTGGACAAGATTTTTTTCAGTTTGAATAACGTAAGATTCCTTCTATCTCCTGGCCACCAAGTCGGACAACCCGAAATCCTCTTCGCCAAAATCCACGACCGCAACGACAAGAGCCGCCTCGAAATCATCGAGCGGCAAAAAGCAAAACTGAAAATTATCATGGCAAACGAGGCAACCTCAGTAGTTGAACAGCCCCCAATCATCCCTCAACCCTCATCCCCCATCCCTCTAAAAGAAGAAATCCAATACGACGACTTCGCCAAAATGGACATCCGAACGGCGACCATCACGGCTGCCGAGCGCATCCCGAAGGCGGACAAATTGCTCAAACTCAACGTTGACCTCGGCTTCGAGCAGCGCACGGTGGTTTCGGGCATTGCGGAGCATTTCACACCGGAGGAAGTCGTCGGACAGCGGGTACTGCTACTGGCCAACCTCGCCCCCCGCAAGTTGCGTGGCGTGGACTCGCAGGGCATGATTTTGATGGCAGAAAATGCGGAAGGCAAGTTGAGTTTCGTGCAAGCTGGCGAGGCGTTCGGGCCGGGACTGGGCGTGAAGTAAACGGATTGGGCATTGCTCAAATCATTGCGATAAGCTAACTTTACGAAAAAATAGTAGCATGGCACTTGTAATTTCTGATGAGTTTATGGCAACATCGAAGCTTACGGAACAAGAGGTTTGGCTTGAGCTATCGCTTATGCTTTACCAAAAGAAAAGAATTTCGCTTGGAAAAGCCGCAGAATTGGCTGGCCTCAGCCGACTCCAAATGCAGGCGGAATTGAAAAAACGAAACATCTTCCTTAATATCAGCCCCGACGACCTAAAAAAGGATTTAGAAAACCTGCGGGCACTCGACTTACTATGATTGTCATTAGTGACACTTCTCCAATCATCAACCTTGCCATTATTGGGCATTTACACTTGCTTCCTGCGGTGTTCAAGGAAGTAGTCATTCCAACAGCAGTTTACAACGAAATTACATTAACTGGTGTGGGTCTGCCAGGTAGTGTTGAAATCGCTGCCGCAAATTGGGTCAGCGTTGTTTCAGTGAAAAACAGGGGCCTTGTTGATTCATTTCGAGGTGAATTACAAATCGGGGAATCTGAAGCCATTGTGCTTGCAATGGAATTGAAGGCTGATTTGGTATTGATTGATGAAGCTTTGGGAAGGTCAATTGCGAGCAAAAATGGGCTTAAAATAATGGGCTTGCTCGGTGTGCTAATCATTGCAAAACAAAAAGGGCTTATTCCAGCGGTAAAGCCTTTAATTGGCCGCCTTCAAGCCGAAGCTGACTTTTGGATTTCACATCATTTGATAAACCAAGTGCTTGCCGAGGCAGGTGAAATATTTGGCTAACAACAACACATGAAAAACTCCCTCCGCCTCACCCTACTCACCGCCACATCCATTGCCACCCTCGCCGTAGGCTACAAAATGTACGCCCTCTGGCAACAGGATACACTTTGGGGTCACCGCCCGCTGTACTTCTTCGTGCTGGCATGGGCGAGCATCGTGTTGTTGTTTTGGAAAAGGTACACCCGCCACCCAAAAGGCTTGCGCTGGCTCGGGCTTAGCACTTTGAGCGGGGTACTGTTGGCATTGAGTTTTCCGCCATTCCCGACCACGATTTTGCTGTTCATCGCATGGGTTCCGCTGCTACTCATCGAGTATGAAATAGCCAAAGACCATGCAGCTGAAAACCGTCAATCGTCAATCGTAAATCGTCAATCATCTATCCTCCCCTACACCTATCACGCCTTCGTCCTTTGGAACATCCTCGTGACCTGGTGGGTAGGCAACACGGCCTTCATCGCTGGCATCGTGGCCATTTGGCTGAATGCCTGGTTCATGTACGTGCCCATCTGGTTCTTCCACCAGACACGGAAGTACCTACCCAAAACGGGCTACCTATCCCTCATTGCCTATTGGCTGTCGTTCGAGTTCCTGCATTTAAATTGGGAAATCTCTTGGTCGTGGCTCACGCTCGGCAATGCTTTTGCACAGTTTCCGCAGGCCGTACAGTGGTACGAGTACACGGGGGTTTTCGGCGGCTCGCTCTGGGTATTGGTCGCCAACGTGCTGGTTTTCAAGCTGTTGGAAAAATGCAATTTCCAAATCTCCCCGAAAGCAGCTTTGCAGCAAGGTTGGGTATTTTGGCGCATCAAGCTATTGGTATTGGTACCGATTGCGGTTTCCTTGGTCTGGTATTTCAACCAAAAAGACATAGGGCGTGATGAAGAAGTGGTGGTCGTACAGCCAAACTTCGAGCCGCACTACCAGAAGTTCAACGTCCCCGATGAGGAGCAGTTGAAAACCTTCCTTCGCCTTTCCGAGGCTGCCATTACCGACAAAACGGCCTACCTCGTCTGGCCAGAAACCAGCTTCAGCGCTGGGGAGATGAACGACCTCAAATCGAACCGGGACATCCGGCAGATAATGGGCTTTCTGGATAAGTTCCCGCAGGTAAAGCTCGTCACGGGCGTGAGCGCCTACAAGGTTTTTGCCGAAGGCGAACCGCTCACCAAGTCGGCCAGAAAGGAGGAACGGGGCAGCAAGGTCTTCTACTGGGAAGCCTACAATGCAGCGCTGCAACTCCAGGCCGGGGCGGACAGCATTCCGTTTTACATCAAATCCAAATTAGTGCCGGGAGCAGAGATTCTCCCCTATCATCAAGTGCTTTTCTTCCTAAAGCCCATTGTTGACCAGCTCGACGGCTCGGTGGAAGGCCACGGCATACAACCTTACCGGGAGGCATTCCCCAGCAACAGCGGGAGGGTCGCCCCTTCCATTTGTTACGAAAGCGTCTTTGGCGACTACAACGGGGGTTACGTCAGAGCGGGCGCCGAGGCCACGTTCATTATGACAAACGACGGTTGGTGGGACGATTCTGGGGGCCACAAGCAGCACCTTGCCTATGCCCGGCTTAGGGCTGTGGAGACCCGAAAAAGCATTGCCCGCTCCGCAAACACTGGCATTTCTTGCTTCATCAACCAGCGGGGCGACGTGCAGCAGCCCACCAAGTATGAGGAGGAAGCGGCCATTAGGCAAAATATCAAGTTCAACGACCGCATTACTTTTTATGTCCACTGGGGCGACCTCATTGCCCGAATCGCTTTCTTTGTCACCTTGATTTTGGTGACTAATTTATTGGTGAGAAAAATCTCGAACCGGATTGGGAAGCCAACGGCTTAAAACTACAACGGCAAGGTTGGTAACCTTGCCGTCGTTCTGCATTCTTTCAACAACTCATCATTCGTCGTTCTTTAGATAATACGTTTCCTCCGCAGGCTTCAACGCCCGCTTCATCCAGAGCGGACGGCGCAGTCCATCCGGCCCAGGCGCTGGCCTCGCCATCGCCAACCAGCGGCGATAGACCTCCATGCTTTTCTTCGTGTCCACAAAGATGTCACCGTACTGGTCGCCGGGTTGCACGTTTTCGATGCGCACCTTCTGGTGCCAGCAGTGCATCCCGCTGATTGGGTCGGGGTGAACAGGGAAAGTAATGTTCTGGTGTACCCCGCCATCCGTCCAAAAGATGCGGGCAGAGTCCTTGTCCTTTGATTTAAACGGCTGAATGCCAGCCAATTGCTTCATCTTCCAGCCGCCATTGTTGTCGTCCTGAATGCTGACGGTAGCGGTCGCCCAACGGTTGCCAGCCGGGTCGTTCGGCCTGCGCCACCTGCCAAGGTGGTGCGAGCAGGCAACGATGCCGGGCTTCATGCCCTCTGTCACCCAGACCTTGTCCACGAAGTAACCGATTTCGGTGTTGATGCGCAGCAAATCACCTGTAACTACTCCGAATTTGTTGGCGTCCGATGGGTGCATCCACAGCGGGTTTCGATTGGCGATTTCGTAAAGCCACTTGGCATTGCCGCTGCGTGAGTGGATGAGGGTTGGCAACCGGAAGGTGGGCACAAGCGGGTAATCGCCCTTCGACCGGTCCATCTCATCCTCGTGGATATGGCTTTTGATGTAAGTCGGAATGCTGTACTCCGGCCATTTCCAGTCTATCATCGTCTGGCTGAAAAACTCGTTCTTGCCGCTCGGCGTCGGGAACCCTTCGACGGCTTTGCCCTTGTGCATCACGCCCACGGTCTTGCCTTTTTTCAAAATCCGGCCATCGGTGGCGACCTCTGTGCCATCCAATTCTTTTGGGGAAAGTGGCCGTTTGTTCACTTCGTAAACGGAGGGTTCTACCACGAAAGCGCCGTATTTGCGCATATAGTCAAGTGCGGAAAGCCCCTCTTTGGCCGCCGCTTCGGGCAAGCCTTTGGTTTCCTCGAAAATATAGCGGTAGTATTCATCCACCGTGATGCACTCGCCGGGGCGGTACGGCGACTCGAAGTGCTTGCGGATGCCGAGCGACCCGTCGGGGTCCACTCGCCAAGATAGCTGAATCCAAAACTCGTCTTCCTCCCAAACCTCACCGGGATTCACTTCGTAAGTGAACTGGAAATGCTTGCCGTCCCGCCGAGCTTTTTCTCGTAAAACTGGTTGCCGGAAGGCAATCCAAATGCCCGCATGTGTTTCGTAGCTATTGAGGTCGTGGCGCTCGCTGGCGAGGCCCATCGGCAGCACGTAGTCAGCGAAGTAGGCCGTCTCGCTCCAAACCGGCGTCAGGGCAGCATGGAGGCCGAAGCATTTTTCGTCCTTGAACGCCTCCATCCACATAAAGCCGTCCGGGTACGTCCACACCGGGTTGAAAACCCTCGAAAAATACACGTCCATGAAGCCACGGCCTTCCTTTAAGAAGTGCGGCAACAGGAAGCTCATTTCAAAATAGGCAAGCGGATATTCCCTCGGAAAATGCAGCTCGTTCCAGAACTTCTGGGCAGGGGGGGTGTCGAAGAAATGCGGATGGAACTTGTTCCAAGTGTTTGGCGAAGTGCCACCGACCGTGCCGACAGAACCCGTAAGCACATTGAGGAAGTGCAGGGTGCGGGCTACCGCCCAACCGCCGAGGTTGCCGCTGCCAGCACTGCGCCAGTTGTGCGTCGAGAGCCGGGTGCCTGCCTCCCCGACTATTCTGGCGACTTCGATGGTCTGCGCCACTTTTACGCCAGTTTCCTTTTCTGCATATTCAGGCGTGTACTCAGCATAAATATCAATCAGCGTCTCGATGAAACTTTCAAAAGTTTGCGGCTTGTCGGGGTGCGCTTTTCGCATGTAATCATCCCAGTTCGTCCATTTCTCCACGTACTCCCGGTTGTACCAGCCGTTTTGCAAAAGCAACCTTGCGATAGCGAGCAGCAACGCCGCCTCCGTACCGGGATAAGTTGGCATCCATTCATCGGCCATGCTGGCAGTGTTACTGAGGCGAGGGTCGAGCACGATGAGCTTTGCGCCTTTCATCTTGGCCTCGATGATGCGCTGGGCGTGCGGATTGAAGTAGTGCCCACTTTCGAGGTGCGCCGAGATGAGCAGGATGGCCTTGGCATTGGCATGGTCAGGCGATGGCCGGTCATGGCCATACCAGATTGCGTAGCCAAACCTTGCGCCAGACGAGCAGATGTTGGTGTGCGAGTTGTGGCCGTCCACTCCCCAAGCCTTTAGCACCCTGTCCATGTAACCCTCATGCCCTGGCCGCCCCACGTGGTAGGCGATTTCGTTGTTGCGACCTTCAAGCAGCGCCTTGCGCATCCGCCCTGCGATGTCGTCGAGCACAGAATCCCAGGTCACCCGCTCCCATTGGCCACCGCCTCGCTCCCCTAACCGCTTCATCGGATACAGGATACGGTCGGGGTCGGTGATTTGGTTGATGGTGGCAGGGCCTTTGGCGCAGTTGCGGCCACGGCTGCCGGGGTGCCACGGGTTCCCCTCGAACTTGCGCACTTGGTCAGTTTCCTTGTCAATATACGCCAACATCCCGCAGGCACTCTCGCAATTGAAGCAGGTCGTCGGCACGATGGCGTAGTTCCGCTTCTCCTTTTTCGGCCATTTGGTGGCTTCGTACTCCGTCCAGTCGTTCCACTGCTCCGGTGGCGGGAACTTGGACAAATCACTGGTTCCCTCCGGGGAAGACAAGGTTGCTACCGAAGCAGCATAGTCCTCCTCCTTGTGGAGCTTGGGAATGAGGCCGATTCCTTCGGCCATTTTTTCGATGAAACTTGGTTTGTGCTTGTAGCCCATATTTTTTCTGTTTGTGGCATAGGATTTGGCGATTAGTATTTTGCCTACCTCCGCTACTCACTTTATTTATCACAACTTTCTTTTTACCATGAAGAAAACCAACTCGAAACCTAAGCAGGTAATCCTGCTTTTTCTGCTATTCGTTGCTTTTGCCGTTAAGTCCCAAAACGGTGTCAAAATCTCTGCACGAGTTCTGCTGCAAGGTGCTTTGATAAAGTCCAATTTCACTTATGATACCATGATGCGGGACGATCTTCGGCAAAAAAACCTCCTTCCTTTTACGGAACCATATTCAACCATGCCCAATTATCAGCATGTCAACGGGGGCGGCAACGAAGTCGTGTCAGACCCTTCAGTTTTTCAAATAACTGGCGAGAATGCTGTGGTTGATTGGGTAATTGTAGAGCTGAGAGACCCGCAGATTCTCGACAGTACTGTTGCCACCCGCTCGGCACTTTTGACGAGAATTGGCAATGTGGTAGATGTGGACGGCGTATCACCGCTTCATTTCCCAAACACCGCACCTGGTCTTTACTTCGTTGTCGTGCGCCATCGAAACCACTTGGGCGTCATGAGTGGTGAAGCTGTTTTTCTCAACGATGCACCACAAACCCTTGACTTTACCAACCCCAACTTTTTTGCAAATGGACAGTATTCAATGGCAACCATTAGTGGCAAAAAAGCCCTCTGGTGTGGCGACTTAAATGGCGACAGACGAATTATCTATCAGGGGCCGGGAAATGATGTTTTGCCAATATTTATCACTGCTCTATATCATCCAGGCAACTCCAATCAAATTTCTACCTTCATGGCTTCAGGGTATCTTAACAGCGACCTGAATATGGATGGAAATGCCATCTATGCTGGCCCTGGAAATGACCGAAGCTACCTATCCACGACTTTCACTGCTGCGACATACCCTCTCACTCAAAGTATTTTCATTTGTACAATTTTCGTCCTTTTGGAACTAGTGCCTTAATCCTGCCCCTCCAAATAGCCAAATCGTGTTATGAAACCTTTAAATGCTACTTGGATTCCACATCCTTTTCGAAAAAATATGACTATAGTGAGCAGGTAACTAAATCTTAGTGCCGGCAGACTGTGTCACGCCTTGCCCTGCAAAATCCTATTCCAGTAAAGCCAAGGCAGCACCTTCGTCTTCAACATCCACATGCTCCAGCGCTCCTTGCCCTGGTCAAATGGGAAGGTCTCCATCGGGTTGTTCTCGTAGTCGAACTCAGCAAGGACGAGCTTTCCGTAGCCAGTGACGAGCGGACAAGAGCCATAGCCCGTGTACTTGGCGTCCAGAGAACCGCCGTTTTTGACGTGCAGCAGGTTCTCGACCAGCACGGGTGCTTGCTTTCGGATGGCTGCCCCGGTCTTGGCATTGGGTGTGTTGGACGCATCGCCACAACTGAAAATATTTGGGTAGCGTGTGTGCTGCAAAGTGAACTTGTCCACATCCACCCAGCCGAGTGGATTACCCGGTACGGCGAGGGATGATGTTTTGATGAAATCCGGCGCACTCTGAGGCGGCGTCACATGGATGAAGTCAAAGGACTGCTCAATTTGCCCGCCTGCTTCATTTTCGAACCAAGCCTTTTTGTTTGGCCCATCAATTTCGACGAGGTTGTGCTTGAAGTGCGTCTGAATTTTATAGCGTTGCAGCACTTCGTTTAGGGTATCGGCGTATTTTTCTACCCCGAAAATGATGCCGCCACCGGAGTAAAAATGCATATTCGACTTTGGTTGAAGACCGTTTTTCAGGATGTGGTCCCCAGCGAGGTACATGATTTTTTGCGGAGCGCCACCGCATTTGATGGGCGTGTTTGGATTGGTGAAAATGGCGTTTCCACCTTTGAAATTGTGCAAGCACTCCCAGGTGTAGGGGGCGTAGTCCACCAAGTAATTCGTGGTCACGCAGTTCTTGCCCAGTGTTTCCTTCAGCCCCTTGATTTTGTGCCAATCTAATTGAATACCGGGCACCACGACGAGGTAATCGTAGGTATGCTTATTTCCACTTTTACAGGTGATTTGGTTTTGTTCCGGCTCAAAAGTGGCCACGGCGTCTTTTATCCAAGTGGTACCTTTCGGAATGAAGTCCTTCTCCAGTTTAATGGTGTCGTTCACATCAAAAACACCGCCGCCCACCAAAGTCCATGCAGGTTGGTAATAGTGCTTTTCGGAAGGTTCGATAATGCCTATTTTCAGCGAGCTGTCCTTGATAAGCAGTTTTGAAGCAATGGACAGCCCTGCATTGCCGCCGCCGATGATGAGGATTTGATGATGTGCCATAATTGATTTTTTTGTCAAAAATTGTGTTGCAGGATTTGCGGTCAAACAGGTCGAAACATTAGCTCAGTTGTATTTGCTGGGGTGCTTCCACCCAGATTTTCTCCGTGAAATATATGCCAATCAATGCCAACAGGCCAGCGATTTGGATGCCATACTCAATCCCAGTAAGCAGCAAAACGAGCGGGACGAGATTTCCCATAATCACCGTTCCCCACCAAAAAAGGCGAGAATAGCGGCCCTTAGTAATCATTGCAGCGGTCATTTTTGCCTCTTGTGTCATGTGGGTGGTAGTGAGTTCGACGAACAGTATCAGTAAGTTGATACCGATGCCGAGTGCCATCAACCAGCGCAGGTAAGCCATCCAGCCCTCGGAGGGCAAATCGAAAATCGCCAGCACGGCGAAAATGGCACCGCCGGCCAAAAGGCTATGGACGAGCATGTGCAGCGCCAGAACTGGGCTTTGCCAAAAATCCCGACCCTTCGCTTGCGCAAATAAGTACGCTGTATAAACGGCAGTGACAACGGCAGAAACCACTGCCAATACAAGAAAAATAGGGCTTAACGCATCCCATCCCAGCATCGTTGACACAAAGAGTAGGGTCATGGAACCACCAAAAATGGAAAGCGCATAGCCACCACGAACCAGCCAGCTTTTCCATTGTGGGCGCAGAATCACGTAAAGGAAACGCTTTGGCTGGTCAAGGTCTTTGACCAAAAAGGCAGTCGTGAGGCCCAAGAACACCAAAGCGATAATGCCACCAACAAAGAACATTCCGATAGGCTCAAGAAAACCGGTAGTAACCTTTAGCCTGTCCAATACGAACATTCCGATGAGTGGCACCAAAAACGCTCCGGTCGAAATCGCTTTAGTGAAGACATAGGCACTCACCTCCCATCCCCAAAGCAAGCCCTTGTTTGGTGCATCATAGACCCGGCGAGGGTTGTCCGGCTTGGAGCCGTTCATCAGCACCTCCACCGATTTTTGTGGGCCAGCAAATTTCAGTTCTTCAATGCCCGTTGTTTTCTCGCTGGCTAAAGCTGCGATTAGGTCGCCCCCATCGAAAGCGAGTTTTTCTGTTTGCTTCGCAAAATGGCCAACGCCACGAGTCTGCGCACCCCAGAGCGAGATGCTGGTTTTTTCGGTGGCAATGGGGTTCAGCGCAGCTTCATCACCATCAATGTAAAACAGGTTTGGGCGAGTGCCCTTGGCCTCTCGACGAACCGTAACCGTCTCACGGCCAAGTAGTTGTGAAATTTCAGATTCGGGATTGTCCATGTCGCCGGATATGATGGCGTGCTCTGGGCATACATTTACGCAGGCAGGCTCCAGACCGATGTCCACCCGATGGGCGCAGTAGTTGCACTTGGCGGCGGTGTGGGTGTCAGGGTCAATGTAGAGTGCATCGTAGGGACAGGCTTGCATGCAGGACTTGCAGCCGATGCACCGGTTTTTGTCAAAATCAACGATGCCATCTGGGCGAAAATAGAGCGCTTCGACAGGGCAGATTTCGACGCAAGGCGCATCGGTGCAGTGGTTGCAGCGCATGACCGAAAACACCCGGCGGGTATGAGGGAACTCGCCTTTTTCCACCTGCTTAACCCAAGTTCGGAACACGCCAACGGGTACGTCGTGCTCGGATTTGCAGGCGGTGGTGCAGGCATGGCAGCCAATGCACTTCCGGTTGTCAATGATAAAGCCGTATTTCATGCGGATGGATTGGTTTAATCGTGTTGCTTTCGGAGCCGTAAAGCTGAGGAACAAATGGGTTTGGGTGGGTGACATTGGTCACTTTTATTTCATTTCAAAAATATTAGTTGTTGTTTGGGGCGAAAGCAAAAATTATTCAATAAATATCAGATGAATTTCACCGCAATGACAATTGAATGCCGAAAATTGCTACTTTTGCGGGCTTTTGAAAAAAAGGTCAATTTTCCAAAATTTAAATACTTGAAAGTTCAATGAGGACTAAACTGTCACAATTCAATTACGAACTAGACAAGAACCTTGTAGCTCAACACCCGGCCCCGAACCGTGACGAGTCTCGCCTCATGGTGCTGCACCGTGACACTGGCAAAATCGAGCATAAAATCTTTAAGGATCTGCTTGGTTATTTTGACGAAGACGATGTGATGATATTCAACAACACAAAGGTTTTCGCCGCCAGGTTGTATGGCAAAAAGGAAAAAACCGGTGCCAAGATTGAAGTGTTCCTCCTCCGTGAACTCAATGCCGACCAACGCCTTTGGGATGTCTTAGTGGACCCCGCCCGAAAAATCCGGGTGGGCAACAAGCTCTATTTCATGGACGAAAAAGGCAACGAAATCCTCGTTGCAGAAGTCGTTGACAACACCACCTCACGTGGCCGCACCATCCGTTTTTTGTTTGATGGCACAGAAGAGACCTTCCGCAAGAACTTGGACATTCTCGGCAACACCCCACTTCCCAAGTACATCACCCGGGATGAGGACCATGTGGACCGTGACCGCTACCAAACGGTCTATGCCAAAGAACTGGGCGCTGTGGCTGCCCCTACTGCTGGCCTTCACTTCAGCAAGGAGTTGATGAAAAGGTTGGAAATCAAGGGCGTAAATTTTGCAGAAGTTACCCTTCATATTGGGCTTGGCACGTTCCGCACGATTGATGTTGAAGATTTGTCCAAGCACAAGATGGACGCAGAATATTTCCGCATTGATTCCAGGGCATCGGAAACTGTCAACAAAGGTAAATTGGCAAACAAGAAGATTTGCGCAGTTGGCACTACTTCCATGCGGACCATTGAGACAGCAGTTTCAGCAGAGGGATTGCTCAAACCTGCTGAGGGTTGGACGAACCTTTTCGTTTATCCACCATACGATTTCAGCATCGCCAACTCGATGATTACGAACTTTCACCTGCCTAAATCGAGCTTGCTCATCATGATTTGCGCCTTTGGTGGTTACGAACTCGTGATGGAGGCTTATGAACAGGCCGTCAAAGAAAAATACCGCTTTTTCAGCTATGGCGACGCCATGATGATACTTTAAGAAAACAACTTTGTTCCCATTAGCAAAGCGGCCTCACCAGTGTTCTGGTGGGGCCGTTGATATTTGTAGGCCGGAAATCCTTTCCGGCAAACCGCTGCACCGGAAAAAAACAATCCGTTTTCGTTCACTCCACATACAAGACCAATCCTTTTAGATAAGACCCCTCCGGGTGGAAAAGGCTGACCGGGTGGTCGGGCGGCTGGGACAAGTGGTGCATGACCCTCACCTGCCTACCCGCTTCGATGGCCGCCGCCACAATGGTATTGTAAAACAGTTCTCTGTCCACAACCTGCGAACAAGAAAAGGTAAACAGAATTCCTCCCGGCGCCACCTTTTGTATAGCCGCAACATTGAGGCGCTTGTAGCCCTGCACTGCATTGTGCCGCTTGCTGATGTTCTTTGCGAAAGCAGGTGGGTCAACGACCATCACTTCGTATTGCTGGCAATCTTGCAGGTATTTCTGGACATCCGCTGCGATGCAGGAATGGATTGATTCGTCAAATCCGTACAAACCAAGGTTCCGTTTTGTCCAATCTATAGCCTTCTGGGAAACATCCACCGAATGTACCAATTTCGCTCCCGCCGCAAGGGCATAAACGGAGAAACCTCCTGAATAGCAAAAGCTGTTGAGCACGGTTTTGCCCTCCACATAACGGCCTAAGAGTTGTCGGTTGTCACGTTGGTCCAAGAAGAACCCGGTCTTTTGGCCAAGCTCCCAGTCCACAAAAAAAACATGCCCATTTTCCCTTACCTCCTGGCTGCTGGCTGCTCCAGCGAGGTAGCCGTTGCTGATGTTTGAAGCATAGTTTGGCGGCAGTGTCTCTTTGCTTTTATCATAAACAGCGGTCACTACCCCACCCCCCGTTTCCAGGATTGCTTCGGTGATGAGCAGTCGTTGGCGGTGCATTCCAATCGAATGGCATTGCAGTACCGCCGTTTCGTCATACACATCAACTATTAACCCGGGCAGCCCATCGCCCTCGGCATGGATGAGCCTGAAACAGGTGGTGGCCGCTTTGCCTGTAAGCCCAATGGACTGTCGGTAATGGAAAGCCGCTCCGAGCCGTTTTACCCAAAAATCAAGACCGGCCTCCGTTTTTTCAAAGGAAAAAAGGCGGACAGCTATGCTACTGCCTGCTGAAAAATGGCCGGTAGCAAGGTAGTCGCCCTTTGGGCCAAAAACCTCGACCGTATCGCCATCAACGGGTTGACCTTCCATTTTTTGGATGGCTCCCGAGAATATCCAAGGATGGAATCGGCGGACGAACTCGTCCTTTTTTGGCTTGAGAAATAGTTTATGCATTCACTTTTTTATCCTTGAACATTAATGCAAAAATCAGCAAAACGACGCCAGCAATGGCAGCGGGAACGAGCCAGATGTTGAGCCAGTTGTGGGCATTTTCGCCAGTTTTATAGGCATCAGCCACGACGCCAGAAATGGAGTATCCAATCAACATCCCAATGCCGTAAGTCGCCAAGGTTATCAAGCCTTGCGCAGCGCTTTTGTACTTTTCGCCCGCAAACCTGTCTGTGTAGATATGACCAGTGACGAAAAAGAAGTCATAACATATCCCGTGCAACAATATGCCAACGAGTAACATCCACGCATTGGCCCCATTGTCGCCGTAGGCGAAAAGGATATACCGAAGAATCCAAGCTGCCATTCCAACGAGGAGCATCCGCTTTACGCCCCATCGGACAAAAATTATTGGCATCAAAAGCATAAATAGCACCTCTGATACTTGGCCGAGGCTTTGTTTGGAGGCTGCCGCCTCCACGCCCAGTTCGTTGAGAAATGGGTTGGCGAAGGAGTAATAAAATGCCAACGGAATACAAATGGCCACTGAGGCCAAAAAGAAAACCAAGTACGACGGGTTTTTTAGCATTGAAAGGGAATCCAAGCCGACGATGTCTCCAATGGTAACGGTCTGGCCAGCTTTTGGAGGTGGGGTATTTGGCAATGTGAATGCCATGACACCAAGCACAAGGGAGGCGATACTCGTCATTTTGAAGGTTAGCTCCAAGGAACCGGTTTGCTCCCAAGCCAACCAGCCGATTATTAACCCTGCCACAATCCAGCCTACCGTGCCAAGCACCCTGATGCTGGGGAACTCCTTTTCAGGGTTGGACATTTGTTTAAAGGAGATAGCATTCACCAGGGCCAATGTTGGCATGTAGCAAATCATATACACCAGCAAGGCCGGGAAAAACTGGCCAAACCCAGGGGCAGATGAAATGTACCACATCAGTCCCGCTCCAACGAGGTGAAGTATGCCCAATATTTTTTGAGCAGCAAAGAAGCGGTCAGCAATAAGCCCAATGATAAATGGCGCAAGGATGGCGCCCCACGATTGGGTGCCATAAGCAATACCCGTTTCGGTACCAGATGCCCCAAGTTCTTTTTGGAGGTAAGTCCCCATCGTCACGAACCACGCCCCCCAGATAAAAAAGTTGAGGAACATCATGGTCGAAAGCTGGATGCGAGTTGCAAGTTTCATGCGTTTTTCGTTAGTGGTTGATAATGCTGGGCAAGGTAAGCAAGGGACTTGGAATTTTGTCAAAACTGGGGATTTCCATTTTTCCAGAACAAAAAACGGGAGGCTGTTTGCACAACCTCCCGTTTTTTTAACGCAGAAAATTTTACAACTGACACCCGCCTGTGAAGCCCGTCGCATCGAAACTTGCCTGCATGAAACCCACCTCGTTTCCATCGTAAGCCTCGATAATCAAGCCGTTGTTGGTTCCGCTTCGGACTGGACTACAGTACTCAAAAAAGTAGTAGCTATTGGCTTCGTTGTTGACCACCTGTGCTATTTGCTTGAAAACATTGGTCAACTGTGAAATGGAAGCCGCTTGAAAAAAGCCGTTGCGACCGATTTTTTGCAAGTCAATTGAATTGATTTCATTGCCCACGCCAAGGGTAAACCAGGAAATTTCTTTTGGAGATTGAGCCACCGCATCGTACGCAGTTTGCTTTGGGTAACGATTTGCCCGGTCCTCGCCGTCCGTGAAAAAGACCACAGAGACAGCGGATGCCACATCCACCGCTTTGTACACGGCAAGGATGCTATCCGCTTTTGCATCAGCCTTGATAACCGCTCCGTAAAAGTCGGTCGAGTTATCGTTGCTGATGTTCTGGTTGAGGCTATTGATGGCGTTTTTCAGTTCAACAAGACTGGTTGTGACCGCTTTCAGCTCATGCAATTTGTCCGCACCATCGAACCAATAAATGCCCATCGCAATGGAGGGATCTGGGAGCGGAGGAACAATTTGGTCAACAAAGGCATTGGCAGCGTCTTTTACTTGCTGCAACGATTGCTCAAGGACGCTACCGCTCAAGTCAAGAACCAGCAGGGTGGAATGATTGAAAACCTGCTGCCTCCCAGAGATTTTGCGTTTGGCCTCAAACTTTGAAATCACTCGTGGACAACTGTCATTTTTGCCTTTTTCGTAAATCACGAAATTGTCTTCTTTCAAGTAGCCAACAGGGTTGTTGTTGGCATCGGTGACTTTAAAGAAGATGGAGATTTTTGAAGGAAGGGTGACGTCTGGGCCTTCGAGCAACTGGAGTTTGAGTTGGGTCTTGTTGGGCGTGCGCCAACAATCGCTGAACTCTGCATCGTCGTCCTTACAGCTATTGCCGAGAACTACAAGCGACAGGATACCGAAGATTAAAATCAGTTGTTTCATGGTAAATGAAAGTTGGGTGAAAAAAAATATTTGTCAAGTTAGCCCAAAAAGAAGGATTTGATGCTACTTTTTCAACTAACGTCAAACTTGCTCAATTGGCTGCGCTCGAACAGGACCGAGGCATCTTGCTGCCCAATTCGACCACTTATTCTTGCGGCTCACGATAAGTATGAAAACGAATGCAATGGCGAAAAAGGCAATTAGCATTTCATTCATGTCCACGTATTTCATTTCAAAAAGCGCAGCGGTCTTCAAGGAAGAAGCTTCAAAAGTAACGAACAAGGAACTGTAAATATTGGTTGCCGCATGAACTCCCAGTGCCAATTCCAAACTGTCGTCCATGAGAGTGATGACCCCAAGAAAAAGCCCTGTGCCAATGTAATAAACCATCGTCGGCGCAACGCCAAATGCACTGACCTCCTCGTTCATCATGTGCAACAAACCAAAAAGCAAACTGGTAAAAACAAGTGGCACCCAACGAAAGGGTACCAACAAGCTTGTTCCTTGCATGATATATCCCCTGAACATCAATTCTTCCCAAGATGTTTGCAGCGGAAAAATAAGCAAGGAAATAAGCAGCAATCCTGGGAATTTGTCAGGCTGAAAATGGAGTTCGTAGTTTTCGGGGTGAATGGCGTACAGAATCAGCTCAGCTACCATCGTCAACAACATCCAAAGCCCAAACCCTAACAGCACCTTGCGCCAATTGACCCGCCAAGATGGCGTTATCAACCATCGGAATTTCTTTTTGTGGATGAACACCACGCTGAACCACAGTCCTACCAGCCCGCCAACAAAAGCGAGCAGCATAAAGAACAGGGTCAGGTTTTGGCCAATGCCAGCAGCCTCAAAGTTGAGCGTTTCGGTCATCTCTGAAATCTCCCAGCCGTCGTAGCCCTTGAATAGGAGGAGCAGGTAAATGGGCATTTGACCCGCAACAACACCTACAATTACGACGATTAGGCTTGCCAAGTAAAGCCACCAGTGATTACGACCCAGCCGAGCATTTTGCAGGAACATTCAAGCATTCGTTTTAGAAGGGGTGAAAATAGGAAAGCCCACGGACTTTTCAATCCGTGGGCCTTTCTTCGGTTTCTTTATTTGGACGAATTACCCACCAAAACCGCTTTGGCTGGCAGGAACACTTTCTTCTGAGGGCTTAGGATTAATCTTGCCCTTTATGGTAAGTGTATGCGTGGAGTTTGTTTCGTTGGTAGTGATAGTGACATTCTTCTGGAATGGGCCAAGGCGTGCAATGTCGTAGCGCACCTCAATATTGGCGGACTTACCTGGAAGGATTGCCTCTTTTGGATAACTTGGAACGGTGCATCCACAACTTCCTTTGGCATTGCTGATGATGAGCGGCTCGTTACCAGTGTTCGTAAATTTGAATACCCGAACTGCTTCTGGGTCGCTTTGTTTGCCTTGGAGGATGTCACCATAGTTGATTTCCAAGGTTTCAAACTTCATTACAGGGCCAGTGGTAGTGCCTTGCGCAAAAGATACAGTGCCAAACATGGCAAGGAAAGCGAAAATTGAAAGAAAACTTTTCATTGGATATAAAATTTTATGTTAGTTGATGTCTTATTGACGGTACAAAAGTAAGCGTAAAATCCACAAAGCGAAAGGGGTTTGGCTATTTTGGCGGTTAACGACATGTTAACTGTGTTCACCCTGTTGTTAACAGGCTTCCGCACATTAATCTTGCCAATGCATCGCTTTGTTCTCCAACTTTTCTATATTTTTGCGGGCGCTTTCTGTCCATTGTTAAAATTTTGTTTTGTTAATTCACCTTGATTTTTTCCCAAATTTCACCCAACCCACATTCCAAATATTGCTCACAACCAACTTATTTAAGCATGATTGAATCTCCAATTTCAGACATCATCGGCACAAAAACAGGCATTTCCATTGAAGAAAAGTACAAGTCCGAAGTCTTACGTGACTATTGGATTTGCTGTGTCAGCAGGGAGGCCAGCATTTTGGGGAGGAAAGAAGTATTGAGTGGCAAAGCAAAATTTGGTATCGTCGGTGATGGCAAGGAAGTGCCTCAAGTTGCGATGGCGAGGGCATTCAAGAAGGGAGATTGGCGGTCAGGCTACTACAGGGACCAAACCTTGGTTTTTGCGCTGGGATTGGCGAGCGTGGAGGATTTCTTCGCTCAGTTGTATGCAGACACAGAGAACGACCCTTGGTCAGGCGGCAGGCAGATGAACAGCCACTTTGCCTCTCCATTGATTGAAGAAAACGGAGAATGGCTTGACCACCGAAACCTATTCAATATTTCATCTGACATTTCGAGCACCGGCGGTCAGATGGCAAGGGCAGTAGGTTTATCCCTCGCTTCCAAAAAATTCCGACAAATCCCTGGATTGGCCACCTCTACCCGGTTTTCAGAAAATGGCAATGAAATCTGCTTTTGCACCATTGGCGACGCATCTACCTCCGAGGGTGTTTTTTGGGAGGCCATCAACGCCACTGGCGTCCAGAAACTACCAATGATGGTGTCCATTTGGGACGACGGCTATGGCATCTCAGTGCCTCGTGAATACCAAACCACAAAGGGGAACATTTCTACCGTTTTGGAGGGGTTCAGGGTAAATGAGAAAGGACAGGGCTTTGAGATTTACGTGGAAAAATGCTGGAACTACCCGGCCCTTTGCGAACTCTATGAAATGGCAGCCGATAAAGTACGGACGAGCCATGTACCCGCCATCGTACATATTGAAGAGTGTACGCAGCAACTTGGCCACTCCACCTCCGGCTCTCACGAGCGTTACAAATCCCAAGAACGACTTGCATGGGAGCGGGAAATTGATTGCAACAAAGTCATGGCCCGATGGATTGTGGATGCTGGCTTGGCATCAACCGAGGAAGTCGAAAGTTTGGAAATCAAAGCCAAGGCTTACGTGAAGGAATGTAAGGACCGAGCATGGAAGGCATACAACGAACCCATCAAATCCGAGCGGGAAACACTTGAAAACATTTACACCAAAATTATTGGTGAGGCGCCGCAAGATGACCAAATACTTGCATTGCGGAAAGAATTTGACAGCCTAACGATGCCCCATTACTCAGACTTGGTGAAAAATGGGCGTCAACTGCTTTTCAAAGTAAGAAAAAAAAGAGGGGAAGGAACAGCAGCCCTGGAGGCTTGGCTTGATAAAGCAAGGAACATTGCCCATAAACGCTATCACTCACACCTATACAGCACCAGCAAATATGCGGCATTGAACGTGCCTGTTATTCCGCCCGTTTACTCGGAAAACTCACCAATCAAAAACGGGTTCGAGGTCCTGAATCATTTTTTCGATTTGGCATTGGAAAAACATCCAGAATTGTTTGCCTTCGGCGAAGATGTAGGGAAAATTGGCGGAGTGAACCAAGGCTTCATGGGGATGCAGGAAAAGTACGGTGAAGACCGTGTTTTCGATACCGGCATACGTGAGTGGACGATAATGGGGCAAGCTATCGGCATGGCAATGCGTGGCCTCCGCCCCATCGCCGAAATCCAGTATTTGGACTACCTTATGTATGGCCTTGCCCCCTTGTCCGACGACCTCGCAACGCTAAGATACAGAAGCAATGGGATGCAGCAAGCCCCTGCCATCATCCGCACCAGGGGACACCGGCTGGAAGGGATTTGGCATTCAGGTTCGCCATTAGGTATGATAATCAATTCATTGCGAGGTATTTACGTACTCACTCCTCGCAATTTCGTGCAGGCAGCAGGCATGTACAATACCATGCTGCACTCCGACGACCCAGCACTGATCATCGAATGCCTGAACGGCTATCGTTTGAAAGAAAAAATGCCCGACAATATCGGAACCTACACCGTGCCGCTTGGCGTACCGGAAGTAATGAAAACAGGTACCGATGTTACATTGGTAACCTACGGCTCCAATATCAGGGTAGCTTTGGAAGGCATCAAATTGTTGGAACAGACCGGCATCTCTGTCGAGCTGATTGATGTTCAAACACTTCTCCCATTCGACATTGACCACCTTATTGTTGCATCCTTGAAAAAGACCAACCGGATTGTCTTTATGGATGAAGACTTGCCCGGCGGCGCCACAGGATACATGATGCGGGAGGTGCTCGAAGTGCAGGGCGGCTACAAATTTCTTGACAGCCAACCCATTACTTTGACTGCAAAAGCGCACCGACCGCCGTATGGCTCTGATGGGGATTATTTCTCAAAGCCAAGTGCTGAAGATGTGTATGAAACCATTCTCAAATTGATGGAAGAGGCAGAACCATACAGATTTTGAGATCGATTTTTTACAGTTCAAATCGGTACAAATCCGAAGCCGATAGCTCGAAACAAACTTTTTTAGGCAGACAGAACTATCATTTGGGTTGGCTGTTATTTAATGCAAAAATTTGAAACATGTTTGCAGCATCACAGTTGAATTGTGCAGCCGAACATTTTTCTAAAAAAGCCAACACCTGCTCAACCATGCTTTTCGCCCATCTATTGAAGTGTCAGCCAATCCCATTCTACTGGTGAACAAAAAAGAACCACTTTCAAATCAAGGGTTCGATTTTAGCGTCTTCCACCATGTGGAGGATTTGCCTGACGATTGGGCAAAGGCCGCTCCCCCTGACAACAGTTTCTTGCACACCCCCTACCTCAGCGCATTGGAAACTGCCCCGCCTAACGGGATGCGGTTTTGCTACCTTATTTTTTACAAAAACCAACAACCTATCGGTGTCGCCTATTGCCAAATTTCCCCATTCAGCGTTGGGGAAAGCATCCAATCCACAGAGGAAAAGGACAAATACCCATGCTTGGTGCGAGCTTTTGGCAGGATAGTCCGAAACTTTGTAGCAGGCAAGAATCGCAACCTAATCGTTTGTGGGAACTTGCTGCTCACCGGAGAACACGGTTTTTATTTTCCAGCCAAAATTGACAAGTCCACTGCTTTTGACTTGCTGGAAGAAGCGCTCATCATCACGCAGTCTACGCTGGAATCAATGTCCATAAATATAGACGGGATTTTCATCAAGGACATCGCAGAGGAACATCGTGCTCCGGTAAAAGTGTTGACCGACCGCAAGTTCCGGGAGTTCACCTTTCACCCCAACATGGTGCTCAAGATTAGGGAAAACTGGTTGACATTTGAGGATTACATGGCCGATATTTCCTCAAAATACAAGGTTCGGGCACGCAAAGCGTTCAAGAGCTTGGACGGCATTGAAAAAAGGGAACTGACTGAAAGCCAAATATACAGCTACCAAAAAAGGTTGTTTGAACTGTACAGGTCCGTGGTAGAAAACCAAGATTTCAACATGGTGGCGCTCAATGAAAACTACCTGCCTAACCTCAAACGGCAGCTTGGGGATTGTTTCAGGCTTTTTGGGTATTTCCTCAACGACCAATTGATTGGATATTTCACCACCATTCAAAACCACCAGGAACTGGAGGCCCACTTCCTCGGGTTTGAGGCGGGCCTGAACCGAGAGTACCATATCTATCACAACATGTTGTTCGACATGTTAAAGATGGGAATCGAGCACCGGTATCAAAAAGTGGTATATGCTCGAACAGCGATGGAAATCAAAAGCACACTGGGTGCGGAGGCACACGAGATGCTCTGCTATATCCGGGCAAACAACAGGCTGACTAACAAGATATTGCCACCCATCGTGGAATACCTGAAACCTGCCGCTGATTGGGTTGCTCGGAACCCGTTCAAGGAGTAAGGCTCCGCAAATCACTTTATTTCACCACCAACATCACCTTGTTTTTCTTGCCATTTTCAAGGAGGATGTACTTGCCATGTAGCAGCGACTCATGATTCACAACGGCCTCCAATCTTGTGATTTTTTCTTTGTTGACCGACACAGCTTGCCCTTGAATTGCCCTTTTTGCCTCTGCTTTTGATGGCAGCATATTAGTGACCTCTGACATCAACTCTATGATGCCCACGCCATTTGCCAGGGCTGTTTTCGGTACTTCAAAACTCGGTATCTCCCCTGCAACCGTCTCCAAGTCTTTTTCTCCCAACTCAAAAAGCGTTTCTTTCCCTGCTTTGCTGTTGAACAGTAATTCAGAAACGTTCATCACTGCCTTGAAAACTGGCGCTGAGTGAATGCGGACAGTAAGTTCCTCTGCCAAAATCCGCTTTAAAGCGGCTGGATTGCCCGAAAATTCTACCTCCAAAGCCTCTACCTCTTCCCTTGATTTTAGGGTAAAATAACGCATCAACTTAGGCAAATCCTTGTCGTCTGCATTTATCCAAAACTGGTAAAACTTGTATGGGGAAGTGAAGTTGGGATCCAGCCAGATATTCCCCTGGTCCGACTTTCCGAACTTCTTGCCATCGGCCTTGGTAAGCAAGGGCGTGGTGATAGCATGTGCTTTTTCCGAGAGGTTCCTCCTGATAAATTCAGTACCTGCTGTTATATTGCCCCATTGGTCGCTGCCGCCCATCTGAACGGTGCAGCCGTAATCTTTGTAAAGCCGCTGAAAATCGTTGGCTTGCAGCAACTGGTAGCTGAACTCCGTAAAGGAAATGCCGTTTTCGAGTCGGTTCTGGACACTTTCCTTGGAGAGCATGTAATTGACGGTCAAGGTCTTGCCCACATCCCGGAGGAAGGTCAGTACGTCCATGTTCTTGTAGAAATCAAGGTTGTTGCAAAGGATGGCCTGATTTCCTTTGTCGCCAAATTCAAGCAGCCGCATCAAGTGGGCTTGCTGGCGGGCGAGGTTGCCATCCAACTCGTCAAAAGTCTTCATTTCACGCTCGCTATCCCTGCCGGATGGGTCTCCAATCCTACCCGTTGCGCCGCCCATTAGCACGATGGGCCGGTGGCCAGCACGTTGGAACAAGGTCAAAATCATGATTTGGACGTAATTGCCGATGGTGAGTGCCGGGGCTGTAGGGTCAAAGCCGATGTAGCCAGTCCTCATGCCTGAGTTGAGGTGTTCTTCCGCTGATTCGGTGGCCTGGTGGAACATGTTGCGCCAGCGCAATTCTTCTATGAAATTCATTTTGAAAATATTGGATGAAGCTGAGTTTTGATTTTGAGGCGGCAAAAATAGCCAAGTAACACAAAGATTTGCCACCACAACAAATAAAGGGTGTAGTGCCTCCTTCTAAAAAATGGCCCACAATCGCCAATTCAAATATCTTTGCCCAAATGAACCTACCTTATTTCATCGCCAAAAAAGTATCCTTGAACAATCGCCAGTCGTTCACTGGCTTGATTGTGCGCATCGCCATTGTGGCGGTAGCGTTGAGTTTGGCCGTGATGATTGTTTCCACGGCAGTGATTTCGGGGTTCAAGCACCAGATTGGCGAAAAGATTTTTGGCTTTTGGGGACATATCCACATCACAAACACGCAGATTAACCGCACTACTGGCGAGTCAGTTCCCATCAGCATCAACCAAACTTTTTACCCCAGCCTTGACACGCTCGGACCAATAACCTACACCGAAAGTCCCGTCATCTTCGGCATGGAAATGCCGTGGGTCGTGGAAAAAAAGACCAAAGGCGGAATTCGCCATGTCCAAGTTTTTGCACTAAAGCCTGGCATCATCAAGACCAAAAAGGAGATTGAGGGCATCATTTTGAAAGGGATTGGGAGGGATTTTGATGGTTCTTTTTTTGAAAAATTTCTGGTTGAAGGTGGCCCAATTGAACTTCCCGACAGTGCTGGAAACGGCATCGTTTTGTCCAAACAGACTGCCGACCGTTTGGAACTGGGCGTGAACGACAAGTTCATTTTCTATTACGTTAGAGGAGGCGAAGCTTTGGCCAAAAGGTTTATTGTCACTGGAATCTATAAGACGGGCCTGGAGGAGTACGACCGAAAGTTCGCAATGGTGGACATCCGCAATGTGCAAGAACTGCTCGACTGGCCCTCCGACATGGTGGGCGGCTTCGAGGTTTCCGTTGACAATTTGCAGGACATAGAAGTGTTTTCGGATTACATCTACATGGAAGAACTGCCCGGCGAACTGTATTGCGAAAGCATCCGAAAAAAATACCCGGCGATTTTCGATTGGCTGGCCTTGCAAGACATCAACGAGGTGGTGATTCTGGCATTGATGCTCGTGGTGGGTCTCATCAACATGGTCACGGCTTTGATGATTCTGATTTTGGAGCGTACAAACATGATTGGCGTCCTGAAATCGTTGGGACAAACCGACTGGAGTATCCGGAAGGTTTTTCTGTACAATGCAGCCTACATTATCCTGTTGGGCTTGTTTTTTGGAAACCTTGCTGGCATTTGGTTTTGCTATTTGCAAGAAAAATATGGGTTCATCCGCCTCTCTGAAGAAAATTACTACCTCTCCGAGGCACCCGTCGAATTGAACCTATACAGTGTTATGGGCCTGAATGTTTTGGCTTTAATCGTCATCCTTTTGTTCTTGATTTTCCCTTCTTGGCTGGTCACTCGCATCAGTCCTGTCAAAGCTATCCGCTTCAAGTAAAATCGTGCTTTCTCCTGCCAATGGGAACTACTGCGAAATAATAATGGTTGTGCAGTTTGATTTTTAGGTTAAATTATCAGCATCCTGGCCGAATCTACCAACAAGTTGATTAATTTTGTCAGATTACCTAACAAAAGCATTTCCCATGGAAAATTGGAGAAGGTTAAATGGCCAATCCATTGACTTGCCCATCAAAGAAGCGGTGGAAGCTACTATCATCCGTGAAAAGGAAGCTGGCCATCGGATGAAGGTCTGCATTGGTTCGGACTCTCAGGTTCGGAACGGTATCGTTGAGTTTGCAACGGTGATTGTCTTTTTACGAGAAAAAAAAGGCGGCTTCATGTTCATCCACAATTCCCGAATTGAAAGGACCATGCAATTGAAAGAAAGGATGATTTTGGAGGTCGCCAAGTCTGTGGAAGTTGCTTATAGCCTTTGCGACCTATTGGATTTCTATCACGTAGAACTCGAAGTCCATGCGGACATCAACACCGATCCAAACTTTCAATCGAACATGGCATTGAAAGAAGCGATGGGGTACATCCTGAGCATGGGATTCGTTTTCAAGGCAAAACCGAACGCATTTGCCAGCTCTTCCTGTGCGGACAAGGTGATTTGAATTTTGAGGTTAAACTTACTATTTGCCTTATAACTTTCAACAATTGTTTGCCGTAAGGAGTTTTACGTATTTTAAATTCAAACAAATAGATTACAAATTAATTGCTGTCAGACTTGACACATTGTGATTTTTATTTTGAACATTTGCCGCATAAAACATCTTATGAAACAAATAAGGGTCCATAAGGTTCTTATGGGGTAGTGTAGTTAGTGTTAGTAACAACAAACAAAAATCACAACGCGTGCTTTACAAAATCAAACTCAAAAATGCAGACGACAATGTTCTGCTTGATGCGGAAGTGTATGAATGGCTGACGTCAGACCCATACCTTTCAAAAATGGATTTCATCAATAATCTTCGCAAACATTCAAGTGGATGTGCGGTCTTTCAGAAGACTTGGAAAAAAGAGGATGGCTCGTTCATGACGGAGACTTTGTACCTCCACAAAGTTGTAGCTGAAAAATTCCTGATTGATACAAAGACCAAGACGGAAAACCTTGTTGGGGCCAAGAACAATAACAAGTTGGATTGTCGGTTGGAGAACATTGTTTACCGTTCAAGGGCTGTCGCAAGCCGGAAGCGCAAAACAAGCAGCAAAACAGGCTATACAGGGGTTTACCAAGAAAACCAACGTTACCGTGCCGTCATCTCCCTCAACGGAAAGTCTATGCACATAGGCATGTTTGACTCACCAGAGGAGGCCGCATTGGCCTATAACCGTAAATCGCTTGAGTTTTACGGGGACACTGGCAAGTTGAACACCATCCGCCCAACTGCTGGTGACGAAAAACCTGAATAGTTGATAGTTAGCTCGCCTTAATTTACCATTTCCACTCAATTTCCAAAACGACCTTCCACTAAGCTTTGAATGATGTTTGACTTGTAAAAAATGGGTCAAAATGGCTACCATCTCCGGACTGGCTTGCAGCACTAATCCTAACTTTGCACCATGATAAAAAACGACATTTTTCTCAGGGTGCTTCAAGGGCAAAAGGTAGCGCGGCCACCAGTTTGGATGATGCGGCAAGCGGGTAGGATACTGCCCCAATATCGTAATCTGCGGGCCAGCCTGTCAGGGTTCAAAGAATTGGTGACTACCCCATCCTTGGCAGCAGAAGTTACTGTGCAGCCAGTGGACGAACTTGGGGTGGATGCCGCCATACTTTTTTCCGATATTCTGGTCATTCCCGAGGCGATGGGCTTGGGGTACGAAATGGAAGAGCGGAAGGGGCCAAGCTTTCCAAGGGTGGTTTCAAATGAGGCGGATGTTGCTGATTTGTTGGAAGGTGACGAAGCCGCCACGTACTTGGATTACGTGTACGAGGCGGTCAAATTGACCAAAAAACTGCTGGAAGAGCGAGTGCCGTTGATTGGGTTCTCAGGTGCGCCTTGGACGCTATTGGCATACATGACTGAAGGTGGAGGCAGCAAAACCTTTTCCAAAGCCAAGAAATTCCTTTACACCCAACCTGAACTTGCCCACCTATTGCTTGACAAGTTGGCCAACACCATCATCGCCTACCTCAACAAGAAAATAGCGGCGGGTGTGGATGCCGTGCAAGTTTTTGATTCTTGGGCTGGAATCCTCTCACCAGCCCAGTACCGTGAATTTTCCCTGCCCTACATCAAGAAAATTTGTGACGAGGTTCAAGGCGTCCCAAAAATTGTTTTTGCAAAAGATGGTTGGTTCGCCCTACCAGAGTTGGCAAGCCTCGATTGCCAAGCCATCGGTCTCGACTGGACGGTGCCACCAAGATTGGGTCGGGAATGGGTAGGCCCACACAAGGTTTTGCAGGGCAACCTCGACCCCTGCGCCCTGTATGCTCCAGCATCAAAAATTCGGTTAGCAACTGAGCAAATGATACTTGACTTCCAATCAAACCACATCGTAAACCTGGGGCACGGCCTTTACCCTGACACACCGCTGGACAACGTGAAATGCTTCGTTGATTCGGTAAAAAACTTCCGTTAATGACTTTCGGAATCTATTTTTCTACCACATTTTTCTCCAACCCACAATTAAATACGTGAAATTCGGCCATCCTGCTTTTCTTTGCAGCCGCAACGCCACTACATTTTTGCATCAAAAATCATCTAATGGGTTGGTTCAAAAGATTGAAGGACGGTATTCAAACCGCTACCAAATACAAAAAGGAAACACCAGACGGACTTTGGTACAAGTGCAAACAGTGCAACGAAATGAGCACCATGAAGGAGGTGCGCACCAATTTCTTCAAATGCCCAAAATGCGATTACCACATCCGGATCGGCTCACACGACTATTTCGACATCATTTTTGAGGAAAAATTCGAGTTGATGTTCGATGACCTCATTTCTAAGGACCACCTCAACTTCGTTGACCTAAAACCCTATACCAAGCGGCTGCAAGAGGAACATGCCAAAACTGGCCTAACGGACGCAATTTCAGTCGCAGTAGGTGAAATTGACGGAAGGAACCTTGTCGCAGCCGCGATGGACTTCACCTTCATTGGAGGTTCGATGGGCTCTGTGGTCGGCGAAAAAATAGCACGGGCCATCAACAAGAGCATCGAGCTACGGTGTCCATTCCTCATCATTTCAAAGTCCGGGGGTGCCAGGATGATGGAGTCCGCCTTCTCGCTGATGCAAATGGGCAAGACATCTGCCAAGCTCACCCAACTTTCCAAAGCGGGATTACCATACTTTTCATTAATGACGGATCCGACCACCGGTGGCGTCACCGCTTCATTCGCCATGCTGGGTGACATGAACTTTGCGGAACCAAATGCCCTGATTGGTTTTGCTGGCCCCCGGGTCATCAAAGAGACCATCAAGCGTGATTTGCCGGAGGGTTTCCAAACCTCCGAGTTTTTGATGGACCACGGGTTCCTCGACTTCATTGTCAACCGAAAAGATTTGCGGCAGCGGCTTTCTACCCTACTCGCCATGTTTGACAAAACAAGCATTCCAGCGACTACACCTGTACAAGAAACCCCCTAAATTTTAGTTGCTAAAACTTCATTTTTCTGCGCAAAATCATCTTCCCAAAAGGTGGAAAGCCCTCGTATTTTTACTACTTTTGCACCGCTTTTGAATCAAACTTATTGAAATACCAAATCCAGAAAGATTTTGATGAATCCAGGACAGAGAATTATCCCTATCAATATTGAGGATGAGATGAAAACCGCTTACATTGACTACTCAATGTCGGTTATCGTGTCACGGGCGCTTCCCGATGTTCGGGATGGATTGAAGCCAGTGCACAGAAGGGTTTTGTACGGGATGAATGAACTTGGCCTCTCCTACAACAAAGCACACAAAAAATCTGCCCGTATCGTGGGTGAGGTTTTGGGTAAATACCACCCACACGGCGACTCCTCCGTTTATGATACAATGGTTCGTATGGCCCAAGATTGGTCGCTAAGGTATCCCCTCGTGGATGGCCAAGGCAACTTTGGCTCCATGGACGGCGACAGCCCAGCGGCCATGCGGTACACCGAGGCCAGGATGCGCAGGATAACGGACGAAATCCTTGCCGACATCGAAAAGGAAACCGTTGACTTCGCCCTCAATTTCGATGATACCTTGGAGGAGCCGACGGTGATGCCTACCCGCATTCCCAACCTTTTGATAAATGGGTCATCGGGCATTGCGGTGGGCATGGCAACCAACATGATGCCCCACAACCTCAGCGAGGTGGTGGACGGCGTAATGGCCACCATTGACAATCCCGACATCACCATTGACGAGCTTTGCACACACATCAAAGGCCCAGACTTCCCCACGGGTGGCATCATCCACGGTTATGCTGGGGTAAAGGAAGCCCTTGAAACGGGCAGGGGCCGGGTCATACTCAGAGGTCGAGCCGATATTGAGACATCCGCCAACGGCAGGGAAACCATCATCATCACTGAAATTCCATATCAGGTGAACAAGGCGATGCTGGTAGCCAAAATTGCGGAGCTGGCCAATGAAAAGAAAATAGAAGGCATTAGTGACGTTCGGGACGAAAGCGACCGGACAGGACTGCGTGTCGTGGTTGAGGTAAAGCGGGATTCGATGGCCAACATCGTCCTAAATTTCCTTTACAAGCTCACACCGCTCCAGTCTTCTTTTGGGGTAAACAACGTGGCTTTGGTGCATGGCAGGCCCATGATATTGAACCTAAAAGACTTGATTGTTGAGTTCATTACCTTCCGCTTGGAAGTTATTGTCAGGCGTACCAAATACGACTTGCGCAAAGCCGAGGAGAAGGCCCATATCCTGGAAGGATTGCTCATCGCCCTCGATCACTTGGACGAGGTCATCGCACTGATTCGGAAATCGGCGACTGTGGACGATGCCAAGGAAGGTTTGATGACCACCTTCAACCTTTCTGAAATCCAAGCCAAGGCCATCCTAGAAATGCGGCTCCAAAGGCTCACTGGCCTGGAGCGGGACAAGGTTCGGAAAGAATATGAGGAAACCCTGGCGCTTATTGCGAAGTACAAAGCCATTCTGGAGGATGAAGGAATCCGCCGCCAAATCATCAAGGATGAATTGCTTGAAATAAAGGAGCGGTTTGGCGATGCCCGCCGCACGGAGATTTCATTTGAAGAAGGTGAAATCAACATGGAGGATTTCATTGCTGACGAAAATGTGGTGATAACCATCTCCCATGCTGGCTACATCAAACGGACTGCCGTGACGGAGTACCGCACCCAAAGTCGTGGCGGTAGGGGTGCAAGGGGCAGCAAGACAAAGGAGGAGGACTTCATTGAACACATGTTCATTGCCAGCAACCACAACTACCTCATGTTCTTTACGGAGAAGGGCAAGTGCTATTGGATGCGGGTCTATGAAATTCCGGAGGGCACCAAAAACTCAGGAGGTCGTTTCATTCAAAACGTGCTTTCCATCCCTGCCGACGACAAGGTAAAGGCATATATTATTGTCCAAAACTTGAACGACCAGGAATTCCTCGACAACAACTTCATCTTATTTTGTACCAAGCAAGGACAGGTCAAAAAAACCCAAGTCGAGGCATACTCCCGCCCAAGAGAGGGCGGAATCATCGCCATCAACATCAACGAAGGTGACCAACTGTTGGAAGCCCGTCTCACAAGCGGCAACAACGAAATCTTCATTGCCACGAAAGCAGGTAACGCCATCCGGTTCATGGAGAAAAATGTACGGCCAATGGGTCGGAACACCAGCGGCGTCAACGGCATAACCTTGGAGGACGAAAATGATGTGGTTGTAGGAATGGCCATCGTTGAACCCAACGACCCTACGCATACGGTGCTGACCATCTCTGAAAAAGGCACTGGCAAACGTACCGTGGCTGACGACTACCGTTTGACCAACCGTGGCGGCAAAGGCGTAAAGACCATGGAAGTCACCGAGAAAACGGGTGACGTTATCGCCATCAAATCGGTAGCCGAGGACGAGGACTTGATGATTACCACAAAATCGGGTATAGTCATCCGAATGCCAGTCAATGATATCAGGGTGATGGGGCGGGCAACCCAAGGTGTTAGAGTCATCCGATTGGATGGTGAGGACGAAATCGCTGACGTGACGGTAGTTCCGCAGGAGGATGAACTGGAGGTGCCACTGGAAGCCAGTTCAGACGTGCTGAATGATGACGAAACAACCGCCAACAGAGGAACTGGAACAGACCCCGAAGGCGAGAATTAAGCCCGCTGGGTGGCCTGAAAAAAGAATTTATTGGAATCTTAACAGTTCAGTTAATGCCATTTAGTACGATGTCCCGTCATTAAGGGGATTCAACCATACCGAGTTTGAAAACATTAATAACGAGGACATAAAATTAAATTCACATCAACATGAAAAATCTATTAACGGGCCTATTGGCCATTTTTCTCTTCTCAAATATCGTCAATGCCCAGGAGGACCCAGAGAAGGCATTGGGCAAAGCTAGCAAAGCTTTGGCTGCCTATGCTCAAAACTTGGATCCCACCAACAATGACGCAAAGCTCAAAGAAGCTGTTCAATTAATTGACGTTGCATCCGCAGCGGACGTGAACAAGGGCAAAGTCAAGACCTGGCAAACAAGGGGCGAGATTTACAATGCGCTCTCCGACAAGGATTTGACAAACATGTTCAAGAATCCAGATTTTGTGCCCGAATATCCAAATGCGCCTGTTGTTGCAGCAGAAGCATTTATGAAGGCCATCGAATTGGCCACCAAGAAGTACGAAACCAAGGATGCTGTCAAAGGGCTTACGGAGGCTTCTGGGAAATTGAACAACATCGGGAATAGCCAAATCAAAAGGAATGACTACGCTGGTGCGTTCAATTCCCTGTTGATGGTGATGAATATTGATGAAACCGTTAGAAAAAATGGCGGTTCGCCTGTCATTGCCGATGCTGACATGGCTAACCACAAATACGTAGTTGCCTTCTGCGCATCTGCTGCTGGCAACAAGGATGCTGCTGGCAAACTTTTCAAGGAACTCTACGAAGCTGGAACCGAAGAATCGGCAGTTTATTCACAGTATTTCGACTACCTCTACCAGTCTGGAAACCATGACGAAGCATGGAAAGTCTTTGACAAAGGCCAATCAAAGTTCCCGGCAAGTACCGAAATCCTTTTCTCTGGTATCAATGCCAAAATCATGGAGAAAGACTACGACGCTTTGAAAAAGATGCTTACAAAAGCAGTTGAAGCCGAACCAAACAATCCGTCCATTTACTCAGCACTTGGCAACGTTTACATGAGTTTGTTCAATGATGAATATGCCAAGGACAGCAATTCCGAGATTGCCAAAGGCTATTTTGATGAGTCCCTGAAATACTTCAACAAAGCTATCAGCATTGACGCAAATCAGTTCGACGCCATTTACAGCATTGGTTCGCTTTACTTCAACAAAGCGGTGGAAATGATAAAAATCGCCAACGCTTTGCCAATGGACAAAGAGAGCCAGAAGAAATACAAACTATTCTTGGAGGAATCGAATGGCCTCATGGCCGCCGCATTGCCTTATTTTCAAAAGACTGAGGGAATGCAGCCCAACGACATCAACACTTTGATTGCACTTTCAGAAATCTATGCCCGGATGAGCGAATTGGATAAATCCAAGGAGTTCAAAACCCGCTTGGAAAAAGCAAGGGCAGGACAGGATGTGGGTGGTTCTTACTTCAAAAACTAAGTTTCCACTCTGAAAAAAAGGGCACCAACGGATTAATTTTCGTTTGTGCCCTTTTTTTATTGGTAGGATTTTCATTTACAACAGCTCATAAATCCCAGCAATCCCTTGCCCGCCGCCAACGCATGCTGTTACCATGCCGTATTTCTGATTCCTGCGGCGCATTTCATTTAACAATTGGGTGGACAGTTTCGCCCCAGTGCAGCCAAGTGGGTGGCCAAGTGCTACTGCGCCGCCATTCACGTTTACGATGTCGGGGTTCAAATGCGCCTCCTGTATCACCGCCAGCGCTTGCACTGCAAACGCCTCATTCAACTCTATCTGCTGAATATCCTCCAATTTCAAGCCGCCCTGTTTTAGCGCCTTTGGTATGGCGGCACAAGGCCCAATGCCCATGTACAATGGCTCTACGCCTGCCACAGCACACGAAACCAGCCGAGCAATTGGCGTTAAGTTCAGTTTTTTGACCAAATCACCACTCATCACCAGCACAAACGAAGCACCATCGCTGGTTTGTGATGAATTGCCCGCCGTAACGACCCCGCCATTTTTGAAGGCTGGTCGCAATTTTGAAAGTCCTCCTACATTCGTGTCCAACCGAACCCCTTCATCGGTGTCAATCAAAAAAGTCTTTTCTTGGCGCTGGTTGTTCTCAACCCAAACCTCCGTCACGGACACTGGAACTATCTCATCCTTGAATTTGCCTTCGGCAATGGCCTTCGCTGCTTTCTGGTGTGACTTTACCGAAAATTCGTCGGCAGCTTCCCGGCTGATGTTCCATTTCGCAGCAACGGCTTCGGCAGTGTTGCCCATGCCAGTCACGTATTCTGGCGTAGAGATGGACACGGAGTAGTTCGGTGCCAACTTGTAGCCAGTC
The DNA here is from genome assembly GCA_002435785.1 of Saprospiraceae bacterium UBA6168. GTDB lineage: Bacteria > Bacteroidota > Bacteroidia > Chitinophagales > Saprospiraceae > UBA6168. Next base: position 11,304 of record DIUC01000032.1, on the reverse strand, counting down.
ATCGGAATCATGCTCATGCTCTCGGCACCGCCAGCGATATAACATTGGCCCATGCCAGCCCTGATTTTTGCGGTTGCAATGGCGATGGTCTCCAAGCCGGAGGCACAGTAGCGGTTGACCGTCATGCCTGGCACGGATTTGCCAAGGACCCTGACCGAGATTTGCCGCCCAATTTGCAGGCCCTGCTCACCTTCTGGGTTGGCGCAGCCCACAATCAAGTCGTCCACCAAGGCTGGGTCAAGTTCCGGTGTGTTATTCAACAAAAACTGAATCACATCCACAGCCAAGTCATCGCTGCGGTAATTGCGAAACCCACCTTTTTTTGCCTTTCCAACAGCGGAACGGTATGCTTTTACGATATATGCGTCTTGCATTTTATTGATTTTTATTTTTGAAAAATGTTTTGCGGAAGCCCTAATTCCTCAGTGGTTTGTTGTTCGTCAGCATGTATTGGATGCGCTCCTGGGTTTTTTGCTCCCCACAAAGGCTTAGGAATGCCTCCCGCTCCAAGTCAAGCAGGTATTGCTCACTAACCTGCTGTATGCCAGTCAAGTCACCCCCGCAAAGCACGAATGCGATTTTTTTGGCGATTTTAATGTCGTGCTCCGAGGCGTAATTGCCGAGCTTGAGTTCATTGGCAGCGACGTAAAGTGCAGCCAAGCCGCTGCGGCCAAGTACTGTCACGTCCTGCCGTTCTATTGGCTGAACGTAATTGCCAGACAATTCCAACACTTTGTTTTTTGCTTCCGCAATGTTTCGCATGGTGTTCAGTGCCACGCTGTCTTTGTTGCGAAGCAAATAGCCCATGTTGAAAGCCTCATGGGCAGAGGTTGCCACGGAAGCCAAGGCTATGGTCTTGAATTTTTCAATCAAAGTTGGTATCTGGACGTCCCCTTCAAAAAAGGAATCGCTGGCCCGCAATGCAAGTTCCTTGGTACCTGCGCCGCCCGGCAATAGCCCGACCCCGACCTCCACCAGCCCGATATAACTTTCTGCTGCGCAAATGGCGGCATCGCAGTGCATGATGGTCTCACATGCCCCGCCAAACACATATCCTTGAGTGGCAGCCACCACTGGGATGCTCGAATAGCGGCAGCGCATGGTGGTGTTCTGGAACATTTTTATTGCAAAATTCAGTTGTTCCCATTCCTGCTCGTAAGCCATCATGGCCACCATCATCAGGTTGGCGCCCACGGAGAAGTTTTTGGCATTGTTCCCGATGACCAAACCTTTCCAGTCGCCTTCTTCGGCAATTTTAATAGCATCGTTCATGCCCCGCAAAACGCCCTCGCCAATCGAGTTGGCTTTGCTCTGAAACTCCAAGCAAAGCACCCCATCGCCAATGTCGTGCAGGGTGACCTCTGGGTTCTGGTAAACTGGCTTTTTGTCACGGTAATTGTCCAAAATGACAAAGCTCTCCGTACCGGGAACTTGCTGGTAAGCCTTTGACTGTATGTTGTAATACAATCGCTTTCCTGCTTCTCTTTTGTAAAATGAATCATGGCCAGCATCCAGCATTTCCTTGACCCACGGGGCGATTATTTCACCCTGCGCTTCTGCCAGGTTCAGGGCGTTTTGTACACCCACTGCATCCCAATATTCAAACGGGCCGAGGTCCCAGGCGAATCCTGCACGCAATGCATCGTCAATGCTGTAGAGGTCATTGGCGATTTCCGGTATCCGATTGGAGGCATAGGCAAATAGTCCCAACAATGACCGACGCACCAATTCGCCCCCTTTGTCCTGGGCGGAAAAAACAGCTTTCACCCGTTTTGGCAGGTCGTCTATTTGCTTCGCAACGCCCAGGCTGGGCAAATTCGGCTTGCCAGTCGGCTCGTATTCGAGGGTTCCGAGGTTCAGTGCAAGCACTTTTGTCTTGCCTTTCTCATCCTTTTCGTTTGTCTTTTTGTAAAAACCTTGGCCCGTTTTATTCCCCAAAAAATTGTTTTCCAATAAAAAATTGAGGTAAGCCGGAATTTCAAATGCGCCAGCCTGCTCGTCGGTTGGGCAGTTGTCCTTGATGCCCTGAATCACCTTGGCAGCGGTATCGTGACCTACGAGGTCGCCGAGCCGGAAGGTGCCAGTGTTTGGGCGACCAATGGCCGGGCCAGTGAGCGCATCTACCTCAGAAATAGTAAGCCCGATTTCGGTAGTCAGTTGGTAGATTTTCGCCATGGCGTACACCCCTACCCTATTGGCAATGAACGCTGGCGTGTCCTTGGCCAAAACCGTTTGTTTGCCAAGGTAAACGTCGCCGTACCGCATGAAGAAGTCAACGACATCCTGCCGGGTCTCTTCGGTGGGGATTACTTCCAGCAGCCGCATGTAGCGGGGCGGGTTGAAGAAATGCGTACCACAAAAATGGGCACGGAAGTCGTCGCTCCTGCCATCGAGCATCATGTGGATGGGAATGCCGGAAGTGTTGGAAGTGACCAAAGTCCCCGCTTTTCGGAGCTTATCCACTTTCTCCAGCAGTTGTCGTTTGATGTCGAGCCGCTCCACCACTACTTCAATGACCCAATCGTAATCCTTTATCTTTGGAAGGTCATCGTCGAAATTACCAGTGGTTATCCTTCCTGCAAAGGAGGCATCATAAAGCGGAGCAGGCTTGGATTTGATGGCGGCAGCGAGGGAATTGTTGGCAAAACTGTTGCGGGTTGCTTTATCATTTGCCTTTCCATCGGCAATGTTTGGCGGAACAATGTCGAGCAGCAAAACCTGCAAGCCAATATTGGCCAAATGGCAGGCAATGCCCGAACCCATTACGCCAGAACCAAGAACTGCTACTTTTGTAATTCTTCTCATGGTGGAGTATCGAAGTTGAGAGTTGAAGATTTTAGCGAAAATTCGCTGAGAATGCAAAATTACAAACGCCGATCAAATCTCCAAGTTGCACCCAAAGTTTGCTAAAATTATTTATCCGCTATGTAAATCCTTGGTTTTTAATAAAAAGCAATAACTTTCGCCCCGATTCGACACTATGGATTATTTGTCGGTCGTTTTTGAAACTTACACCTTCAAGCAATACGTGAAAAACTAAAATCAGCTTTATGTTTCAGCACCTTTTGTTCTTACAGGCAGTTGACGTTCCAGTCACTACCGAATCCAAATCTATTCTTGACCTTTTATTCTCTGGCGGCTGGATTGGGATTACAATTGTTTCCATTCAGTTTGTCCAATCAATCATTGCCCTCTACATTTTCATAGAGCGCTACTTGTCCATCAAGAAATCCGGAGAAGTTGACCAGAACTTCATGAACAATATCCGTTCAAACGTCAGCTCTGGCAACATCCAAGCGGCCCGTGCGCTGTGCCAAAGCACCGACACGCCTGTTGCCCGGATGGTTGAAAAAGGACTTGCCCGCATCGGGAAGCCGCTGCACGACATTGACGCCGCAATTGAGAACGTGGGCAATTTGGAGATTTTTAAACTTGAAAAGAACCTGTCCACATTGGCAGGTATTTCTGGTTCAGCGCCGATGCTTGGTTTCTTGGGCACGGTGACTGGTATGATTGTGTCGTTCCAGCAAATGGCCACTGCCACCAATGTTACACCACAGGTTTTGGCGGGTGGTATTTACCAGGCCCTCATCACGACTGCTGTTGGTTTGGTGGTAGGTATCTTTGCCTACATCGGCTACAACAATTTGGTGGGCAGGGTTGACAAGGTCGTTTACAAAATGGAGCGCTTCACCACGGAGTTCATGGACCTGCTTCAAGAACCAACGGCTTAATCGCCATTGACTTTGGTTAGATTGCTGTGCAATATCAAGCCTCGGCTTGCGAATTGCGACAGTTCACTTTAACCTACTATTTTATTCAAAAATGGGTTTAAAGCGAAGAAATAAGATAGAGGCTAAGTTCAGTTTTGCATCCATGACGGATATCATCTTCCTATTGCTGATATTCTTCGTGCTGACCTCGAATTTTGTGCAAATCTCGGATTTGAAATTGCCAGAATCTGACAGTAAAACAGTTGCGCCAACCTCCGCTGTTGTGGAAGTTGGCCTAAAGGGAGAATTGCTGTGGGAAAAGCAAAAGGTTTCTCCAAGTGCCCTCAAGGCTGCCCTTGCCAGAAAGAAAAAGGAAATGGGCGACCCCAAAGACTTTACCTTGACCATCGCTGCGGACCAAGACTCCCCGTTCGACAATGTGACGGAGGTCATAAAAGTGGCCGGAGAACTGCGTATTAGGGCTATTTTGGCAACTTCACCCAAAACACAAGGTTGACATGGGATTAAAAAAGAAAAGCAAAGTCACTACTGAGTTTAGCTCGGCGTCCATGACGGACATGATTTTTTTGTTACTCATTTTCTTCATGCTCACCTCTGGATTGGTGGCGCCAAACTCATTGAACCTAAAGCTGCCCGGATCAACACAGAGCAAAGTCCAGATTGATTCAAAAGCAGATGATATTGGCATTACCAAAAGCGGCAACTTTTACTTGAATGGCAAGCGAATCACACAATCTGATTTGGAATCTGCTTTGGAGCGCAAGGCAAATGCCGCCAAGGACAAACTTGACATTACCATTTCCCCAGAAACTGGGACTGCCGTCAAACACGTGGCATTTGTCATGGACATTGCCATGCGGCTTCAAATGAACGCCATCCTTACCTCCGAGCAGAAATAGGCGTCACTTTGTTAATTATTTACAAAATACACAAGCCTGCTCCACCAAAACCACTATTTTTCTCGTTTACGTAAGGAATTAAAAGTCTTTTATTATGGAAGATTCAACAAGGTCAGAACAAGGCAACAGACAGAAAGGAATTATTTTCAGTATGGTTTTCCATGTGATGGTCATCATACTGGCGATGTTGTACGGCTTTACCTTCCAGAACCCACCACCGGAAGCTGCTGGCATTCTGGTAAATTTGGGTATTCCTGATGTAGGCCAAGGCGACGAAAATGCCCCCGAAGCTGCGCCCGCCGAACCTGCTAAAGAACCTGAACCTGAACCAGTGAAGGAAGAAAAGCCGGAACCCGTGAAAGAAAAGCCAACGCCGGTCAAAGAAAAACCAACGCCACAACCTACCAAGGAGGTGGTAAAAACAGAAGACCCAGAGGCCGTGGCGTTGAAAAAGAAAAAAGAAGAGGAAAAGAAGAAAGCGGACGAACAAGCCAGAGCAGAATCAAAGGCAAGGGAGGATGCTAAAGCAAAAGCCGACGCTGCGGCTAAAGCAGAAGCCGACCGCAAGGCACAAGAAGCTGCCAAAAAGAAAGCGCTTGAGGATCTCGTGAAAGCAGGCACAGGCGGTGGAAAGGGCAGCGGAAAAGGTGACACTGGCAAGCCCGGCAACCAAGGCGATCCGAATGGCGGCGACTCCGACATTTTGAGCGGAAAAACCACTGGGTCTGGCGTGGTGGAAGGGTTTGGTGGAAGGGGCTTTACCAAGCCAGCCGCCCCGCAAGACAACTCACAGGAAACTGGCACTGTGGCAGTTTATGTTTGTGTGGACAAAAATGGTCGTGTGACCAGTGCCGAATACACACAAAAAGGCTCATCGTCCGCCAGCTCAAAGCTGAAAGAAATCGCCATCGAAAATGCCAGAAAGTACAAATTCGAAGCTGGTGGGGTGGACAAACAGTGTGGGACTATCACCTACACTTTCAGAGTGAAATAAATCGCAATCCAATACCTTTTTCAAAAAGGGCGTAGCGTTGAAAGACCTATGCCCTTTTGCTTTTTGAGGCAATTCGGTGTCAAATACTATTCAATTCCTTTTTTAATTGCACAAAAACTTGCCGCTATCCGCAAAATTCAGCACCATTGCTGACTATTTCATTAAAACAACGACTATGAAAAAAATCATCTTACCCATCTTTCTCCTCATTTTTTCGTGTTCATTGGCTGCTCAAGAGGTCTGGCTGGAAGCAGCCCTGAAGGGCGGCTACGGTGCCTCCTTCCTCGTGAATAAAAACATACTGGAGGACGACAACTACAATTATCAAGCTACGCCAGCCTACAATATCGGTGGCAAATTCGCCGTGAATTTCGGACCGTTCAATGGAATCTCCTTGGAGGGATTTTACACCAAAGCTGGCCAAAACTTTGACTATTCCTTACCATCGCCGCTGGGTGATTATGAAAACAAGATTTCTTGGCAGAGCTTGGATGCGCTTTTGCTATTCAGGCACATCAACAACCGGGTTTACATCGAGCTGGGACCGATGTACTCCGTTGTGCGCTCCGTGGAACAATACGACCTGAACACTCAGTTGGTAAATCCAAAGAGCAACTACCAAAATGGCTATTTGTCGGGAGTTTTAGGGTTCGGAGGGTATGTGGCGGGGGCAGAGACCTTTTCTTTGGGACTTGGTCTCCGGCTTCATTATGGGTTGACTGATTTTGTCAATGACAACGGCAAGCAGTTGGGATTCCCCAACCCCTCGCAAAGGTATGAGAGCGATGCCATCACCCGCCCGGCAATGGCAGAGTTCATGGTCGAATTCAATTTCGGTATCGGGCATTGGGCGAGGACATCTTGTAGCGAGCGGATGAAGTTTTATAAAGCAAGAAAGTAAATATGGTAGTAGGTCAAATGGATTGAGTTGCACCGCCAAGTGAACGGATGATTGGAAGTTAAACATTCGATATTGGAAAGTTGGAATTCGATATTGGAAAGTTGGAATTCGATATTAGAAAGTTGGAATTCTAAACAAGAAGTTTGACGAAGGCAATTAGGATTTTAGCATCCCTAACAAGAAGTTTGACGAAGGCAATTAGGATTTTGGCATTGCAACTATATGTTTCGCATTGACAATTAGGATTTTGGCATTTGCAACAAGGAATTTCTCATTGGCAATTAGAAATTTAGCGATTGAAACAAGATGTTTCACACCAGCGGCTAAGACTTAGAAAATCGGCTTCGCAAAACAGTTTTTCACCACCCGCCCATTGGTTTTGGCTGCGCCAACGTTGGTTTTAAAGCGTTGTAAACCAATCACTTATGCCTAAAACTTATAAAAGAACATTACACGCCCCCCACGGGGCATAGTGGCCGGGTTGTTTTAAGTCACACGGTCACTTGGCGATGCTTCCCGACCCATTTGACCAACTACCGAAAAAAATTTAGAATGAAAAACGTCGGTGGGTACTGTACCCACCGACGTTTTATTTACCCTATCCATAAATGCCTTAATGAATTTTGGATGAACCTTGATTAAAATGGTTGGGAATGACAAACCTTCCTGTCCTTTTTAAATGGCAAAAGCAACCCACTCATTTTTTCTTCTTAACATCGCTCCTCGACTTTGGCGGAACAACCCGCTCCCGCTGCCTTTCTGAATTCGCAGCTAAGACGGGTAGGTTCCCCGCATCTGGCAACTCATACTTTCTTGAAAACCACACAATGCCCCAAACGGCAAGCCCAATCACCAATAAAGCAGCAATCAACGCAATCAATTCACCGGAATGATAGGATTTCGGAGAAAAGACCATTTTTAGTTCGTGCTGACCAGCAGGAAGTTTGGCTCCCCGTAGCAGGAAGTTGCACTTCGTAAAATCGTCCGTTTTTTGTCCGTCGAGGTACATGCTCCAGCCCTTGGCTGGTGGGTAGTATATCTCTGAGAACACCGCAAATTGGTCGCTGGCCGCCGAATAATTGTAAACCATCGTGTCCGGGTGATAGCGGGAAAGTTGGATGGTAGCCGTGCTATCGAAGCTATGAGAAAAGCCCTTTAGGTTCCCTGCAAATGCTTCCTGAACTACCGCTTGCTCCTTTGGTCTGAGGTCAGCCAGAGCATCAATTTCGGCATCGCCATTTGCAACTGTTTTTATTTCCTTCACAAACCACGCATTTCCACAGGCACTGGGATTGGTCAATGCCTTATCCTGTTGATTGATGAAATACTTGGCGTTCAACATGCCATAAACATGCTGGTTTTTAGCTGGGTCACTCAAATAGCGCTCAATGACCTCTTGGTAGCGCATCAACTTTGCGGCGTGATAGCCACCAACGCTCTGGTGGTGGAACCCCGTGAAGGCATTTGAAAACGGCAACCCTCGCCGGAAATCTGCCACACGGAAATGCGGGTCCTTGTCCTTGAAAATCTCATCGTCCGCAGCAGTAGCAGCGCGGAGGGAGTTCTTTTGACTTTGGTCAATGAAGTCATCAGAGGAGAGCATCCGAGCACCAACGCCCCAAATATCAATCACCGCCAACAGTCCAAGTCCGATGGTCAATGCCACCGGGGCGAAGCTTTTCTTCACCCAAAACCAAAGTAGGCCGAATGCCAATCCTGCGAAGAGGAAAGAGCGCAGCAAATCCGCATGAAGCAAGGCTGCACGGTCACCAGCGAGTGCATCGGACAGGGCTTGGGGAAGTTGCTCGCCGGGCTTCTGGTAATCGAAGCCAAGGCTGATGAGGAAGGCAATGAGCAGCAGTCCAGCCGTCACTGCTCCACCCAACAGCAAGCCACGCTGCCGTTCTTTTGGGTCAATATTTTTATCAAAAAACGCTTGCAAACCGAGCATTCCGAAGGCTACGACAAGCATATTGCCCAAAATAAGGAACATCTTTGGGTCACGAAATTTGTTGAACATCGGGAAATGGTCGAACATCAGGTAGTTGAACAGCGGGAAATTGCTTCCCCACGACACCATAATGGCCAGTACCAGTGTACCGAGCACGTACCAGCGAATCGGTTTTTTCACCAAAAACATTCCCATGAAAAACAACAACGTGAACACCATGCCCATATAGACGCCGCCTCCTACGAATGGCTGGCCACCCCAGTAATGGGTCGCCCTTTGTGCAAATTGCATGGCTTCCTCGGAGTTCTTCATGTTGCGCAAGGCAGCGATTGTTGCGCTGTTCGGGTCACTGGCAAAGCCCTCTGAACTGCTGCCGCCGAGGTAGTTCGGGATGAGCAGGTTCCAGGACTCCTTAATGCCATAGCTGTATTGGAAAGCGTAGGTTTTGGAGAGGCCACCGCCTTCCTCTGCGGTGGAACCGCTGCTATCGCTCTTCCTGGTCAGCTCCGATTTGCCCCGGATGGTCTCATCGGCGTATTCTTTAGTGGTCATCAAGCGGCTGGCGTTGGTGCCGAAAGCCAATATCACCGCCACCACCGAAACAGCCGCAGCCGTCCAAAACCGTGGCATCCAACCATTTTTTACCGCATCCAACAGGTAAACGACCCCAAAAATGAGCAGGGAAAGAAAAAGGTAGTAAGTGATTTGGACGTGGTTGGCGTAAATCTGGAGCGCCAAAAAAAGCGCCGTGAGGCCGCCACCGAGCCAGTATTTTCCCCTAAAACTAAGTAACAATCCGGCCAAAATAGGCGCAGAATAAGCTGCCGCAATGATTTTGGTGGAGTGACCCGCCTGTGCCAGGTCCATGTGGTTGGCCGCCAAGCCAAACCCTATCGCTCCGATGATGCCCAGTCGCCAATCCACCCTCAGCACCACCAAAAGCAGGTAAACCCCCAACATCATCAGCAGTATGCCGGTATGCGGCGGCGCCATGTCGTTGCCCAGCAAAAAGGCTTTTTGAAGGTATTTAATTGGATTGGAAGTAGGGTAAAGGATTTGGTAAGTAGGCATACCTGAAAAGGCTGCATTGGTCCAGAGCGGATATTCTCCTGTTTTATCTGCTACCTTTCGGCTTTCGCCCTGCATACCCAAAGCTTGCAAGTTGTCGCCTTGTTGCAAGGTCTTGCCCTCCAAAACGATGGGGGCGAATCGTGCAAAAGCCACGATGAGCAGCACAAAAAAGGCGATGATATGGGGGACGATTTTTTTGAAATCCATGGTTGTTCCGTGATTCGTGACAAGTGATTTTGTGAATTGCGCCAAAGGTAAAGAAACTTGCAAATTGTGGGAACAAAAGGCAAAATGGGTTTGGGGCAAGTCCACCAGCGCTGCAAAATCCATGTAAAAAACCAACTCGCTGGATACTACTTTTGTCCAAATAATTGAACTGTGCAAACACTCATCACCAACATCCGCCAACTCGTACTCACCGAGGAAACCGCCCGAACCACCCCGTTAAAGGGCCTCGAACTGGCTAACTTGCCAGTGGTTGAAAATGCCTTCTTACTCATTGAAAACCAGCGAATTGTGGATTTCGGGGAAATGTCCCGCTGCCCCCTCCGTGCCGACAAAACGATGGACGCCACTGGCCGCTTTGTGCTGCCAGCGTGGTGCGATTCGCATACCCACCTCGTCTTCGCAAGCAGCCGGGAGGAGGAATGGGTAAACCGCCTGAAAGGCATGAGCTACGAGGAAATTGCCAACCGGGGCGGCGGCATCCTCAACTCGGCCAACCGCTTGCAGGAAACCCCAGAAGAATTGCTGTTCGACCAAGCATTGGAGCGGCTGGAGGAGGTGCGAAAATCCGGCACAGGGCTGATTGAAATCAAAAGCGGCTACGGCCTGACCGTGGAGAGCGAACTGAAAATGCTGCGGGTCATCAGGCGCTTGAAGGAGTCGAGTGATGTGGAAATCAAAGCCAGCTTTTTGGGTGCGCACTCCGTGCCAATGGCCTTCCGAAATGGCAACCGAGCTGGCTATATCTCTCTGATAATCAAAGAAATGCTCCCCAGAATCGCCGACGAAGAATTGGCCGATTATGTGGATGTTTTTTGTGAAAAACTGGCGTTCAGCGTAGCAGAAATGGAGGAGATTTTGGAGGCAGCGGCAAAATTCGGGTTGCGGCCAAAAGTACATGTGAACCAGTTCAACTGCATGGGGGGCATAACTGCCGCCATCCGGCATGGGGCCATCTCCGTTGACCATTTGGAAGTCGTAGATGATACCGACATTGAAGCGCTCCGCAATGGCAATACCATTGCCACGCTACTTCCCTCGGCACCGTTTTTCCTGCAAGACCATATTCCACCAGCCCGTCGCCTAATTGATGCCAACATAGCAGTCGTCCTTGCAAGTGATTTCAACCCAGGCACATCGCCATCTGGCCGAATGCCATTTGTGGTTTCGCTGGCTTGTATCATGATGAAAATGTTGCCGGAGGAAGCCATTCAAGCGGCTACGCTGAATGGCGCATTTGCCCTGGAAGCTGCTTCCGATTTTGGCTCCATTGCAAGGGGGAAATTCGCCAATTTGATAATCACCAAACCGATGCCTTCATTGGCCTACTTGCCCTATGCTTTTGGCAGCGACTTGGTGGAAATGGTGCTGATAAAGGGCCAATAAATCAGCTTTCAAATTGCATTTGGGTTGTTCCCTGAAAAGCGATTTCCCGAATTTTTACAAAAAAAAAGCGCCCCGTTTTTAGGTGAGCGCTTTTTTGCTTTCTGCTGGCCAAGTTTCAAAAATTGATGTGCGCCCTAAAGTTA